>CAZQGY010000075.1:0-2602 GCA_964593435.1 uncultured Flavobacterium sp. | reverse complement strand
CCCGCTTGCATCGACGCACGAATGTAACGCAAGGCAAATGCGGTTCCACTGGCTGCTAAGACAGTTGCAGCATCCATTAATTTTTCGTCAATGATAGGTGCTGTTCCTAGACCTTCAAAAAGAGCTACAACTTGTTGAGCCGCTTCTTTATTAGTTTCTTGAAACGCAATACAAGTCGCCGAAGCACCAAATTGCGATGCAATATTCGGCATGATGCGCACGGCTTGGTGGGTTTCGCCAATTTTATTTTGCAGGTTTTCTATAGACAATCCACTCACGGCAGAAGCAATGGTTTTATTGGCAATTGCCGGCAAAATTTCTTCCAATACCATATCGACTTGGTACGGTTTGATGGTCAAAATAATAATATCTGCGTTTTGGATATTGTGTTTGTTGTCTTTTGAAACCGTAACGCCTAATTGATCTAGATGTAGAATATTAGTAGTGTTTCTTCGGGTTACAGTAACTTGATTGCCAGTAGTAAATTTAGCAATTCCAATGGCGATAGAGGCTCCTAAGTTGCCTCCGCCAATAATGTGTACGTTCATGTTGTGTAGTTATAGTGGTTGTGTTGTGTTGTTGTGTTTGGATTTTTATTTTAAAATCCTAAAATCATTTTGGCAATAGAAAAATAAATTAGAATTCCGCAAATATCATTGCTAGTAGTAATAAACGGACCAGTTGCCAAGGCGGGGTCTATTCCAAATTTATCCAATAATAAGGGGATAAATGTACCTATTAACGAAGCAATGATAATAACCGAAATCAATGCTACGGTTACAATTACGCCAATAATAATTTCAACATTTAATAGATAATGACTGCCTATAAATAAAATCGTAGCCAAGATTACTCCGTTAAGTAAACTCAAAGCCACTTCTTTAATTAAACGATTGAACAAAGAACCGCTCAAAGTGTTGTTAGCCAAACCTTGCACAATGATAGCCGAAGATTGTACGCCAACATTTCCAGCCATCGCGGCAATCAATGGTGTAAAGAAGAATAAATTGCCATGGTTCAACATCGCTCCTTCAAATAAACCCAATACTCTAACAGAAATAAAACCTCCTAAAAGAGCTAAAACCAACCAAGGCAAACGAGCTTTAGTATGATCAAAAATACTATCATCGGCTTCTACGTCTTGGGAGATACCCGCAGCTAACTGGTAATCTTCATCGGCTTCGTCCTTAATTACATCGACGATATCGTCAATGGTAATTCGGCCTACCAAACGCCCCAATTCGTCCACTACTGGAATAGCTTCTAAATCGTATTTTTGCATGATACGCGCCACCTCAACGTCTTCGGTATCTACATTTACATAATTCAATTTTCGGATGTACACATCGTTAATTGGTGTTCTGGAAGAAGTAGTCAATAAATCTTTAAGTGACAAACGTCCTTTCAAACGGTCTTCGTCGTCCACCACATAAATAGAATGCACTCTTGAAATGTTCTCAGCCTGGATGCGCATTTCTTTGACACAAGTCAATACATTCCAGTTTTCGTTGACCTTCACCAACTCCTTGTGCATGATTCCACCAGCAGTGTCTTCGTCATAACGAAGCAAATCCACAATGTCTTTGGCGTGTTCAACGTCTTGCAATTCCGAAATTACTTCGGCTTTAATATCTTGGGATAACTCGGCAATAATGTCCGCGGCATCGTTCGTTTCTAACTCGTCAAGCTCCTCAGCAATTTCTTTTGGAGAAAGTCGTTTTAAGATATTTTCACGTAAATCGTCCTCTAATTCCAAAAGAATTTCGGCCGTTTTATCACTATCTAAAACTTTAAAAATATAGGTAGCCTGTTCAAAATCTAGCTCATCTAGTACTTCGGCAATATCAGCATGGTGCATGTCATTCAATAAAACTTCCAGCTGTTGGTCGTTTTTTGATTGAATGAGTTGCTCTAATTCTTGGATTAGTTCTTTGCTGATTTTAAATTCCATCGGCTTCGATTTTTTGAGTGAGTGCTATAAAGTCTTCAACACTAAGTTGTTCTGGGCGAAGATCTAAAATTGTGTCTTCTCTTAAATTATCTGACAAATTTAAGGTTTTTAAACTGTTACGCAAGGTTTTTCTACGTTGCTGAAAGGCCGTTTTTACCACTCTGAAGAATAATTTTTCGCCACAAGGCAAACTAAAGTCTTCTTTTCGTCGCAAACGCATTACCCCTGATTTTACTTTTGGTGGCGGATCAAAAACATGTTCATCTACCGTAAACAAGTATTCGGCATGATAAAACGCTTGTGCCAAAACCGATAAAATACCGTAAGCTTTACTTCCTTTTTTCTCGCAAATACGCTGTGCTACTTCCTTTTGAAACATACCCGAAAACTCTGGAATTTGATGGCGGAACTCCAAGGTTCTAAATACAATTTGCGTCGAAATATTGTATGGGAAATTCCCGATGATAGCGTATTGTTTTCCTTCAAAAACCTCATTACAATCGTAACGTAGAAAGTCCTTCGAAATGATTTTATCTTTCAATTTCGGATAATTCGAGTCCAAATACGCCACCGATTCCGTATCGATTTCAATTACGTAAGTAGTGGTGGGTTTGTCCAATAAATATTTGGTCAAAACACCCATTCCAGGTC
>CAZQGY010000074.1:0-2756 GCA_964593435.1 uncultured Flavobacterium sp. | reverse complement strand
AACAGGATAGTGCATTTCATACAAATCATTTTTCTGATTGTAAAAATACTCCTGAACTTCGGTTGGAATTAATTGTTCAACTTTCAGCCGTTCTGCAATTAAATCAACAGGTTCTATGGCATTAGTAAGCATTTTTCGCCAATTCGTTTTATCAGCATAATGATTTTTCAAAGCGACTTCTGTTATTCCTGCTAAATAACGATTGGGTACCTCAACAATCGAGATGGCTTGATTGGCTCCTTGGTCAATCCATCGTGTAGGCATTTGTGTCTTTCGGGTAACGCCAACTTTCACTTCGCTTGACAAAGCCAAATACACAATATGCGGTTGCAATTGAACTTTTTCTTCATACGCTAAATCACGATCAGCAATTCCAAGATGTGCAGTACTCAATTCGGGCTTCATGATCCAATCTCCCACAGCAGGACTGGAATAAAAACAATCATAACAAAATCCTTGTCGGAATATTTTTTTCTTCTTCCCACAATTCAAACATTGAAAACCCACAAAATTAATCTGCATTGGTTTACCCAATAATTGATTGACATTCAAAAAGCTATCTTCAAAAACAAGATAATATTGAATTGGCTCTCCAAATTCAGTTTGCATTTTAGTTAAAACCCCTTCGTATGTCATATGATTTGAAATTTCAGATTAACGATTTATGAATTCAGATTTGAAATATAACTTTTTTTATTACAACTCATCTCAATCGGATTTTGATAAGAATCTATTTTTTATGAAAAAAAACACTATTTTTGATATTGATGCAAAGTTAGTATTTGTCCATCTATAACCAAATCTAGAATCAGCATTATAAAATTATAAATCGCTATGCCCATTCCAATAATCAATTCCATTGCCTCTTGGGTTCTAAAGCAACGGATTCACCAAATCGAGCTTTTCTTGAAGTACCCTAATGAGGTGCAAGAGGAATTACTGATGAATTTGATTCGGCGAGCAGAAAATACAGTAATTGGAGCCCAATACGATTTTAGTTCCATAACATCCTATACCACATTTTCAGAACGAGTTCCTGTTTCTAGTTATGAAGATTTACAACCTTTAATTGAACGCACACGCCAAGGTGAACAAAATGTTTTTTGGGATGCCTCAATTAAATGGTTTGCCAAATCAAGTGGTACTACCAATGCTAAAAGTAAATTTATTCCTGTTAGTAATGATGCTTTAGAAGATTGTCATTACAAAGGAAGTAAAGATTTATTGTGTTTGTATTTGAATAACAATGAAGATTCTGAACTGTTTCTGGGAAAAAGTCTTCGCTTAGGCGGAAGCTCTCAGATATACGAAGATAAAGAAACGCTGTTTGGTGACTTATCAGCTATTCTGATTGAAAATATGCCTATTTGGGCCGAATTTAGTAGTACGCCAAGTAATAAAATTTCGTTGATGAGCGAATGGGAAACCAAACTAACGGCTATTATCAACGAAACCAAAAATGAAAATGTTACCAGCTTTGCAGGAGTTCCTTCATGGATGTTGGTTTTAATGAACCGAATGCTCGAAGAAACTGGAAAAGGCAATTTATTGGAAGTGTGGCCAAACTTAGAAGTTTATTTTCACGGAGGAGTAAGTTTTGAACCTTACCGCGAACAATATCAAAAACTACTGCCAAAATCTGATTTTAAGTACTACGAAATCTACAATGCCTCAGAAGGTTTCTTTGCTATACAAGATTTGAATGATTCAAGTGATTTACTATTAATGCTTGATTACGGGATTTTCTATGAGTTCATTCCAATGGATACTTTTGGAACTCCCAATCAAAAAATAATCCGTTTGGCTGATGTAGAATTATTTAAAAACTATGCTATCGTAATTACTACTAATTCTGGATTATGGCGCTATTTAATTGGCGATACTGTTCGATTTACTTCCTTAAATCCGTATCGAATACGTGTTTCGGGCAGAACCAAGCATCATATCAACGTTTTTGGCGAAGAACTAATGGTAGAAAACACTGATCAGGCTATCGCCAAAGCTTGTCAACTTACCCAAACAGAAGTGGTAGATTATACCGTAGCTCCAATATTTATGGAGGGTAAAGAAAAAGGCGCTCACGAATGGATGATTGAGTTCAAACAGAATCCGAAAGACATAAATCAATTTCAAACCGTTTTGGACGATACCTTACAAAGTCTCAACTCCGATTATGAAGCCAAAAGGTACAATAATATGACTTTAAATCCTTTGATTATTAATTTAGCTCGACCACATCTATTTTATGATTGGCTTAAAGAGCGAGATAAGCTAGGTGGCCAACACAAAATTCCTAGATTATCCAATCAACGAGAGTATTTGGAGCAGTTGAAAGAATTACAGTAAAGTATAAATAAAAAAGCCCAACTAGTGTTGGGCTTTTATAATTTTAATCAATAGAATTTTTATTCCTCCATCATATCGATATGCCTATCGTGATAGCCTAAAAGGTATAAAACCCCATCCAATCCTAAACTAGAAATTGAACTCGCTGCATTTTCTTTTACCGTAGGCTTGGCGTGGAAAGCAATCCCTAAACCTGCTAAATTTAGCATTGGCAAATCATTGGCACCATCACCCACTGCAATCGTTTGGTTAATGTGAATTCCTTCTTTTTCAGCAATGGCTTGTAAGTATTCGGCTTTCTTTTGACCGTCAACAATTTCACCCAAGTATTTACCCGTTAATTTTCCGTCTTTGATTTCCAATTGATTGGCATGAACATAATCAATTCCCAACTCTTTTTGCAAATACTC
>CAZQGY010000073.1:0-2804 GCA_964593435.1 uncultured Flavobacterium sp. | reverse complement strand
GTTTCGCCAATTTCTTCTAACGTCATTGGATGCTGGTCACTTAAACCAAAATACAAACGCACTACGTCTGCTTCTCTTGGCGTTAAGGTCTCTAAAGCTCGTTCAATTTCAGTTTGAAGGGATTCGTGAATTAATTCTCTATCTGGATTTGGTGATTCACCTGAACGTAATACATCATATAAGTTGGAATCTTCTCCTTCAACAAGTGGCGCATCCATAGATAAATGACGACCAGAGTTTTTCATAGACTCTTTTACGTCATTTACGGTCATATCTAATTCTTTTGCAATTTCTTCAGCAGAAGGTGGTCTTTCATTAGATTGCTCTAACAAAGCATACATTTTGTTGATTTTATTGATAGAACCAATTTTGTTTAATGGCAAACGTACGATACGAGATTGTTCTGCTAATGCTTGTAAAATCGATTGACGAATCCACCATACCGCATATGAAATGAATTTGAAACCACGTGTTTCATCAAAACGTTGTGCGGCTTTAATTAATCCTAAGTTTCCTTCGTTAATTAAATCGGGTAATGTTAAACCTTGATTTTGATATTGTTTGGCAACGGATACTACGAAACGTAAATTTGCTTTCGTTAGTTTTTCTAAGGCGCGTTGGTCACCCGCTTTAATACGTTGTGCTAATTCTACTTCTTCGTCGGCAGTAATCAAATCTACCTTACCAATTTCTTGTAAATATTTGTCTAAGGAAGCAGTTTCACGATTGGTAACCTGCTTGGTTATTTTAAGTTGTCTCATTGAATTTTCCCCTTCACGTTAAATGTTCTAATTATTATACGCAAGAAAAATAAAAAAGTTACAAAAGGTTATAAAAATCTTTTGTTTGGTAAAATAATCGATTATTTGCATTCTTTAATTTATTTACTGACTATATTTTTTTAATATTGTGAAAAAAAATGAATTCTCACAATATACTTTTAGCTTCACTAAAGAAATTAGCGCCTTTGGATTTTGAGGAAGAAAAACTAATTTTAAATGCATTTAAATTATTTTCATTAAAGAAAAATGAATATTATTTACAATCTACAGAAGTAAATTCAAAATTAGGATTTTTAGTAAAAGGTTTAGTTCGTTATTTTGTTTTTAATAATGAAGAAGAAGCTACTTTAGAATTTACTAAAGAAGGCGAATTTGTTTCAGATTATGGAAGTTTTATTTCGAGACAACCTTCTATACAAAATATTCAAGCGCTTGAAGATTGTGAATTTTTGGTAATTGATTATAATGATCTACAAAATTTATACAAAGAATCTAAAAATGCTAACTTTCTTGGCAGGATGATTATTGAACATCGATTTGTTATAATGGTAAATCAACTTTTAACGGTTCATCAATACAATCCAGAAAATAGATACAGATATTTTTTACAACATTATAAAGATTTAGTTCAGCGTATTCCTCAATATCTTATCGCTTCTTATGTTGGAGTAAAACCACAATCTTTGAGTAGAATTAGAAAAAGAATAATTTAGTTATTTATTAACTTAGGTGCATCAATTTAATTTAGAGTTACAAGTATTTTTGATTTATTATTAATTGTAAATCTAAAATTATTATGACACTCACTATTATTTTTATTGTATTTGGTCTTTGTTTTTTATTGGAACGTCTTACTCCAGGATGGAAATTACCTGAAGTACCTACATGGACTATAAGAGTTTTATCTTTAAATTTTATTCAACTTGGAGTTGTAACTCTTGCTGGATTTACTTGGGAAATATGGCTCTCTCAATATTCTTTTTTTAATTTATCAAAGTATGTAAATCCATTTTTTGGTGGTTTTATAGCTTATTTCATTGCTACTTTTATTTTTTATTGGTGGCATAGATGGCGTCATCAATTTGATTTTCTTTGGACAAAATTTCATCAAATTCACCACAGTCCACAACGTCTAGAGGTTATTACTTCTTTTTATAAACATCCACTTGAAATGTCTGTAAATTCTATCATTGGAAGTATATTAGTGTTTACTACTTTAGGTTTAAGTATAGAAGCAGGAGCAGTGTATACCTTGTTTACCGCTTTGGGAGAATTTTTTTATCATACTAATGTAAAAACGCCACGTTGGATAGGTTATGTTTTTCAACGACCAGAAATGCATAGAATTCATCATGAATACGACAAACACACAAATAATTATGGCGATATCGTTTGGTGGGACATGTTGTTCGGAACGTATGATAATCCTAAAGAGTTTAAGTCAACATGCGGTTTTGATTCAGAAAAAGAAGAACGTTTATTGGATATGGTGAAGTTTAAAGACGTACATAAAATTTAATTATTTCATTAAAAAAAAATCCCGATAATGAAAATTATCGGGATTTTTAAACTAAATAAAAATAAGATTACGCCTTTGGAGCATCGTCTTTTTTCTCTTCTCTTGGAGGTCTTGGTAAAAGTGCTTTTCTTGACACTTTTTCTTTTCTAGTTTTTGGGTCAACACCTAAGTATTTCACTTGGAATACATCGCCCATATTAACTACATCCGTAACGTTTTCAGTACGTTCCCAAGCCAATTCAGATACGTGTAATAAAACTTCGTTTCCTGGAGCCGCTGTATATTCTACTACCGCACCAAAATCTAACATTTTAATTACTTTCACTTCGTAAGCTTCTCCCATTGTTGGTTTGAAAATGATAGAATCAATTTTAGCCAATACTGCAGCAATTCCGTTTGGATCTGTACCTAAAATTTCAACTACACCTTGTTCATCCACTTCGTTAATAACTATAGTACAACCCGTAGCTTTTTGTAATTCTTGAATTACTTTTCCACCAGCC
>CAZQGY010000072.1:0-2938 GCA_964593435.1 uncultured Flavobacterium sp. | reverse complement strand
TGTTTATTGCTTTTCGCTATTTGATTCATAACTACACCAATTTGACAGGATTATTTATTCCGTTTACCGCTTTTGTAGTAGGGACAATTCTTTCTCCTAAATTTCAATCCGTTAAAACTAAAGATGGAGAGAAACTCTTTATGTCTTGGCTTTTTATTAAAGGGATAAAGGAGTTGTAATCTTTGGCTTTTGCCAAAAGGTAGCACTATTATTTAGAGATTACTTTCTTTTTATACAACGGGAGAAAATAACTAACAGTGTAGTTAAACCCAATTCCGAAATTTCCATTATAGGTTCTGTTAAATCCCGGAATGTATAAATTATCAAAACCGTCTGGTTTTTTATTGGTAACTAATGTTTTTAATTGAACACTAAATCCAACAAAAACATTATTGAACATTTTAGCCTTCATTCCGGTTACTACTTCAATCCAACTAGCACTTAAGCCATTGAATTCTTGATTGGCAGGAATTAGTGGTAATTCTCCCCAATAGGGATGCGGGTTATAAATTTTATATCCATTTAATTCTTGACTAAACGTACTGAATCCATAACGCAAACCAATTGAAATGATATTTTCCATATCCAACCAATTTTCATATAAATTGTAATCGAACCCCACTTTTAGGTAGGAACCTTTGCTCGTTGATGTTAATCGGTCGTCTTCAGTAGTTTTATTTTCGTTTCCTAGTTCGGCTGCTAAAAAGTATTTTTTATTCCATCTAAAATCACCAGTAAGTTCTATTCCTTTATAGTTTTTATCATAAAAACCTCTTGAGAATTTAAATAGATCTATTCCTAATCGTAGTCCATAACGATCTTTTTTTACCGGAATGCTATCTTCAGTTTGTTCTAGGGCCTTAGTATCAAGATTTGCTTTTACAGTAGATTTTTCTTGTGCCTGCACTAAAGTGAACGCAACCAAAAAACAAACACTAGAAAAATAGTTTAATATGTGTTTCATTTTCATTTACTATTGTTGTTTTATCTACTGATATGAATCGGATCCACTTATTTGAAGATAATGCAGAGTGAATTATTGGATTTGTTGGTCGTAAAGTGAACGTAGTTTTGTAGCCACAAGCTCTAGAAACAAATGTATTAGTTCGGGTATAATTGATTTGAATTTTGTCGGTAAATACCAAAGCAGGGTTTGTGTTACCCGAATTAAAAATCAAATCATAAGTAGTGATGTCCTGATCTACTTTCAACGGAATAGAAATGCTACTTCCATTGGTAACGTATTTTGAATCACCTATCGCATTTGGACTAAAGATAATCCCTTCGGTCATTCCTTCGCCAACCACTTTTAATTTCGATACATTCTTTACAACGCTTGGGTTATTGATATCATAAAAAGTTAAAACCAATCGGGGAGTGGTAATTGTAGCAGCATCGCAAATGTCGTCTTTCTCACATCCTGAGAAAAACACCGACAGTAGCACAACTACAACAAGAATTCGCTTTTTCATTTGATTATCGTTTCTCCAAAAGTACAACATTTTCTACGTGATGCGTTTGCGGGAACATATCCACAGGACGCACACGGGTTACTTTGTATTTTTCGTCCATTAAAGCCAAGTCACGTGCTTGTGTAGCCGAGTTGCAGCTCACATACACCACTTTTTGCGGTTCAATTTTAAGAATTTGCTCAATAACATCTTTGTGCATTCCGTCTCTAGGTGGATCAGTAATAATCACATCTGGTTTACCGTGTAGCGCGATGAAACTTTCGTTAAAAACTACTTTCATGTCTCCTACAAAGAATTCGCAATTCGTAATTTCATTACGTTTGGCATTGGCTTTCGCATCGCTTATAGCTTCTGGAACACTTTCAACACCAATTACTTTTTTGGCTTTTTTAGATACAAATTGTGCAATAGTTCCTGTTCCAGTATATAAATCATATACGGTTTCATTTCCTGTAAGTCCAGCAAAATCGCGTGTTATTTTGTATAATTCGTAGGCTTGATCGGAATTGGTTTGGTAAAAAGATTTCGCATTTATGCTAAATTTCAAACCTTCCATTTCTTCCAAAATGTAATCACGACCTTTATATAGTTGGATATTGGTATCGTATAAAGTATCGTTTGCTTTATTATTCACCACAAATTGAAGCGAAGTAATTTGAGGGAATTTTTTGAAAATATGATCTAAAATTAATTCTCTATTGGCTTTATCATCTTCAAAAAACTGAATCAAAACCATGATTTCTCCGGTTGAAGCAGTTCGTAACATTAACGTACGCAACAAACCTTCGTGCGCTCTTGGGTTGAAGAAAGTCAATCCGTTTTCATTAGCAAAAGCCCTAATCTCATTTCGGATTGCATTCGATGGATCTTCTTGTAAATGGCATTTGTTGATGTCTAAGATTTTGTCCCACATTTTTGGAATGTGAAATCCTAACGCATTTCGATTGCCTAAGTCTTCGGTACTTTCGATTTCTTTTTCGGTTAACCAACGGCTGTTCGAAAATGAAAATTCCATTTTGTTTCTGTAAAAGAATTGTTTCTCTGAACCTAAAATAGGTTCAAATTCTGGAAGTTCAATTTTTCCAATACGTTGCAAATGGTTTTTTACCTCATTTTGTTTGTAAAACAATTGTTGGCTGTAGTTCATATTTTGCCATTTACAACCGCCACAAACTCCAAAATGTTCACAAATAGGTTCTATTCGATGTTCTGAAAGTTCGTGAAACTTTACAGCTTTTCCTTCGTAAAAAGCTTTACGTTTCTTAAATGTTTGCACATCTACAACGTCTCCAGGAACTACATTAGGGATAAAAATTACTTTTCCGTCGGGCGCTTTTGCTACCGATACGCCTTTTGCACCAGCATCAAGGACTTTTATTTGATGAAAGACAACTTTGTCTGTATTTTTTCTTGCCATAGCGCAAAAATAAGTGTTTGAATGGTTTTATAAATTCAATTTGGCAAAA
>CAZQGY010000071.1:0-3264 GCA_964593435.1 uncultured Flavobacterium sp. | reverse complement strand
GTAAACTGAACAGTATCGCCAATATTGTATGCCCAAAGTCCTGCATTGGTAGACAAAATTAAAACATAATTCACACCCAATTCTACTTCGCCAATGGTATAGCGCTTAGGGTTGGGGCTCGAAAATTCGTCGCTCTTGATAAATTCGTAGAAAATTCCTGAATTCAACAATAGTAACATTCCTTTTTCTTTTTGGGAGTCTTGGTAAGCAAAAAATCCTTCCGAAGCTGGGAAAAGCTCAATTGAATCGACTTTTCGGCCAATTAAATTTTCAAATTTTGCACGGTAAGGTTCATAGTTAACTCCGCCATAAATGAACAAATTAAAGTTTTTGAAGATTTCACCAACGGGCTTATTCGCCTTTTGCTGCAGTTTTTCAAAATACATTTGAACCCAAGACGGAATTCCTGAAATCACCGACATGTTTTCATTGAAAGTTTCCTCAACAATGGCGTTGACTTTGGTTTCCCAATCTTCAATACAATTGGTTTGCCAGGAAGGCATGCGGTTTTTTTGTAAATATTTGGGAACAAAATGCGCGACAATTCCAGACAAACGCCCTAATTTTATTCCATTTTTTTCTTCTAAAATAGGGCTTCCTTGCAGAAAAATCATTTTACCATCCACAAAATCGGAATTGCCTGTTTCGTGAATGTAATGCAAAATGGCATTACGAGCCGCTTCGATATGGTACGGCATGGATTCCTTGGTCAACGGAATGTATTTTGCCCCTGAAGTTGTCCCAGAAGTTTTGGCAAAATAAAGTGGTTTTCCTTTCCAAAGTACGTTCTCCTCCCCTTTTACCACTCTCTCCACATAGGGTTTCAGTTCTTCATAATCGCGAACAGGAACTTGTTGAGCAAAATCGGCTGGAGATTGTATTTGAGCAAAATGATGATCTTTCCCAAACTGCGTGTCTTGCGCTTGACGAATTAATTCTTGGAACACCTTGTTTTGGGTTGCTACAGGGTTACTGGCCCAAGCCTGTGTTTTTTTAACCACTTGGCTTGCAAATAATCGAGCCGCAATAGATTTTATAGACATGCTGTTGGTTTTATTTATTCTTTTTGGAAGCTTTTTGCTCTTCTTTGTTTACTGTTTTTCGCAATTCTAATTCTTCTTTTGATGCTGATAGACTTCCCTCTACTGGAGCTTCATCTACAGATGATAAAATAGAATCTTTGTTGAATTTAGCAAACTCTAACTCGCCTGTCAACACTTTTTTAAGTGATTTAATGTAGGCTTCGTTTTGTTCCAATGCGCGCGAAAGAGAATCTGATTTTAAAGCTAATTCTGTAGCGTCTCGTTTTAATTTAGAAGAAGAATATCCCGGAATAAACTCGCGTAAAGGAGTAAAAGCAATAATAAATGTAGTGACAAAAATGATGAAAATAGCGCCTAAACCCAATACTACAAAAACATTCATCAGGGTTAGTTTTAAAGAGAAGGTTTCTTCAAAAGTGTCTTCATTTAAAATGATTAAACGCCTTTTATTGAATAAATTTTCTTTTAATTGCTGTCTTTTTAATCCCTTTTTAGACATTGCTTGTGGTTTATTGAACAAATATAAACAATTATTGTCTTTGATGTTATGACTTGATTTTAGAAGTACAAAGACTACTAAATCACGTTTTAATACAAATTTAACGCTTTTGAAACTAAATAAATGATCAAAAAAGAATTGCTATTCGCTAATTCTATATACATTTGTACTTCATTATTAAACAAATTTGCTTCGGCATAAAAATAATAAATCATGGGAAGAATAGGTTTACCAGAAATACTTATCATTTTAGCAGTAGTTTTATTGCTTTTTGGAGGTAAAAAAATTCCAGAACTAATGAAAGGTTTAGGAAGTGGAATTAAAGAATTTAAAAACGCAGCTAAAGACGATTCGTCTGCAGTTAAGAAAGAAGACTCGAGCCAAAAAGGCGAATAGGCGAAGCAAACTAAAGAGTAATTCTTTATCAATTCTAATATAAAAACCCAAGTTAAATAACTTGGTTTTTTTGTTTTTATGATCTTATGTATTTATTTTTTTATAAATATTTAGCGTAATGTGAATGAATATTTAAAATTGCTGTAATAATATAAATCTGTTCGTGTTTTTTAAAAAAAACATACCAAGTGGTTCTTTGATTGGAATTATAAAAAATATACTTTTCTCCAAAATGCTTTAATTTCTTTGGAGTGGTTTTATGAGGAAAACTGGCAATAGAATTGTTAATGAATGAAACTAATTTGTCTTTATAATCAATGGCATAATCTAGTGATGCAAAATAATCTTTGGAGTACAATTCAAAAACCAAGTCGTTAAAAGATTCTAGTACTTCTTTTTTAAAAAAAATTGTTATTTGCTCCATGATAAGCCCTCTATAAAAGAAGTAGTCTTACTAGAAAACTCATCAATTGTGATGGCATTTTTCATTTCTTTTTCAAAATCTTTTGGCATTTTTGAAATGGAACTTTTCGATGAGCTTTGTTCATTCACTTCAGAAACAGATTCTTCGAAAGTTAAATCATTCACTTTGATAAACTGTTTCAGAGCCAGAAGTTCTTTTTTGTTTCTAGGAGTGATTGTAATTGCCGTCATTAGTATCTGATTTTTAATAAACAAACTTACAAAATATTTCTATTTACAACACCATTGTCAACTGAATTCGTTTGCGGTCTTCGTCCACTTCAGTTACTTTAACCTCAACGTGTTGGTGTAATTTGACTACCTCATTCACATCGCTCACAAAACCTGCTTTAAGTTGGGAAATGTGAACCAAACCGCTTTCTTTAATTCCAATATCCACAAAACATCCAAAGTTGGTAATGTTATTTACAATTCCCGGTAAAATCATTCCTGATTTTAGGTCTTTTATGGATGTAACATTCGGGTCAAACTCAAATATTTTAGCTGATTTTCTAGGGTCCAAACCTGGTTTCTCCAATTCTTTGATAATATCTTTTAAAGTCAGCAAACCTATTTCGGGCGTGGTATAATTTTCGGGTTTGATTAAAGCGGTTCTGTCTTTGTTGCCAATTAATTCGTGTACCGAAAGTTTCAAATCTTTTGCCATTTTTTCTACAATCGGATAGGCTTCGGGATGCACCGCCGAATTGTCTAATGGGTTTTTCCCTTCTTTAATTCGGATAAAAGCCGCGCCTTGTTGGAACGCTTTGTCTCCCAAACGAGGCACTTTTTTCAGTTGTTTTCGATCATCGAATGGACCGTTTTCAGAACGGTATTGCACAATATTTTCGGCCAGCTTCTCTC
>CAZQGY010000070.1:0-3345 GCA_964593435.1 uncultured Flavobacterium sp. | reverse complement strand
GGAGGAAAGAATAGGTAATTTAGAAAAATCAGCTAAAATTGCTTTAATAGCTAACATAATTCTTGACATTTCTCCACCTGAAGCTACTTTTTTAAACGAACCCAAATTTGTCCCTTTATTTGCCGAAAACAAAAGTTCTAATTCATCTTTTCCATTAGGAAGAAATGAATTTGAGGTGATTAATTCCATTTTAAATTGCGAATCTGGCATACCTAATTCATACAAAATAGATGAGATTTTAGATACAAAAACAGGAATTGCTTTCCCTCTATTTTGTGATATCCGATTAGCAATTGAATTTAATTCAATAGTTTTATTAGCTAAATAACTGTTTAATTCAGCTATTTTTTCTTCTAAATTATCGACTAAAATCACTTTTTCTGATAGCTGATTTTGTATTTCTAACAAGTCCTCAATTGAAGTGACTTGATGTTTCTTTTGTAAATCGTAAATGGATTGTAATCTGTTAGATATAAATTCTAAACGTTCAGGGTTATAAATATTTTTCTCCGCTAAATTAAAAGATGTATCTACTAGATCTTCTAATTCAATCAAAGAGGAATTCAATCTTTCAAATACCTCAGAATATAAAGCAGAAAACCCAGCAATCTTTTGAAAGGCATTTTTACTATCTTTTATTGCAGCAATAAAGCCAAATTGCTCATCATTTGCACTTGAAACTAATTTGCCTAAAGTGTCACTAATTAATTCTGAGTTATTTAAACTTAATAATTCCGTTTCTAATTCTTCTTGTTCGTTAGTCTGAAGTCCAATTTGAAGTAATTCATTTAACAAATATGTATTGTATTCTTGAGCCGCAAACAACGTACTTTTATCAACAATTGCTTGTTCTAATTCTTTAGTTTTTAATTTGAAATCGGATAATAAAATTGAGTATTCTCTTAGATTATCTGAATTTGAACTGATAGCATCTAAAATAGAGATTTGATAATTTTGCTGTTCTAATTCACGAGTTTGATGCTGCGAATGAATATCAATTAAATTTTCAGCTAAAAGTTGTAGTTCCGATAAGTTAACCGGTGTGTCATTAATAAACGCACGAGATTTTCCAGAAGGTAAAATTTCACGTCTAATTATAGTTATGTCTTCATAATCTAATTCATTGGCTACAAAAAGCGAATTCAAATTGTATTTTGAGATTTCGAAACTGGCTTCAACAACGCATTTTTTTTCTTTATCTTTTAGGGAAGATAAATCGGCACGATTACCCATAATTAAGCCCAATGCACCTAATAAAATAGATTTCCCAGCACCTGTTTCTCCAGTTATGGTAGCAAACTGATTGGAAAAAGTAATATTAAGTTGCTCAATTAAGGCATAATTTTGTACAGATAAAGATAAAAGCATATTACCTTATTTTATTCCATTTGGAAGAATTTAACGGAGAAATAGTCGCTAAATTTTCTCTAACTTTAACTGAATCAATACCAGGTCCACCATTAAAAATAGCTACGATTTCGTCTGTTTTTGTATCAAAAAAGGTTCTTGCTAAAAGTGAATTTGGTCTCACTTTATGCAATTTAAGTAATGTATCTATTGCATTAGCAATGCCTAATTTTCCTTGTTTTAAATCATCTGCCATTTTATCCAATCCATTGATGTGGTATTCATACATAGCTTCTCTGTACGGATCAAATGTATTTGACATTAAATCTGAAATCAAATTAAATCTTGTCGTTTTTTTACCCGTCTGTACCCAACCTGAAAAACCACTTGATTGTGCTACATTGGTAATGTTTAATGCTGTTTCATAAGAATCTGTTCCACCTTTGTCTGAAAAAGTATCAGCGTCAGAAGCGATAATAATATTAGCATAAAACGACAAAACCGAAACTAAGTTTGATGTAAATGCATTTTGATCATAAATTAAGTTTTCAAATTCAATGTATTTAAAACTTATATCTTTATCGTTAAAATTTAGAATTGGGGTAGTAAATGTACTGTTATATACTGGACGCGAAGAATTAACTTGTAAAGTCACTTCGAAATTATTGCTTTCAAATTTTGTTACGATGAAGAAAAATGAACAATTTATTTTTTCATTTTGTTTCACTACTTTTTCAGAAAATTTAGTATTGTTTAAAAAATCGAAAACCTGTTTTTCTAAATTCTTAAAAATTTGAGGATTTACACTAGTAACTTGATCTGAATTTATAGCCACAACAGCTTTTAATTCTTGCGAATTAACATAAAAAAAACTTAAAAAAAGGAATACTAAAAATTTAATTCGCATATTTTTTTACAATTAGGTTAACAATATCTTCGGCAACTAATTCTTTTGATTTTAATGGAATATCAAATATATTAAAATCTTTATCAATAAAGGTAACTTTATTGGTTGGTTTTCCAAATCCAGCACCCACATCGTTTAAAGAATTCAAGACGATAACATCTAAATTCTTTTTTTGGATTTTACTTTTGGCATTGGCAATCTCATTTTCTGTCTCTAAAGCAAAACCGATTAAAAATTGGTTCTTTTTAATTTGACCTAAAGATAATAAAATATCTTTATTTTTTTCTAATTCTATAGTAAACGTAGTTTCCGACTTTTTTATTTTCTGTGAGGCAACATTTTTTGGTTTATAGTCGGCAACAGCTGCAGCAGCTATCACTACATCAGTATTTTCAAAATAGTGATGACAAGTAGCAAACATTTCGTCAGCTGAAGTAACTCTTATAATTGTAACTAAACTATGTTGCAATTGCATATGAGTTGGCCCTGAAACCAATACCACTTCTGCGCCTAAATTAGCAGCTGAATGAGCAATTTCATAACCCATTTTGCCAGTAGAATGATTGCCTATAAAGCGAACTGGATCTATAGCTTCATATGTAGGACCTGCAGTTACTAAAACTTTTTTACCTTTTAGTGGTAATTTACTTTCAATATCTTTTTCAATAAATTGAAGAATGTTTTCGGGTTCAGCCATTCTACCTTCACCGCTTAATCCACTGGCTAATTCGCCGCTTTCTGCAGGAATTATTGTGTTTCCAAAACCTTTTAAAGTTTCAAAATTTATTTTAGTTGAAGGATGAATATACATGTCTAAATCCATTGCTGGAGCAAAATATACTGGGCATTTTGCAGATAAATAAGTAGCTAAAAGCAAGTTATCGCAAGTTCCTGAAGCCATTTTGGAAAGTGTATTCGCTGTAGCTGGAGCAATAAGCATAAAATCAGCCCAAAGTGCTAATTCTACATGATTGTTCCAGGTTGCATTTTCATCATCTTGATTATAAAAAGTAGAAAATACCGGATTTTTTGAAAGTGTAGATAAAGTTAAGGGTGTAACAAAATCAATAGAAGCAGGTGTCATTTTCCCC
>CAZQGY010000069.1:0-3435 GCA_964593435.1 uncultured Flavobacterium sp. | reverse complement strand
AAACGTATACTTTTCCGTTTTTTTGTTCTACAGTCAATCCTTTACCTTCAAAACTATTTAGCGCTTTAGACAAGGTTTCTTTTAGTTTTTTCATGCTCGCTTCTTTAGCTGCAATCATATCTTCTAGTTCTTGCAAACGTTGGGCATTTTTGCTTAATTTCTCTTGCTCTAACGCTAATGCTTTTGCTTTTTCGTCCAACTCATCCAGCAATTCACGATTTTTCTTCATGTTGCTTTCTAACGATTCATTGCTGTTTTTTTCGAGCGCCGCGTAAGACTCTTCTAACGCTTTGTACTTATCAAGATTTGCTTCGTGCTCTGCTTTCAGTTTAGTGTGATCTGCTCTAAGTTGATCTAAATCTGTTTTTAGAGCTGCACCATCTAATTCCAATTGATTTTTAGCTTTCGCTAAAGCGGCATTTTCGTCAGCAAGCGTTCTGTTTTCTTTTTTTAAATCAGTGTATTTACTTTCTAAATCGGTATAGATTTTTTTAGACACACAAGAGGTGCTTAGCGCCAATACTAACAATCCGATGGAAATTTTTTTGATCATAATAAATGGGGTTTATATTGTATTTATAACTTAAACTATATTTTTTCTTTTTTATTGCAACGCCCTAGCCCTGATAGAAGCGATATCCTTTTTATAATGGAGGCTGAGGCAGTCAAAGCCGAAATTTATAAAAAGATAAAGCGTATAGCAGGAAATAGCTCCCAACAAAGCTACTCAATTTCTACCATAATCGGACAATGATCCGAATGTTTGGCTTCTGGTAAAATCAAAGCGCGTTTGATTCTATTTTTTAATGGTTCGCTAACCAAACAATAATCAATACGCCATCCTTTATTATTCAATCTCGCTGTTGGAAAACGCATGGTCCACCAAGTATAATTATCCGGTTCTTTATTTAAAAAACGAAAACTATCGATGAAGCCGCTTTTCAAGAAATTGTCTAACCACGTTCGTTCAGCAGGCAAAAATCCAGATACATTTTTATTGCGTATAGGATCATGAATATCAATGGCCTCATGGCAAATATTATAATCGCCACAAATCACTAAATTAGGAACATCCTTCTTTATTTCATTAATGTAGTTTTGAAAATCATCCATGTACATGAACTTGTGGTCCAATCGCTCTGCATTAGTTCCAGACGGAAGGTACAAACTCATCACCGAGACATCATCAAAGTCCACACGGATGTTACGTCCTTCAAAATCCATATGCTCGATTCCGGTACCGAAAACAATGTTATTGGGTTTTATTTTAGATAAAATGGCCACTCCACTGTACCCTTTTTTGGTAGCTGGAAACCAATAATGATAAGGGTAACCTGCTAATTCAATGTCTAAAGTTGGCACTTGATCAGCTTGTGCTTTAATTTCTTGGAAACAAATGACGTCTGGATTGGCTTGTTGCAACCATTCGAGTAGTCCTTTAGAAATTGCTGCGCGAATTCCGTTGACATTATAGGAGATGATTTTCATAGAAATAGTACGTTTTTTTATTGTCTAAAGAAGTATAAATGGGTTCCCAAATGTAATAAAAAAGTAGAAGTTTGCCTTGTAAAATTCAGAAAATGGACTTTTTTGTTATCTTTGTCACTTGCCTCAAATACAAAAAAACTATGGGTTTAGTAACTGCTAAAGAAGTTGCGAAAGCAATCAACGCCGATAAATACGGATTCTTGGGGACTTTTTCAGGCTGGTTGCTGATGAAAGTGCTTAAGATATCTGAGTTAAATAACGTTTATGACAGAAACAAACACCTAAGCGAAGTCGCTTTTTTGAATGGTGTATTGGACGACTTGCAAATCAAATTTGAAATACCTGAAGAGGATTTAAAACGTATCCCAAAAGAAGGACCTTATATTACTATTTCTAATCATCCTCTAGGGGGGATTGACGGCGTTTTATTGTTGAAATTAATGCTTGAAAGAGAACCTAATTTTAAGATTATAGCTAACTTCTTGTTGCACCGAATCGAGCCCTTAAAAAAATACATCATGCCTGTGAATCCTTTTGAAAACCATAAGGATGCTAAATCAAGCGTGGTGGGAATTAAAGAAACATTACGCCATTTAAGTGATGGAAAACCTCTAGGAATTTTCCCTGCGGGAGAAGTTTCGAGCTATAAAGATGGTAAATTAATGGTAGACAAACCTTGGGAGGAAGGCGCTATTAAAGTCATTCGTAAAGGTCAAGTCCCTGTTGTTCCCATTTATTTTCACGCCAAAAATAGCGGCTTATTTTACATCCTTTCAAAAATCAGTGGCACTTTGCGAACTGCCAAATTACCTTCGGAAGTATTCAGTCAAAAACGCCGTATTATTAAAGTGCGTATTGGTAAACCCATTTCGGTTGCTGAACAAAACGAATATGAAACATTGGAAGATTTCTCTGAATTTTTGAGAAAGAAAACTTATATGTTGGCTAATCCATTCGAGAAAAAAAATAAATTCTTAAAAACAGTTAGTCTTAACCCTACAAAGAAAAATCAAAAAGAAATTGTAACCCCTGCCAGTACAGAAAAAATGATTACCGAAGTGGATGCTTTAAGAGCTTCTGACGCTCGGTTGTTACAAAGTAAAAACTACGAAGTGTTTTTTACAAAGGCCGATAAAATTCCAAATGTGTTACATGAATTAGGTCGTTTGAGAGAAATAACTTTTAGAGAAGTAGGCGAAGGGACCAATGAATCCATCGATTTAGACCAATACGATCAATACTACCACCATCTTTTTTTATGGGATGACGACGCCAAAAAAGTAGCTGGTGCTTACCGAATGGGACTAGGTAGGGAAATTTATCCGAAATACGGAATGAATGGTTTTTACCTCAATAGTCTGTTCCGTTTTGAACCTGAATTACACGATATGATGAGCAAATCCATCGAAATGGGAAGAGCTTTCATTATTAAAGAATACCAACAAAGACCAATGCCGTTGTTCTTGTTGTGGCGCGGAATCATTCATACTACTTTACATTATCCAGAACATAAATTCCTATTAGGAGGAGTAAGTATCAGTAACCAATTCTCTGATTTTTCCAAATCATTGATGATTGAATTCATGAAATCGCATTATTACGACCCGTATATTGCGCAGTACATTCACCCTAAAAAAGAGTATAAGGTAAAATTAAAAGACGCCGACAAAGATTTTGTTTTCAATGAAACAGAAGCCGATTTGAATAAATTCGATAAAGTAATTGACGAATTAGAACCTGGAAGTTTACGTTTGCCTGTTTTGATTAAAAAATACATCAAACAAAATGCGCGTTTGGTAGCCTTTAATGTCGATCCATTGTTTAATGATGCTATAGACGGATTGATTTACCTAAGAATCTCGGATATTCCTGAAAGCACTATGAAACCTGTCATGGAAGAATACCAAGCCGAATTAGAACGAAAATCCAACGAGAAAGAAGAGTAAA
>CAZQGY010000068.1:0-3580 GCA_964593435.1 uncultured Flavobacterium sp. | reverse complement strand
TCAGTTGGAGTAAACAACAATTGGCCTCGTATTCCTTGGTTGTTTAAATCGTTAACCGATTTTCCGGTTACTACGTTTTCCAATAATCCATCACGTTGTGTACCTGAAAAAGATAATCTAGCGGCAATTTTTTTACTTAAAGCGCCCGTAATAGATGCTTTAGCCTGAATGAAACCGTAATTTCCATAGCTCAATTCAAAGTTGGCACCTGATGTAAAACTTGCTTTTCTACTAGTAATATTAAAAGCACCAGCAGTAGTGTTTTTACCAAAAAGTGTTCCTTGTGGTCCGCGCAAAACTTCAATTTGATCCACATCAACAAAATCAAGTGTGGTTGCTGCTGGTCGTGCATAATACACTCCGTCTACATAGAATCCTACGCCAGGATCAATTCCGTCATTTGTCAGTCCGAACGTCGAACCAAGTCCCCTAATATTGATGCTTGTATTTCTTGGATTGGAAGAATACAATTGAACAGACGGCACCAGTTCTTTCAAACGATTCACATTGAAAGCACCCGCTTGCTCTGCTTGTCTACCGCCGACAACAGAAATTGGAATAGGTACATTTTGTGCTTTTTCAATTCGACGTCTAGATGTGATGACCACATCATTCAATTGATTTTCACTTTTCAAAATGATTTCAATGGGACTAGTTGGTAATGATGTAAATCGAACCTCAGCGGTTTGGTGTCCCACATATTGAACAATTAAAGTAAAAGGTAATCGTTCACGTGTGTCAATAGTGAATTTTCCATTGGCATCTGATACGGTATTATACTTCGTACCTTTAATCAGTACATTGGCTAATTCTAAAGGTTGGTTGTTTTTATCTTTCACTATTCCTTCTACATCAGCTTGCCCAAAAAGAGTAGTGGTAATTAGTAAAATAAGACTTGAAATTAAGTTTTGTAAAGTATTGGTTTTCATTGTATTTTAATTATATGTAAATAGTCGAGTTTTAAAATATTTTTTTTTGTACTAGCTTAAGCACATATAATTGTTAGAATAGATTAGGTTACTTTGATATTTTCTGATTTTTTTCTTACTTATTAGTAGGATAACACTTTTCATAAACGAATATAATTTTTAATTCGGATGCAAATGTATAATTAATTCTATAAAATTAGTAGAGTTTAAAAAAATATTTTTTATTTTTTTACTAAAGAAGCTATAGTAATGCCTTGCATAGCTTTTAAAGTTTCTTCTCGAATAGCAATTAAACCGTGCCTTAAGCCACATTCTGACTCACTTTTACAATCGGAACAAGGTTCATAAAAATTCAAAGAAGCGCATGGGAGTAATGCTATAGCGCCATCAAATAATCGATGAATATCAGCCATAGTAATTTCATTTGAGGATTTAATTAAGTAATATCCACCAAATTTTCCTTGTTTACTACCAACCAAATGAGCTCGTTTTAAATCCAATAAAATTTGCTCTAAAAACTTTTTTGGTATAGCAGCTGTATCTGCAATTTCAATGGTACGCGCAATATATCCAGGCTCTTGTTGAGCAAGAAATAACAAAGCTTTAAGTGCGTATTTGGTTTTGTGTGAAAGCATCTAATACAGTTATTGGTACAAATATAGTTGGCAATTGATTAGAAATCAAAATAAATTACCAACTTCCACTAGAACCTCCGCCAGAGAATCCGCCTCCGCCAAAACCTCCTCCGAAGCCTCCGCCACCAAATCCACCACCTGATGAACCTCCGAAACCGCCTCTGTTGCCGCTAGCTAAGCTGCTTAAAACGAGAATGTCTAAAAAACTCGGGCCTCCGCCAAAACCGCCTGATCCACCTGAATTGCCTCCTCCTTTTTTATTTCTTGAGAATAAGATTAAGACAATAACTATGATAACTATAAATGGAAGTATTGGAAAATCTTCGCCTTTCTTTTGTTTTCGTGTTCCTTTGTACTTGCCTTTAAAAACATCAATAATGGCATCGGTACCTTTGTCTAGACCATTGAAATAACTTCCCGCTTTGAATTCGGGAATGATGATATTTCGAATGATTTCACCACCAGTTCCTGCGGTTAATCGATCTTCCAAACCATAACCAGGATTGATGGCTATTTTCTTTTCGGCTTTTGCTAATAAAATAATGACACCATTGTCTTCTTTGGCTTGACCGATTCCCCAAGTTTGCGCCCAGTTGGTAGCTAATTGGCTCACGTCTTCGCCTTTCAAACTTTCAATGGTAACAATGATAATTTGGGTAGTGGTAGAATCCGAATAACGTACTAGTTTTTCTTCTAATTGTGATTTTTCTGTCTCGCTTAGCACTTTGGCATAGTCATAGACCGAAGTTTGAAATTGGGGTTTTTTAGGAATGGTAAATTGCGCCCAACCTATTTGCGTTATGAATAAACAAACGAATACTTTAAAAAAGGGGGTAGTTAAAAATGCTTTCATTATCCTTTTGAGATTTCGTTTGATAATTCGTTAGTGTCGTCATTTTGCCAAGGGAAATAGGTTTTCAATTGTTCGCCTGCTTGCGCAATTCCGTCAATTAATCCTTGTTTGAATTGGCCTTGTTTGAATTGAGCCGCCATAATTTCTTTGGTACTGTCCCAAAAATCAGTAGCTACCACCTCATTAATTCCTTTATCCCCGCAAATGACAAATTTTTTGTCGGCTATAGCCAAATAAATCAAAACGCCGTTTTGTAATTGCGTTTCATTCATTTTTAATTCATAAAAAACTTCCAAAGCCCTATCAAAAGGCACTTTGGAAGTCGTTTGTTCTATGTGAACTCGTATTTCGCCAGAAGTATTTTTTTCGGCCAAACGAATGGCTTCAACAATTTCGTTTTCGTCTTCTTTGGTTAAAAAAATAGTATCTGGTTGCATAGGGAGTTATTGTTTAGAATTAGAATTTTACTTCTACCGGTTTGTCAGCTCCAACAGCAGCTTCAAAATAAGGTTTTTCTTTAAACCCAAACATCCCTGCAAAAAGAGAATTTGGGAACGTTTTGATATGTGTATTATACGGCTTTACCGCTTCGTTGAAACGTGTTCTAGCCGTTAAAATTTGATTTTCCGTGCTTGCTAATTCGTCTTGTAATTTCAAGAAATTTTCATTCGCTTTCAAGTCAGGATATTTTTCCACTGAAACTAATAATTTAGATAAGGAACTACTCACACCGCTTTGTGCTGAGTTGAAGGCTGCCAATTGTGCAGGACTTACATTAGTTGGGTCAACAGTAATTGAAGTCGCTTTAGCTCTCGCTGAAATAACGGCAGTCAATGTACTTTTTTCAAACTCAGCTGCACCTTTTACCGTATTTACTAAGTTGCCAATTAAGTCATTTCTTCTTTGATAGGCCGTTTGTACATTTCCCCAAGACTCATTAATGTCTTGCTCATATGTTACCGCTGTGTTGTTGATTCCTTTTACCCAGCTGAAAAGCCCAATAACTAGTACAGCCACTATAATCCAAGGTAAGAATTTTTTGAAGTCCATTTTTAATTTAATTTAAGGTTGATTGTTAATTTATTTGTTTTATTATTAATTTTAAACGATTCTCTTTCTAGCTGACAAAATGTATACCAAACTTGTAATACTTCTTCCGCCTC
>CAZQGY010000067.1:0-3582 GCA_964593435.1 uncultured Flavobacterium sp. | reverse complement strand
CGATTCGGTCAGTACCTGTTTTTTTTGCTCCTTCAATCATTTCGAGAACAGGATCCACAAAAATAGAAGTTCGAATTCCGTTGCGTTGAAATTCTTGAATCATCTCGGTCAGGTAGGCTTGATTTTTTACCGTATCCCAACCTGCCGAAGACGTAATTGCTCCGATGGCATCTGGAACTAAAGTCACTTGTTCTGGTTGGCATTCTAAAACCAAATCAATGAAATTATGTTGCGGATTGCCCTCTATATTGTATTCTGTGTAAACGATAGACTTCAAATCGCGTGCATCTTGATAACGAATGTGACGCTCGTCTGGACGAGGATGAATCGTGATGCCTTGCGCGCCAAATTTTTGAATATCAGTTGCAACTTTTAATAGATCTGGTACATTTCCGCCTCGGGCATTTCGTAAAGTTGCTATTTTATTGATATTTACACTTAACTTTGTCATAATTATTGAATTGATTTTAGAAAAACTATTTTTCGGATACAAAAATACAAAGTTAAATGTAGGTGATTTTGCCTTTTTTTGATTATTTTGCGTTAACTATTGAGTATTGACTTTATGACAACAATTACAGATTACATCAATAACGACTTCAGGGCTATGGACAGCGAAGAAACTATTCTAGCTGCCCAAGATTTTTTTATGGATGTATCTTTTTCTCATTTCCCTGTTTTAGAAGACGGAATTTACTTAGGAAGCATCGTTGCTGAAGACATAGAAACATTTGATACTGATAAAAAAATAAGCAATTACAAATATACATTGGAGCCATTTTTTGTTCGTTCTTCGATGAATTGGCTGGATGTTTTAGAAGTTTTCGGAAAAAATCATACAGACATTGTTCCTGTTTTGGATGAAAACAACCATTACTTAGGTTATTACGAACTTACCGATAGTATGCGTTTTTTAAATGAAACCCCATTTATTAAAGAAGCAGGAGGTATTATCATTGTAAAAAAAGCGCTAGTTGATTATTCAATGAGCCAAGTCTCTCAAATAGTTGAAAGTAATAATGGTAAGTTATTAGGGTTGTTTGTATCCAAGTCCGATAATGATACAATTGAAATTACAATTAAGGTAACTTTAGGAGTTATGAATGATATTATTCAAACCTTTAGACGCTACAATTATGAAATTATTTCGGAGCATAATGATGATAATTACATTAATACGCTAAAAGAGCGCTCGGATTATTTAGATAAATATTTGAATATTTAACTTTGCATTAGAACTACAAAAAAATGAAAATAGCAATATACGGACAATATTATCTTAATAGCACCGAACCTATTATTAAAGACATTTTTGTTTTTTTCAAAAAGAACAATACTGAATTGATTATTGAAGCAGCTTTTTTAGAAATGCTTTACAAAAAAAACCTAATTCACGAAACCTACCAAACATTTTCATCGCATACGGAATTGGATAGTAGTTTTGACTTACTAATAAGTATTGGTGGAGACGGAACCATTTTAAGAGCCGCTACTTTAGTTCGCAATTCAGGCATTCCTATTTTAGGAATAAATGCGGGTCGTTTAGGCTTTTTAGCTTCGGTTCAAAAAGACAATATTGATTCTTTTTTGCAATTTGTAATGGATAAAAAATACAGTATTTCAAAACGAACGCTACTAAGTTTGGATTGTTCTCCTGAAAACGATGCCATTAAAGAAATCAATTTTGCAATGAATGAAATCACGGTGAGTAGAAAAGATACTACCTCGATGATCACTATAGAAACCTATTTAGATGGAGAATTTTTAAACTCCTATTGGGCGGACGGATTAATTATCTCCACACCTACAGGGTCTACAGGATATTCTATGAGTTGCGGCGGACCTATATTAACTCCCAATGTAAAAAGTTTAGTAATTGCGCCAATAGCACCTCACAATTTAAATGCCAGACCACTTGTTATCCCAGATGATACCGAAGTTAAATTACGCGTTTCGGGTCGTGAAGAAAATTATTTAGTTTCATTAGATTCTAGAGTCACTACCATTGCAAATGAATCTATTTTAATAATTAAGAAAACGCCATTCCAAATCAATATGGTAGAAATTCAGGAAGAAACATTTCTGAAAACCTTACGCAACAAACTACTTTGGGGAGAAGACAAAAGAAATTAAAATTAAGTCAATACGAATCCTTCATTTTTAGCGTTTAAAATAAGAACTTTAGTTAAGACGGACAACAAATCATATCTTTAAATGACTTGTTTCTGATTTAATTATATTTGCCTGCAATTTAAAATAATGAATAAATTTCTATTTCTTTTTACAATTTTACTTTACAGTTCTAATAGTCATTCTCAAATTAATGAAGTTGGATTATTTGTTGGCGGCAGTAATTTTGTTGGAGATATAGGCTCTACCACATACATACACCCTGAAAGTCCTGCCATAGGATTCATTTACAAATGGAACAAAACACCGCGACATTCTTGGAGATTTTCTTACACTCAGTCCAATATAGTTTCAAAAGATGCAAATTCTAATGACAATAGCAGAAAAGCAAGAGGTTATGAATTTGATACTACAATTAAAGAAATAGGTGGCGGAATTGAATTTAACTTTTTCGACTTTGATATCAATAATCCATTGGAAAGAAAGCTAACTCCATACGTATTTACGGGCATTAACATGGGCTTTTATAACGGTACTTTGAGACCTAAATCGAAGCCTAATGTGGATATAAATGAAAAAAGTGTAGTATTACCCATAATTTTAGGTGTAAAATCCAATTTAACTTCTAATTTTGTGGTCGGTTTTGAAATTGGCGCGCGTTATGCGTTAACGGATGCAATTGATGGAAGTTTTCGTGAGAATACAACAATTTCAGTGCCTAATTTCGGAAATTTAAACAACAATGATTGGTATGTGTTTTCGGGTTTAACCTTAACATATACCTTTGGTCAAAAACCCTGTTTTTGCGCAGAATAATATGAGTATAGTTAATTTAATTGATAAAAATAATCTTCCAAAACATCTCGCCATAATTATGGATGGCAATGGTCGTTGGGCTAAAAAACATGGGCTATTTAGAACATTAGGCCATGAAAGCGGAACTAAATCTGTTAAAAAAATTATTGAAGCCTGTGCAACCCTTGGAATTGAAAATTTAACACTTTACGCATTTTCTACTGAAAATTGGAACAGGCCTAAAATTGAAGTTGAAGCTTTAATGAAAGTATTAGTTAATTCATTGATTAAAGAATTACCGACACTTGAAAAAAATAATATTAAAATGAATGCCATAGGTAATCTTGAAAAATTACCTTTAAAAGCTCAGAAAGAATTACAAGATGTAATCAATAAAACGGCTGGAAACACTAAATTAGTTTTAACACTTGCACTAAGTTACGGGTCAAGAGAGGAATTAGTAAATGCAGTCAAAAATATAAGTGATAAAGTTAAAAATAATATAATTTCAGTTGACAAAATTGACGATTCAGTTATAAATGAGCATCTTTACACACACAACCTCCCAGATGTAGATTTGTTAATCAGAACAAGTGGGGAACATCGGATAAGCAATTTTCTTCTTTGGCAAATTGCTTACGCTTGTCCTTCCTCCTC
>CAZQGY010000066.1:0-3607 GCA_964593435.1 uncultured Flavobacterium sp. | reverse complement strand
ATGTTCATTTGATATTTAGAAATACAGAAGAACAAAAACCGGAGCTTTTATTAGGTGATTTTAAAAGATTTACAAGCCGAAGTGTTATCAAACCCCGATGGCGCGGATATCTCTCGTAATGGATAGCGCGGATTTGCAATCCGTGCCCACAAAGTGATATTAACACATCATAAAATTTTGAAAGTGAATTCGAATTCAAATAACTTCCGTGAAATGTTTTGGGACGAAAGCAATCGTTTACGTGTAGTATATGACCAAAACAGCTATCAAATGCAACATTACATTTATGATGCGGCAGGGGAGCGTACGTTAAAAGCGAGTTCAAAAATAGAAAATGTATACGAAAACGGGCAAGTAGAAGCAAATACTACCACTATGGGATTATACACTACGTACGTTAGCCCTTATATGGTAGTAGATGCCAATCAAAAATACAGCAAACATTATTTCAATGGCACGCAACGGGTAGCCTCTAAAATAGGAGAGCAAGACATTGCCATATTTGAAAACGGCAACCAATATTTAAAACAAGCAAATAACAAAGCTGCTGAAAACACACCAGCAACTGATTTTGATACGTTGAAAAACACACAAATTACGGATTTTAGTTATTATCTAAGTAAAAGCACAAACAATGCAACCGATAAAAACCTAAAAGTTAACTACACAAAATACAAAACAACAGATACAAATACAGACACAACAACAGCAAAAGCAACAGAAAACAATAGTGCCTACGCCGCCCCGCAGTATGCAGAAATATACTACTACCACAGCGACCATTTAGGTACAGGAACATTTTTATCAGATTTTGATGGAAATCCATATCAATTTTTCTTAAATTTACCGTTCGGAGAAACTATGGCAGAGCAACATAGCTACTCTGGTGATTACACAAACAGGTACAAGTTCAATGGTAAAGAGTTAGACGAGGAAACAGGTTTCTATTATTACGGGGCTAGGTATTATAATCCTAAGTTTAGTATTTGGTTAACTACTGACCCGTTGGCGGAGAAGTTTCCGAATGCTTCGCCATACGCATACTGCTTGAATAATCCAGTTAATATGGTTGATCCTGATGGTAGAGAAGGAAAACCTGTTAATGGTAATCCAGATTGGGCATCTCAATTTGGTCATTATGTCCATCAAAGAGCAAACTATGAAGGTATTTGGAATAGATATAGTAACAAGCCTGGTATATCAGAAAAAGGAAAAATTACCAAGCCTTCAAGTTTAACTGAACTAAATAAAATTCAAGATAAAGTTAGCATGATAAATCAAGGAACGGCATATGCAGATACGGCTCAATTCCAAACAGGTGAGTATTCTTATCGCCATGCAATGAGAAACGACGACGAAACTATTGAGCAAGCGAAAACTAAAGCGGATTTATTTGTTAGGGAGAAGTATAATGAAGCATTATGTCTGAAAAATAATGGTGAAATTGAAAAAGCATATTTTGAATTAGGTGTTGCATTGCACACGGTTCAAGACGCCACATCGCCATCGCATGCTGGATTTCAAATGTGGAATGGAGAAGAGTCTTTAATAAAAACTGGAGAGCATGTTGTAAATGAATTATACTATCCAGGAAAGAATAGTAATTTGCAAAATGTAACTAATTTCTACATTAATTTATTTGAATTAGGTAAAGAATTACCTAAAGAAAATTTGTTTAATAATATCAAAGCTGATAAATAATGGTTACTTTTATCTATATAACCTGTGAAGTTTTAACATATATTGCAATATTGTATGTTTTTAATAAGTTTTTATTGAGATCTAAAAAAATATTATTTGCTGTTGTTTCTTTTTTGTTTGTTGCAACATTATGGTTAAACGCTGAATTTTTTAACAAAATAAATATTTTTTTAAGAAGGAAAGAAGTTTTTTTAGAAATAGGTCATGCTTCAATTTTAAATTTGCAGATACTTTTTCTTATGTGTGTATTATCATTAATAATAATAATTAAAAACGCCCTAAAAAAATAAATGTTGATAACCCGATGGCGCGGATATGTCTCGTAATGGATAGCGCGGATTTGTAATCCGTGCCCACAAAGTGATATTAACACATCATAAAATTTTGAAAGTGAATTCGAATTCAAATAACTTCCGTGAAATGTTTTGGGACGAAAGCAATCGTTTACGTGTAGTATATGACCAAAACAGCTATCAAATGCAACATTACATTTATGATGCGGCAGGGGAGCGTACGTTAAAAGCGAGTTCAAAAATAGAAAATGTATACGAAAACGGGCAAGTAGAATCAAATAACACCACTATGGGATTATACACTACGTACGTTAGCCCTTATATGGTAGTAGATGCCAATCAAAAATACAGCAAACATTATTTCAATGGCACGCAACGGGTAGCCTCTAAAATAGGAGAGCAAGACATTGCCATATTTGAAAACGGCAACCAATATTTAAAACAAACAAATAGCAAAGCAGCTGAAAACACACCATCTACTGATTTTGATACGTTGAAAAACAAACAGATTATGGATTTCAGCTATTATTTAAGTAAAAATGGCTCCACAACTAAAAACGTAAAAGTTAACTATACCGAATACAAAAAAGTAGATACAAATACAGAAACTGCATCAGCGAAAACCGCGGATAATAATAGTGCCTTCGCAGCCCAGCAGTATGCTGAAATATACTACTACCACAGCGACCATTTAGGTACAGGAACATTTTTATCAGATTTTGATGGAAATCCATATCAATTTTTCTTAAATTTACCGTTCGGAGAAACTATGGCAGAGCAACATAGCTATTCTGGAGAGTACACAAATAGGTATAAGTTCAATGGTAAGGAGTTAGACGAAGAAACAGGTTTTTATTATTACGGGGCTAGGTATTATAATCCAAAGTTTAGTATTTGGTTAAGTGTTGACCCACTAGCGGAAGTACAACCAGGTAAAACACCATACCATTATTGCTCGAATAATCCAATAAACAGAACCGACCCAACTGGGATGATTGATGGTGATTGGATTCCAGATAGCGAGGGTAATTTAATTGCTGAAAAAGATGATAATCATAAGACTTTAGCAAAATATATTGGGGTTTCTGATAAAGAAGCAAAAAAAATGATTAAAGATCAAAATAATGGAAGTTCAAAAGTTGTAGAAGGTCAAAAAGTTACTTTAGATAATGTTTATACAGAATCAATAAAAAATTCTACAAGTAGCTATACTACGGATTCACTTCTTCAAGGTACAACAGCACGACCTACTCCTGAAGACAACTATAATTGTTGGGGTTCTGCGGTAGCAGGTACACAAGGCAAAAAAATAGAAGTTGGTGTCGGAATAAGTTCTCCTGATTTTTTTGATACTAAATTAAAAATTGAATATACTCCAACTACAGAATCTAATTCCCCCGCTGCCGCGCGAATCCTTTCGCCCCCCGCTGCCGCGCGAATCCCTTCCCCCCGCTGCCGCGCGAATCCCTTCGCGTGGTAACTAAAAAACGAATACAGTAATTATGAAATACAATCATTATTTAAGTGGTTTGTCAATAAATACTATATTAAAAGTCATACCCCCCCGCTGCCGCGCGAATCCTTTCGCGTGGTTCTAACTCCATCCGTGGTTC
>CAZQGY010000065.1:0-3717 GCA_964593435.1 uncultured Flavobacterium sp. | reverse complement strand
TAATTCCAACATCTCCAATTCTGTAAATTGAAAACACTTTAAAAGCATTTTTAACGGGTAAGTAGCGTTCTCTATAAAATCCAATTAAAAGAAATGACGAAATCCCAATGATTTCCCAACCTATGAATAACGTTTCAAAATTACCTGCTAAAATGGCTAAATTATATCCTAAAAAGAAAAATAAAACCGTCATAAAAAACCGTTTATATCCTTTTTCTCTATGCAAATAATAGCGGCTATATGTTGTAATCATTGAAGTTAGTAACGCACCAATAAATAAGTACACTGCAGTAACTTTGTCAAAATAAAAATCTATAAAAAAGTCGAAATCATTTGTTTTAACAATTGATAATTCGAACAAATTCATATCTTTTGAACCATTAATTATCCAATAGAATATGAAAACACATAAAACTATGAGTTGAAGAAATACGGTTGTAAAAGCTGTCCATGACAACCATGATTCTTTCTTTTCTGGAATAAAAAAACTAATCAGAAATCCTAAAATAGGAATTATGATAAATACTAATAAAAATTCATTTGTCATCATACTATTTTATTAGAGTTATGTTTAAATTTTCTGAACTAGTCATAGCGTATTCCAATGAATTATTTGTTGTTTTTATATCAAATAGAATTGGATTATAAAGTACAAATTCACCATCTACAAAACGAAAAAGTTCTTTAGTTTCAGGATGTAAAGCTACTAAGTTTACCCAGTTATTTATAAACCATTCATACGTTGCAGGAACTTTTGTTATGGCATATTTTACAATTTCAGGAAAATGTTCTACTACAATTAATAAGCGTAATGGATCATGCACTTCTATCATTTGACTAGGCAAACCTGGTCTTAAGTCACCATCAATGCCATTTGCAACTCCAATTAATCCCATAACATTATGTGGAAGTTTAGAGCCTGCTCCAAGTTTATGATTGTCTACCCGTGAAAAGTAATATTCTAAATTAATTCCGCCACCAACGGGTGCTACCGCATTTAAAATACCAGCTAAATAATCTCCTTTTGGGTCAATTTGATAGTCAAACGAATTCATAAATGAGCGTCTGTCTAAAAACAAATGCTCTGAAATACTTCTTCTACCGACTATACACATGGCGTTTGTGGCGTGATTTAATTCTGGACGTGGTTCAAAAAGGGACACAGAACGATTTTTTATTTTTTCGTGAACTTTAGCCAAACTTTCATTAGAATTAATTGTGTCAAATCGTCTAGATCGTTCTTTTGCATTATTATCTAAGGCACTTGTAAAAATTTCGCTATTTTTAATATGAAGTAATATATTCTTTTCGGACAATAATGATTCATCATAAAAAACTATTTCGTCTCTAGTAGTGTCGTGTAATGCAGGTAAAAATTGTGTTTCATTTGGAATGTAAATTCCTTTTTCTTTAAGAATGGCACGAACTTTTTCATGATTGGCTGCAAAACTTAACACTTTAGCATTTACGCTACTCGGTCTTCCACTACAAGCACCACAATCGTAACCTGCAAAATGCGTATTGTTTACACTTGTTGCTCCGTGTCCTACTATATATACAATAGGTGCGAAATTTTTTACTAATCCTATGCTTTTTAAAATATTTTCTACTCTAATCGCCATTTCTTCTACTGAAAAACCAATTTGTAAACCATCTTGTTGGTCATTCGCATCTGTATTTTCAATAACTAATTGTGATTTTTTATTCAAATGTTTAAAAGATGAAGATGTTGCTGGCGACATACTTGGTTTAAATATGTTTAAGAACAATTTAAAAGCAGAAGTATATCCTAACGTTTGAGAAATTAACCATCCAAAAAATAACGAGTGCGATTTTTTATTATAATGAAAATCCTTAGCGGTTTTTTTCTTACGCGGTAACTCTTTAATTAAATATTTTGGTGTAACAGGTGCAGGACATAGTTTTGTAAAGAATTTTCCGTTAATAGGCTGATAGAAAAATTCAAAATTAAAAAAAGCGGCAGTTCCAAAAGTTTTTGCATTAGGTTGTAAATATTCAATATGTCTTCTAAAAGAACATTCCCTATCATCCATGCAAAAAAGCCCTTGAAATTCAGGTGTAAGCTCTAGTTTATCTAATGTTGTTTTTTGTTGTTGTAAACCACTTAAAGCCTGATTGTAAAAAGTCCATTCAAAAGCTTCTTGCCAAATAGAAAGCACTTCAAAATATTCTGAATAAGGTGATTGCGAAAATAAATTTTCAGCATCAAAGTTAATTTTAGTAATTAAAGGCTCCCAGTTTTCTCCAAATTTTTTATCTAACGTATCAATTTCTAAAAGCAATTCAAAAGTGATTAGTTCTTTTAGAGTTATTTTTCTTTCATCTAGTAAAGAAGTAGGATTATTTTCCAAAGTTGCAATCATACCACTCCAACCAGGATGCGAAAATTGTTGATCAAACAAATAATTCTCGAAATATAAGTCATCGCCGACTAAAATTTCAAGTAATTTATAAATTGGAGTGTTGTTTTCTAGTAATATTTTCGCTCTAGGAGTTGAAAAAATACTAAAAACACCATTTTTTTCTAGTTCTTTTATAGAAGCTAAAAAACCGTCTTTGTCAATAGGGAAATTCCAAACAGAAATCCCTTGATCTAAATAACTACAAAGCACTCTAAATAATAAGCTATGAGTTGATTTATCTAAGTTTAGGGCATACTTTTCTTTCCATAAATTTCTAAGCTTTCCGATTTTAGGATGTATTGTTTCGTCATAATCTTTGTGCAAAACAAAATTTTTCCAAACAGAAAAATTATTTTCTCCTTTTTTTTGGTAAATAATTTTATATAAAACTTCTGAATTTATTTCATTACTTTTTAACTTATTTCTGAAGTCGGAAAGAGGTAAAAAAGTTTTATATCCAAAAATTTCAGAGGATTCTTGTAAAGCTGTAAAAAAATCTTTATCCTGAAAAGCATGCAATGTATTATGATGCACAAAGTCTTTTAGTGGATTTTGTGCAGGTAGAAAATGCGAAAGTTTGTGAAGCGTTACTTCTTCTACAAATCGCAATGAAGTTGCATTCATTGTATTCTGTGATTTTAGGTTAATAACAATAATGGTTGCTTTTTTTTTGCAAACGCGGTATACTATTTAACTTAAATGGTGCTTCCAGTTACAATACAAATCATACAAAGGATTTGTTTTCTGTAATAAGTAAAAAGATGTTTTGTTATAAAGTTTTTGAATTTCGGTTACAGATGAAGCAAATGTTTTTGAGTTGCTATCATAAATTATATAATCAAATTCAAAGTCATTTTCGAATTCTGCTTCTTCATAAAAAAAATCAGAAGTATTATTAGTATCTTCAATTTCGTGATAGAAAGAAAGTTTGTTTAGTGTGTTTTTGTGTATGGAAACTGCTGTCTTTTTTATGTTGTCTCCAATTGATAAAGTATTTATTCCATTGGTACACGAAAGTAGCAACCCGAAAAGTGAAGTGGCTAATAATAGTTTGTAGAATATTTTTTTAAGCACGAATTGATTTTTATAATACAAAGGTACTTGTTTTTTATTTGTATTGAAATAAATTAATAATTTTTTATGATTTGCTTGTCAGAACCAAAATAGATTGTATATTTGCACTCGGATTAAAGAAGATAATTCTTTACTTCTCAATATAAGAAATAGAATTAAACATATATCGCGGGATAGAGCAGTAGGCAGCTCGTCGGGCTCATAACCCGAAGGTCACAGG
>CAZQGY010000064.1:0-3919 GCA_964593435.1 uncultured Flavobacterium sp. | reverse complement strand
GCGTTAGAAACGTCTAAATCTTTTACTGCAATTCCGATATGTTCTATTTTTCTCATGGTATTGACTTCTATTTCGGTTTAAAAATACAGAATTCCAAACCAAATTCCGAATCACAACCCCATAATATTTCGCTAAAAAGTTTCCATTCCATTAAATATAGTTGTTATTTTGTGACATCAAATTTTCAATTCGTTATGGGCAAGTCCTTTTTAAATTACTGTATTGCTTTATTGTTAGTTCTTCTGGCTAGTTGTGCCAAAAGAGGGAACATTACTGGCGGTGCAAAAGACACTATTGCTCCAGTATTGAAAGCCAGTTTTCCAAAAAACTTTACTACCGAATTTAAAGGCAATACCATTAAATTAACCTTTGATGAATTCATCAAGTTAAAGGACTTGAAAAAGCAGCTTATTATTTCGCCGCCCATGAAAAATGAGCCCTTGATTTTACCTAGTACCGCAAGTAAAATTATCACAATTGCAATCAAAGATACCTTACAAGAGAATACAACCTACAGTTTTAACTTTGGTCAAGGAATTACAGATAACAACGAGGGAAATGCCTTGAACCAATTTAAATATGTCTTTTCTACTGGAAAAACAATCGACTCTCTCGCTATTAGTGGCAAAGTAAAAGACGCTTACTTCAAAGAAGTAGAGTCCTTTGTTTCTGTTATGTTGTATGATGTAAATGCCAATTATAACGACTCAATTGTTTACAAACAAACGCCGCGTTATGTTACCAATACGTTAGACAGTTTAAAGATATTTCGTTTGGAAAATCTGAAAGCAGGTAAATACCTTTTGGTCGCGATGAAGGATTACAATTCCAACAATAAATTCGATTCAAAAAAAGATAAAATTGGGTTTTTGAAACAATTCATTTCAGTGCCGAATGATACGGTTTTCGAATTGGAATTATTCAAAGAGAATTTGCCATTTAAAGCATTCAAACCTTCACTAGCATCTGGAAATCGTTTACTTATGGCTTATGAAGGGAATTTAAAACTAAAAGAAAATAGACCCAGCATTACTTTAAAAAATAAAGGCCAGATCATACCAACTATAATCACTCAATTTCCTAAAAAAGACTCATTACAGGTTTGGTACCGCCCTATTAAAGCTGACTCTTTAACCATGGAAGTGACACAAAATAAATATAAAAATAGTTTTACTTTCAAATACAGAGAACTCAAAAAAGATACTTTGGATATCAAGATACACCAACAAGGTAGCTTGAATCCTAAAGAACGTTTTGCTCTTGAAAGCGCAACACCACTAGTCCAATTTGACAAAAGCAAAATGAGCTTAGTAAACAATCTGTCAAAAGCCATCCCGTTTACCACTGAATACGATGAGTTCCATCAATTACTCTATTTGAATTTTAAACGGGAAGCAGATGAGGCCTACCAATTCAAATTATCACCCGGAGCAGTAACTGACTTATTCGATAAAGTGAATGATAGTTTGGATTTTAAAATCAATGTTAATTCCTTAGAAAACTATGGTAATTTGATTGTTAATCTTCAAAACGTGAAACGCTTTCCTGTTCTTGTAGAATTAACTAATGACAAAGGCGAAACTATCGTTTCAAACTTTACTGAAAAAGAGACTACACTAGATTTTAGCTTGATTCAGCCGGCTAAATATACTTTGCGTGCTATATATGACGACAATAAAAATAAGCAATACGATCCAGGAAATTTCTTGGCAAAACAATACGCAGAAGAAGTTATTTACTTCTCCAAAGAGGTAGAAGTTCGGGCTAATTGGGATGTCGTGCAAGCTTTTGATTTAAGTATTCCGTACGCTCCAGAACCAAAAAAGAAAACGGAGAAAAAGAAAACAGATACCAATCGTAAATAATTAAGAGCTAAAATAAACCGCAAATTCGCAAATTTTTCATGCTATGTGATTTGCGGTAGTATTTAAATCCGAATTTACTTTAATTCAAATGTATCTTTATCCTTAAGAAAATCTAATTTTTTTCGTGTGTCCAACATCGCTTCTTTCTTTAAATCCGCAATAAAAACACCCTCCTCTTTTTGAGGTTCTAGTACTGAATTCCCTAAATAATCAACTACTTGGCTATGTCCAAGGTATTCTAAATTATTACCGTCAACTCCCAAACGATTCACGCCAATAGTGTAACTCATATTTTCTATAGCGCGCGCTTTTAATAAAGTATCCCAAGCGGCAATTCTGGTTTTTGGCCAACTGGCTACATAAATCAGTAAGTCGTAATTCTCGACATTGCGTGAGAAAACAGGAAAACGCAAATCGTAACAAATAAGCGGACATATTCTCCATCCCTTATAGTTAATGATTTTTTTTTGTGTTCCCGCCGTATATACCTTATGTTCATCTGCCAAAGTAAACAAATGGCGTTTGTCGTATTGTTGGATTTCGCCCGTAGGAAAAACAAACACCATTCTATTATAAAAAGTAGCGCCTTCGGCTATAACTAAACTGCCTGTAATGGCAGAGTTTTTGGCTTTCGCCAAAGATTGCATCCATAAAATCGTTTCGCCTTGCATAGTTTCGGCTACAACTTGAGGATTAATGGTAAATCCAGATGTAAACATTTCAGGAAGTACAATTATATCGACATCCGAGGCAATTCCCTTGATTTTGGCTTCGAAATAATTTCTATTGGATTGTGGGTCTTCCCAAGCCAATGGCGATTGAATGACTGCTACTTTCATACTTTTTTATTTTCTATAAAAATAAGAAATGTCACCTAACTAAAACTTACTTATATTAGTAAAAAATTACACTATGAAAAAAACACTATTGGCTTTACTAATGTTAAGCACTGTATTTCTTACTGCTCAAGAAAAATCAGGTGCTGAATTATTTTTTGAAAACCTAAAAAAACAATGCGGAAAATCATTTGAAGGAGAAGTGAAAGAAGGAAACAACGACACTTTTAAGGATAAAAAACTCGTTATGCACGTTCGAAATTGTGATGCAAAAACCATCCGAATTCCGTTTTTTGTTGGTGAAGATAGATCTAGGACATGGGTGCTAACATTAGAAAACAACCGAATCAAATTAAAACACGATCACCGTCATGAAGATGGGTCAGAAGATAAAGTAACACAATATGGCGGTACGAGTACAAATCCAGGTTCGGCTTCGGTACAAATTTTTCCAGCAGACCAGGAAACGTATAACACTATCCCAAATGCTGCTGCTAATGTTTGGTGGATTACTCTAAGCGAAACTTCATTTACTTATAATCTGAGACGCATAGGCTCAGATCGATTATTTACAGTGCATTTTGATTTGACAAAAACAGTTCCGAATCCTCCCGCGCCTTGGGGTTGGAAAGACTAATAACAAAAAACGCATCCCAATTACGGAATGCGTTTTTTTATTGTAAGCGGTATTGAGTTAGATTACACTTGCTACCAAGTATTCTCTATTCATACGAGCAATATTCTCTAGTGAAATTCCTTTAGGACATTCTACTTCACAAGCTCCTGTATTCGTACAGTTACCGAAACCTTCTTCGTCCATTTGGCGTACCATATTCAATACACGAGTGGTTGCTTCTACTTTACCTTGTGGTAATAATGCATATTGAGATACTTTAGCACCAACAAATAACATCGCTGAACCATTTTTACAAGTTGCTACACAAGCTCCACAACCAATACAAGCTGCTGCCATAAACGCTTTATCTGCATCTTCTTTAGGAATTGGCGTTGCATTTGCATCAATAGTATTTCCAGAAGTATTTACAGATACGAAACCACCCGCTTGTTGGATTCTATCAAATGCACTTCTGTCTACTACTAAATCTTTAATAACTGGGAACGCTCTACTTCTCCATGGCTCTACAAAAACAGTATCGCCATCATTGAACATACGCATGTGCAATTGACAAGTAGTTACACCTGAATCGGGTCCGTGAG
>CAZQGY010000063.1:0-4624 GCA_964593435.1 uncultured Flavobacterium sp. | reverse complement strand
CCTCCTTATTTCGTTGCAGGTGCTGTATTCTCTGGATTTGCAATGGTAAATACCTTGCTTATCATTATGAGAAAGGTATCTAATTTAGAAGCTTATATTACTATTCAACATATTGAGTTAATGAACATTGTAATCATGATTACAGGTTCTATTGTAGGTGTTGCCTATATTACAGAGCTATTTGTAGCTTGGTATTCAGGTGTAGAATACGAACAATATGCATTTTTGAATAGAGCTACTGGACCTTATTGGTGGGCTTACTGGTCTATGATGACTTGTAATGTTTTCTCTCCACAATTCATGTGGTTTAAAAAATTAAGAACTAGTATTATGTTCTCATTTATCATCTCAATTGTCGTTAATATTGGTATGTGGTTTGAACGTTTCGTTATTATTGTTACGTCACTTCACAGAGATTATCTTCCATCATCATGGACAATGTTCTCACCAACTTTCGTAGACATTGGTATTTTCATTGGAACAATAGGTTTCTTCTTTGTATTGTTTTTATTGTATGCTAGAACTTTCCCTGTGATTGCACAAGCAGAAGTAAAAACTATATTAAAAGCAACTGGAGATAATTATATTAAAGAAAGAGCAAATAAAGAGTCACACCATGAGTAATAAAGTAATATACGCTATATATAATGATGATGATGTTTTAATGGACGCTGTAAAGAAAACACGTGCAGCTCATCATCACATTGAAGAAGTTTTTAGTCCATTTCCCGTTCATGGTTTGGATAAAGCAATGGGTCTAGCCCCTACACGTTTAGCAATTTGTGCTTTCTTGTACGGTTTATGCGGAATTTCATTTGGTACTTGGATGATGAATTATGTTATGATTCAAGACTGGCCACAAGATATTGGAGGTAAGCCAAGTTTCAGTTACATTGAAAACATGCCTGCTTTTGTTCCAATTATGTTTGAAGAAACTGTGTTTTTTGCTGCTCACTTAATGGTTATTACTTTTTACATGAGAAGTAAATTATGGCCATTTAAAGAAGCAGAGAATCCAGATGTAAGAACTACAGATGACCATTTTTTAATGGAAGTTGCAGTTAATAATAATGAAGCAGAGTTAGTTTCATTCTTTGAAAATACTGGAGCTGTTGAAGTAAAAGTTATAGAAAAGCATTAATTAAAGTTATGAAAAGTATATTTAAAATAACGTTATTATTAGGTTTTGCCACAGTAATGGTATCGTGCCATGATAAAACTGCTCCTAATTATCAGTATTTTCCAAACATGTACGAAGCTGTTGGATATGAGACGTATTCTGAATCTGACGCTTTTAAAGATGGTAAAGAAGGTCAACTTCCTGCTACTGGTTCTTTAAAAAGAGGTTTTGATGTGTATGAATATGAAAATTCTACTGAAGGCTACGAATTAGCTAAAGCGAATTTAAAATCACCTTTAGATTCTATCCAAAAAGATATTGTTAAAGGGCAAGAGCTATATGAAATTTATTGTATCAGTTGTCATGGGGCATCTGGAAATGGTAAAGGGAAGTTAGTAGAGAGAGAAAAATTCTTAGGCGTACCTAGTTATGCAGACAGACCAATTACTGAAGGAAGTATTTTTCACGTAATTACTTATGGACTTAATTCTATGGGGTCTCATGCCAATCAATTGGATGCAAAAGAGCGTTGGTTAGTTGCTGACTATGTTCTTAAACTTAAAAGCGAATTATAATTGTTGAACAAACTGATCGTAAAAGATATGTATACATTTTCAAGTAAATTAAAAACTTTTTCTCTAATCCTTATGGCTGTTGGTCTTTTAGGTATTGGATATGGTTTTTATACTGCTCCTAAAGATATTAAAGAAGTTGAGAAACTTTTAGCCGCAGATAGTCATGGTAGTCATGATGTTGCTAAACATGAGGCAACTGATTCTCATCCTGCTAAGGCTGAAAGTCATGAATCAAATTCTCATGCTGCACCTGCTGCTCACGAAGATAAAAGTCATGCTGCTGAAGCTCATGTGGTTGATGCTCATGCTGAACATGAAGCTCATTTGACTCATGTACTGCACCAATTACAAAATAAGCCTTGGGCTGCTTTATATGTTGCTTGTATATTTTTTATGTTAATTGCTTTGGGTGCTTTAGCTTTTTATGCAATACAACAAGTTGCTCAAGCAGGCTGGTCACCAGTATTGTTCAGAGTGATGCAAGGAATAACATCATATTTACCAGTTGGTTCGGTTTTATTTTTCATTTTATTGATATTATCAGGTCTACATTTTAATCATCTATTTGTATGGTTAGGTGAAGGTGTAACGGATCCTAATAGCAGTGCTTATGATCATATAATTGCTGGTAAAGCAGGGTATTTAAATTTTCCTTTTTGGATTGTTAGAGCTGCAATATTTTTATTAGGTTGGAGCCTTTATCAATACTATTCAAGAAAAAATTGTTTAGCACAAGATGAAGCTAATGATAACTTGTATTACAAAAAGAATTTTAAAATGTCAGCTGCATTTTTAGTATTCTTTATTGTATCTGAGTCAATTATGTCTTGGGATTGGATCATGTCTATTGACCCACATTGGTTTAGTACACTTTTTGGATGGTATGTTTTTGCAAGCTTCTTTGTAAGTGGAATTACAACAATTGCAATGGTTACACTATACCTTAAATCTAAAGGATATCTTGAACACGTTAACACAAGTCATATTCATGATTTAGCTAAGTTTATGTTTGGAATTAGTGTATTCTGGACGTACCTATGGTTTTCTCAGTTCATGTTAATTTGGTATGCTGATATTCCTGAAGAGGTTACTTACTATGTAACACGTATCCAATTGTATAATTTACCATTCTTTGGAGCAGTAGCTATGAACTTCTTGTTTCCACTATTAATTTTAATTAATACTGATTTCAAGAGAATTACTTGGGTATTGGTTATGGCAGGAATTGTAATATTATTGGGTCATTATGTTGATTTCTTTAACATGATTATGCCTGGTACAGTTGGTGACCAATGGTTTATTGGTGTTCCTGAAATTGCATCTATTCTTTTCTTTTTAGGTTTATTTATTTATGTTGTCTTTACTGCATTGACTAAAGCACCTTTATTAGCTAAAAGAAATCCATTTATAGAAGAGAGTAAACATTTTCATTATTAATAATATTTAAATAAAAACAGATGACAAGTTTGTTGGTAATTATAGTTTTAGTTTTATTGGCTGTTGCAATTTGGCAGTTAACCAAGATATTTGATTTAACTCAGGTAGGTAATTCAAATTCGAATGACTCACAAATAGCAACTGATAATGATAATAATGTTCAAGGATATTTAATGTTTGGCTTTTTAGCTTTCATTTATATTTTTACTATTTATGGTTTATTAAAGTGGGGAGACTTACCTCTTCATACTCCAGCTTCAGAACACGGAACAGATGTTGATAGATTGATGAATATTACTTGGGTTTTAATATTTATTGTTCAAGCTGTTACTCAAGTTTTATTGCATTATTTTGCTTTTAAATACAGAGGTAAAAAAGATCAAAAAGCGTTATTCTTTGCTGATAATAATAAGTTGGAAGCAATTTGGAGTTCTATTCCTGCAATTGTTTTAGCTGGTCTTATATTATATGGATTGTATGCTTGGAACAATATTATGTTTGTTGATGAAGATGAGGATGTTATTGTTATAGAGTTGTATGCTAAACAGTTTGGTTGGACTGCTCGTTATGCTGGTGCTGATAACGTTTTAGGTAAAGCAAACGTAAGATTAATTGACGGAGTTAATGATGTTGGAGTTGATTTAGCTGATCCTAACGCACAAGATGATTTTGTTGCATCAGAGTTACACATACCTAAAGGAAAGAAAGTATTGTTTAAAATACGTTCTCAAGACGTTTTACACTCTGCCTACATGCCGCATTTTAGAGCTCAAATGAATTGTGTTCCTGGGATGGTTACTCAATTTGCTTTTACTCCTACTTATACTACTTTAGAGTATAGAGAATTACCTTTTATGGTTGAGAAAGTAGCGCGTATTAATAAAATTAGAACTCAAAAAAGTGCTGAATTAGTAGCAGCAGGTAATACTGCTTTAGACCCTTACACTTTTGACTATTTATTGTTGTGTAATAAAATTTGTGGAGCTTCACATTACAATATGCAGATGAAGATTGTGGTTGATACTCCTGAAGACTATAATAAATGGTTTAAAGAACAAGTATCATTAGTTCAGAAAGTTAAGGAGTCAAACGAGCCTGCTCCGGCTGCAGAGGGTACTGTTATTGATTCTACAGCAGTTTCTTTGGATACTGTTTCTAAGGTTGTAATGAAATAATTAATTTAAGAATATATAAAGTATATAATTATGTCAGTAGAAGGACACGGTCACGAACACGATCATCATCATAAAGAAACGTTCATTACTAAGTATATATTTAGTATTGACCATAAAATGATTGCTAAGCAGTACCTTATCACAGGTATCATCATGGGTATCATTGGTATTGGAATGTCTTTACTTTTCAGAATGCAATTAGCATGGCCAGAAGAGTCATTTAAAATTTTCAATGTTTTATTGGGTGACAAGTTTGCTCCTGATGGAGTAATGCGAAATGATATTTATTTAGCACTAGTTACCATTCATGGAACTAT
>CAZQGY010000062.1:0-4804 GCA_964593435.1 uncultured Flavobacterium sp. | reverse complement strand
GGGGACTCATTTGAGACGAATTCCCTGCTGTCACAGAACCGTCTGCTGCAAAAACAGGTTTTAAATTGGCTAATGCTTCAACCGAAGTTCCTAATCTTGGCCCTTCATCTTTTGAAACGATATACGATTTGGTTTCTTTTTTACCGTTTTCGTTTACAAATGTTTGTTCAATATTTATAGGTACAATTTGGTTATCGAATTTGCCATCAGCTTGTGCTTTTAAGGCTTTCATATGAGATTCATAAGCAAATTTATCCTGATCTTCTCTTGAAATTTTGAATTGTTTCGCGACAGCTTCGGCTGTTAATCCCATTCCCCAATAATAATCTTCGTTTCCTGCTGCTGCAACTTTATAATCAGGAGTTGGCTTATAACCACCCATAGGAATATAACTCATACTTTCTGCGCCACCAGCAATAATACAATGCGCCATTCCTGATTGAATTTTAGCTGTAGCCATTCCGATGGTTTCTAATCCAGAAGCGCAATATCTATTAACTGTCACACCCGGAACGTCTGTTACTTTCAATCCCATTAAGGAAATTAATCTTCCAACGTTTAAACCCTGCTCTGCTTCTGGCATAGCGTTTCCAACCATAACATCATCAATTCTAGTTTTATCAAAAGTTGGCAATTGCGCCATCATATGATCGATAGTTTCTGCGGCTAATTCATCTGGTCTTTTAAAACGAAATAATCCTTTTGGTGCTTTTCCTACTGCAGTTCGGTAAGCGGATACTATATATGCTGTTTTCATAATTATTTTTTTGAATTAATTTCTCAACGGTTTCCCTTTAGTTAACATAAATTGAATACGTTCTAATGTTTTTCTTTCTGTACAAAGTGACAAGAAAGCTTCACGTTCTAAATCCAATAAGTATTGTTCAGAAACTAAATTTGGTTCAGATAAATCGCCACCAGCCATTACATAAGCCAATTTATTGGCAATTTTTTGATCATGTTCTGAAATATATTGACCAGCTACCATTTGGTCGGTTCCTACTAAAAACATACCTAAAGCTTGTTTACCTAAAACTTTTATATCGTTTCTTCTCACCGGTTGTGTATAGCCTTGATTTGCCATTTGTAAAGCCACTTGTTTTGCAGTAGCAATCTGACGATCTTTATTTACAACAACAATATCTCTACCTTTTTGAAGTACGCCAATATCGAATGCTTCATAAGCAGATGTTGCCACTTTCGCCATACCAACTGTTAAAAAATATTCTTGTAATACATTTAATTCCACATCGTTTTTTCTAAACAAATCGGATGCACGAAGCGCCATTTCTTTAGAACCACCACCACCAGGAATTACTCCAACACCGAATTCTACTAATCCAATGTAGGTTTCAGCAGCAGCAACTGCGCTATCTGAATGCATAGTTAATTCGCAACCACCACCAAGTGTCATTCCATGTGGTGCAGCAATAACTGGAATAGATGAATAACGACAACGCATCATCGTGTCTTGAAACATTTTGATGGCCATATTTAATTCGTCATATTCTTGCTCAACAGCCAACATAAAAATCATAGCTAAATTTGCCCCTACAGAAAAATTCGTTCCTTGATTTCCAATTACTAATCCTTCATAACCTTTTTCAGCCATATCGATGGCTTTGTTTATTCCTTGTAAAACTCCAGCTCCGATAGAATTCATTTTAGAAGTAAATTCTAAATTGATAATTCCATCACCTAAATCGGTGATAATACTTTCACTGTTATTCCAAACTTTTTTGCTTTCGCGAATGTTGTTTAGGATAATGAAAGCATCTTGACCTGGAATTTTTTCTGTTTGTTTTTTATCTATATTGTAAAAATAAGTAGCACCATCTTTAATAGCATAAAAAGAAGCATTTCCAGAAGCAAGCATATCATTTACCCAACTTGCTGGTTGAAAGCCTTCTGCTTGCATTAATTCAATTCCTTTTTGAACACCAATCGCATCCCAAATTTCAAACGGACCATTTTCCCAACCAAAACCAGCTTTCATTGCATCGTCAATTTTGTAAAAAGCATCTGTAATTTCTGGAATTCTATTAGAGCAATATTGAAACATGGAAGTGAAGTTTTTACGATAAAATTCTCCTGCTTTATCTTTTCCTGTAATTAACACTTTAAATCTATCAATTGGTTTATCAATCGATTTTGTTAATTCCAAAGTTGTAAATGATGCTTTTTTTGGGGCACGATAGTCTAATGTATTGAAATCTAAAGAAAGAATATCTTTACCAACTTTTTTATAGAACCCTTGTCCTGTTTTGGTTCCGAGCCAATTATTTTCCATCATTTTATTGATAAAATCTGGCAATTTGAATAACTCTAAAACCTCGTCTTGTTTGCAATTTTCATAAATTCCGTTAGCCACGTGAACTAAAGTATCTAAACCAACGACATCTACCGTTCGGAAAGTTGCCGATTTAGGTCGACCAATTACTGGACCAGTTAATTTATCTACTTCTTCAATTGTTAAGCCCATTTCTTTTACTTGATGAAACAAGCTCATAATTCCAAAAATTCCAATTCTGTTCCCGATAAAAGCGGGAGTATCTTTGGCAACTACTGATGTTTTTCCTAAAAATTTTTCTCCGTAACCTTTTAAGAAGTCTAATACTTCAGTTGAAGTTTGAGGTCCAGGAATAATTTCGAATAATTTTAAGTAACGTGCTGGATTAAAAAAGTGCGTTCCACAGAAGTGTTTTTGAAAATCTTCACTTCTCCCTTCACTCATAAAATGAATAGGAATTCCAGATGTGTTTGAAGTAATTAATGTTCCTGTTTTACGAAATTTCTCAATTTGTTCGAAAACGCTTTTCTTAATATCTAAACGTTCAACTACCACTTCAATAATCCAATCGCATGAAGCAATTTTTGCCATATCATCTGTTGTATTTCCAGTAGTAATTCTACTGGCAAAACTTTGATGATAAATTGGCGATGGTTTCGATTTTAAAGCATTATGTAGATGATCGTTTACCAATCTATTTCTAACTACTTTACTATCTAAAGTTAATCCTTTTTTAATTTCTGCATCTGTTACCTCTTTAGGCAGAATATCAAGTAGTAGCACTTCTACTCCAATATTTGCAAAATGACAAGCAATTCCACTTCCCATAATTCCAGAACCAATAACTGCAACTTTTTTAATATTTCGTTTCATGTATATATGTTTTACTTTGGAGACTTTTGTATTATGTAAAGGATATAAATTATTTTAGTTTGATGTTTTTATCAAAAATTTCTTTTTCAAGAATTTGTTCATTTATTGTTTCAGCAACTTGCATAAAATTGATAAGTTGTTCTTCAGAAATCTTAGACTTTATCACTTCATTAAATTGGAGTACCGTTTGTTTTGATAATTCTCTTTTTTGTTTTCCTTCTTCGGTTAAAAAAATTAATACCCCTCTTCCATCTGCAGGGTTTTTTTTGCGTAGGATCAAACCTCTTTGCTCCATAGATTTTAAAGTTCTTGTTAAACTTGTAGCTTCCATACCCATCCTCGGTCCCAAAGCCGTTGAAGGAATTCCCTTATCTTTATCTATACTCAACAATGCAAAACCAGTAGCCATAGTAGCACCATATTTTGCTGCTTCTTCATTATACATTTTAGAAACCGTTTGCCAGGTATACCTTAAAATATAATCGATTGTTTTATCTTGCATAAAATATTTTTTTCAAATATAAAAAAAAATACTATGCATGCATAGTATTTATGTAAAATTTTTTGTTTTCAATACTCGCACATGTAAATTTACAAATAAAAAGAAATGAAAAACATTTTTTGATACTAATAAATTGTTAAATCTTATTTGTTAGAGTATGAATTTAATTAATAGGAATATATACTAATTATTTTAATTGAATTGAGCACCAGATAGGAACATGATCAGATATTTTTCTTGCTTCCTTAACAGACTTAAATAAAGTATAAAAAGGTACAATTCCACTTTTTAAAACTTTAATCTTATTTACTTTGTAGAAAATATTATCATACTCTGATGCTAGGCAGTCATTATTTATACATTTCTGACGTAAACTTGTCTTTTGATTTTGAAAAACACTAAGAAATCCATCTTTTTTAATTGGAAAAAAAACATTGTGACTTTGAGGACAGTTAAAATCACCCATAAATACTAAATTTAGTTTTGGGTATAAATTAGGGAAAAATTTAAAATATTTTATTTCTCTTGCTGGATTTTTCTTCTTTGGTACCGCATGAAATGAAACCAAAGTGATTGATTTTCCTTTATATAGAAAAGTACCCATAAAAGGTTCACGATCAATTTCCTTTTGATAATTTTGATCTAACCAACAATTTCCAGTTCTTTTAACAATTGAAGGTTTCCAAATAAAAGCATATCGCTCGCGACTAGATGGATTACTACTCGTTGTAGGATTACTTATTACATATTCCCATTTTGAACCTTTCCCATTTAAAATAGAAACTAATCTGCTAATAGCTTTAGCGCCACCATAACCTGCAACTACTTCTTGAATCGCAATAACATCATAACTCTTTACAGCATTAGCCATCACATCTAATTCACTATCTGATTTTGATTTTCCTAAATTCATAATATTCCAAGAACAAACGGTTACCTGAGAAAAAGAAAAAGAAAAAAATAATAAGAAAAGAAATAAATACTTACTTATAAACATATTTAATTTTTTGCTAAGATATAAATAACTATATAATATATAGAAAATGTTTTATTTTATATATTTCGATTCAGGTGGTTTGTTTTATTTTTGGTGTTACTTTTAAAAAAGGGTGTCACTACACCCACTAATGCTTTTGTTT
>CAZQGY010000061.1:0-5048 GCA_964593435.1 uncultured Flavobacterium sp. | reverse complement strand
ACCAATTTGTTTTTCAATACCAAAATAGTAACAAATTACCGAATGCTAATTTTAATCTGCACCAAAGTAGTTATGTGCAATACAATTGGTTTAATAATTTCAACAATGAGAAAATAAATAGGCTTTCGGCTACAGCAATTACTCCTTTTGTTACTGCTTCAGCTGAATATACTGTTTTAAACGATTATTTGTTTTTTAAAGAAGTATCAACTGCTTCTCAAAAATTAAATCAAACCCAAATCGTAGCGCCTTTTCAGTATGGAGGAACGATAAATCATCTGTCCATTAAATTGAATAGAGAATTTAAATTTGGAAAATTTGGTTTGGATAATACTATTCTGTATCAAAAAGTAGTACAGGGCGAATCGGTCTTAAATGTGCCTGAAGTTGTGGCGCGAAATTCCATATTTTTTTCCAATCATTTTTTCAAAAAAGCATTGTATTTACAAACGGGTTTTGTGTTGAATTATTTTACTTCCTTTTACGGTAACGAATACAATCCAGTTATTGGAGAGTTTTTTGTTCAAAGAGATACTAAAATAGGTAACTTCCCTTTGTTAGATTTTTTTGTAAATGCTAAAATTCAAAGAACCAGAATTTATTTTAAAGCAGAACATTTTAATTCCTCATTTACAGGCAATTCATTTTATTCTTCTCCCAATAATCCCTACCGTGATCTAACAATCCGTTTTGGTTTGATTTGGAATTTCTTCGAATAAATTAACCAATAAAACCGTGATTTGTTAATTTAAGCAATTGATGGTGTTTTTTTTGTATCTTAGATTTTCATTTAAAAAGCCCCCTGAATGAAAGAAGATTTTCTACATTATTTATGGAAATTCAAAAACTTTGAATGTTCCAGTCTAACAACTACCTCCCGTTTACCTATTACAATTATACAAAGTGGACAGTATTTGGAACAAGCAGGTCCTGATTTTTTCAATGCGCAACTGATCATTGGGAATCAAAAATGGGCCGGCAATGTAGAAATTCATTTAAAGTCCTCTGATTGGTATGTACATCATCATGAAATGGATTCAGCTTACGATAATGTCATTTTGCATGTAGTATGGGAACATGATGTGGAAATATACCGAGCTGATAATTCAGAAATTCCGGTATTGGAGTTGCAACAATTTGTAGCCGAAAGTACAATTGAGAATTACGATAGTTTACGCACTGCTAAATCTTGGATTTTTTGTGAGAAACAATTACGATCTCTGGATCAATTCCTATTGAATAACTGGCTAGAACGTTTGTTCTTTGAACGTTTAGAACGAAAGTCTGTTTTGGTTACAGCATTTCTACAGCAATCTACTTCTGATTGGGAAGCTGTTTTATTTTGTTTGTTAGCGAAGAACTTCGGTTTGAATACGAATGGTGATTCTTTTCTAGAATTGGCGCAATCGATTCCTTTTTCAATAATCAGAAAAGAATCTTTTGAGGTTGAAAATCTAGAGGCCTTATTTTTTGGAATGGCAGGTTTGCTTGATTTGGACCATCAAGAGGTGTATTCAAAAGATTTAAAACTCAGGTATGCCTATTTGACTAGTAAATACCAATTGGCACAACCGATTATGAGACCACTTCAGTTTTATAAGCATCGTCCTGATAATTTTCCGACTATTCGCTTGGCGCAATTCGCAATGCTATACCATCAAATTGCTAATTTATTCTCTAGGGTAGTAGAACTTACTACCATGGATGGAATGTATGATGTATTTCGAATCTCGCCTTCCAATTTTTGGAATACGCATTATGTATTGGATAAACAAAGTCCTTTTAAATCCAAGCTAGTTTCCAAGTCATTTATTGATTTAATTGTACTCAATACAATTATTCCTATTCGATTTGCTTACAATCAATCGGTAGGTATTGAAGACACAGAGTCTTTAGTCCAAATCGTACAATCAATTGCGCCAGAAAAGAACACTATAATTGATAAATTTGATTCTTTTGGCGTAAGTGCTCAAAATGCCTTTCAGACCCAAGCATTATTGCAATTGAAGAAAGAGTATTGTGATAAAAGTAGGTGTTTGGAATGCCAAATAGGAATTGAATTGATAAAAGGGAATCCAAAATGTAATTTGTCGTAAATTTGCAGCATTATGAAAATCTTCAATCATTTAAAATTCTTTTTTGAGAAACATGGATTTCATGTTTCATCGCGTTTAGCAGATGCTTTAGGAATGCGCGCCAGTAGCGTACGAATATTTTTTATCTATTTGTCATGTGTAACGGTAGGTTTGTGGTTTGTAGTTTACTTGATTTTAGCTTTTTGGATACGTTTGAAGGATTTAATTCGAGCGAAACGATCTTCAGTTTTTGATTTATAGTCATAAAAAAAAGCTCCTAAACAGGAGCTTTTTTTATATCATTGTATTAACTATTCTTGATTTTCATTGTTTAATTTTGAACGACTTTTACTGTAGCCAAAATAAACTAAAACTCCTATAAGAAGCCATACTCCAGAGAATATTTGAGCTTTGTAGCTTAAATTAACCATTAAATAAGTATTGATTAAAATTCCTAAAACTGCAATAACTGGTAATGCAGGAACTTTAAATGTTCTCACTAAATTAGGTTGTTTTACTCTTAAAATCCAAACAGCGATACACACCATTGTAAACGCAAATAAAGTACCAAAACTAGTCATGTCTGCTAGTTCATTAATTGGTGTAAAAGCAGCTACTACTGCTATAATTCCACCTAAAATCATTAAGTTGGTTTGTGGTGTTCCAGAAATTGGGTTAACTCTTGAGAAAACTTGAGGAATTAATCCGTCTTTAGACATTCCTAAAAATATACGAGATTGTCCCATAATCATTACCATTAAAACAGATACTAAACCTACAGTAGCTGCAATTGTGATAATTAATCCAGCCCAACCTTGACCTGCAATATCAAAAGCATAGGCTACAGGGGCTTTAATAGCATCAGGATATTTTCCTAGCGGATTAAAGTCTTGGTAATTCATCATTCCTGTTAATACTAACGATACTAAAATGTACAAAGTAGTACAAATTAATAAAGAAGCAATAATAGCAAAAGGCACATCTTTTTTAGGATTAATTGCTTCACCCGCTTGAGTGGAAACTGCATCAAATCCTACATAAGCGAAGAAAATAGCCGCCGCTCCAGAAACAATTCCAGCTAATCCATAAGCATTATGAGTAGAATCTTTTTCTACAATTTGAGTAGCTTCTGGTATAAAAGGAGACCAATTGTCTACATCTATAAAAAAAGCACCTGCAATAATTACAAACAATACAGCAGAAACCTTTAAAAGAACAATTAGGTTATTCGCTTTAGCAGCACTTTGGGTACCTTTAATAAGTATAGAGATTACCAATAAAACAATCAAAAAGGCTGGGAGATTCATGAATATTTTAAAATTAAAAATCTCTGGTGCGGAATTAAAATTATTAACTATCTCTTGAAAGCTTGTAAGTTTATCCTCTGTTAAAGTTCCTGATGCAATTTGACTTGAAGCTTCTCCGAATGCTTTGTTAGCTGTGCCTGGGTCAGTTGTCATCCAATAAGGTAGTTCTAAATGAAATATTTTAAGCAACTTATTAAAATAGCCGGACCAGGAAACGGCAACCGTCATCGAACCCATAGCATACTCTAATATAAGTCCCCAACCAATAATCCAGGCGAATATTTCTCCAATAGTTCCATACGCATAGGCATAAGCTGAGCCTTCAACAGGTAATATTGATGCAAATTCTGAATAACAAAGTGCAGCAAAGACACAGGCGATACCTGCAATTATAAATGATATAGCTAAAGCTGGACCAGCATGGTAGTAAGCTCCTGTTCCTGTAAGAACAAAAATCCCTCCTCCAATAATCGCTCCAACTCCAATAGCAGTTAAGCTCCATTTTCCTAGAACTCTTTTTAAAGTACTTTTTTTCATATCAGCCTCAAAAGCCGAAATAGGTTTAACTCTCCAAATTGACATGGTTATTTTTTGTTTTAGTTATTAGGTTTCAAATGTATCGATTTTTATAAAAAATAAAAACAATAATTGCTTTTAAAGTTGTAAAAAATAGAAGATGTTTTTTTTATTCCATGTTTCACAGCATTTTTTTTATTTTTTGAAAGCATAATTCAGGTATTTATTTAAATTTATAGTTCCAAATTCTAACCCCCAAATCATGAAATTTTCAAATTTTGTATCGTTTTTTATTTTCTCCAAAGCTCAAGCAAAGGGCATTCTACTTTTGTTTAGCATTATAATTATCCTCCAACTGTTTATTTTTTTCTTCGATTTTCGGATGCCCTTAAAATCGGATCCTGAAAAGGAAAAATGGATGGCTATTCAATCGGAATTAGATGTAGAAAAGAAGAATTTAAATAACCAGAAAAAGAAAATATTTCCATTTAACCCCAACTTTATTTCGGATTATAAAGGCTATAAGTTAGGGATGTCTGTGGCTGAAATTGACAGGCTTCATGCTTTTAGGAGAAAAAATAGTTATGTGAACTCAGCTGAAGAATTTCAAAAAGTAACTTTGGTTTCAGACTCCCTTTTAAATGAATTAGCTCAGTATTTTAAATTTCCCTCTTGGGTGACAAAAAGAACTACTGAAACTAGAGGCTCCTATAAACAGGCTTATTCAAAACAACAGCATCTTTTTGTTCAACAAGATATCAATCTTGCTTCTAAAGAAGATTTAATAGCGGTCTATGGAATAGGAGAGAAGCTTGCAACAAGAATATTGCTTGAAAGAGAACGCTTTCAGGTTTTTTTGAGTATGGAACAGTTTCAATTTATTTGGGGTCTTAACCCTGAAGCTATTCAAGACTTGCAAAAAAAATTCACTATTAAATCTTCCACAACAACTTCTTTCAAGAAGATTGCAATTAATGAGTTGTCAGTTAAAGAGTTATCGCAATTTCCCTATTTCAATTATAATCTAGCAAAAGAAATTGTGAAGTACAGATCAATGAATGGAGATATTAAAGAAATTGCGGATTTAACAAAAATTAAGGGAATGCCTAACGATAAAATAAAAATAATCGCACTATATTTGGAATTCTAA
>CAZQGY010000060.1:0-5066 GCA_964593435.1 uncultured Flavobacterium sp. | reverse complement strand
ATTCTTGATAAAGAATCCAACAACCAACCTCTTCCATTTGCAAATGTAGTAATTAAAGGGACTTCAATTGGCGTAAACACAGATATGGATGGTAAATATTCCATCAATCTTAATGAAGGAAATTATATTATCCAATTTAGTTTTGTTGGTTATGAAAATATTGAAGTGCCAATAACTATAAAATCAAACGAAACAGTTGTAATCAATAAAACTTTGGGATCTGGGAATTACACCTTGAAAGATGTTGTTGTGCGTGCCAAAGTAAATAGAGAAAAAGCAACTGCTCTCTTGCTAGAACAAAAAAATGCCGTTGCTATTAAACAAAGTATTGGTGCTCAAGAACTGTCTGCTAAAGGAATTAGCGATGTAGAAGAAGGGCTAACCAAAATTACTGGGATTTCAAAAGTAGATTCTAAAGGATTATTCATTAGAGGTTTAGAAGATCGATACAATAACTTGTTAATTAATAATTTAGCTGTCCCATCTAACAGTCCATTTAAAAAAATTATTCCACTAGATCAATTACCTACAGACGTTGTGGGTTATATGGATGTTTTCAAAACATTCAATCCTGATATTTATGGGGATTTTTCAGGTGCAACAATCGATGTAACTACTTCTCAACCAACTGAAAGTCAAACTAAAATTTCATTTGGAACCGGATTTACAACAAACAACAATTTAAGTGACTTTTTATTATCCAATGATGCTACTAACACAAAAAGCTTTTTTGGATTTGGAGGACAAGAAAGAGCAATTCCAAAAGAATATGGTACAATTCCATCAGCTAAAATTAGCAATGAATTTGACTCTACTTGGGACGTAACAAAAAAACAGTCGCCATTGAATACAAGTTTTGGTTTAAGTCACTCTGATAAATTTGAAATAGGCAAAAACAATCAAAAATTGTACTATAATTTCGCTACTAACTTTGAAAATAAATACCAAATTAGAGAAGGTGTTGATCGTACATTTTCTCAAGGACAAGGAATTTATGATAACAATTTAAATAGAAAGCAGTTCAAATTTCAAACACAATCTTCTGCTTTATTTGGTCTTCAGTACAAATCAGATCGTTTAAACTTTTTTACTAATAGTTTGTTTTTAAAAACAACTGAAAATATCATTCAAGATCAAGTAGGATATACAAGAACTGCTGTTCAAAATCCAAATGAATTTATTCGACTAAATCAATACGAAGAAACACAGTTTTTTACTAACCAAGCATTTGGTAATTATAAAATAACAGCTGATGATAAGCACTCTATAAACGCTGGTATTTCATACACAAGAACAAATTACAATCAACCAGATAGAAAATTTGTAACTGGTAGATTGGTAAATGCAAACCAAATCGAAACCCAATACGGAAGTAATAATTTAATTAGACAATTTTTTAATATTGATAATAATTTTCACTTATCAGGGAAATTTGAATACAATTTAAAATTTGGTAAAAAAGAAGATTTAAAAAACAAATTGTCTTTTGGTTATAATGGTTTTGCAGAATATTTAATTTCTAAATTTCGTTTTGCTTTTGGAAAACCAAATGGACCATCTGTTCCTTACAATGTTGCTGCTAACAATATCGATGCAGAAATTCAAAAAGACATTGCTGCAAATAGAGTTTATTTCCAAGAAGAATCTTCTAGTGAGTACAAAACAAAAGTTTTTCAAAGAGCAGATGGGGTATATACCAACTTGTTAATTCATTTAAATGAAAAACTAGAATTCAACACTGGAATCCGATTAGAAAATACTATCCGAGAATTTAAATACAGAACCATTTCAGATCCAATTTCAAGTCCATACAGAAAGAAAAATCTTGACAAATTATATGTGTTACCCTCTTTAAATATAAAATACCAAGCGACAGAAAAAAGCAATGTTCGTTTTGCTGCGTCTAAAACTTACACAAAACCCGTTTTATTTGAAAGCTTGGATATAAATCTTATTAATGCGGATGGTACTACAGAAATTGGTAATTCAAATTTAATTAATAGTGAGAATTACAATGCAGACCTAAAATTTGAGTTATTCCCAACTAAAAACGAAATGTTTGCTGCTACTTTATTCGCAAAATATATTGACAATCCAATCGAAAGAACCATTCAAGCAAGCGCAACAGGAAGTGGACAAACCATAACCTACTTTAACAATGATAGCGCTACTTTGTTTGGTGCTGAATTTGAAGTACTATTGCAATTGTCAAGAATAAATGAAAACTTAAAAGGGTTGTCTTTTGGGTTCAATACTTCTTTAATGCTTACTGAAGCAGTAGTAAATAAAAATCGTGTAGGATACTTTGATACTTATGAAAAAAGAGATTTGCAAGGTGCTTCTAATTGGTTGATTAATTCTGATTTAAAATACGAATTTAGTAACAGTGATAAGTGGAAAAATACTGCTTCATTGGTTTACAGTGTTTATGGAGATAGAATATTTGCAGTTGGTGTAGCTGGTTACGATCATATTTATGAAAAACCATTTAACAAACTTGACTTTGTTTGGAGTAGTGTTATTGACAAAAAATGGAATTTAAAATTCTCAGTGGATAACATTTTAAACCCAGTTTATAGAAGAGAACTAGGAACTAAAAATAAAATTGCTATAGATGAAGCGTCTTTACTTCTTCAATCGTTTCAAAGAGGCGTGGGGTTTTCTACGAGCGTTTCTTATACATTCTAAATATATAAAGAGCAGTTCACTTACTGCTCTTTTTTATTTACAATTTGAAAACATTGAATTAACTATTTGATGATTACCTGCTAACAATTTTATAACTATTTCGATATCAAAAGGAAATATTAGCAACATACATTTGCCTTAACAAATTCAAATAAATAACACAAAATGAAAAAATTAATTGTAAGCTTATCTATTTTAGCTTTGACATTTACAGGATGTTCAACTACTGATGACGAAGAAACATTACAACCAATTGAAGGTGAAATCACAGGTTCAATTACAACTAACAAAACCTATGCTTTTGGTAACTACACATTAAGCGGAATCGTTACTATTGAATCAGGCGTTACAGTTACTTTTGATGCAGGTTCTAAAATTACTGCCAATGCAGCTAATGGTGTGGATGCATTAGTTGTGAAAGCAGGAGGAAAATTGATTATTAATGGAACTGCTTCTCAACCAGTAGTGTTTACTGAGCCTTCTGCTACTCCAGGTTCGTGGGGCGGAATTATTATGTATGGCGATGCTCCTATAAATGGTTCTGGTGCTACAACAACTAGAACTTCAGAAGACGGATTAAATTTACCTTATGGAGGTTCAAACCCTACTCATAATGGAGGAGCATTACGATATGTTCGTGTTGAATATGCTGGTAAAAAAATCACTGATGGAACTAGTGAGATGAATGGTTTCTCATTTTACTCAGTAGGTTCTGGAACTGTATTAGATCATTTAGTATCTTACAAAGGTGCTGACGATGGATTTGAGTGGTATGGCGGAACTGTTAGTGGGACAAACTTAATTTCATTTGGTAATTACGATGACTCTTTCGACTGGCAAGACGGATGGCAAGGTCAAAATAACTCAAACTGGTATGTTTACCAAGAAGGAATTGGAAATTTTGGTATGGAGATTGAAGCATCTAACAATGATAACGCTTACTTCCCAAAAATTGCTAACATCACTTTAAAGAGAGCTCCTGGAACAGTAACAGAAGGTGGTTCATCTGCAGCTGAATATGATGCAATTCAATTTAAAAAAGATGGTAATGGTGATTTTACTAACATCACAATTGCTGGATATACAACTTCTGGTGCAACAGCAGTTCGAATTCAAGATGCTAGAACAAATACTAATCAAGTAAATGGTGGTAAAATAAAATTAACTTCAGTTAAAATAAATGATGGTACAAGTCAGTTTGCTGGAGTTGGAAATTTAACTGTAAACTTCCCAACTGCTAATTACACTATTAACGCTAGTGCAACTGGAGCAAGCCTAACAGCAGGTAACTGGGCGACTGTAAATGGTGCTACACTTATTAAATAATATACTTAGTATATATGAAATAAAAAACCCATTTAGACGTTTTGTCTAAATGGGTTTTCTTTTTGATTTAAATAAAATTAATTTGAAGCAACAGACCCTTTACTCCATTTTTTAATTGATAAAATAGCATCTTTTGAGTAGTCTACTTCAGATAAACCTTCGTTATTCCAAAAAAACCAGTTCCCAACTTTTTCTCCTTTTGAGTATTCAGCGATAGCAATTTTAACACCGTTTTCATTATAGGATATCCATTTACCATCCAATTTACCGTCAGTAAAAAATCCTTCTTGTTGTATTTTACCGTTTTCATGGTAATAAGTTGCCTTAACGGCACCGTCAACTTCTTCTAATTTAGGCTCTCTATTTTGTGCAAAAGTCACACTAGATAACACTAACACTGCAATCATCATTAATTTTTTCATATCGTTAGGGTTTAATTGTTAATAGTTACCTAACAAATATATAAATTTATTTACACTAACCAAACATTTACTTAACAATTTGGTAACATTAGAAAATTTAAAATTAATAAAATGTTAAGTTATATGACATAAAAAACTGATTTACAGTAATTTAATTCATTAAATTATCAAAAAAATAATGCTATCGACAAACGATTTTTTATTCATTTTAGTATTGGTGTTAAAAAAAATAGTACTTTTATATTGTAGAATTGAATCAATGAGAAAAATATACTTATCAAGTCTTTTGTTTTTGCTTGTGTTTACTTCAAAAATAGTAGCTCAAGAAACAAAACAACAATTTAAACTTCAAGAAATACCAATTGAAGGTTTAAGCTTGTATCCTAATCCTGTGACTCACGGTAAAGTATATATTTCTTCTAAAAATGATTTAGATAAAGAAATTCAAATTTTTGACGTTTTAGGAAAGAAAGTATTACACACCCAATTAAATTCAAAAGAATTAAATCTTTCTTCTCTTTCTCCTGGTGTATATATTATAAAGATTAGAGAGGAAGAACATAGCGCTACTCGTAAATTGATTGTGAGATAATTCGCTGACTTTATCCTTTTTCTCCTTTTCTAATTCCC
>CAZQGY010000059.1:0-5800 GCA_964593435.1 uncultured Flavobacterium sp. | reverse complement strand
CAAGTGAAAAGGGATTTTATATCCTAAATTAACATTTTTACTTCTTCTTCAAAAACCCATTTGCAACACCTATCCAAGCTGTTGGGCCTCCTGCTAAATACCCTGTGTTTCCAAGAGATTGAAAGTTAACTTTTCCTTTGGTTTCAGTAACGGTTGCAAAATGAACCGTTGGATAACCTTGAATACCAAATATTTGTTGCAATTGTGCATTCTGTTGTTTGATTTCGTTAGTTTGAGCTTTTGCTCTAGGATAATCCAATTCAACTAAAACCACATTTTGTTTTGCCCAAGTAGCAAATTCTGGCGTTTTCAAGACTTCTTTTTGTAAACGAATGCACCATCCACACCAATCGCTCCCTGTAAAAAATAAGAGCATAGGTTTATTGGTCTTTTTAGAAACTTCGATAGCTTTAGTAACATTGGTTTCCCAATACAATTCTTGTGCCTGTAGAGAAACAGAACCTAAAACAAACAGTATAGTGATAATTATTTTTTTCATTTTATTGCTAATTTTATTTACAAAAATACTATAATTTTTTTATCGTACCCCGTGCATTAACTTTTTAATAATCGGTGACATAACTAAAGAAATAAAAGCTACTGCCAAAGATACAATTGCTAACATCCAAAAGAAATAACTCAAGCCTTTTTCATCGGCAATTTTGTCAATATTTTCTCCAAATTTAGCCGCACCTTTCATTCCAATCGCAACAGCTAAATACCAAATTCCAAACATCATTCCAATCATTCTAGCTGGCACTAATTTACTCACATACGACAAACCAACTGGCGAAATACACAATTCAGCCATAGTAATAAAAAGATACACTAAAATAAGATAAATCATACTTACTGATGCCGTTTTTGCGCCTGGTACAATTCCGTCCGATCCAATAGCAACACATATCATTCCGATTGCCAAAAAAGACATTCCGATTGCATATTTCATATTAGCCGAAGGATTGTATTTACTCTCCCACCATTTAGAGAATAAAGGTGCCAAAGTGATAATGTAAAGCGAATTTAAAGAGGCGAACCATGAAGCAGGCACTTCCAGTGTCTCCCCAGAAAACTGATCATTCAACATCCAAAATGCAATTCCCCAAATAATGATAAAACTTATAGCCAAAACAATGTTAGCCATTGCATACTTTGCAAAAGTTTGCTTAAATAATAGAAATAAAACCCAAGTAATAATTCCTAGAGGAACTAAAGTAATAGCTGCATTTACAATCATAAAAATAGTACCTGCGTTGCCCTCTAAAATACGATTCGTGTAATCATTAGCAAAAATCGTTAAGGTCCCCGGAGATTGCTCAAAAATAGCCCAGAAGAAAATAGTTAAGAAAGCAAAAAAAGTAACCGCAATCATTTTCTCTTTAGTAATCTGAGAATAGGTCAACAAACGATAGGTTAAAAGAAATAAAAATAAGACTACCGCTAAAAGAATGGTGAAATTATTTCCTGTTAAACCCATTACTTCAAAATTGAATAGATCTACTCCTCCATCTGTAATAATTTTAGCAGGTTCAAAAATAATCCACACCAAACCTAATACGATCATAATGCCAATTAAAGCCAATTGCCAAATTGAAAAAGGATTAAGAGTGTCATTATTTTCATCTGTCAATGCCACTTCTTTTTTCACTGGTTTCAAACCGATATCCCCAAAGATATTTCGAGAAAGCCAAAATTGAATTAATCCGAAGAGCATAAAAATTCCAGCCAAACCAAATCCCCAATTCCATCCTACTTGCTCTCCAAGATAACCACATAAAACGATACCGAAAAAGGCTCCTGAATTTACACCCATATAAAATATGGTATAAGCGCCATCTTTTTTCTCAGGACGATCTTTATACATTTCTGAAACGATGGAAACCATATTAGGTTTAAAGAATCCATTACCAAAAACCAATAAAATTAATCCTAAATAGATGAAGAAAGGAGTTTCCAATGCCATAGAGCCGTGCCCTAAGGTCATTAATAAAGCACCTATAACTACTGCCCATCGATACCCAATTATTTTATCTGCAAAATAACCACCAAGCATAGTAGACAAATAAACTAAACCTACATACGATCCAAAGATTGCCATCGCTTGTTCCCTAGTCCAATCCCAACCGCCATTAGCCACTGTTGATGTAAAAAACATGACAAGTAAAGCGCGCATTCCGTAAAACGAAAAACGTTCCCACATTTCGGTAAAAAATAGTACAAAAAGTCCAGCAGGATGTCCTAAAACGGTACTCTTAAAAAATTGATCAGTTGAATTTTCAGTCATAATATTAATTGTTTAGTTCTTTATCAACTCCATGCATTAACTTTTTAATTACAGGAGATAATATCAATAAAAGTAATCCAAAACCAATTCCTGTATAGAAAAGGTATTCAAATAATTTCAGGTAACTCTGTTTAGCCAAATTCAAATCTGGAGCTAAACCATTTGAAGTATCGATAGAGGCAATATTTGCCAAAACAGAAGCAATAAACTCAGAACTCGCCGTAGCCAAAAACCAAACTCCCATCATAAATCCTACGATCTTCACTGGCGAAAGCTTCGTTACTGCGGATAAACCAACAGGAGACAAGCTCAACTCACCACAAGTATGTAATAAATAGGTTAAGATTAACCAAAATGCAGCCACTTTTCCTGTATCTGACAAATTGATTCCTAAAACTAAGGAACCAAAACCTAATCCTACAAGAATTAATGCAATAGAAAACTTTACGGCAGTATTGGGATTGTATTTCCCTAATTTAACCCAAAGCCAAGCAAAAACTGGCGCTAAAAGAATAATGAACAAAGCGTTAAAACTTAAGAATTGTCCAGCAGTAAGTTCAAAACCAAGTACATTTCTGTCCAAAATTCTGTCTGCAAATAAATTCAAAGAAGTATATGCCTGTTCAAATAAAGCCCAAAAAACAATGGTAAAAACAATTAAAATCGTCAATGCAATTAATTGATCTCTCTCTTTTCCTGAAAGTTGAGTTGCTGCAAAATACACTATATACAAAAAGGACAAACCACCTGCGATTTTTAAAATCCATGAAACCGCTTCGTGACTTTGAACCATTTGCCAAAAAAAGAAAGCTGATAAAGCACTAGCGCCATAAATTAACCATTCATTCTTAATACCAAAAGAAGTTTTAGCTAGTAATTCAGGAACCAGAGATTCTCCTTTGCCTTCTAAAAATCGTTTCCCTGAAATAAAAGTGATTAGTCCTAAAAACATTCCAACTCCAGCTGCAGCAAAACCATAACTCCATCCGTAATTTTCTCCTAACCAAGCACAAATAATTGTAGCAAAGAAAGAACCTAAATTAATTCCCATATAAAAAATGGTAAATCCAGAATCTCTTCGTGCATCTCCTTTAACATACAATTCCCCCACTAAAGAAGAAATATTAGCTTTCAAAAAGCCAACTCCTACAATGATTAAGGACAATGAAAAGTAAAAAACTTGTAAAGCAAAATTATCCCGAACAATTTCACCCGTCATGGATTGCGTAGCAGCATTCCCTTCATAAGCCATTCCTAAATGACCTAAGACTAACATAATACCACCAAAAATAATTGCCTTTCTAAACCCTAAATACTTGTCAGCAATAAAACCGCCAATAACAGGAACAGCATACACTAAAGCAGCATAGCTTCCAATTAATAAATTTCCTGAATCATCTGAAAAAAGATGGTACTTTGTTAGATAGAATATTAATAAAGCCTTCATTCCATAGAAAGAAAACCGTTCCCACATTTCGGTGAAAAATAAAATAAATAACCCTTTTGGATGTCCAAAAATGGTTTCTTGTTGCAAACTTGTATTTGTCATATTATAAATTTTCTTTGATGAAATTAGTCATTTTAGTAAACAATTGAATTCTCGTTTTACCACCATAAATACCATGGTTTTTATCTGGGTAAATTTCCGAATCAAACTGCTTGTTAGCTTGAATCAAAGCTTCCATCATTTGCATAGAATTTTGAACATGTACATTGTCATCACCAGATCCGTGAATCAATAAATATTTCCCTTTTAACTTATTCACGTGATTGATAGGTGAATTTTCGTCATATCCACTTGCATTTTCTTGTGGCGTTTGCATATAACGTTCTGTGTAAATACTATCATAAAAACGCCAGTTGGTTACCGGAGCCACTGCAATAGCCATTTTAAATACATCTGCGCCTTTCAAAAGACAATTGGACGCCATGAATCCTCCATAACTCCAACCCCAAATTCCAATTCTGCTTTTATCTACAAAAGGATAATTACCAATTACTTTAGCCGCATCAATTTGATCTTCTACTTCGTATTTACCCAATTCTTTTTGAGTTACTTTTTTGAAGGCAGCTCCTTTGAAACCTGTTCCACGCCCGTCCACACAGGCTATGATATAACCTTGTTGCGCTAACATTTGAAACCAATAATCATCATTTGAATTCCAATCATTATTTACTTGTTGTGATCCTGGACCAGAATATTGGTACATAAAAACGGGATATTTTTTAGTTGGGTCAAAATCTTTTGGTTTCAAAATCCAAGCATTCAGTTCGTTCCCTTTTGCTGTTTTTAACACAAAGAATTCTTTAGCTGGCAAATTGTAGCCTTTTAATTTAGATGCCAATGCTTCGTTATTTTCAATCACTTGCACTTGAACTCCTTTTTTAGCTTCGTTCAAAGTATAGGTAGTAGGTTGAGTTGCACTTGAAAACGTATTGATAAAATACTGGAAATTCGGACTGAAAGTAGCCGCGTTTGTTCCAGTAGATTTGGACAAACGTACTTTGTTTTTCCCATTCAAGCTAATGCTATACACATCTCTATTTATTGACCCGTTTTCAACAGATTGGTAGAAAACTGTATTATTTTTTTCGTCAAAACCATAATAATTGGTCACTTCCCAATTCCCTTTGGTTACTTGATTTTTTAATTTTCCTGTTTTATCATACAAGTAAATATGGTTGAAACCATCTTTTTCACTTGTCCAAATAAAGCTATTATCTTTCAAAAAAGTCAAGTTATCGGTTACATCCACATACGCTTTGTCTTTTTCATTTAATACTACTTTGGTAGCACCTGAATTTCCATCAACAAACAACAAATCCAAATTATCTTGATGACGATTCAAGACCTGAGCCGAAAGTACGTTCGCCTCATTTGTCCATTGCATTCTAGCTATATAAAAATCAGAGTACTGAGATAAATTCACTTTTTGTGTTCCTTTTGAGGTTACATCATAAATATGTAAAGACACTTCTGAATTTTTTTCTCCCGCTTTAGGGTATTTGAATGTTTCTACTGTTGGGTACAAATCCTTTTTAAAAATAGACATTGAGAATTCTGGAACCTGACTTTCATCAAAACGAATAAAAGCTACTTTTTTACTGTCTTTACTCCAATCAAAGGCACGAACAAAAGCAAATTCTTCTTCATACACCCAGTCAGTAATTCCGTTAATGATGCTATTCTTTTTACCATCATTGGTTAATGCAACTATTTCCTTAGTTGTAATATCATATACATATAAATTATTTTCTCTCGCAAAAGCTATCTTTTTCCCGTCTGGCGAAAAGGTAGGCTCTTGCACTTGGAAATCAAATAATTTAGATACCTTTTTAGAATTGATATCATACAAATAATAATCAGCTGTAAAAGAATGACGGAAAATTTGATTCGTATTATTAGCTATCAAAACCAATTTCTCATCTGGTGAGAATGTATAGCTGTCAATTCCATCCGCTAATACGGAATGATTTTTTGTATCAATTAACGTACTTACTTTTTTTAATGTAGCA
>CAZQGY010000058.1:1555-6350 GCA_964593435.1 uncultured Flavobacterium sp. | reverse complement strand
GGCTCTTCCTATCATTGAGAAGCAGAATTCTCAAAGCGTCGGATTGTTCACCCGCTAATAGGGAACGTGAGCTGGGTTTAGACCGTCGTGAGACAGGTTAGTTTTACCCTACTGATGAAGTGTTATCGCAATAGTAATTAAACTTAGTACGAGAGGAACTGTTTATTCGCATAATTGGTTTTTGCGGTTAGTTGAAAAGCTAGTGCCGCGAAGCTACCATGCGTAGGATTACGGCTGAACGCCTCTAAGTCGGAATCCATGCTAGAAGTGATGATTTCTACCCTTTCCAATTCAGTTGATTAAGAATAGGCGTACTTTAGTACGTCGAGCATCATAAACGAGAGGGTTTCTTAGACACGGAAGTGTGATCTAGGTAGCCTCTGAATCGTAAAAGAGATATTGGAGAGGATAAATCCTTTGCAGACGACTTAAATACGGAACGGGGTATTGTAAGCAGTAGAGTAGCCTTGTTGTTACGATCTGCTGAGATTAAGCCTCTGTTCTATAGATTTGTTCAATTTGAACATTTCCCCTTTACGTAGTGTTCCTGAGGACAGCTGTCAGATTCAGGGCGTCTTTCCTGAAAATTTTCCTTTTGGGGGGAGCTGGTCCTGAGGACAGTCAGTTGAATGCGGAGTTTTTGGAACCTAACATTGACCCACTTTTCCTGAGGACAGTCACTCATGTTGGTGCTCCAAAAATGACTTTGAGCACAAGTCAAATTTTTCCTGAGGACAGTCACTCATGGTCGCGATCCTGAGGACAGTTGTTTTTTTTCTCCAAGCCTTTTTCCCTGAGGACAGTCACTAAAATCAATGCCTCAGAAATCACTTTAGAAGAAATTATAAATTTTCCTGAGGACAGTCACCGGATTGCGGCGTCCTGAGAACAGTCAACTATTTCCTTGATCTCTCCCCGAAAAATTTTCTCTAGTCCTATTTCACCTGTTTCTATTTCCTCTTTTCGTTCGAATATAAATTAGACAAAATGAATCTCCCTTTTCGTGCTTTGTAAATTGTTAATTCAGCTGAACTTGGACCCTTTTGCCCTTCACCTCCTTGATTATACTCTCTTTTACTTCAAGTCAAATTCCATCTCCTCGACAGTATTTATTTTCGTCGACATCTCCCAGTTCATCCAAGGCCTAAGCCAGACGGACGTTTAAGTCCCTGTACCACACGCATTATAACCTACTCTGGTGTGCTTAGATGTGATCGTTATCCTGGGTGGTTAAGCTGTTGCTTTGAATGGAGTGGGTTCTACCAAACCTCTACCGTTAACCACTGAAGCTATTATATTAAAAATGATATAGGTTTCTCAGTCACAAATAATTAATTATACAGCATTATACGTCATCGAAATCCTTCTAGTCTGATGAAGATGGTGGACTTAAAAAACACCTTGGACTTTCAGAGTCAGTGTACATCAAAGTTGAAAGGACCAGGACTTCCGGGCTAGACTCAGCGAATGCCTCTGTATTGTTAAGATTTTTCGTAACTTTAGGACGGGTTCTGGTTTAATGCCAGGGTATACATACCAAATGGTGACTCGATAGCATCACACTTGATCCGGCGCACTTGCGAAGCCGCGCTACCATGTCCCAGTCTCCTTTGGGTCCTAGGCAGTAGCAGTCATGGGCTCTTCAAAGGCAGAATCCTTGGTAACTCTTGCCAAACGCCCCCCAAAAACGCTTAAAATTTCGCTACTTTTCTCCAGGACCAACCACATTCGCTTTTTAGGCGAATATCCACTGCTACGAGGCTCACGTCCAGTCGTCTACGTATCCTCTTTGTGTCACTGGGTGTTCAAATTAAACGCCAGGGAATATCAACTACAGAGCACAGAATAAATGTTTTGTCTTTTCTATCCATTTCAAACGGAAGGTTTAAGCTTTTTCTGAAAGGTAGGTCAACAAATAAAATAATTTACCAGTGAGAGTCAGAGCAAGCCTGTCTATTCCAACCACCTAGCCTATTTACCTTCAACTCTCGCCAAATACTTCTTTCCATCGCTGTAGTTTAGATACCATGAACCTCAAAAGCAAAGCATAAATATATGTATTACCTGCAGCCCGTTGCACCCTAAACAGCAATGTCATTCGGTTGCAATCCAGAATACAGGCCGCTGCTCTCTTAGCTCGTCGTCTTTTCATAAATGACTTTGAAGTGAATGCATCTTTTCGGGACAACAACGTTTTGCAATTGCGAATTTCGCTGAAGTCGCGAGCGAGCCTTTCAACGTCAACCACTCCTAATCTTTCCCGAAATCATCATCTATCCTTTCCAGGCTGACTATACACAATTTTAAGCGAGACAAAACTAAGAGTTTTTAGTGAATGGGTCCATAGATTTGGTTTGCTGATCTCAGAATCCAGTCTCAGACCAATGGAACCAGACTCTGAGTTGACCTCCAACAGTCTAATAAGATAGACCTGAAGGACAAGAAAAGACCATCCCAAAAAAAATCAGCATGCCACAAAAATCATGAGACGGAGAATCAGGATAATGAGGGAAGCCAAAATCGAGACAGAATCGAGGATCGGAAACCGTCGAACGGTGGTGGGCAGCCCCACAAAAAGTGAAACAAATTTTGTTTGCTGCTTTACTCCCATATTGTAACACACCTTTCCATAAATGTCTATATCAGATGTATAAATTCAAATAAGACGAAGTATTGGGAGAGACTAACAAGCAATAAAGATACCAGTATCACGCACTTTTGGAATGAAGTGAAAACGGCAGTCATGAAAGGGCAGTCATATGGAGTCAGTAGATAAATACATCAATCCTAGTCCCTTATTTATTCCTCTGAGCCTTCAAAAAGGGAAGCGCCTCTTCAGGTTCGCGGCGGACTCAATTTCTTTAGCGTTTGAATATGCCCCGAGAGTGTGCCTTTGTCCGGGGACAAGCTATTTTCATAGAATTATTTGGATTTAGTTCCCAGAAACTGAATAAATTCAGATCCAGATCCAGACAGATATTATACCTTTAAATCAGCACGAATATGTGACCTAGAGATGGACAGTTTGCCTTCCGTCTCATACCAGAGGATTCGAGAGACACAATACCAATGGTAGAGCTAAGGCCGATATGGTAGTCTAGCAGGGCATGGGGCTAGACCAAAAAAATGCGCTCCCTTTTGTTGTTGTCTTCAGTACCTAGGTCAAGAGCAGGAAACGCAGCCTTCTGAGCAGCAGTGGTATCTGTCTTTCGCGTCTTAGCGTCAGCGGGGTCTTGGCATTTTTGGCGTCTTGAGTATTGTTATCTTTGATTTTGGCGTCTTTTCCTTGAGTTCCCTTGGAATCTTTCTTGGTCATCGTCCTTGGCCATTCGTTAGACGTCAGTCTGATTTGGCTCTGCCGCTTAACACCAGCGGGCGTGATGTTTCTTTGTTCCTGTGGCCAACACGGACCTTCCTCAGCAAGAACAGTAACAAAGGAGTAATGTGGTCACAGCAAGGCTCTGACAAGAACTTCAGCGAGCGAAACCAGTGTGAGTCACTACCGCAAGAAGGTCGGCCTTGGAAGCTAAAAGGGTCAAGTCCCTTGGTCCTGCCCCAACCACCATTTCCTCAAGATCTTGCTGCCGAGCCACAATGAATTCAACGCTTTTAAAGAGCCCAATGCCCAGCAAAACTATGATTTACTTCCATTGGAAGAACCTTCCCATTGGCATACGGGGGCGAATAAACCTGTTGTCTCCTGATTTTGGGCGTCAGCGTGTGTTGTCCGCTAGGGCTCGATGCTCCACACAAGGATACCTTTACTCTCGATAGTGCCTTTTCAAGGCAATCCTTAGCCGTCTTCACTTTCCTCGAGGAGTTTGCCGCTAACCAAAGGCCCCCCGTCGCCGTCTAGACGTCCACGACTTGAAAAAAGGCAAAAGTAACTTAGCAGCGCTGGAATCAAATGGCTTTCTTTTTGTTTTATACATTGTCAAAATATTAATTTCCTAAAGTGCTTATACATTGCCAAAATATTCATTTCGGTAATTTTATAATTTTTGGGCTTACAGCTATTGTGTATCATAAATCCAAGGTGACTCAGAAGTTCATGGTCGCCAATCAACAGCAAAGTATGAGAGAGACTGAGTATTGAAAATCGACATAGCGAATAAATTTTCCGTCTTCTCATAATGAGTACTAAAAAAACTACTAGAAAAATAAAAATAAAATAAGCGAGGGAAAGAAGGTCTTTTTTCATGATGAGTCAGCGAGACCGCCTCGTTGCTGGGCGTCGATGAGGCTTGGCGAGACACCTCAATGGATACTATGAAGCCTCTGATTAATTTAAAACACTGAGTGTTATATTCTCTGTCTCTTTTTAAAAGTAATACAAAGGATGAGCTTTGAAATTTGTGTCATAATTAACTATAAAGAAGCTTGAGGGGGCTTTGACGGTGACTCAGCGAGACCGCCTTCCAGAGCCAAAGAGGGGGAACACGCACAACTTACACCAGAGGCACAGATAGGTATTGAATACCGCCTTTACTCTGGTAGTCCAGTGTGGATAGAGCCTAAAAAACAATCGAGGCTCTACCTCTCATAAAATACAAGTTATCGGGGTCTCACTTTGAGGGTGCTCCACAGGGCGACCCAGGCCATTCATGTCCACAGCCTAAATGGGACATGGCAAGGAAGTTTTATAAAAGTATGTGGTTTTCGTCTCTGTAAAAAGGAGTTTTTTGCTACTTTGAGACTTGGCCCAATGAGGGCCGCTTTCGGGGTGACTCAGCGACCGTGGCTGGGCGTCGATGAGGCTTGGCGAGACACCTCAATGGATACTATGAAGCCTCTG
>CAZQGY010000058.1:0-1455 GCA_964593435.1 uncultured Flavobacterium sp. | reverse complement strand
CTTTGAGACTTGGCCCAATGAGGGCCGCTTTCGGGGTGACTCAGCGACCGTGGCTTTGGACGAGCTGAAACCAGAGACCTTTCAATGGTCAGAGACTAACAGACTTTGACGCACATATGCTCATACTCTACGTCTGATGTATTTTGAAGAATTTGTAAATTTGAGATCAAGCTATTTCTAATACCTGTCTTCTGAAAGAAACCATGGAATTATTTGGTAGCATCAATTTGATGCGTTTCTTGAGGTCACTCGAGTGATGTCAAAAGGAAATGACAAGTGTTGCTTTAGCCAGCCCGTTCAAAGTGGGGATTTGTGAGTTCTAAAAGTATTGTGAAAAAAACTAAGATAAATCAGGCAAATTTTTAATGACAAGAATAGACAGAGCAAAAGTAATTTCAAGAGGGGGTTCAAAATTTTACTTTTGCCATATATGTAGGGGTGCAATTGAAAATCTGATGAAAGTTCGCGTACTCAGTGATTTTAAAATCATGAGGAGCTTTCCACAGTAGTGTACTTTTACACAGCTTTTTTATGAAGAAAAAAGTATTAATGCATTGTAATATTATCTGCGACCCTCTGCTTCGCATTGCTTAAGTGGTACAGTGAGGAGTGGTTGCCTTTGTGGACCGTTCTGGAAAGAATGGTTTAGAAAGGATCTGTACGTCAGATAGTTTTACAGATGTGACTTTTTTTTGTTAAATGAGCTTTGGTCTCCTAGGAGACTTGTTCGCAAAGTTTGGGTTGCATATACGCTGTTTGAATAAAGGGTGTTATATTGCACGTTCGAACTTTGTCTGAACAAACTTCGAGTCTAAGTAGTCATTGTGACTTTGTTCTTAGCAAAGAAGGTTTTGTGTGGATTTTTACTTGAATAAGTAGAGATTGTAAATACACAATTGAAAGAAAGGTTGCTTAAATTACTTCCTTAATGGGAAGGCTTAAGTAACCAACTTTCACCAAAGATTTTGTGACTATGAGAGTCTCTATCAAGTCCATTTTTGAACTTACAGGAGACCCACTCTTAATCCAAAGTCTGTGGGAACGAAAGTACGATCACTTGGCAAAAGTCTGAGTTGTTTTAGTACGAGTCTTTGCTGGATAACCTTGCTTGCAGGGTATTTTACAAAGAGTTCTCTACCAAAAATGGCTCAGTAGATCAGGTTTAGTTTTGAGGGTAGAAATCCTAGAAATGATGGGTTCTTTTGAGAACAAGTCTTTTTTGGTACGACTGCCAGTAAAAAACTCAAAATGAATATTTTCTAGTCGGGCAAGTTTGAAGGGCGTTCTCTGAAAGTTCAGATAACTTGGCTGGTTAAAGATAGTAACCTGGTTGATCCTGCCAGTAGTCATATGCTTGTCTCAAAGATTAAGCCATGCATGTCTAAGTATAAACAATTTTGTACTGTGAAACTGCGAATGGCTCATTAAATCAGTTATAGTTTATTTGATAATACC
>CAZQGY010000057.1:0-6571 GCA_964593435.1 uncultured Flavobacterium sp. | reverse complement strand
TGATTAATAAATAAATTACATACATTTGCAGTCCGTTAGAAATAGCGGACTTTTTTTATGTATAAAACGCCGGTGTAGCTCAGCTGGCTAGAGCAGCTGATTTGTAATCAGCAGGTCGTGGGTTCGAGTCCCTCCACTGGCTCTTTGAAATTTTGATAATCAATAATTAATGAATTTATTTTCTGGTTTAAATTGGAAATTATAATTTGTTTTTATTGATTTTTAAGTAAGGTTAGGGGAGATACTCAAGCGGCCAACGAGGGCAGACTGTAAATCTGCTGTGAAAACTTCGCAGGTTCGAATCCTGCTCTCCCCACAAACTTTTTTAAATGAATTTATTTAATTATTTTTAAGTAAAATCTTTAAAAATGAGTAACAGTACAATAGGATTAAAAGCAAATTTAGGTTTGTTTTTAACTTCTGAACTCACAAAAGCCGGTGTAGCTCAGGGGTAGAGTGCTTCCTTGGTAAGGAAGAGGTCTCGGGTTCAATTCCCGACATTGGCTCAAAATAGAAATAATTTTTGAACACTAATAAATAACTAAGATTAAATTTTAAAATCATGGCAAAGGAAACATTCGACCGTTCGAAGCCCCATTTGAATATTGGTACTATCGGACACGTAGATCACGGTAAAACTACGTTAACAGCTGCAATTACAAAAGTATTGTCAGATGCAGGTTTATCAGAAGCAAAATCATTTGATCAAATTGATAATGCTCCAGAAGAAAAAGAAAGAGGTATTACAATTAACACGTCGCACGTTGAGTATTCAACTGCTAATCGTCACTACGCTCACGTGGACTGTCCAGGTCACGCGGATTACGTTAAGAACATGGTTACAGGTGCTGCGCAAATGGACGGTGCTATCTTAGTAGTTGCTGCTACAGATGGTCCAATGCCACAAACTCGTGAGCATATCCTTTTAGGTCGCCAAGTAGGTGTGCCAAGAATGGTTGTATTCATGAACAAAGTCGATATGGTTGATGATGCTGAATTATTAGAGTTAGTTGAGATGGAAATCAGAGACTTATTATCTTTCTATCAATATGATGGTGATAATGGTCCAGTTATTCAAGGTTCTGCTTTAGGAGGTTTGAATGGAGATCCAAAATGGGTAGCTACTATCATGGAATTAATGGATGCAGTTGATAACTGGATTGAATTACCAGTTCGTGACGTTGAAAAACCATTCTTAATGCCAGTTGAGGATTCATTTACAATTACTGGTCGTGGAACTGTTGCTACAGGTCGTATCGAAACTGGTATTGCTAATACAGGAGACCCAGTTGAAATTATCGGTATGGGTGCTGAAAAATTAACTTCTACTATTACTGGAGTTGAAATGTTCCGTAAAATCTTAGATAGAGGTGAAGCTGGAGATAACGTAGGTTTATTGTTAAGAGGTATTGATAAAGCTGATATCAAAAGAGGTATGGTTATTATTAAGCCAGGTTCAGTAAAACCACACGCTAAATTTAAAGCAGAGGTTTATATCTTGAAAAAAGAAGAAGGTGGACGTCATACTCCATTCCATAATAACTACCGTCCTCAGTTTTATGTACGTACAACTGACGTAACTGGTACTATTATGTTACCACAAGGAAGAGAGATGGTTATGCCAGGTGATAACTTAACAATTGATGTTGAATTATTGTCTCCAATTGCATTGTCTTTAGGTTTACGTTTCGCTATCCGTGAAGGTGGTAGAACAGTAGGTGCTGGACAGGTAACTGAAATTTTAGACTAATTATAAAGTCAAATAATAAATTTAAATCAGTATCGAGCAATCGGTACTGATTTTAACTTACGAGCGTAGTTCAAGGGCAGAATAGTGGTCTCCAAAACCATTGATGGGGGTTCGAATCCCTCCGCTCGTGCAAAATAATGTAAATATCATGTTAAAATATTTCTCTGAAGCATTCGAAGAATTAAAATCAAATGTAACTTGGCCAGAATGGGCAGAAGTACAAAAATATACTATCGTTGTAGCATTATTTTCAGTAATATTTGCTTTAGCAACTTGGGGTATTGATTTAACCTTTACAAAGGTATTAAACGGTTTCTTTAATTTGTTAAAAGGTTAATACAAAATGGCTGATAATAACGTAAAGAAATGGTATGTCGTTAGAGCGGTAAGCGGACAAGAAAACAAGATTAAAGCTTATATTGAGCAAGAAGTTAATCGTGTAGGAATGGCTGATTATGTTTCTCAAGTTCTTGTGCCTACTGAAAAAGTAGTGCAAGTAAAAGACGGAAAAAAAATATCAAAAGAAAGAGTATATTTCCCAGGTTATGTTATGATTGAGGCAAACTTAACAGGTGAAATACCACATATCATTAAATCTATCACTGGTGTTATCGGTTTTTTAGGCGAAACAAAAGGTGGTGAAGCGGTTCCGTTAAGACAAGCTGAAGTAAACAGAATGTTAGGTAAAGTTGACGAATTATCTGTAACAACAGAAAACGTTAATATTCCGTATTCAATTGATGAAACAGTTAAAGTTATTGACGGTCCTTTCAATGGTTTCAATGGTACTATTGAAAAAATAAATGAAGAAAAGCGTAAACTTGAAGTAATGGTTAAAATTTTCGGAAGAAAAACACCTTTAGAATTAAGTTTTATGCAAGTTGAAAAAGTATAATTTTTGTTACATATATATAAACCCGCATTAATCGCTTCCAATGATTAATGTAAAATTTTAAAAAATGGCTAAAGAAGTTAGTAAAGTAGTTAAACTACAAGTTAAGGGAGGTGCTGCGAACCCGTCGCCACCGGTTGGACCTGCTTTGGGAGCTGCTGGGGTTAACATCATGGAGTTCTGTAAGCAGTTCAATGCTAGAACACAAGATAAACCTGGCAAAATATGTCCAGTACAAATTACTGTATATAAAGACAAGTCTTTTGACTTCGTTGTAAAAACTCCACCTGCTGCAGTTCAATTAATGGATGCTGCAAAATTAAAGTCTGGTTCAGGAGAGCCTAATCGTAAAAAAGTAGCAAGCGTTACTTGGGATCAGATTAAGGCAATCGCTGAAGATAAAATGGCAGATTTAAATGCATTCACAATGGAAGCTGCAATGAGTATGATTGCTGGAACAGCTAGATCTATGGGTATAACTGTAACTGGAGATTCTCCTCTAAAATAAGAGATATGGCAAAATTGACAAAAAAGCAAAAAGAAGCTGCAGCAAAAATTGAAAAGAATAAATTATATTCTTTAAAAGATGCTTCAGTATTAATCAAACAAATTGCTTCAGCAAAGTTTGATGAATCAGTTGATATCTCTGTTAGACTTGGTGTAGATCCAAGAAAAGCAAATCAAATGGTAAGAGGTGTGGTTGCATTACCACACGGTACAGGTAAAGATGTAAGAGTTTTAGCCTTAGTTACTCCAGATAAAGAAGCGGAAGCTAAAGCAGCAGGTGCAGACCACGTTGGTTTAGACGACTATCTTCAAAAAATCAAGGATGGTTGGACAGATATTGATGTAATTATCACTATGCCAGCTGTTATGGGTAAATTAGGTCCATTAGGACGTGTTTTAGGACCAAGAGGTTTAATGCCAAACCCTAAAACAGGTACAGTAACAATGGATGTTGCTAAAGCAATTCAAGAAGTTAAAGCTGGTAAAATTGACTTTAAAGTTGATAAAACTGGTATCGTTCATGCAGGAATAGGTAGAGTGTCTTTTGATGCGGATAAAATCTATGACAATGCACACGAAATTGTTCAAACATTAATCAAATTAAAACCAACTGCAGCGAAAGGTACTTATATTAAGTCTATTCACTTAACAAGTACTATGAGTCCTGCTATCGCTTTAGATCCTAAAGCAGTATAATTGGTAGTTAAATATATTTAGTATGACTAGAGAAGAAAAATCAATTGCTATTGAAGATTTAACTGCACAGTTAGCAGATGTGAATGTTGTGTATTTAGCAGACATTTCTGGACTTGATGCAGGGACTACTTCAGACTTAAGAAGAGCTTGTTTTAAAGCAGGAATCAAATTAGAAGTTGTAAAAAATACTTTATTAGCTAAAGCTATGGAGGTTTCTGCAAACGACTATGGAGATTTATCGTCAACTTTAAAAGGAAATACTTCTATAATGATTGCAGATACCGCTAACGGACCTGCAAAAATTATTAAAGAATTCCGTAAAAAAGGACAAAAACCTGTATTAAAAGGAGCCTATATTAATCAGGAAGTTTACATCGGTGACGAACTTTTAGATAGCTTAGTAGCTATTAAATCAAGAGAAGAAGTTATCGGTGAAATCATCGGATTATTACAATCTCCAGCTAAACGTATACTTTCAGCTTTATTAAACCATGCTGAAACTAAAGGTGAAGCTGCAGAATAACAAAACAAAACGCACTTAATAAATTACATATTTTAAACACATTAAAGATAGAAAAAATGGCAGATTTAAAACAATTCGCAGAACAATTAGTTAACTTAACAGTAAAAGAAGTTAATGAATTAGCAACAATATTAAAAGATGAGTATGGTATCGAACCAGCAGCAGCAGCAGTAGTTATGCAAGCTGGTGGTGGAGATGCAGGTGCTGCTGCTGAGCAATCAGAATTTACAGTAGTATTAAAAGAAGCAGGTGCTTCTAAATTAGGAGTAGTTAAAGCGGTTAAAGAATTAACTGGTTTAGGTCTTAAAGAAGCTAAAGATTTAGTAGATGCTGCTCCAGCAAATGTTAAAGAAGGCGTTTCTAAAGATGAGGCTGAAGGTCTTAAGAAAGCTTTAGAAGAAGCAGGAGCTGTTGTTGAGTTAAAATAATCTCACTCAGTTTAAAATACAGGTTTAGGTCTTGGATATTGTTTCCAACGACCTAAACCATTTTTCGTATAATAAAATTATATAGTTTTATAATTACGAAAAATGTTTTTTTAAATCAATACGAAGAAAAAAAATAAATTTCATTTGTTTTTAAAGATGTATTGGTTGTAAAAAAAAAGTATAAAATATTTTATAAATGTTGTGTTATCACAAAAATTACTTTTTTTTAATCAAAAATATTATCCATTGATGATTGCTAATCAAACAGAAAGAATCAATTTTGCCTCGACAAAAAACATACCGAATTATCCAGATTTTCTAGATATTCAGGTGAAGTCATTTCAAGATTTTTTTCAATTAGAAACTAAATCAGACGAAAGAGGTAACGAAGGTCTTTATAATACCTTCATGGAAAATTTTCCAATAACGGATACTAGAAACCAATTTGTGTTGGAGTTCCTAGATTACTTTATTGACCCACCAAGATATACTATCGAAGAATGTATTGATAGAGGTTTAACATACAGCGTTCCTTTAAAAGCACGTTTGAAGTTGTATTGTACAGATCCTGAGCACGAGGATTTTGAAACTATCGTGCAAGATGTATATTTAGGAACTATTCCATACATGGCACCAAGCGGAACTTTCGTTATTAATGGGGCAGAACGTGTTGTAGTTTCTCAATTACATAGATCACCAGGGGTATTCTTTGGTCAATCTTTCCACGCAAACGGAACTAAATTATATTCTGCCAGAGTAATTCCTTTCAAAGGTTCTTGGATAGAATTTGCTACCGATATCAACAACGTAATGTATGCGTACATTGATAGAAAGAAAAAATTACCAGTTACTACACTTTTCCGTGCTATAGGTTTCGAAAGAGATAAGGACATCCTTGAAATTTTTGACCTTGCGGAAGAAATTAAAGTGTCTAAAACTGGAATTAAAAAATTCATCGGAAGAAGACTTGCTGCTCGTGTATTAAATACATGGCATGAAGATTTCGTAGATGAAGATACTGGAGAAGTAGTTTCTATTGAACGTAACGAAATTATCTTAGATCGTGATACGATTTTAGATAAAGAAAACGTAGAAGAAATTATTGAAGCAGATGTTAAAGTAATTTTATTACACAAAGAAGATAGCAATCAAGCAGATTTTGCTATTATCCACAACACCTTGCAAAAAGACCCTACGAACTCTGAAAAAGAAGCAGTAGAGCATATATATAGACAATTGCGTAATGCCGAACCGCCTGATGAAGAAACGGCTCGTGGTATTATTGATAAATTATTCTTCTCAGACCAACGTTACAATTTAGGCGATGTAGGTCGTTACAGAATGAATAAAAAGTTAAACTTAGATATCCCTATGGATAAACAAGTTTTAACTAAAGAAGATATCATTACGATTGTAAAATACTTAATCGAATTAATTAATTCAAAAGCTGAGATTGATGATATTGACCACTTATCTAACCGTCGTGTTAGAACGGTTGGTGAACAATTATCCGCACAGTTTGGTGTAGGTTTAGCTCGTATGGCGCGTACTATTCGTGAAAGAATGAATGTACGTGATAACGAAGTCTTTACACCTATCGATCTGATTAACGCAAAAACGTTATCATCTGTAATTAATTCATTCTTTGGTACAAACCAGTTATCTCAGTTCATGGATCAAACCAATCCATTAGCAGAGATTACTCATAAACGTCGTTTATCAGCACTTGGACCTGGAGGTTTATCTAGAGAAAGAGCCGGCTTTTCTTCCGTCCC
>CAZQGY010000056.1:5920-6586 GCA_964593435.1 uncultured Flavobacterium sp. | reverse complement strand
TAAAATGTTGAAAACTTTAATTTATGAGTACTATTTTTTTAATCAATCGTAAAAACAAGGATAGTGTCAAAGCTTGTAGTAATTTAGTTAAATTATTCTGTAAACTCTTCATTTTTTTGAGGAGTTAACATAATTGTGAAAATTTTAATAATTGTTTATTTAAGAAAAATAAACACAACGATATAGATCAAAGTGATGAAATAATTTATCTCTTTTTACAAAATAAATTACAAAATAATAGTATGAAAAATCCCCACATGTTTCAATCTGTTCTTATTTCATTATTTTTATTAATAGGAGTTTCTTCTTATTCTAAGTATTTACCAATTATAGAAAATAGATCTGGAATCAAAGAAAACACTACAGTTACTTCTTTTTCTCCTACGGAAGGTTATGCAGGTACTGTTGTTACAATTATTGGAACGGATTTTATAAGTTCTTCTGTTGTTAAAATTGGAGCAACAGTTATTCCTAGTAATAATATAATTTTTTTATCAAGTACCGAGATTAGAGTTACTATTCCTTGTGGAGTTACTTCAGGGTTAATTGAAGTTGATGGTGAAGCTTCAGCAACACAATTTACATATAAATCTATTGTTCTTAGTAGTCCACTAACTTCTACTGTTTGTTCAGGCGCCTTATTTAGTTATACAGGTCAGAGTTCTA
>CAZQGY010000056.1:3231-5820 GCA_964593435.1 uncultured Flavobacterium sp. | reverse complement strand
TATCAAGTAGTGGAACCGGTTCGATATCTGAGGTATTAACCAATACAACAAATGCTCCAATCAGCGTTGTTTATAATTATACAATCACGACACTCTCAGGCTGTATTTCAACGGCAAGTGTTACAGTTAATATAAATCCAGTTCCATTATCGGCTAGTTCTATTAGTGGATCCACGACGGTTTGTAGTGCGAGTCAAGTTACTTACACCACTACTGCTATAACAAATGCGACAGGTTATAGATGGACTTTACCAGATAACAGTACTACAGATACTAATTCGACAACATTAACTATTGACTATGCTATTATGACAAGTTCAGGGAACTTAAGTGTAGCAGGTTTAAATACATGTGGAGTAGGTGTTTCTTCACCATCCCTTGCAATTACGATATTATCACCACCTGTTCTTAGTAGTCCCCTAACTTCTACTGTTTGTTCAGGCGCCTTATTTAGTTATACAGGTCAGAGTTCTAATGGAGGTACAACATTGAGTTGGCTTAGAAGAGGTGTTTTAGGGATTACTCCGTCAGCCTCTACGACAGCTAGTAGTTCAGCTATAGGAGAGACTTTGGTCAATACTACAGATGCACCTATTGATGTTTATTATGATTATAGTTTAAGTTTAAATAGTTGTACCAATACTCAGAGTGTAAAGGTTACAGTTAATCCTAAAGCACAATTAACGAGTTCATTGACACCGTCGGCAATTTGTTCGGGTTCAACATTTAGTTATACTCCTTTATCGAATATAACAGGTAGTAGCTTTAGTTGGAGTAGATCTGCACAGGCTGGTATATCAGAATTATCAAGTAGTGGAACCGGTTCGATATCTGAGGTATTAACCAATACAACAAATGCATCAGTAGGAGTAGATTATATTTTTAGTTTAACAAGTCCCTCAGGATGTACATTTACAGAAACAGTTCGCGTTAATGTTACACCACTACCATCAGCTCCGATTACTATAACAGGCGACAAAACAGTTTGTATTGGTATTCAAAGGACATATAATATAACTGCTATTCCTAATGCTACTTCTTACCGATGGACATTACCTAACGGTAGTACTACAGATACCAATATCACCTCACTTATAGTAGATTATTCAGTAGTAACTAGTTCGGGTAATTTAAGCGTTGCAGGTGTCAATTCCTGTGGAGTTGGAGTTGCTAAGACAGAAGTTATAACCGTACTTGCTCCACCAGCTTTAAGCAGTTCATTAACTGCTACGGTTTGTTCAGGAAGTCCATTTGCATATACAGCTACAAGTTCTAATAGTAGTTCTACAATGAGTTGGTCTAGAGCGGTTGTACCTGGTATTTCCAATGTATCAGCTACATCAATTACAGGTAATATAAGTGAGACATTGGTCAATACTACTAGTTTGCCAATAGAGGTTGTTTATGTATATACTTTAACATTAAATGGTTGTACCAATACTCAGATAGTAACAGTTACGGTTAATCCGAATGATTTACTTTTAAATATCCCGAGTGCTGTAGAATTATGTTCAGGTGCTACATTTAATTTTACGCCCACTACAAGTATAGATGGATCTATATTCAGTTGGAATAGAGGCACAGTTGTAAGAATAACACCAACTATTAATGAGAGGTTAGATAATAATGGAACTACACCTATAAACGTTGTTTATAATTATAAGTTAACAACAGCAGAGGGTTGTATAAGTCCAAATAGGAGTTTTACGGTAAAAGTAAATCCTTCACCTAAATTAATTAACATTCCAACAACCTCTTTTTGTACAACATCAAACCAATCCGTAACATTTACATATAATCCTACAGCCAATATACCAGGAGTTAATATTTCTTGGACCAGAGCTGCCAAAGATGAAATCCAAGAATCATCAAGTTCAGGAATAAATAGTGAAATTTCAGAAACACTTACAAGTACTTCAACTACTAAAACTGTTTTTGCTGATTATTCCTTTGTTCTTGATGATACTGTTAATGGTTGTGATGCAACAGATAGTTTTTCGGTAAGATTAGAGAAAATACCTGACGGGATACCCGTAATTGAAGGAGATCAAATGGTTTGTGCAGGAAGCAGCAATAATAGATATAAAGCGAGTTTCAGCACAAATACTTCTAGATATGTATGGACATTACCTAATGGTAACGAAATTACAACCTCTTCGGATACTATTAATCTAAATTTTCCAACCACGACCACTTCTTATTTTTTAAAAGTTGAAGGTATAAATACATGTGGGAGAAGCACTATTTCGGATAGTTATCCTATTACGGTAATTCCTCCGCCTACATTAAGTAGTCCCAAAACGGCTAGCATATGTTCAGGTTCTTTATTTGCTTATACACCGAATAGTTCGGATGGAAATGCTAGATATACTTGGAGTAGGCCTGCGATTGATGGTATTTCAAATCCACAATCAACAGATATTACTGGAAATATCGAAGAAGTATTAGTGAATACAACTAATTTACCGATTGATGTACTTTATAGGTTTACAATATTTACAACAGGAGGTTGTAAAAATATCCAAGATTTGATTGTTACAGTTAAACCAACGCCTAACTTAATCGAGCCTACTTTAGATCAAGTTGCTT
>CAZQGY010000056.1:0-3131 GCA_964593435.1 uncultured Flavobacterium sp. | reverse complement strand
AGTTGCATCGGGTAATGTTGTTGTCAAAGGATTAAATTCGTGTGGAGAAGGTATAAGTACTACATTACCAATTACAATAGTTCCATTACCTACATTGAGTAGTCCACAAACGGCTAATATTTGTTCAGGTTCTGAATTTACCTACACCCCAATTAGTTCGGATAGCAGTACAGCTTTTAGATGGAGTAGAGCTACAATGATAGGTATTTCCAATCCAAGTGCTACAGGTACAGGAGTAATAGTTGAGACATTAATCAACACAACTGGTCTTCCGATAAATGTTGTTTATGAGTATGAATTAGAAAATGAACAAGGATGTATATCGACACAACAAGTCACGGTTACAGTTAAACCAACGCCTAACTTAATCGAGCCTACTTTAGATCAAGTTGCTTGTTCAGGAAATGTATATAGCTACACACCAAGTTTTAGTTTGCCAGTAACAACATTTAATTGGACAAGAGTTGCTGTTGTAGGAATTACTCCTTTTACACCTCCAGTAGTAGCTTCAGTGAGTTCATTAACAGAAACCTTAACTAATACTACATCTTCACCAATTGAGGTTGTTTATCAACTTACGGCTACAAGTGGTGGTTGTAGTAAGACATCGGAGTTAAGGGTTTTAGTTCAACCTTCACCATCGGCAGCTGGAACAATTACAGGTCCAACAATAATTTGTTCAGGGTCATTAAATCAAGAGTTTAGAGTTCCTGTAATACCAAATGCAACTACATATGACTGGACGTTGCCAACAGGCGCAGTTATCACAGATGGTTTAAATACAAATGTTATCAAAGTTAATTTTGGTAGCGGAGTTGCATCGGGTAATGTTGTTGTCAAAGGATTAAATTCGTGTGGAGAAGGTATAGCATTTTCATTACCTGTTACTATCTATCAAAACGCAATGGTTAGTTTAGTTTCAGGAAATCCAAACACAACATTGTGCATGGGGTCTTCATTTGTTACCCCTATTAAATATGCTATATCACCTTCAACAGAAGAGTTGAAATTGACTGGTAAATTGCCTGCGGGTGTTGATTTTACATCATCAACAGGAATAATCACAGGTACTCCAACTGAGAGTGGTTCTTTTCCATTTACAATCACATCTACTTCAAACTGTAGTAATAGTTTGTCAGGAATTATTGTAGTGAATCCATTACAATCGATTGCTAAATTGTCTGGAACAGTTAATCAAATCGCTTGTATCAACACCGAGATAGATCCAATCGTTTATTCAATTGCTAAAGGAACAACAGGTGTGTTAATAAATCCAGTATTGCCTTTAGGAATAGTAGCAACTGTAGATGAAGTTAATGGATTAGTTTCAATTTCTGGAACACCAACTGTAGCAACAAGTTTAGCACAAAACTATGTGATAACGACACAAGGTAGTTGTGGTTCACCTGCTAGTACAACTATCAGTTTTGATATAAAACCGGCAGTGATATTGGATTTTATAAGTCCAACAGCAACATTAAATCAAGCAGTTTGTTTAAATGGTCCAATTATACCTATTCGATTCAGTGTCGGTGGTGGCGCCACTGGAATTATTACACCTGTTTTACCAGCTGGTTTAACTATTTCTCAAGATCCACTAACTTTGGTTTACACCATACAAGGTAATCCAACCGCCAATGGTACATTTACAATCCCAATAACAACAACAGGATGTACCAAAACGGAGATAATTACAATTTCAAACGTTAATACTGCCGTATCAATTGATTTATTGTCAGCCTCTGGAACAGATCAACAAACTTTATGTCAGACTAATTTTAATTCTCCAATAGTACCAATTCAGTATACTATTGTTGGTGCAACTTCAGTACAAGTTTTGGGTTTGCCTTCAGGAGTCAATTTTGTATATGATTCAGCTATAAGTAAGCTAGTTATTAGTGGTACTCCAATACAAACAGGAATATTTAATTATACAATTACTTCCTTGCCATGTAGTATTATAAAAACTGGAGTTCTTAAAGTTTCAATTCCAATGTTTATTTCAAGCGAGTCTGTTAAAAATGTTAGTTGTAGTAAAGTTAATGATGGAGAAATTGCAGTTACGATTATTGGAGGTGTGCCTTTGTCGGGCTCATATTCGGTTCAATGGACTGGACCTAATAATTTTCAACAAAATAGATTGAATATAACTGGACTTCAAGCAGGGGAATATACTTTAACAGGAAGAGATGCAATAGGTTGCTTAATCCCCTCAAAAAAATACACAATATTACCTGCATCGCCAATAAATATCTCACTTGTTTCTACTACAAATATTAGTTGTAACGGTTCTTTAGGTTGTGCAAACCTAAATTATACGGGTGGAACGGGTATTTATACTAATTTCGTTTTACAGTTTTTAGACCCTTCATTACAAATGTGGACATCAGTACCGAATCCTTCAAATAATTATTTCAACGTTTGTAATCTTAAAGCAGGTTTGTATAGGATTGCAGTTACAGATAGTAATTCTTGTACCACAGAACCTTTTCAATTCACCATTTATGATTATGGATCACTGAAAATTGATTCTGTAAATTTAGATAATAAACTATGCTCTACCTCTGGTGGTAAGGTAAGAGTTTCACTTTCTACTTTGGATCCAAATCTTACATTTTTTTATAATAATGTAGTAGTTCCTTTTACAAAAATTGGAAATAAACTTTATGAATTATCTATTAGTAATCCTACTTCTCCTACAGGTAATATTAAAGTTACAAATAATGAAAACTGTTGGGATACAATTACATTAAATACAACTGTAATTAATCCTAGCTTAAGTTTTACTTCATTGAATTTAACTACTTATGGAAATGTTTCTGTTAATGAAAGCATTAAGTTTACTAATGGTTTAACAGCCACTACTATTCCTCCAGAGTACGATTACTTAGTTTGGGATTTTGGAGACAATAGTCCGTTGAAGGTGTTTTATAACCCTGAGGATATTAACCCAAATAGTGATGGAGAGAGTTTGACGACTGTATTTCATTCTTATGCAAAGGATGGACTGTACACTGTAACATTGATAGCCTATAATCAATTTGGTTGTTCTAAATCAATAACAGAAGTAATTACCGTGGGGCAAGGTGCTAGTATAATGGCTCCAACTGCCTTCTCACCAAACAATGATG
>CAZQGY010000055.1:0-6793 GCA_964593435.1 uncultured Flavobacterium sp. | reverse complement strand
ACTATATAAACAATACAAACATTTTAAACGATAAAAACGTTTCAAACTTGGAAAAGCACACAAAAAATTTTGAAGAAATAAATAATTTGGATTTAAAAAACGATGATGAAGAAAAAGAAAAAAGTTCCGCAAAAAAAGAAAAAGAAGAAAAGTCACAGCCAACAATCGAAGAAGTCAAAATCTATTTCCAAGAAAATAACTTTCCGGAACAAGAAGCTCAAAAATTCTTCAACTATTTCAAAAGTGTCGGTTGGTTAGTCGGAGGTAAAACACCAATGGTCGATTGGCAAGCAGCAGCACAAAATTGGATGATTAACGCACCAAAATTTATTTCAAATGCAGAACAACCAAACAGAGCAAAACAACTCAACACAACAACCGACAAAGACTATTCAGAGCCATTATAGCTATGATGAGGTCATTACTTGGTTAGAAAATAAAGGAGTTGAACTATATGGCAATCATTTCAAAATCATTGAAACCGATTATCCAATTGTGTACAAACTAATCGCGTATTTCTTAAAAGACGAACCAACATGTTTTCAATATGGAATAAACCTCAACAAAGGAATTCTACTAACCGGACCAATCGGCTGCGGTAAAACATCATTGATGAATTTAATGAAATACCTAACAGCAACAGAACATAAGTTTTTCGTAAAACCATGTCGCGATATCAGCTTTGAATTCATCCAGGACGGCTACCAAATAATCCACAAATACAGCAATGGCAAACTATACCAATCAGAACCAAGAACCTATTGCTTTGACGATTTAGGAACAGAAAACAACTTAAAATATTTTGGTAACGAATGCAATGTCATGGCAGAAATTCTATTGAGCAGATATGATCTATTCATTTCAAAAAAACTATTTACTCACATAACCACCAACCTATCAGCCACAGAAATTGAAAAACATTACGGCAATCGAGTTCGCTCACGATTACGAGAGATGGTAAATTTAATAGCATTTGAAAAATCAGCTCAAGACAAAAGATAAAATCCGTATAAATCCGCGTTGCGAAGCATCTGTTTCATCCGCGTTCCAATAACAAGAAACAATATGAACACAATAACCAACTTCTGGAACTACTTCCAACAAAACAACTTCGTTTTCCTTCTTCTAAACGAAATACCAAAAGACCAACTAAAAATCCATTTCGACAAACTAATCGAGATACTACATCAATACAACAAAAACCTAGACCTCATCATTAAAAACAAAAAAAACGGTGCAGAATTAATCATCACCGCAAACGGAAATCCTTACCTATTCAAAGAAGTAGAACTACTAGTTCATCATGCTCCAGTTGTAGAGCGTTGGAAAATAACAGCGTTCCTTCAACCAGAGATGAATATTGAAAAATACGAAAACGGCACCGACAAACCATTAGAATATTACGGCATAACTTTACGAATAAGCGAAATGTATTTCATCCCATTAGAAAACCCAAACAAACCAACCGATTTAGGAATAAAAGTGTTACTCAAAAACTATATTGTCCACAAAGACAACCCAAGACTTCGAGAAGCAGTTTACGTCCATATCGAACATCTAATTGGTGAAAAAGCATTTGCTAATGATATTGCATTTATTGAGATTGGACAATTGGAAGGAGATAGTGAAAGCCAAATTGAATTATATAATTTAAAATCATACATTGAGATTGAAATGACAAATTAGTTCTATAATTAAATTATCAAAAATTAAGCTATTTGAAAGAGTGAAACTAATTTCATATCAAAGTAGATTGAATTATGAAAATTGAGTAATTTATTATTAACTTTTTTGTTATATTTTTGTGGAATTGTTTTCATTTGAAACTTTAAAATTTATTCATTAGAATAGATGTAATCATATTTAATTTATGAAAAAACATACCACAAAATTAACATCTAAAAGTATTGAAGGTAGTGGATTACCATCAGATTATAAGAAAGCTATAGCTGAATATATTTGGAATGGTTTTGATGCTGGAGCATCTACAATAAATATTGATTTTTCAGCAAACTCCATTGGAACACTTGAAAGTTTTTCAATTTCTGATAATGGTTCAGGAATTAGTTTCGATAATATATCAGATACTTTTGGAAATTTTATGGTTTCATTGAAAGCGAACTCGTTTTCAGAAACAGGATTTGTAAAAGGAAAAAAAGGAAAGGGAAGATATTCTTTTTCAACTTTTTGTAATAAAGCAACTTGGAGTACAATTTTTAAAACAAAAGAGGATAAATTTTTAGAATACAATATTCAAATCAAAAAAGAGAGTAGTCAAGATTTTGAAACATTTGATAGAGTAATTTCAAAAGAACAAAAGACAGGTACTAAAGTGATTTTTGAGGGCTTTACTGAAATTTATGGAGATTTATTAGATAATGAAGAATTTGAAAAGTTTTTAGCAAATGAGTTTGGCTGGTTTCTATACTTAAATAAAGAGAGAGATTTTAAAATACTTCTTAATAATAATCCTTTAGATTATTTTTCTGTAATAGATGATACCGATGAAAAAAATATTCCAATTGGAGATTATAATTTTAAGGTTAGTTATATAAGATGGAAGGAGAAAATAGGTGATAAATATTATTATTACTTTTTAAATGACGAGAAAAAGCAAGTTTTTAGAAAACACACTTCATTTAACAATAAAGCTGTAGATTTTCATCATTCTCTATATATTGAAGCAACCTATTTTGACAACTTCAATGCCACAAAAGAAGATAATCCAACATTTGACTTTTCTGGTAAAAACCAAACAGATATTACATTTAGAAACCTTGTAGAGTTACTAAATGAATTTGTTTCTGAAAAAGAAAAATTATTCATTAGAAATTCAAAAGCTAATGAGTTAATTGAAAGTTACAACAAAAACAAAGTATTTCCAGTTTTCAAAAACAATTCATATGATCATTTAAGAAAAATTGATTTAGAAAATGTAATCAAAGAGTTATATAGTGTTCAACCAAAAATTTTTCAAAGTCTAACTACAACTCAAAGCAAAACAATTGTTGGGTTTTTAAATTTACTACTTGATACTGATCAAAGAGAAAGTGTTTTGACTATTGTTGAAAATGTTGTAAAACTTACAGATGACGAAAGAGAGGAACTAGCCAGAACTTTAAAGAGAACAAATTTATCCCATATAAATACACTAATAAAGTTACTAGAGAATAGATTTAATGTTGTTGAAATCTTAAAAGCATTAATCTTCGATTTGGAAAAATTCACAAATGAAAGAGAGCATATTCAAAAAGTTATAGAAGACAATTATTGGTTATTTGGTGAGCAATTTCATTTAGTTTCTGCTGACAAGAATTTTGAAATCTTATTAAATAATTATTTTGCACACCTCGAAATTGATAATAAAAAACCAGAAACAATAGATAATAAAGAGAAGCTTAAAAGGCCTGATATTTTTATTAGTAGAAAATCAGACATTCCAGATGCTACAAATAATGATTTAACCATTGAAGAAAATATTATTGTTGAATTAAAACGACCTTCTGTAGTAATTGGTTCTGAACAATTTCAACAAGTTGAAAGATATTTAAGGTTTATTATAGAGGAAGAACGTTTTAATAGTTTAAGAAGAAATTGGAAATTTATTTTAGTTGGTAAAAAAGTTGATGATTATATTATTGATTTATATGAAAACCAAAAAAATAAAGGACAAAAATATCTAGTCCAATCAATTAGAAATTACGAAATATATGCAATGACTTGGGATGATTTATTTATGCTGTTCAAAATAAAACACAAACACTTAATTGATAAATTAGAATTCAAATCTGCCGTAATTGAAAACTTAGAAGCAAAAGGAGTAAATTTAAATAAAGATGCTTCAGATGAATTAACAAGAATTACTACTAACAGTCAATTAAATTAAAACTATAATTAGCTCATAGAACTTCTAATGAATAACAAATATGATTTTTATATAGATGAAAGTTGTCATTTAGAACATGACAATATTCCGGTAATGTGTATCGGATACATCAAAGTACCTATGAATGAGTACGCTGAATTACAAAAAGAATTCAATCAAATCCTTACGAAATACAATCAAAAATCAGAATTGAAATGGAATAAATTTTCAAATGCAAGAACTGAATTATACAAAGAGCTAGTCGATTATTTTTTTAGATCATCATTACAGTTTCGATGTGTTTTAGTAAAATATAAGGAGCGTTTAAATCATATAGATTTTAACCAAGGTTCTCATGATAATTTCTACTATAAAATGACCTATTATTTATTGCATCCAAACAATAGTAATGGCGATGAATACAGAGTTTTTATTGATATTCAAAATACTCGTGGTAGAGAAAAACTAAAAAAGATTAATGAAGTTTTTAATACCGAATATAAAGGCAATAGTCCATTCAAGCAATTTCAACATTTACATTCTCACGATAATAATTTCTTTCAACTTGCCGATTTCTTTATTGGAGCAATAACATATAAAACAAGAGTAGTAATGAATAATATTGTAAATCCAACTCAAAACAGAATGGATTTCATTAAATATTTAGAAACTAAATCTGGTTTTAATCTCGAAGAAGGAACAGAACCTTGGGAAACAAAGTTCAATATTTTTGATCACCAACCTAAAATAAAACTATAATGGATTTATTAGACTTGGACGATCACATATCTAATTTAGGAATTGACCCATCAGCAGAACATTTAGAAGAATTATTTCAATTATTCAAAGCCGATTTTATTGATAATGTTTTTTATTTTGATGGCTGTAAAGTAAAGATTGATATAGCAAACTCAAAAGAAGAAGGATTTGAAGCTTATCCTCATACTTTTGTAAAAATCATTACAAGAGGAGATAAAGGCAAAAGAAGCTTTGATAAAAAAAGAGCTAATAAAATTCATTGGATAAGACCAATATTAGAAAATAAAGATACTGAAGATGTGACTTGCTTTCAATTTTTGGAAGCTGATGGTAAAATCAGAGATTATTTTTGGTTTAAAGAAGGAAACTTTTTAGTTGTAATGGAAAAAATAACTCCTGACTATATGATTATTTCTTGTTTTCATATTGATGATGCTAGAAATCAAAAGTACTATGAAGATAAGTATGCTAAGAGGATAAAATAAAAAAGCCACAGGCTACGGTGCTGTGGCGTACGTTTTCACGAACCAGGTCCTTTTCCCTAGGGAAATGACTTTGCAAATATACAACTCTTGTACCAAAAAACAAATTTTATATCAAAAAACGTATTAATAGCCAACTTCATATAATGTTTTCTTAAGAATGATTTACAAAAAATATACCACAAAAAGGAAATTACTTTAACTAACTCATTATCTCATTCAGCTGCACAAAAATCGCTCCTAGTCCAAGTATTCCTAGCATCAATTCTTTGTTTGCTTCATTTCGCTAATTTCGTTAAACAATATAGTAATTTAAAATAAATAAAAATGAGTAGAATTTTAGGTCTTGCTTTAGGTACAAACTCAATTGGTTGGGCAATGATTGATAATGAAACTGTAAGCTTATTAAACTCCGGAATGAGGGTTTTCAAAACTTCTCCAAAACAGAAAGTGATAAGAAAGAGGAACAATCAAAAGGCAATTATTTCATTAAACACAATATCTATTATAACATTAATTTTAGTTATTTTAAATTTTGAAAATTGGCAATTTTGGTTGAATGCTACACTAACTTCTATTATCACTAAAATCACAATATCAAATCAATAAATCTAACAATGGAATTTAGAAATCCTCATTACATAGTTCCTCCAGGTTCTGCTAAACAAATTTTGTCCCATCCATTTTTAAGAAGAGGAGTTACAGAGTTAGCTATTTTTCAAGAACACAGATATGCTTTTTTTTATTGGTTAAAATGGACTAGAGAGAATACAGATTGTAAACCACCGTGCTTAGTAAGTTTAGATTGGCATCAAGATTTGTGTTATCCTTGTGAAACCGAAAAAAAGTGGTTATCAGAACTTGATCAATCAAATGATGGTGAAGTAGCTTTATTTAGTTGGGCTAAATTAGCAGGAAATAATGATGGTCACATTTTATCTGCTGCATATCTTAATATTATTGGAGATATTTATGTTCACTGCCGACAAGGTACTTTTGAAAGTAATTGGGAAGATGAAGAATTTATTGATATAAATGGTAACAAACATACAATTAAAAAGTTTAAAACACATAAAGAGCTAGAAGATTGCTTGTTAGCTTCTAATGAAACCAAAGTATATTTCGACATAGATTTAGACTTTTTCACCTTGAATAATACTTATAATGGAAAAGGTAAAAAATTCACATATATGGAAAAAGAAGAAATGCAAAATATACTTTCAATTAGTAATCCTTTAACACAATGGATATTTGAAAGATTGTGTGGTTTCACAATAGCAACCGAACCAAAACATTGTGGAGGTCTTTTAAAATCCAATAAACTTTTAGATATTATAAACAAAATATATTTCCAACCAAGTATCTTTTCAGAAAATTGCGATTGGAAACATAAAAGAGAAAAGTAAAAGAGAAAATTTAGTTTTCAATTGCCACTCCTTCCCAACGCTCCAAAAAAAATTACTGTCATGGTTTTTGTCCCAACGCTCATCAAGCACTTTGCCTAATGACAGGAAAATTATGCTTTAATTGAAAAATCGTGCACGCCATTAGGCAAAGAGCTTGCCCAACGCACAAAACAAAAACACGTACGCTTCGCAACTCATGCCAGTAATTTTTTTTCCCAAAGCTTCTTTACATAATGTGGCATTATAGTGCATAAAGAACTATCCTGCTACTAATCAAAATC
>CAZQGY010000054.1:0-7955 GCA_964593435.1 uncultured Flavobacterium sp. | reverse complement strand
GTACCGCCGGAACATAAGGCTGCTCGGGTACCGCAGCTTGATACGGAACTGCGGGGATTGTTAACTCCCAGTTATGCAATCGGCGACGGCCACTAACTACCGTACCAGAATCATAGTCTCGAGCACTAGCCTCCGCTTTCCGTTTTGCTTCCTTGAAAAAGGATTGAATAATCGCCTCAATTTCATCTATTATAGATGACATTATGTTATATTGTGAGCATTAACAATGAGGGTAGTGACTTTGGATACTGAAACCACCGGTTTTAATAAAAACCACGGCAATGGTCGCAAGCTTGGCTCTATTTGCGACGGTCATAGGGTTGTTGAGATTGGGTGTGTGGAGATTGTTGATAATGTAATTACAGGTAGAGAATTTCACGCTTACGTGAACCCAGAACGTTCTATGGATCCCAAAGCTACGTCTGTTAATGGATTGACTGATTTTTTCTTGAGCGACAAGCCTTTATTTAAAGACGTTGCCGCTTCATTTATAAAATTTATTGCGGGGGCTGACCTTATCGTAATTCATAACGCTCCATTTGATATTGCCTTTATCGATCAAGAGTTTAACTTGCTTGATGCATCATTGCAACCGAAACAGAATTTTAGGGTTGAGGATACGTTGGCTTTCGCGAGGTCGGTGTTTCCTGGAGATGCGAACCGTTTGCAGGATTTATGTCGGAGGTTTTCGTTGTCGTGCGAAGGCTTGCACGGCGCTCTTCAAGACGCTAGATTGTTGGCTCAGGTCTATCTGAACCTTATATTTTTTGGAATTTAAGTTATGGAGCATTTTTTTACTACTTATGTTAGAACTAAGACTTTGTTTCAACACAGGTTCAATGATCTGAAGGATTATTCAAACGTTAGGGTATATACATACGAGTTAAAAAAATTGGGTGTGAACAACGGTCCGTTACTTTACTCTCTGAAGGAACGTGGTGAGATTGATTATGACGAGAAAAGCAAGACTATGGTGGTTAAAGCGCTACGCGACGGACCAATCGACCCTGCGTTGTTGGAGCGTACCAAGAGGCGGACTAAGTTCACGGTTCCTTTGACCAGGTTGCATTTTTATATGCGTGACCAGTTGATGCATGTTGATTTAGATGTACCTGTTGACCGTATGCCTGTGTATTTTAAAACATTTCTTGAGTTGCGGCACAAACAGCTTGGTGCTTTCTTTACGGTTGATTCTTTTGCTGGCAGGGTTCATACACCGGTTGTTAACCTTAAGGGTGACTTGAGGGTTTCTCTCAAATTCTACGGTGGCCCAGTGGTTTCATTAGATGTGAAACAGATGCAGCCGACCATATTGGCGAAGGTGTTACAGCAGAGTGTTGGTGACAATCCTTTCTCCACCGCAATTTTTGACGGTAAAGACGTTTACGTCTTGTTGCAAGAGAATGCTGGTCTTTCCACTAGGGCTGAAGCTAAAAAGTTGTTATTCCAGTTGATTTTTGGAAAGCCCATGAATGACATCGGTAAGATGTTCAAGGGTGATACCAAGTGGGTTGAATGGATTAATTCATACAAGTCGAAAGAGGAACCACTCAACCCTCACAAGAACGACAAGCATACTAATTTGGCTTGGTTGCTACAGTTTAGTGAGGTTAAGGTTATGACTGACATATGGAATTCACTAATGCGACAGCGAATTCCCTTTCTTACGATTCACGACGATGTTCTATGCAGGAAGAACGATCAGGAAGCTGTTTATCGGACCATGGAACGTGAACTCCGAGGGCATTTTTCAAATTTTAAAATTACGGTTAACCATGCGGTTAATTAATTACCAACGAGTTCGATAAATGTTCGTTGGGTTTATTAAAACTTCCGATCCGTTGACGCTGGGCCTCCACTTTAAATTGAACCAACAATGACGTAGTGCTCTGAATCTTCGTGTGGACAACGTTGCAAGGTAATCGTCAAGCTCTTTATCGATGCTTGGGTGGAGTGTGGTGCAAAGGTTCAAGAACTCAATTCGTCTTTCTTTATTGGTCCATATGGCGTCTTCAAGTTTTTCGAGGTCTCTTGTCGTTACGTCATTGGAGCGGGTTGGTAAGTACTTGAATGTCTTTAGTTTCGGGCCATTGCGGAGGTGGGTGATACGGTTCACCGCACGGATGCGGTTTCCATCTGCATCGACGACGTGAATTTCCTTTTTCATTTTCACCATGGATCGGAAAGTGGGTTGAATGTGAAGTCGTAAATTTGAATTGCAATTTCATCTGGAATGAAGTCTGGTAACGGATACCAATGCGCGAAGTATTTCACTAGATCATTCATTGCTGGCGTGCTCGCTGGAACATTAATTTGAATAATTTAAATTTGTTGGAGTGCAAAGTTGGCGATGGGGTTTCTTATTTTTTAAGATGGCTGGGTTTTTAGAAGTTGCAATGGTTAAAAAAGACACGCGTGGACCTTTCACGCGTTACTTTTCGTTTACGCGAATTTCTCCCAATGACGGTGACTTGGAGATGTTGGTTGACGTTTGCTTCAGGATCAAGGCGTATTTGTGTTACAAGTTTAACAAACTCGATGGAAGGTTGGAGGGGTTTATGGTGTTGCACGGACCGAGGGCTTATGTTGATGATTTGTGTCGTCTCTTCCCAAATTTCCTGTTGCAGCCTCTGAAGCCTGATGTTTACATTAGGCTTGTTGAAGGCCATGACTTTACGGTGGTCGGTGAACATCCATTCGACGAGGTTCGCAAGGTTTTGTTTCCGGTTTTCAATAAGCGCGTGTTTGACGAGGAGGAAGACGTTATTGCCGGCGCGGTTGGCGCGGTTTAAGGCGGGAAAGAAAATTGTCATTGGTGGGTTCGATATGCAGGCCTAATTAGTTATTTTTTTTTGATATGAGATTTGAAAGGGCTGTAGCCAGAATTACCAGGGAGCTATTCCGTAACGACCCTGGTTGTGCTCATGAGATTTTGCAGCGCGTTGGCCATGCGCGATTTGCAAGCGGATTGAGTGGTAGTTTTAACTGGAAGGTTAAAGTATTCTACTGTGGTCCTATCTCAAGGGAGTGGAACGAGGAAGTTCATGGTGACGGTGAGGAGTTTGTCATGGATATGCTGTGTCATTTGATTAGGGAGAATATCTGCCCTATGTGTGTGTCTTTCTACAAAAGCGCCGAGGACGAACCTTACTACGACGTGTTCGAATGCATGTTTGATACCGCTCGTGGTGATTATAAATGGGTCTATGATTTGTTCAACGATGACGATAACCTTGTCGTCGTGCAAGAGATTCCGTGGCAGGATTTCTGTGACGTCAGACGTCAGATGTGTTCATCTCACGAGTATTATTTCTGGAATGTTACGAGGTATAACGATGATCTCATTTTGCAGGGTTATTATGATTGCTTTTCTTACTTGCTTGGACCTTATCCCGCTTTGACACCTACACCCGCTCCTGCGGCATAGACTCATAAAAAATAATTAGGCAACATGAAGCGAATACTATATGTTTTGGTTTTCGTACTCATTCTTTTCTACGCTGGCGCGAAAGCGCCTAAGGGTGGTCCCACACATCCTAAGGGAAAGAATGCTACCAAAACCGTTAAGAAGCCGAAGACAAAAAATATGGAGTTGAAGATGGAGATGACTAAGAAACCCGATAAGGTCAGGGATTTGGAGGGTGTTTGGGTTCGAGCTCCGAAATTTGATGCCAACGACGGTGTTAGATGGATACTTATGTAGGAACTATAAATAAATAGTCGTGAATTAATGTTCCAGTGACACGTGTTTAGAGACTTAAATAAACAAGCGATGGTAAGCGATGGTTGAATTTGGCTTCCTCAACCATCATAAATCGATTGATCGATGTTGACGTTGGTGTTTCCGTATTGGGCTGATAAAGCTGTCACCGTGCCTCGTGGGCACGCTAAAGTTACCTATGGGTTGGTTTGTTTGTTTCCCATCGACGAGAATCGAAAGTGTGAATATGGGTTGGTTAACAGAGCTTTGTTTTACACAGGATGGAAGCCTGATGCGAAGTACCATCGGTTTAAGACGGTGAAGTTGAAGCTCATAAAATGAGGTCGTTATTACTTTTGATGTTACTCAGCAGGCGGCAGTTTGGGTTGGCTGTGTGTAGTCTATGTGGTCACCCTGGTCAGGAGGATTTGGGTGTTTCCGGATTGCTACACCCTCTTGAATTCGTGGATTCAAAGGGCAAGATGTGTGCGCAATTGATGGTGGAGCTTTTTAAACTTGATGATAAAGAACCTAAGTGTATTGAATGGTATAACAAGAGTCATGAACGGTGTTGTCACGTGCCGTTAATGCCGTCGATACCGCAGGATCCACCGCCACCGCCTCCACAGTTTGTCGTTGACGGTCCGTATAAGGTGTGCGACCTTTGCGTTGGTGGGGGATATCCTACAATTACTTCTATGGTTATTAATATGTTGTATATTGGACCCGGGTCGTGTCCCCAGTATTATGAGTGGGGAAAGAAGGGTTGGATTCAAGACAGGCTGTGTCAGGCTCTTCAACACTTCGCTAAAGAACCTTGTGGTTGTGCTCATATAATTGATAGACAATTGAAGGATAGTCAACCGTCTGGTCAGCGAAATAAGCAAAAGGAGTGTGGTATGAAATGAATAGGGATAATGTTGATCCTAGAGTTTGGGGTCCTCCGGCATGGTCGTTCTTGAACGCGGTGGTTTCTTCATATCCTGTTAAAGCATTACCGCACGAACAGTTGTGGATGGCGGATTTTTTAACCGTTCTTGGAGACGCGTTACCGTGCGAGGTTTGTAGGTTTGATTATAAGTCTTATTTGCGTCAGCGTCCTGTTAGGAATTTTGTTGATGGTCGTGATGGCGTAGCAACCTATCTACGTGAATATCAACAGATGTCAAAAATGGGTAAACATAGACCTTTTGCTGGGTGGTAGTGTAAACTATAATGTTATAGGCTACTCAATTGTTATCACTGTTCTGATTGTGACTGGTTCGGCAATGATGAATTCTTCATTGCATCGGGTGCACACATGTAGTTCCGGCTTTTTCATGCATGGTTCACAATAGAGGTGGTTGCATGGTGGGCGTAGGTATGTTCCTTTGTCTTCCAACGGGTTCATACAGAAGCTGCACTTGGCATCCTCGTTAACTATCACGGTGGTCTTCAAAGCGGTCGAAGCGTTGCTCATGGTTTAAGATTATTCCGATGCAGGATGTGATTACGCTTGATAACAGGACGACCCACTTTGGCTCCACATGCACCAAGATGATTAATTGTAGGAAGCTTATGAGGTATTTGACGATATCCATTTGGGAAAAAATGGGTTCATCGGCGCGAGTTTTAAATTTGCCGGTTGGTGTTACTCGTGGTTATCATGTTCCAGTGACACGTGTTAACCGGTGTCCTTAATTGTTGATCGTGGTTATGTTCCAGTGACACGTGTTAACCGGTGTCCTTAACACGTGTTAACCGGTGTCCTTAATTGGTGGTCGTGGACGCGTGGCGCGTGCGTCACTGGTGCTAACCGGTGAATTGGATAATCGCTGACGTTGATGTTCATAAACATCGCAATGGAGCATTCAGTCAACTACTATTTCGGTCTTGTTGTATTGGACGCTCTCGACAATGAGACTAGGAGGGTGAGGATGGACCATGGTACCGATGCTGACCGGGCTACGTTGCGTCGGTGGGCTTATTTGATTATGGGTGGTGCTCAAGGTATGCCTCCTCATGAAGATTTCTTTATGGTGCGCTTTAAGAATCTTATTGACGAATATTTCGGTCACGGAGAGTCGGTGACGTTGTGGGAAAACGTGTCAGCTATTTACCAGATGGCGCAGACGCACGCACGTGAACGTGCGTCTGGTGGTCCGTATACTCTTGATCCTGAGAGTGTGGAACACGTGGTTATGGGTGGTGGGCGTGCGTTGTGATAGTTATCATTATTAGAATTCATTCATAACTTTGATCATGACTTTACTAATTATGAACGATGTTGTTTTGACTGAGTTGTTGAATGATTTAAACCTTTGGCGTAAGCGTGCTGTTGCTGAATGGTCCGCTGGACCGGTGGTTAAGTCCAGTTTCACTCACGATGCGTCTGGTATGGACGAGTATGTGTTGGTTAATTGGTATGGTGGTGTTACGAGCATGCCTACGTATCAGTCTTTCACTGATACGTGGAGTAAATCTGGATACGTTAACCCTTTCGCGTTCGAATGGAGTTCCGATAAGCCGATTGATGCTGCATACATCGCATTTGTCGCTGGAGCGTTACACGAGCAGAGTTTGATTTGGGGGTCCAATCTCAATGACACGTCATGCTTCGCATTTGGTCATTTTCTTACATTTCTCGATCGTGTGGAAAAACTTTACCAGTATCTCTTATTTACCGTTAAGAAGAGGGTTCATTTTATTTAAACGTAATTAATTGATTTCTATGACGTTTTCAAGGCTTCCCGGCTTTTTGCTTTTTTGAATTTCCCGGCCTTTTTGAATTTTACGGAGTAGAAGGAGACGGAGTATTGTGGCTCTTCAACTCCTTTCATTATTTTTCGATCATTCGATCATGACCAACCCTTATCAAGTGGATCGGCGTTTGTTGCATGCTGAGACTAAGAAGCGTAAGGACTATTTGACGGAGGTCCCCAACGAGGTCTTGTTAAAGGAAGTCGAACGGCGATCCAAGCTGGTGCACGATTTAAAAGAGATGACTACCGATCGTTTACTACGTACCATGGTCAAGCGGCTTCACAATCGCACGTTCAGCGGTTGGAGTGATGATGATAACCACGTAATGCTTCTCGATAAAATCACCGATGGCACGATTATGAATGAGCTTGCCCGGCGTGGTTTGGAAGTTGACTTCGACGTTCTCATTCAGTGGTACGAAAAGAAAGAAAAGGAAGACTTGTGGTATCCAGTCGGGTCGAAGAAACGCAAGTGGTGACATTCTAGTTAACTACTTTAGGATTATTTGTTAATTTACGGAGTAGAAGGAGACGGAGTATTGTGGTGTTATTCATGATTTCATTCATTATGTCATTATTTAGAATGTACGAGTCTGATGTTTACGAAATCAGGGATTCCCCTATACACGGAAAGGGGCAGTTTGCTCTTTCAGAATTACCCGCAGGGTCGGTGGTAGCACCAATTGCTTTATACACCGACGAACGTTTTAGAGTTGGTGGGGTTATCCTTCCCGCTGGAAAGTTTTTTAATCATTCATTAAACCCGAACGGTGTAATGAGAGAGGTTGAAAACGGTTACTGGGTGTACATTACAACTCGTAACGTGGAAAAAAATGAAGAGCTCACACTGGATTACAACGACACACCAAGTTGGATTTTGAAGCCGGCGCAACTAGGGTTTAAATAAATACTGGTTTCTAATTTAAATACCAATGTTGCTCATTAATTATATATATTGGTTTTTTAAAGGGTACGTAACATGCCAGGGGATTTGACTAACCTTATCGGCACTATGCCGACTGGTCCTGGCCAGGTGTATATCTCTGATGCATTAAGGGATGCCTTGGATGCTAGACATCAACAAATCCTGGAAGGGCGTACTAAGAATCCACCGGCGCCTGGTTTTACCGCTGAAGATCCAGCAGTTGACAATACAACCGAATTTCAACATTTCGGTTATCCTACTGCACAGCAGGGTTTACACGGTTCGGATCCTTATACAGAGGAGTTGAAGGTCGCACCTTACGTCGCCAAGCCATTGACGTGTAGTGACAGATGTGATGAAGAAGAGAAACTCGCAAGGGTGCATTGTGACGCTATCCGAAAACGCGTTCAACAATGGATGAAGGATTCTGGGTGTCCTTCATCCATCAAGGGGTTTAAAAAGAAGCCTAAATGCGGTTACAGGAAGAAGGCTGCTTCTACACCCGCTGCACCTACTGCTTCCACTAGACGGGCTGCTACTCAAAGAAGGCGTCGTTAGATTTAAGGAAAGATGCACTTACTTGGTCTCA
>CAZQGY010000053.1:0-8163 GCA_964593435.1 uncultured Flavobacterium sp. | reverse complement strand
CTTTAGGATTAATTATGGTGTTGTTATTTTTTACTTTCAATAGTATGAAACAAGCCGCATTAATTTTCACAGCCATTCCATTATCAGCAATCGGTGGCGTTTTTGCACTTTGGTTACGAGGAATGCCATTTAGTATATCAGCAGGCATTGGATTTATTGCTTTGTTTGGAATAGCTGTGTTGAACGGAATTGTGCTAATCTCCTATTTCAACCAACTCAAATCCGAAGGGATAACCGACCCATTACAACGGGTTTTAATAGGTACAAAAACCAGACTTAGACCAGTATTAATGACTGCTGCGGTTGCTTCATTAGGATTTTTGCCAATGGCATTATCAACTAGTGGTGGAGCCGAAGTACAAAAACCATTAGCAACGGTAGTTATTGGCGGATTAGTTTCGGCAACATTACTAACCTTAATCGTTTTACCAATACTTTATTTATTATTTGAAAAAGGAATTAAAAGAAGAAAAAAAATGTCAAATCCAATTGTTACAATACTCGTTTTATTGATTAGCTCGTTTTCATTTGCTCAAAACAGCCAAACAATTACTTTAGAAAAAGCCATTGAAAAAGCGAAAGCAAACAACATCGATTTAAAAATTGCAGATAAAGAAATCGAAAAGCAAACCGTTCTCAAGAAAACAGCGTTCCAAGTAGATCCTTTACAAGTGCAATACCAAGGTGGACAATTCAATAGTGTTGATTATGACCACAATGTTTCTATTCAACAATACTTTCCTATTGGCAAAATCACAAAAGCCAATCGCCAACTGCAAGAGGAATTAGCAAAATTGGCTGAAAAACGAAAAGCATTAACGGAGTATGAAATTGAAAAAGCAGTGTCATTAGCCTATTATCAATATTTATATGGTGTTTCTATTCAAAAACTAAATAATGAGTTATTTGAAATTTATTCAAAATTCCTAAAAAATGCAGAACTTCGTTTTCAAACTGGAGAAAGTGGCAATATAGAAGTAATAAGTGCTAAAGCCAAATCAAAAGAAATAGAAACCCAAAAAGCACAGTTAGAATATGATTTGGTAATCTATCAAAAGCAATTGCAATACTTCATTCAAACAGATGAAAACATAGTTCCTGATGCCAATACACCATTGCAATATGCTAATCCAACAACGAGTAAAGATGACAAAATACAAGGATTAGTAAGCGATTATTACACACAGCAAATTTCAGTGTATCAAAAAGAAGCCAATACATTTAAAGCCATACGAACTCCTAAATTAGGTTTGGGTTATTTTGGTCAAACAATCGATACCAAATCCTATTTTCAAGGTTTTACAGCAGGTTTACAAATACCTTTATTTGGTGGTGCAAATACATCAAAAGCAAAAGCATCCCAAATAAGTGTATCGCAATCACAATTAGAATTAGATAAAAGTAAACTAACATTGAAATTGCAGAAAGAAGAACTGCAAAACGAGTTCGAGAAACAAAAAAAAGCATTAATGTATTACCAAAATGAAGGATTGCAATATGCCGAACAAATTATTACAACTGCTCAGAAAAGTTATGCCAATGGAGATATGAGTTACTGGTCGTACATTAGTTTTTTAAACCAAGCCATTGACATCAAAAAACAAAATGCCGAAGCCATTAATACGTACAATCAAAGTGCCATTCAATTGCAATTTCCATCTTTCAAAAACAATTAATATTCAATAATATGAAAAATATATTTTTAAAACCAAATTATAAACTAGGTTCATACTTCAATTTCTTTATTCTATCTTCTTTTCTCTTTACTCTAAACTCCTGTGGAGAAAAGAAAACCGAAGAAACCCACGAAGAAGAAAAGTCAGAAACCGAGGTTGCCTTGACCGAAGCGCAATTCAAAACGATAGGCATTGAAACAGGAAGTATCGAAATGAAAAACCTTAACACGGTAATTAAAGCCAATGGTTATACAGCAGTACCTCCACAAAATAGAGCTAATATTTCTACATTAATTGGCGGAGTTGTGAAAGATATTTATGTTTTAGAAGGCACGTTTGTTTCAAAAGGTAAAACATTGGCAACCATTCAAAACCTTGAAGTAACAGAAATGCAGGAAGATTACAATTCCGCTATTGCAAACATTGAATATTTACAATTGGAATACAACCGTCAAAAAACATTAAGTGATGAAAATGTAAATCCTCGTAAGACATTTCAAGAAGTAAAATCAAAATTAGCAGTAGAAAGAGCAAGAGCACAAGCGGCAAAAAACAAACTACAAGCATTGAATGTCAGTTTAAGTGGCAACACTTCGCTAATCCCAATTGTTTCGCCTATAAGTGGCTATGTGGGTAAAATAAGCATAACCAAAGGAGCATTTGCAGAAACAGGCGTAACACTTTTTGAAGTAGTCGATAACAGCCAAATGCACTTGGATTTAAATGTGTTTGAAAAAGATTTGGGCAAAATTTCCGTAGGTCAAGAAGTCGATTTTGTATTAACCAATCAGTCCAATAAATCCATTAAAGGAAAAATATTTGGTATCAATAAATCATTTTCTAACGAAAGTAAAACCGTTGCGGTTCATGCCAAAATCAATCCAAGCGATGCCAAAGATTTAATTTCTGGAATGTATGTAGCTGCAAATATTAATATCACAAATCAAACAGTTCAAGCACTTCCAAAAGATGCTATAGTTAGAAACGGAGACAAATATTACATTTACATTCAAGAAGAACACCAAGAAGAAGCACCAAAAGTAAAAACAGAAGAGCATCAACATAAAGAAGGCGAAGAACATTCAGACCACGCCGAAGGCGAAGAAGAAGGACACAATGAAGTGCACTTTAAAGCAATTGAAGTGGTTACTGGAACTACCGATTTAGGTTATACAGAAGTCAAATTGGTTGAGGAAATTCCAAGCAATGCAAAGATTGTAATCAAAGGTGCATTCTATTTATTGGCAACTTCAAAAGGCGGTGGCGAACACGAACATTAATATTTATAACATTAAAAATCAATTCAAATGAAAAAATCAATCTTAAAATCAATTTTACTAGCTGTATTTGTACTTCTAATATCCAATACAGCTTCAGCTCAAAAATCAAATCAAAAAGCAGTTATAAAAACAACTTTAAATTGCGACCATTGCAAAGAATGTGAAACTTGTGGCTTGAAATTCAAAACCGAAATGCTCAAAATAAAAGGTGTAAAAATGTATGAGCTAGATGATAAGGCAATGACTTTCACGGTTTATTATAATGCTAAAAAAACAAATCTTCAAACCATTAAAGAAGCCATTTCAAAAATGGGTTATGATGCCGATGAAGTAAAAGCAACTCAAGAAGGATTAGCAAGTTTAGACGGATGCTGTAAAATTTAATCCTATGAAGCACCAACATCAATACGATGCAACAGGAAAACAAATTTGTTGCACTCTCGAAGAAAAAATAAATATAAAAACCGAACATCATTCTGACGATGACGGACACGACCACGACCATTCCAACGCAGAAAAATCTACGTTTCAAATGTTTATACCAGCAATCATAAGTTTTTTATTATTGATGATTGCTATTGGTTTAGATAATTATTTTCCACAATCGTGGTTTACAGGTTACGTACGATTAGGTTGGTATATTTTGGCATACCTTCCAGTTGGTTTTCCTGTAGTCAAAGAAGCATTTGAAAGTATTCGCAAAGGCGAAATATTTTCAGAATTTCTACTAATGTCTATTGCAACTATCGGAGCTTTTGCCATCGGCGAGTTTCCAGAAGGTGTTGCGGTTATGTTGTTTTATGCCATTGGCGAAATTTTCCAAACCTTGGCAGTACAAAGAGCAAAAGCAAACATAAAAACCTTACTCGACCAACGACCAGACGAAGTAACAATTCTCGAAAACAATGTTGCCAAAACAATCAAAGCATCAACGGCTAAAATTGGTGATATTATCCAACTTAAAGCAGGAGAAAAATTAGGTTTAGATGGCGAATTACTTTCAGATACGGCTTCGTTCAATACATCAGCACTCACAGGAGAAAGCAAACCCGACACCAAAGCCAAAGGCGAAACTGTTTTGGCAGGAATGATAAACCTAAATTCTGTTTGCCAAGTAAAAGTTACCGTTGCTTATACTGATAGTAAACTATCAAAAATTCTCGAAATGGTGCAAGATGCCACCGCCAAAAAAGCACCAACCGAGTTATTTATCCGAAAGTTTGCCAAAATTTACACACCAATTGTAGTGCTTTTAGCCATCTTAATTTGTGTTGTACCAATGCTTTTTGTAGATAATTATGCTTTTAGAGATTGGCTATACAGAGCATTAGTATTTTTGGTTATTTCTTGTCCGTGTGCATTAGTAATCAGCATTCCGTTAGGTTATTTTGGCGGAATTGGTTCAGCTAGTAAAAACGGAATTCTATTCAAAGGAAGTAATTTTCTCGATGTGATGGCAACCATTCAAAACGTTGTGATGGACAAAACAGGCACAATGACCGAAGGCGTTTTTAAGGTGCAAGAAGTTGTTTTTAATGCTGATTTCAACACAGCCGATATTCTACAAATGGTCAACGCTTTAGAAAGCCAAAGCACACATCCAGTTGCAACCGCCATTCATCAATATGTCGGAAAAATTGATAGTACAATCATTTTAAAAGATGTAGAAGAAATTTCAGGACACGGATTAAAAGCCAATGTTAACGGAAAAGAATTGTTAGTAGGTAATTTCAAACTAATGGATAAATTCTCCATTTCGTATGATATTGATCCAAAAAGTATTGTTTACACATTAATTGCTATTGCTTATGATAAAAAATTTGTGGGCTATTTAACCATTGCAGACAGCATAAAAGAAGATGCACAAATCACAATCGACAAACTAAAAGCATTAGGAATAAAAACTACAATGTTAAGTGGCGATAAAGATACAGTAGTGCAATTTGTAGCTCAAAAACTCGGAATTACAAATGCCTATGGCGATTTACTTCCCGAAGACAAAGTAAACAAAGTAAAAGAAATCATTGCCAAAAATGAAACCGTTTGTTTCGTAGGCGATGGTGTAAACGATGCACCAGTTGTTGCATTAAGCAACGTTGGTATTGCAATGGGCGGCCTAGGAAGCGATGCCACTATCGAAACTGCCGATGTAGTTATTCAAGACGATAGGCCATCAAAAATCCCAATAGCAATAAACATTGGCAAACAAACCAAAAAAATCGTTTGGCAAAATATTACTTTGGCATTTGTAGTAAAAGCAATTGTTTTAATACTCGGTGCAGGCGGTTTAGCCACCATGTGGGAAGCCGTTTTTGCCGATGTTGGTGTAGCACTTTTAGCTATTTTAAATGCGGTAAGAATTCAGAGAATGAGATTTTAACAACAATTTTAACATAAAGCAATAATTTTTAATTAATTTTGTACTGTTTTAATAGAGATATGAAAAAATACCACGTTATACTATTAGTTTTTTTAGGCATGTTTCTTATGCCTAGTAGTGCTATGGCTTGTGGTAAAGGTTCAGACAAGAGTTCTTGCAAAAAAGAAATTTCCTCTACTAAATCAGAAAAAAAGAGTTGTTGTGACAATGATAATTCGAAAGATAAAGATCACAAAGGTTGTAAAGGCAATTGCGGCCACTCAAAATGTGGTTGTTCGTCAACCTGTCCAACCTCTTCAGTAAGCTTTTCATCTGAAATCCTTTTTAAAAATTACATGTTTAGCTATTCTTCAATCGAAAAAGTTAAATTTTCATACACAATACCATCAATCTCAGATGGTTTTTATTCTATTTGGCTCATTCCTAAAATAAGCTAAATCCATTTTTGACAGCCATAAGTGTGTCAAATTCATAGCGTTGTGCTATCCAATTCAACAGTTTTAGTATTGTTTTTTATACCATTATCGGTACGGTAATTACATTCTTTCGCAACTGTTTTTTATCCAAATTTATTTTATCAACTAATCAAGGTAGTTTGCTTTGATTACAATTTTATTCAAAATGAAAAATTCATTAATGAAAATAATGATAGCAATTTCTGTATTGTTATCAACTACAGGTAATGCACAAATAAAAAATGCCAAAACAGAAAGTGTAAAAATTTATGGCAATTGTGGTATGTGCGAAACCAAAATCGAAAAAGCAGGAAACATCAAAAAAATAGCCAATGTCGATTGGAACCAAGAAACCCAAATGGCAACATTAACTTATGATTCAAGTGTAACAAATCAAGATGAAATACTAAAACGAATTGCATTAGCAGGTTATGACAGTGATAAATTTCTTGCACCTGATGAAGTCTATAATAATCTTCATGGATGTTGTCAATATGATAGAGTGGCGAAAGTTCCTGTAAAGGAGGAAAACAAAACCGCTGCTGGCAACGAAGACCATTCCAATCACGGGAACCATTCTGAAACAACTACTGCTGTAATTCAAAATGAAAATCAATTAAAAGTGGTATTTGATAATTATTTTTTATTGAAAGATGCGCTGATAACTTCTGATGGAACTAAAACTGCATTAGCTTCAAAAGAACTTTTAACAGCTATAAATAATGTCAAAATGGATAAGCTTGAAATGGAGGCACACATGGTTTGGATGAAAGCTGTAAATACAATAAAAGAAGATGCAGAACATATCGCTGATACAAAAGATGTGAAACACCAACGTGATCACTTTACAACATTATCAAAAGATATCTATATCCTAATCAAAGCAGCAAAGTATGAAGTACCCGTTTACTACCAATTTTGTCCAATGTATAGCGATGGTAAAGGTGCCAATTGGTTAAGCAAAGAAAATACAATAAAAAATCCATACTACGGATCCATGATGTTAAGCTGTGGCAAAACAGTAGAAACTATTAAATAACTTTTAAAGAAATTATAAAATGAAAAAATTATCAATACTAGCTTCATTCTTTGGAGCAATACTTTTCACATCTTGTAACAATAACGATGACAATATGGATATGACATTAAATGTTGATTATCCTGCGGCTTACATTGTTAATGGTGAAGACGCAACAGTTTCAGTAGTCAAATTAAGTACTAATGAAGTTACAGGCACTATAGAACTAATGGGTTCAGGTTCTGATATGATTATGTGGCCACATCATATTTCTTCACATCAAAACCATTTAGCGATTGGAGTTCCTGGCATGGATTTGAGCGCAGGTCATTCAGGATTAAATACTTCTGGAATGGATGGAAAACTATTGGTAATTGACGCAATGAATGGTTCGATTGTTAAAAATATTAATCTACCATTAATGAACCATAACTCTATTTACTCTCCAAACGGGAATGAAATTTGGGTACCTCAAATGGATATGGACGGTAAAGTTTTAGTTTATAACGCTTCTACCAATGCTTTAATGAATACTATCACTGTGGGCATGATGCCTGCTGAACTTACATTTTCATTTGACGGAACAAAAGCTTATGTAGCAAACGGTGATGATGATAATGTAACCATTATAGACACTGCAACAAAAGCAGTATTAACTACTATTTCAGTTGGAGATAACCCGGTTGGTGCATGGACAGGAAGTAATAACAAAATGTATGTAGATAACGAAGATGGTCAGTCAATTTCTGTGATTGATGTGGCAACAAACTCAATTGATGAAACAATTTCTTTGGGCTTTATGCCAGGAATTGCTTCTTACAATGGTTCAAAAAATGAATTATGGGTTTCCGATCCTATGAACGGAAAAGTTCATTACTGGACTTGGGATGCAGGCATGAATATGTGGATGCATGGAAGTTCCTTTAATACAGGAGCAGGAGCTCATGCAATTGCATTTACCAACGATGGTAATACAGCATATGTAACCAATCAAACCGCAAATACAGTTTCTGTTGTTAATACTACAAACCATACTGTAACAAAAACTATTAATGTTGGTAGAAAACCAAACGGAATAGTTATCAAAATGTAATAGGTCAAAACTAAGCCTAATGGTACAATTAGGCTTAGTTAAATAAAACTGGCACAACAATGAAAAAACAAGTAAAATTTCTTGCAATACTATTCATCTTTTTTTCAATTACTACTAATGCTCAAATTAAAATTGGAGATAAGATGCCTTCAATTACGCTAAAAAGTAATACCAATACTGAGGTTAACATAACCTCATTTAAAGGAAAATATGTACTTATCGATTTTTGGGCATCTTGGTGTGCGCCGTGTAGATTAGGCA
>CAZQGY010000052.1:0-8199 GCA_964593435.1 uncultured Flavobacterium sp. | reverse complement strand
GGAGCGGAAGGACTTTTAAATGGATTCGCAAAAATCAATGACAAAAATCAATGGTAAATATAGAATCAAGAATAGTTAGAACACAGATTTGAGAAATTTTAATAATTTTTATAATTTCTTATATCGGTGTTCCCAAAAAGTAAAATCTATTTTCTATATTCTTTTCAAAAATCGTGTAACATTTAAAACAAAAGGTAGTCAAATAGATATGATTGGATTATTTAAAGAAAATACGAAAATTGCTATCGACTCTATTAGAAGTCAAGCTTTACGTACCTTTTTAACAGTATTCATTATTGTTATTGGGATTACTTTTTTGGTAGGAATTTTGACTTTAACCAAAGCATTAGAAAATAATTTATTTGGAAATTTTGCTTCTATGGGTGCCAATACTTTTTCAATAAGTCAGTATGACTTTTCGGAACAAATTAGCCGAAATGATGGTGCTCAAAAAATAAATCCAATTATTAGCTATCCACAAGCTAAGGCATTTAAAGATAAATTTGACTTTCCTTTTACAGCTACTTCATTATCCTTTACTGCTTCAGCTAATGCAGAAGTAAAATTTGACAACAAAAAAACGGATCCAGAAATTACCGTTTTAGGTGCTGACGAAAATTTTATTCCAAATAATGGTTTCGACTTAGAATCGGGTAGAAATTTTAATTCATTTGATGTGGATAATAATAATTATGTATGCATTGTAGGTGCCAACTTTAAAGATGGGTTGTTTGATGGTGTAAACCCTATTGACAAAACTATTTCTGTGCGAGGTGCTAAATTTAAAGTAATTGGATTATTGAAAGAAAAAGGGGCTACTTTCGGAAATAATCAAGATTTACGAATTATACTTCCCATACAAATTGCACGTTCTATTTTTTCGCAGCCAAATATAAATTATGATATAGCTGTAAAGATTAGTAACAAACAACTATTAGACGAATCCGTTGATAATTCGATAGTAACTATGCGTCGTGTTAGAAAATTAAATCCGGTTGAGAAAGAAAATTTTGGTATCAAACGCAGCGACGATTTAATTCAGAAATTAGGAGAAAACATAGCCGTAATTAACATTGCAGCAATTGCCATTGGGGCCATAACTATTTTTGGATCTACAATAGCACTAATGAATATTATGTTGGTTTCCGTTTCAGAAAGAACACGTGAAATTGGGATAAGAAAGGCGCTTGGTGCAAAAAGCATTACCATTGCTTGGCAATTTTTTACAGAAACCTTTGTTATCAGTCAGATTGGTGGAATAATTGGAATAATTTTAGGATTGTTACTCGGTACATTAATTGCTTCCGTAGCCGGTTTTGAATTTGTAATTCCTTGGGCGGCAATAATTGCAGCTTTTGTTACTACATTTATTGTAACTATTATTTCTGGATTGTATCCTGCAATTAAAGCTTCTAAATTAGATCCTGTTGAAGCATTGCGTTATGAGTAAATAAGCTTCAAAATTCGTTGTTCCAAGTTCATTATTAATAATTTTGAACAACGAATTTTCAATATTGAAAGATGAAATTATAGACCACAACAAATCATTCTATCATTACCCATAAAATCTTTACGCAAATCAATGTTTTTGAAACCTAATTGTTCTAATAATTCAACCGTTTCTTTTCCTTGATATTGATTGATTTCAAAAAATAATTTTCCGTTTGGCGCTAAGCTTTTCAATGCCAATTGAGCAATTTTTCTATAAAATAATAACGCGTCTGAATCATCTACAAACAAGGCTAAATGCGGTTCGTAATCTAACACATTCCTTTTTATTTCTTGTTTTTCTAAATTTCGAACATATGGTGGATTGGATACGATAACATCGAAAAGTAGATTAGAAGATTTGGAGATTTGAAGATTTGAAGATTGTAAAATATCTTGTTGAATAAAATTTACCTCCACTTGATTATCTAAAGCATTTTTACGAGCCATTTCCAGAGCTTTTTCCGAAACATCAATTGCTGAAACTTGGGCATTCGGAATTTCTTTTTTTAGGGAAATTGGAATACAACCCGAACCTGTTCCTATATCGAGAATTGTTAGATTGTTAGATTTTTGGATATTTAGATTTTGAGCTTTTGACTTTTGGCTTTCGACTTTTGACTTTTGACTTTCAACAATCCATTCCACCAATTCTTCCGTTTCTGGTCTTGGAATCAAGGTGTGTTCATTCACTTCAAATCGTAAGCCATAAAACCAGGCTTCTCCGATGATATATTGAATAGGTTTTTCGGTTTTAAGCTCTGAAATTATGGTTTGCCATTTTTTAAAATATAATTCTGTAATTTCAAAATCAGGATGTAGAGAAACGTCAATTCTTTTTATATTGTGCAGAAATTCCGTCAAAATAAAAAAGAAACTTTCTATTTCTGCATCTTCCTGAATGGTTTGCAATTCAGTAAAAAAATACGTTTTTAAACTTTTAATATTCATTTTTTATTTTTTAAACATCAATTTACACAAATTAATAGGTGCAAATCTGTGTTAAACATTTTACAAATCTTTAATCATAAACACATCACAAGTAGTATGTCCTGTGGAACCCATAGGCCCATTTATATAAGTAAAGCCTGATTTTACATATAATTTTTGCGCATCTTTCATAAATGGCAAAGTTTCTATATAGCATTTATCATAACCCACTTGTTTAGCAAATGTTAAACATTTATGCATTAATTCTTTTGCAATACCCTTTCCTCTTGCTTCTTTTGCTAAATACATTTTTTGTAATTCGCAAATTTTAAATTCGGCATCCACTAAATTTCCAATTCCACAACCTCCTAAAATAATTTCGTCTTTTTCTACTACAAAATAAATTTCGTGGTCTTTTTGATATACTTCGAATAAAGTATTTAAATGCGGATCTGCATAGGCTGTTCCTACCTTTGGGGCATCTAATTCTTCAAAGACATTTCGTATCACGGCGGCAATTTTCAAATTGTCTTTCGGTTCAATTTTTCGTATTATATAATTCATTTGCAAATATAAAATGTAAAAGTACTAAATTTGTAAGATGAATAAGCATGAAATATACATGAAACGCTGTTTGCAATTGGCTAAAAATGGTTTAGGCACTACATATCCTAATCCGTTAGTAGGAAGCGTGATTGTATATAATGGCAAAATTATAGGCGAAGGTTGGCACAAAAAAGCGGGCGAACCACATGCAGAAGTACTTGCCATTAATTCTGTAAAAAACAAAGAATTACTTTCCAAAAGCACTATTTATGTGAATTTAGAACCGTGTAGTCATTTTGGAAAAACACCTCCTTGTGCAAATTTAATTATCGAACATAAAATTCCGAAAGTAGTGATTGGTTGTATCGATAGTTTTTCAGAAGTAGCCGGAAAAGGTGTAGAAAAATTAAAACAATCGGGCTGCGAAGTTATACTAAATGTTTTAGAGGAAGCTTGTTTAGAGATAAACAAACGATTTTTTACATTTCATAACAAAAAGCGGCCTTATATTATACTAAAATGGGCAGAAACGGCAGATGGATTTATTGCGCCTTTTTTACCCAATTTAAAAACCTCTTTTGCTATCTCAAATAGCTATTCAAGGCAGTTGGTACACAAATATCGAACGGAAGAACAAGCTATTTTAGTTGGAACGACAACTGCTTTAAATGACAATCCAAGTTTAGATACCAGAGATTGGTTTGGAGAGCATCCAATTAGGATTATTATTGATAAATCAAATAAAATTCCAGATGGATTTAATGTGAAAAATAAAAAAAATCCAACAATAATTTTTACAGAACAAGAAAATTGTGTACATTCGATAAATATCGCTTATGAATGTATACAGTTTGATACTCATTTGATTTCTAATATCTTAACTCATTTATTTGAAAAAAATATTCAATCTGTTATTATCGAAGGCGGCACATTTACCTTGCAACAATTTATAAATAAACATTTATGGGATGAAGCAAGGGTTTTTATAGCTGAGACTAAAATTTTAGAAGGCGTAAAACGTCCTGAATTTAATTTTATTCCCGAAAAAACTATAAAAATTAAAAATAACCAACTAAAAACATACATGAATTATGATTGAAGCGATAATTTTTGATTTAGGAGATGTATTTTTAAACTTGAATCATCAAGCAAGTGTTGATGCCTTTAAAAAATTAGGATTAAAAGCTTGGACAGACGATTTAAAAGCCGCTGCTATTTTTTTTGAAACAGGTAAAATAGATGAATTACAATTTATGGAAACCATTCAGAAGTACCTACCAGATGCCGAGCTTTTAGAAATTAGAGAAGCTTGGAATGCTATTATTGGTGATTTTCCTTTAGAACGATTAGAATTTTTAGAAAAACTACAAAACAAGTACGATATATTTTTATTAAGCAATACGAATCCAACACATATTGATAAATTTGAACATCGAGTAGGTTTAACTTTTGCAAGAGAATTTTATGCGCATTTTAATAAAATTTATTTTTCCTACGAAATTAAAGAGCGAAAACCAGATGCAGCTGTTTTCAATTTAATTTTAAAGCAAAATAATTTAAATCCAAAAAAGACACTTTTTGTAGATGATACCTTAGAACATATTGAAGCCGCAAAAGCATTAGGCATAAATACTTGGCAAATACTTGTAGGGCAAGATGATGTAACCCATTTATTCGATAAAAAAATAGTATAAAATTGCAAGATCTCCAAATTAAAGACACATATAAAACCATTGAAATTTCGGTTGAAAATATTTTATATAAAGAAAAAAACAGTAAATTTTTTGGCTATGCTTACCCTATTACTTCAGAACTTGAAGTTAAAAAATATATTGATCAATTAAAAACAGATCATTTTTCAGCACGCCATTGGTGCTATGCCTATCAGATTGGTACAGAAAATATTAAGTTTAGAGCTAACGATGATGGCGAACCAAGCAATTCGGCCGGAATGCCAATTTATGGACAAATACAATCCTTTGAAATCACAAATGTATTAGTAGTGGTAGTTCGTTATTTTGGCGGAGTAAAATTAGGTGTTGGCGGATTAATTTCTGCATATAAAACTTCGGCTCAACTCACATTAGATGAAGCAAATATCATTGAAAAAACCATTGACAAACAGTTCAAAATTACTTTTGATTATAAAAACATGAACAAAGTAATGCGAATTATCAAAGAGAAAAACATTCAAATTGTTCATCAGAAAATGGAGATGAATTGTGAAATTCAGATTGCTACGAGAAAAAAAAACGCCAAAGAAATCGTTAACATTTTTACAGCATTATTTGAAATTGAGATCGAGGAACTGTAACTTTTATTTTTTACAAATACAATAACAAGATAATCCATACATTTTAATTCCAATTTTTTGTACTACTTGTGTAAAAACAAAATCGAGTTGCAATACAGTCACAATAAACTTAGATTTAAAAGTTGTTCCTGTCCAATTATCAATAGATGTTTTTTTGTTTCTATTAAAGATACTTTCAATCCACCTAACTAATAATAGTGATGAAAAATAATATCCTTTATTTAATACTTGAAATTGGTTTTTAATCAAAACATTTTCTAATTGTTTCAAATTATATCTTCTGTAATGCCCTAATAGTAGATCATGTTGTGAGAAAACAGCCTGAAAAGCAGGAACTGCAAATAAAAAATAATTGTTTTCATGAGTTAGATATTGTAAGATTTCATCTTCCTTTTCTAAATGTTCCAAAACATCCATACACAAGAAAAGCACATTTTCTTCAGTAGGAAACATATTGAAATAATCAGTAAGATTTTGCACATACTGAATTGCGTTTTCTCCATAATTTATATTCAATTGCGCTATAATTTCAGGAGAATATGCGGTATCAATTGTAAAATATTCATCTGCCAATTTGTTATTGAAAATTTCATTAATAATATAAGCATCACCGCCTCCTATATCCACAATTCGTTTGATAGGAAATTTAATTTCTGAAGCGGCTAATAATTTTAAAAGCACGTTTCTTCTAGATATTTCCCATGGATGTCTTTTATAATTTTCCTTATCAAATAAGCGTTCAAATTCAGTTAAATCCATTATATTATTTCATTAATTTTATCAGAAACGTATTTTGGTGGTACAATTGGCCTACCTGTTTTCATATCTACAAAAACAAGCATCGAATAGCCGGTTGTTAACAATTGATTTTGTTCATTATAAATTTCATAGTCAAATTCTATTTTAACAGTGGTTTGACTTTTTAATATAGTTTTCACTCGTAATAAATCATCATAATGTGCCGGTTTTTTATAGTTTATTTCTAATGAAACAACTGGTAACATAACACCATTTTCTTCCATCCATTTATATGAAATACCTAGATTTCGTAGCCACTCTACTCTACCCATTTCAAAATATTGCGCATAATTCCCATGATACACCACTCCCATTTGATCGGTTTCTGAGTACCTAACTCGTACTGTAAATTCGTATTCTTTCATTATTATTATTTATATTTATGGCTTAAAAATTTTATGTTAAATAGTTATTAAAAAAAATCAAAAAACACATACAACAATATTTTTTAAATTACAATAGCATTTGATTTTTTTTTAAATAAATTTGTTCACATATTTGCTCTCCCAATAAAAATCTACATAAAATTAAAGATTTACTCTTTTTTTCTCATATTAGATTAAAAACTTTTTTAAAATAACAACAAATGATGACTAAAGCAGCAAAATCTGTTTGGAATAATTGCTTATCCTTTATAAAGGACAACATTCAGGAGCAAGCCTACAAAACATGGTTTGAACCTATTGTAGCAATTAGCCTATCAGAAGACAATGCTTTACACATTCAAGTTCCTAGTAAATTCTTTTACGAGTGGCTTGAAGAACATTATGTAATTATTTTAAAAACTGCATTAACTAAAGAACTTGGAAACCAAGCAAAGCTAGTGTATAAAATTAAAATGGAAAACACTTCTGGCAATAAACTTCCATTTACAGAGCAAATTCCAAGTACATATCGTAGTTCTGTTAAAACTCAAGAAATTGATGTACCTATTGTGAATAAAAATCCGGAATTGAAAAATCCGTTTATTATACCAGGTATCAGAAATGTAAAAATCGAGTCTCAATTAAATGCTAATTATAGTTTTGATAATTTTTTAGAAGGAGATTCTAACCGATTGTCAAGAAGCGCGGGTATGGCAGTTGCCAATAAACCAGGTGGTACTTCATTTAATCCATTATTAATTTTTGGTGGCGTAGGTTTAGGTAAAACGCATTTAGCACATGCTATTGGTGTTGAAATTAAAGATAAATTCCCTGAAAAAACCGTTTTATATATTTCTGCTGAAATTTTCACACAACAATATATCGAATCTGTAAAGAAAAATACTAGAAATGATTTTATTCACTTCTATCAACTTATTGATGTGTTAATTATTGACGATGTCCAGTTTTTATCCGGAAAAGCAGGAACACAAGATGTGTTTTTTCATATTTTCAATTATTTACACCAAAACGGAAAACAAGTTATTTTAACTTCAGACAAAGCACCTGTAGACATGCAAGATATTGAGCAACGCTTATTATCTCGTTTCAAATGGGGATTGTCTGCTGAATTACACCAACCCGATTATGAAACAAGAATTTCTATTTTAAGAAATATCTTATACAGAGACGGTGTTGAAATGCCAGATGAAATTTTAGAATACGTAGCAAAACATATTAAATCAAACGTAAGAGAATTAGAAGGAGCTATTATTTCATTAATTGCACAGTCTTCATTTAACAAACGTGAGATTAACTTAGAACTAGCTAAGCAAGTTGTAGAGAAGTTTGTGAAAAATATCAAACGTGAAATTTCTATTGATTATATTCAAAAAGTGGTTTCCGATTATTTCCAATTGGATACCGAAACTTTAAAATCGAAAACCAGAAAACGTCACATTGTTCAAGCGCGTCAATTAGCTATGTATTTTTCAAAAAAATTCACAAAGGCATCATTGGCAAATATTGGTTCACAAATAGGTGATAGAGACCATGCAACGGTATTGCACGCTGTAAAAACAGTTGACAATTTAGTAGCTACCGATAAACAATTTAAAAAGTTTGTGGAAGACATTAACAAAAAGCTGAGTATTTAAAATGCCTATCAAGGTTTTAATGGTTTGTTTAGGCAATATTTGCCGCTCACCATTAGCAGAAGGTATTTTACAATCAAAACTTCCTAGAAATAAATGTATTGTG
>CAZQGY010000051.1:0-8758 GCA_964593435.1 uncultured Flavobacterium sp. | reverse complement strand
ATTACCGCCTGATACGTTATGGCGTTACTTTGTGAAAAGACTACTGTAGAAACTAATAATAAAACGAAGTAAACTAATTTTTTCATGTGGTATTATCTTTTAATTAAATCAAAATAGCCCCCAAATACAATTTGAGTGTTGTTAATAGATACATTATCGGTATTGTTGCCTAGTTTGAGACTTTTGCTCAAATTCAATCCGGCACTCAAATACCCGTTTTTAGATAAATAATATTTGGCGTAAACTCCAATTACAGGTTGTAAAACCAAGCCCGAAAACTCTCCGTTTCGAGTCAAATCAAAACCTGCATTGTTGACCGTTTGTTTTCCTCTAAGAATTGTAGAAAGGTTTAAACCTGCTCTAGCGCTCAGAAAAAAGAAAAAAGAATCATAAAACTGATAGTCAACCGTGCTTTGAACTCCCAAATAGGTGGTTTTCCATTCCAATCGGTTTAAAGTGGTTTCAGCGATAGCATTGTAATCATTGATGGTAACACTTCCGGTGTATTTTAAATCTTTGAAATTTTTGTATTTCAAAACGTCAGTATACCCAAATTCATAGGCGTCACCAACACCGTTAATGTCCAATTTCTCTGTAAAGGCAGAACGGTTTTTGTACGATAAGGTACTGAAGTTTTTTCCCATGTTGAAAAAAACGCCTTGAGAATAGATTGAAAAACTGATGAGGAAAAAAAGGATGTGGGGTACAATTTTTTTCATTTTTTTAAGTTATTTAGATTTAAGAATTGCGGTTCCGAAGGAATAATTGGTTCCTTCTAATTTGACAAAATATTCGCCTGCGGCAAGCATCAGGTTGTTGATAGTAAGCACTTGATTTGGCGCTTCTTTTTCTTGGTGTTCCAAAAGACGTCCGTGAATATCAAATAATGAAAAAGAGATTTTGCCCGGAACGGGATGATCCATTTTAAAATTTACTTGATCGGTAATTGGATTTGGAAAAACCGTGGTTTTATTTTCTATTGGCTTTATGGGAGCCGCCGAAGAGGATTTACTCTGCTGAAAACCTTGGCTAACGATCATCTTTCCGTTTACCGAGGTTCCAATGGTGGATTGTTGAGCAAATGTTTGGCTTACCACAATACCCTTGGATGTAGTGGCAACCTTACCTTGAGCGGACAACATTTGACGATGTAACTGTTGGCCAAAGGCTATTCCTGTGAAAAAAAATAAAAATAAAAATCGCATGACACTCATTTTTTAGAAATACTTTATCAATAAAATAGGTTTTTTTGCTGAATAACCCGCAAATTTATTGGCTTTGGCAGACAAAATCTATTCGTTTTGACAGAAATATGTCCTAAAAACAAAAAAACAGGACAAGTTTATTTGTTTTTAATTGATTATATTTGTTTTCCTTATCCCCACGTCATGCTTTTAACCGTTTCGCTGTTTACGCTATTTTTATCTTTCGTTGTTTTAAAAAACAATTGGAGCGGAAATAAAACTGCAGTGTATTTATCTTTTTTTTTACAAATTACAGCCATCTATGGCATTACCCATTATTTAATTCTTTACAGTCAATCGGCATTTTGGATTGCGATTTTTTACAACCACTTTACCGCATTAATGTTGCTTCTTGGTCCGCTGTTGTATTTTTATGTGCGAGGTGTAATTAACGACACTTCTTCATTAACTAAAAAAGACTTGCTTCATTTTATACCTGCGCTTATTCACGGCATTGGATTAATTCCTTATATAATTCTACCGTTTGAAGAAAAAATTAAAATTGCGAACTCCATTATTCTCGATATAGACGTGCTGACTCAAATTAATGTGAACTATTGGTATAGCGCAGGCACGAGCTTTCTCACTAGACCGATTCACTTATTAATTTACGCCGTAGTAAGTTGTTATTTGGTTTGGACCAATTACAAAGTAAAAACAGAAGACAAAGACATTCCAAAAAAACAATTGGCTTTCAGTTACAGATGGATTGTGATTTTACTCACTACGGTTATATTACTAACATTAGGCTTTCTTTATATCACTGTATCCTCTTTAAGTTCAAAACCGAGTATAGGTTTAGAAAAATCCTATCCTCTATACCTTGTTATGGGGTTGGCTTTTTGTTCGATTTCATTTTTTCTCCTCTTATTCCCTACCATTTTATATGGAATTCCTAGGCGTTTAAAAAACAGAAGGCCGTTTGAAAACAATGAAAATCAAATCAATTACAAATGGGAAAAGGATGTCGCTCCAAACGAACCTTTTGCAGAAATAGCGCAACAAATTCTGGAATACATTAAAACAGAGAAACCATTTCTAGACCCGAGCTTCTCGATAAGTGATATTAGTTTTGCATTGAAAATCCCTCAAAACCATGTGAGTTACTGTATTCATGAAATACTAAACACCCGATTCCCAAAATTAAAATCGGAACTACGCGTACAATACGCAATTGATTTATTGGAAAGTAATTCCAAAGAAGTGTTAACTATAGAAGCTATTGGTGAAAAATCGGGCTTTAAAACACGCTCCAATTTTTATACAACCTTTAAAGATTTGACTGGCGTTACTCCCTCCGAATATATAGAAAATCAAAAGAAAAAAGGAGTACATTTTGCTCAATAACCGCCTTTTTTTCATTTCTATTTCTCTTTTATATTTCTAACCTACCTTTTTTTAAAGAAGTGCTAAAAAATGCAAATTGCATCTCTTGTAACTTCAGAAAAAAAAACTATTTTTACGAAAACAAATTAGGGAAACCAATCCCTTCTATTCCCTTAATTGATAACCAAATAGATACATAAAAAATGAGTTCAGAGAAAGAAGCCAAGTTAAAAGCGTTACAACTTACGCTAGATAAGCTAGACAAAACCTACGGAAAAGGAACTGTAATGAAAATGGGCGATAAAGCCGTTGAAGAAGTAGAAGTCATTTCTTCTGGATCGCTTGGTGTCGATTTAGCATTAGGTGTTGGTGGTTATCCAAAAGGAAGAATCATCGAAATCTACGGACCAGAATCCTCTGGTAAAACAACTTTGACATTGCACGCTATTGCCGAAGCGCAAAAAGCTGGTGGAATTGCTGCTTTTATTGATGCAGAACATGCTTTTGATAGAAACTATGCAGAGAAATTAGGCGTTGATATTGAAAACTTAATTATTTCACAACCTGATAATGGAGAACAAGCATTAGAAATTGCTGAAAACTTGATTCGTTCTGGAGCTATTGATATTGTGGTTATTGACTCGGTTGCAGCCTTGACTCCAAAAAGCGAAATTGAAGGCGAAATGGGAGATTCTAAAATGGGTCTTCACGCGCGTTTGATGTCACAAGCACTACGTAAATTAACTGGTACAATTAGTAAAACACACTGTACTGTTTTCTTTATCAACCAGTTGAGAGAGAAAATCGGAGTAATGTTTGGTAATCCAGAAACTACAACGGGTGGAAACGCATTAAAGTTCTATGCTTCAGTTCGTTTGGATATTCGTCGTTCGTCTCAAATTAAAGATGGCGAAAACGTAATTGGAAATAGAACCAAAGTGAAAGTGGTTAAAAATAAAGTGGCACCGCCATTTAGAACTGCTGAATTTGACATTATGTATGGCGAAGGGGTTTCTAAAACAGGGGAAATCTTAGATTTGGCTGTTGAATTTGAAATCATCAAAAAATCAGGTTCATGGTTCAGTTATGGTGATACTAAATTAGGTCAAGGACGTGATGCAGTTAAAGCCTTAATCAAAGACAACCCAGAATTAGCTGATGAATTAGAAGAAAAAATCAAATCGCAAATCAAAGAATTAGCAGCTGAGTAAATTTTCTTCCACACACACAAAAACCGCAAGTAATTCAAGTACTTGCGGTTTTTTTTATGCTATTGTATTATCAAAAGTTACTAATTGGTTGTAAATAATTTGATAAACTTCATCTTTAATCGCTTTTCTGTCGTCTAGGGTTTTACCTTTTGTCTCTATGTGTGAGTGGATTTTTACCCTCATTAATCCGGGACTTCCGCTAAAAAAAGTGTAGGACAATCGTTTTTTATTGTCTCCAAAAGAAATAGGAACAATCGGGATTTGATGTTCAATGGCTAATCGGAAAGCACCATCCTTAAAGGTGTCTAAAACAATCGATTCGTCATAGGGAACTCCGCCTTCTGGAAAAATACAAACACTCAATCCTTGATTTAATCTTTTTTGTGCGCTTTCATAAACGGCTCTTCGGCTCTGGGCATTATTGCGGTCGACCAAAATACAAGTTCTTTTATAAAAAAAGCCAAACAAGGGAATCGAAGCCAATTCTTTTTTTCCTACAAACACAAAAGGACGATCTACTACAGCCAACATCAACATAATATCGGTCATCGAAGTATGATTGGCCACAATCATATAGCTTTTGTTGGGTACTAGCTTCTCGATGGTTTCCACTTTATAATAAAAACCCATGCTAAACAATATGAACTTGCCCCAAATTCTTGCTAAAGCAAAAAAATAGTTGTAGCCGCGCTCTGATACTATTGACAATAACAATAATGGCAACATCGCCAATATAGGCAAGGCGATCATGATATAAAACCATATACGCCACAGCAACCAAAATAGCATTTTAACTCCTCTCATAGTTGCCAAATGTATGAAATGGAACTGCATTTTGAAAATATAATTGAATTCATTGTAATTCCATTTTATTTCTATCATTATACAGAGAGTTGTTTTTATTCCAAAGCCACATTTTTTAAAAAATGATGATTTTTACAATAAATATTTATTGATTATCAATAAATTTATATCTTTGTTGGTATAATTTAAAATTTACTAATTATGAAAAAAAACAATACTACTGTTTTAAAAGGTCTGCATATTGCTTCTTGGATCATTTTTATCGGACTTTGTATTGAAGCGGGTGCGCTACTGTTTAATTTTATTTTTACCTTATTCCAACCCCTAGCAACACGAAATGTTTACAACGGATTAGATCTTTCTGTATTATATGAAAAAGAATTTCCTCACTTTGTGGGAATAATGAGTTGTATCGTTATTTTAGCATTTATGAAATCCTACTTGTTTTATTTGGTGGTAAAACTATTTACTCAATTAAACATCGTTGCTCCATTTAGCGTCGAAATTGCCAAAATCATAGAAAAGATTAGTTACGAAGCTTTTTCAATAGCAATGCTGAGTATAATTACGAAACAATATGCTAAAAGACTAATTCAAAACGGATACGAACTAAGTGATACAAGTGCGTATTGGAACGATACCGCGGCATTTTTAATGATGGCAGCCATTGTGTATGTCATATCACAAATATTCAAAAGAGGGATTGAATTACAACAAGAAAACGACCTAACAATTTAAAGGATGGCAATTATCGTAAACTTAGATGTAATGATGGCAAAACGCAAAATGTCATTAAACGAATTATCAGAAAAAGTAGAACTGACTTTGGCCAATCTTTCCATCTTAAAAACTGGAAAAGCAAAAGCGATTCGCTTCAGCACCTTATCCGCTATTTGCGAAGCCTTAGACTGTCAACCAGGTGACATTTTAGAATATACCGCTGACAAACAATAACGTGCCTTATAAAGGTTATTTATATCAAAAAAGCACTACTCTCGTAGTGCTTTTTTTATTTATTAATTCGACAACCAACCCGCAGGATTAATGTACGAAGTGTTTTGATATATCAAGAATTTAAGCACTGTTTTACCTGTTTCTCCATTGGAACGAATGCGCCCTAAAGCTTGTTTTCTAGTTACTTTATCTCCAGTACTCACATTTACTGAGCTTAAGTTTTGATACACAGTAAAATAATCGCCGTGCTGAATCATTACTGCCTTAGTTACTTTTGTTAAATCAAAAACACTAGTTACTACGCCATCAAAAACGGCTCTTGCAGTAGCACCTTGATCGGTGGTGATTTCCACACCACTATTATGTACCATAAGCGATTTGTATACTGGATGTGCTTGATTTCCAAACCCTAAAGTAATTTTGCCTCGTTCTACAGGATATGGCAATCTTCCTTTGTTAGCTCTAAAGTTATCGGCTACAATTTTTGCTTCGGGTGTTAAGTCAATTTTTGTAGACGAAATTGGTTTCTTAGCTTCTTCTTCCGGTTCTTCTTCCACTACAGCTTTAGCCACCGTTTTGATGGTTTTGCCGCTTTTGTTAGCATTCGCTAATTCTTTTGCAGCGGCAGCAGCAGCGGCTTTCTTTTCTTTGGCAGCAGCAGCAGCGGCAGCTTTTTGTTTTGCACGCTCAGCAGCAGCCTTTCTATTGGCTTCGGCAATGGCTTGACGTATTAAACGATCTATTTGCTTATCAATATTGCGCGCTTCTTGTTGTTTTTTCTTGATGTCGTTTGCAATCTTGTTCTTGTCTTTCTTAATTGAATTAACTATTTTTTCTTGTTCTTTCTTTTCTTGCTCTAAAGACAAACGCTCTTTTTCTTTCTCGTTAATTAATTTTTGTTTAGCCGTTTTCTGAACTTCTAGTTTTTGATTGTAGACTAAAAGTTCTTTTGACTTCACATTAATTTCCTCGCCCTGGATTTTTCTGAAACTAGTATATTGTTTCATGTATTGCAAGCGTTTGTATGCTTGTTGGAAATTTTTAGACGACAATAAAAACATCGCCCTACTCTCTTCTGAACGGCTTTTATACGACTTAACAATCATTTTAGCATAATCTTCTTTAAGCACCTTAAGTTCTTTCTTAAGCTTGTTGATTTCCACCTGATTGATGTACATATCGTTGCTCAACAACTTCGCTTGTTTTTCTGTGGTCTTGATCAAGTTCTCTTTCAGCGCTATTTTTTTCTCTTGAATAGCCATAACACTCACCGCTGATTTTTCTTTTTTCTTAACGGATTGCAAGAGTCTTTCATTCTCTTTAATTTCTTGCTGAATTTGAGCTTTTCGTTGTTCTAACTTCTCTTGTTGCGAGTCTTGGCTCCAAACTAATGAAGTAGCGCAAACAAAAAATAAACTGAGGAGAAATTTTGACATGATAGAAGGTTTTTTGCAAATTTACTTAATTAAAATTCTTTTATAGCCATTTGGAATACTATACGGGTAAGAAAGTGCTTCGTTAAAAGTAACTGTGGTGTAATTTAAACTAATTTCTGTTTTTTCTTTGGCTTGTAAAGCATGGATTAAAACGGATAAAGGAAGCGTTCCTTCATTAAAACTAGTCTGGTTGGTATAGCTCACATTAATCATTCTATCTTGCTCTGGCTGAGCAATAGCCTGTCCTTGTATTCTGAAATTCTCTTGATCCAAAATGAAAGATTTCAAGGTCTTTCCTGCTTGCAAATCAGTCAATTCATACCCTTGATCCACTTTGGCTAAAGCGTATTTTCCTTGTTGTAAATTATCAAATGATTGGCCTAACAACATATTCTGAATTTTAGAAAAATCCAAATCGGTTCCCAACCATTGTGTTAAACCACTGAAATCGCCTTCAAAATAGGTTCCGTTCATTTTTTCGTAATAACTTACAGATGAGGGGGTAATTAAGGCTTTCGCCATTGTGATTCCTAAGAAGCGAATGCTAACTAAAATTTGCTCGTCTTTCTTAATTTTAATTTCTGCCGTTACGTTTTGTGTTTGCTTTTCATCTGAAAAACGCACATTCGATTTGATATAAACAGTCTCAAAGTTGGTTATGTTGTTATAATGATTGGCTATAATATCCTCTGCCGAAACTTCTTTAGTTGAAGTAACTTCAGGCACTGTTGTCACGGCAGCTTGTTTAGTTTTACAAGACGCCAACAACGTTAAAAACACCAATAGTATGACCTTTCTCATTTCTTTTTCTGCTGTATTAATTGATCTGCTTTCGCAAAAAAGCTGTCTTTTTTCTTAAAGTCGCCCAAACCATTATAGGCTTCCGCCAATTGCAAATTAAAATTGATTTCCAAATCCAAATCGTCTATTACAAAATCCAAACCGGTTTCTAATGCTTCCTTCGCTTTATTAAATTGGCGCATTTGATTGTTGGCTAAGCCAAAATAAAAATAAAAATACGCCTGGGAAGGATACAATTCCATTCCTTCTTCTGCTTTTTTTGCTAGTTTTTGAAACTTCTTAGCCGTTGTATAGGCTTGAAGCAAAAGCAAATTAGTTTCCACTATTCCAACTTCTTTTTGAAGTGCCAATTCATAAAAACGAATTGCTTTCTCTGAATTGTTTTTATTTTGATAGAACTTCCCAATAGCTTGTGCAACGTTGACTTCTTTATCTGAATCGAAAACCGAAATTGCATTTTCCAAAGCGCCTTCATATTGCGGATTATTGTATGCAAAAATCAAAAATTCATTCACCACCCGGTGCTTGACCGCATTAGGAATCTGGGCGTTTGCCAAAATACTATTCATCGTTTGAACCGCTTGGTTTCCATCATTGGCATCCAAATAATTCTTAAATTCAGACAACTCTTTCCAGTCGGAAGATTGGTTTTTGGTAGCCAAAAGAATTTGATTTTTAAACTGCGTGCGCTCTTGTGACTTGCCGTATTTAGCATTCATCTCCCCTATCAAAGTCAATGCTTTTTCTGATTGATTGGTTGCCATATACAACGGAATCAAATCGTCTTTATTACGCTCGTCAAACAAAATTAATTGTTGTACTGCAGTCATCGCACGTTCGTAATTCTTGGTTTGAAAACTTAAGTCATAGATTCCTGTCCAAAACCATTTGTTTTTCGGCTCAATTTGGGTTGCTTTTTGAAACGCTTGATAAGCGTTTTCGTATTGCTTTAAAGCCAAATAGTTTTTGCCTAATTCAAAAT
>CAZQGY010000050.1:0-9499 GCA_964593435.1 uncultured Flavobacterium sp. | reverse complement strand
AGAAGAAAAACAAGCTTGGCGCAGCACTGCTTCAGAATCAAAAAAAGCAGCTAAACCTTTAAAAATTAATGAAATCTCCACTTCGGAAGAAGTTCGAATGAATACCACCGATGGCGAATTAAACCGCGTGTTGGGTGGCGGATTAGTTCCAGGTTCTCTTACGCTTTTGGGTGGTGAACCAGGAATTGGAAAAAGTACACTTTTACTTCAAATTTCATTAAAATTACCTTATAAAACGCTTTATGTTTCGGGAGAAGAGAGTCAGAAACAAATAAAAATGCGTGCTGAAAGAATTACCGGACAAACGGATAATTGTTTTATTTTAACCGAAACCAAAACACAAAACATTTTTCGTCAAATTGAAGAAATTGAACCGCAAGTAGTCATTATCGATTCGATTCAAACCTTACATACTGAATATATTGAATCTTCTGCGGGAAGCATTTCTCAAATTAGAGAATGTACAGCGGAACTAATAAAATTCGCTAAAGAAACTAATGTTCCTGTCATTTTAATTGGACACATCACCAAAGATGGTACGATTGCAGGTCCGAAAATTTTAGAACATATGGTTGATACCGTTTTGCAATTTGAAGGCGATCGAAATCACGTGTATAGAATTCTAAGAGCATTAAAAAACCGTTTTGGTTCTACTGCCGAATTGGGCATTTACGAAATGTTAGGAAACGGCTTACGTGAAGTTAGTAATCCATCGGAAATATTAATTTCTAATAAAGATAATTATCTATCTGGTACGGCAATAGCAACTACAATAGAAGGAATGCGCCCGTTAATGATTGAAATTCAGGCATTAGTTTCTACTGCTGTTTACGGCACACCTCAACGAAGCACAACCGGTTATAATCTGAAAAGATTAAACATGATTTTAGCTGTATTGGAAAAACGCGCAGGATTTCGTTTAGGAGCTAAAGACGTGTTTTTAAATATTACTGGCGGTATAAATGTGGACGATCCGGCAATTGATTTGGCCGTAGTAGCCGCTATATTATCTTCTAATGAAGACATTACTATTGATAAAGATTTTTGTTTTGCTGGTGAAGTAGGTTTAACAGGTGAAATTCGTCCCGTAAACAAAGTAGAACAACGCATTCATGAAGCTGAAAAATTAGGTTTTTCGACCATTTTCGTATCCAAACACAATAAAATAAATCCGAAAGATTTTAAAATAGATGTGCGATTGGTTAGTAAAATTGAAGATTTAGTGGAACAATTGTTTGGGTAACTAGTATTGAAATAATAGAAAAACCCTTCGAAAGTGTATAACTATCGAAGGGTTTTTAATTTAAGGCGCCGGGTTTGGAATTAATTCCTGAATTTTATTGATTTCGTCAAAAACAGCATCTGTTAATAGCACATCAAAAGCATTGATGTTTTCTTCTAATTGGTCAACTGTTGTAGCGCCAATTATGGTAGATGTCACAAATTCTTGATGATTTACAAATGCAATCGCCATTTCGGTTATCGTCAAGCCCAAACTGTTTGCCAAATCTTGATATAATTTTGTGGCTTTATAGCAGTTTTCATTAGTATAACGTACAAAATTTGGAAATAATTTCATTCGCGAATTTTCTGGAGTGCCATTTAAATATTTACCAGATAGAAATCCAAAGCCTAATGGTGAATACGCCAATAAACCAACATTTTCTCGCATTCCAATTTCAGATAAACCTACTTCGTATAATCTATTTAACAAAGAAAATGGATTTTGAATAGTTGCAATTCGAGGTAAATTGTGTTTTTCGCTTTCCATTAAAAACTTCATCAAACCCCATGGATTTTCGTTAGAAACACCAATATGTTTTATTTTTCCCTCATTAATTAAACCATCAAAAACGGTTAAAACGTCAAAAATATTTTCTTGCCAATGTGTATCTAATTTCTCAACTCCTCTTTTTTGAAACATATTCATAATACGTTCCGGCCAATGCGTTTGATATAAATCAATATAATCAGTCTGTAAATTTTTTAAACTTAATTCCACCGCTTCCGTAAGACTTTTCTTAGAGAAATCTAGTGGCTTACGGATATAATCCATACCTCTATTTGGTCCAGCAATTTTAGTGGCAATCACTAAATCGTCTCTTCTATGTTTGTTTTTGGCTAACCAAGTTCCAATAAAACGTTCTGTACTTCCAAAAATATGTTCGTTCCCACCAATAGGATACATTTCGGCTGTATCAATAAAATTAATGCCTCGTTCTACAGCATAATCTAATTGGAAATGAGCTTGCGCTTCGGTATTTTGATTTCCGAACGTCATTGTACCCAAACAAGCTTTACTTACTTTTAATTCAGTATTTGGTAGTGTAGTGAATTTCATTATAAAAATTTTATTGAATGACGAAGTTACGAAGTTTAATAAAGTGAAACGTTAAAGTAATATAGATTTTCTTTATTTCAAGATATCCTCTATAATTTTTAAATGATGTTTGGTGTGAATCGTTAAAAATTTTTTGGTTTGTTTTACATTTAAATCCTTAAAAAAAGGATGATTGAAAAACTGATTTTCAGAAAAAGAATCCAGCTTTAAAACATTATTTTTTGCTGCTGCTAATTTAACGAGTAGTTCCTCTTGAGGAGCAACCTGAGTTGGAATGACCACTTTTGGTGCTTTAGCTTTCCCTCTTGGGATTTTACCTGTTGTAAAAACCATAAATTTTGAAAAAGTCCATTTGGGTTGATATTTGAATGGGTCTGAAATTTCTATCTGTCCAATAATGCCGTTTATAACCAACAAACAATGGTCTATTTGCCAGCCAACAGTACTATTTGAAACCTTCGGATTTGTTTTTTCAAAATTAGAAATATGATTTTCTAATTTAAGTATTACTTTTTGTAGTGAATTCATACTTTATGTTTTAAAAAAATTGCCTAAAAAGGATCTTTTTCTTTTTAGGCAACTTGTGTTTTTTAAATTTGAATCTTACATTTCGTTTAATAACTTAGACAATTCGTCTAATTTTGGTGTTAAAATAAATTCAATTCTACGATTTTTTGCTTTTCCTTCTGCGGTTTCGTTTGACAATAAAGGCGCAAACTCACCACGTCCTGCAGCAGTTAAGTTTTCTTTTTTTACTTTAGCATTAGCTGATAAAATAGTTACAATTGCTGTGGCACGTTTGGTAGATAAATCCCAGTTATTTTCTACACCACCGCCAATAGAACCTACAATTTTGTCATTATCTGTATGTCCTTCAATAAGTACTGAAATATCCGGATTATCACCTAACACTTTTCCTACTAAGTCAACCGCTTTTTTACCTTCTGTACCAACAGTCCAGCTTCCTGATTCGAAAAGTAATTTATTTTCCATAGAAACATAAACTTTTCCATCTCTTTCAGTTACCGTTAAGCCTTTTCCTTCAAACGCTTTAAGTGACTTAGATAAGGTTTCTTTTAATTTTTTCATAGCTGCTTCTTTGTCAGCCATAATTTTTTCTAATTCTGCTAAACGAGTAGATGATTTTAATAAATCGGCTTTTAACTTGTTTAATTTATCTTGTTCAGCAGCCATTGCTTTTTGTTTGGCTTCTAATTCTGCCAATAGTTCACGATTTTTTTTGATATTCGCATCTAAAGCTTCATTACTATCTTTCTCTAATGCATCGTAAGACGATTTTAAATTGTCTAAACTTTTCTTAGTTGCAGCATAATCAGCAGCTAATTTATCGCGTTCTGCCTTTAATTTTTCTGCTTCCGTTTTATATTTGTTTAAATCGGTTTGCAAAGTAGAATTATTGGTTTTTAACCCTTCATTTTCATCTGATAACGCATTGCGCTCTTTCTTTAAATCGGCAAACTTATTTTCTAAATCTTGGTAGATTTTTTTTGAAACACAAGATGTACTCAAACTTAATATTGCTAGTCCTAATGTGATTTTTCTTATCATCTTTTTATATTTATTAATTCTGTTCGAATCGGATTTTTTTGTTATTAACGTTATATTTTCTAATTTGTTTGTATACTTTTTTTATGGAATTTCAACTACCCTATTTCTACTAAAACCGGACAATGATCGGAATGTTTAGCTTCTGGTAAAATTAAAGCTCTTTTTATTTTATCTTTTAAAGGTTCGGCTGCTAAACAATAGTCAATTCGCCATCCTTTGTTGTTATTTCTTGCGTTTGCTCTATAACTCCACCAACTATAATTATGCGGTTCTTTATTTAAATGCCGAAATGTATCAATCATTCCTGTTTTCATAAAACCATCTAACCAAGCCCGTTCTTCAGGTAAAAAACCTGATGTTTTTTCGTTTCCTTTTGGATTATGAATATCAATAGCTTCATGACAAATATTATAATCGCCACAAACTACTAAATGCGGAATTTCCTTTCTTAAGTTTATGATATAGTCTTGAATTTCGTCCATATATTGAAACTTATATCCAAGTCTGTCATTATTGGTTCCAGAAGGCAAATACATACTCATAACTGAAAGATTTTCAAAATCTACACGTAAATTTCTTCCTTCAAAATCCATACTTTCTATGCCTGTTCCAAAAACAATATTTTTAGGTTCGGATTTACATAAAATCGCCACGCCACTATATCCTTTTTTTTGTGCCGAAAAATAATATTGATACGGATAACCTGCAGCCGTTATTTGATCTGTAGGAATTTGATCTTCAGTAGCTTTTATTTCCTGCAAACAGATCACATCTGGATTTGCACTTTGTAACCATTCTATAAACCCCTTACTTATAGCAGCTCGTATTCCGTTTACATTATATGAGATAATCTTCATTAACTTATTTAATCGTTACATGTTATAAAACTATTAAATATATAACAAAAGCATTTCTTTCTGTTATATATTTAAAATCCAATTCTCAAAAATAGAAAAAGTTTTCAATAAAATGTGTCATTAAATGAGTAATTTATAAAAAATTTAGCAAAAAACGCCAATTATTAAATTGTTGGCAATTGTTACAGCAAGTTATACGGAAATTGAATAGAATTGTTATCTTTGTTTCTCTGTCAAAACACAAATAAATGGGATTAGTTACTGCAAAAGAAGTAGCGAAAGCGATAAAAACGGATAAGTATGGTTTTTTAGGAACTTTTTCAGGGTGGTTACTCATGAAAGTTCTTAAAATTTCTACACTCAATAAAATATACAATCGGAATAAACATTTAAGTGATTTAGAGTTTTTGAATGCAATTTTAGATGAGTTTCAGATTAAATTTGAAATCCCTGAAGAAGATTTAAAACGTTTGCCAAAAGAAGGTGCCTATATTACCATATCTAACCATCCCTTAGGTGGAATTGATGGTATTTTGTTATTGAAATTAATGCTTGAGCGCGAACCTAATTTCAAAATAATAGCTAATTTTTTATTGCACAGAATAGAACCAATGAAACCGTATATTATGCCGGTTAATCCGTTCGAAAATCATAAAGACGCAAAATCTAGTGTAATTGGAATAAAAGAAACCTTACGACATTTAAGCGACGGAAAACCTCTAGGGATTTTTCCTGCAGGAGAAGTTTCTACCTATAAAGATGGTAAACTAATTGTAGATAAACCATGGGAAGAAGGCGCCTTAAAAATTATTAAAAAAGCGAAAGTTCCTGTTGTTCCTATTTATTTTCATGCGCAAAACAGCAAGTTGTTTTATAGTTTATCTAAATTAAACGATACGTTACGGACAGCAAAATTACCTAGCGAATTACTAACCCAAAAACATCGAATAATAAAAGTTCGAATAGGGAAACCTATTTCGGTTAATGAATTAAACGAGCATACTAATATCCCAGAATTTGGCGAGTTTTTAAGAAAGAAAACATACATGCTTTCTAATTCTTTTGAGGAAGAAAACTTTAAGTTGACGTTTCCTAAGTTTACAAGTCCAAAAGCTGCGAAACAAATTGTAAAACCTGCCAATCACGAACAAATTATTGAAGAAATTAATTTCTTAAAAGAAGGGGATTATCAATTATTGCAAAGTAAAAACTATAAAGTATTTTTAGTAACTGCCGAAAAAATTCCAAATATTTTACACGAAATCGGTCGTTTACGAGAAATTACATTCAGAGAAGTAGGAGAAGGTACGAATGAAGCAATAGATTTAGACAAGTTTGATCAGTATTATCATCATATGTTTTTATGGGATGACGATGCTCAAATGATAGCTGGAGCGTACCGAATGGGATTTGGCTCGAAAATATTTCCGAAATATGGTTTAGAAGGTTTTTATTTAAACGAACTTTTTAAATTTGAACCCGAATTAAATGATATGATGAGCCATTCTATTGAAATGGGAAGAGCTTTCATTATTTCGCAATACCAACAAAAACCTATGCCATTGTTTTTACTTTGGAAAGGAATTGTACATACCACCTTACATTATCCTGAACATAAATTTTTAATTGGGGGCGTGAGTATTAGTAATCAGTTTTCTGAATTTTCTAAATCGTTAATGATTGAATTTATGAAATCCAATTATTACGATCCATATGTAGCACAATATATAAAACCGAAAAAAGAGTTTAAAGTAAAATTAAAAGACGCGGATAAAGATTTCGTATTTAATGAAACTGAAGCCGACTTAAATAAATTTGATAAAATTATCGACGAAATTGAACCAGGATCGTTACGATTGCCCGTTTTAATTAAAAAATACATTAAGCAAAACGCTAAAGTTGTAGCATTTAATGTAGATCCAATGTTTAATAACGCGATTGACGGATTGATGTATATTAAAATTTCAGATATTCCAGAAAGTACTGTAAAACCAGTTATGGAAGAGTTCCAAGCGGAATTAGAAAGAAAACATAAAGGCTAATCACGAGTTAATTAGCCTTTAGTTTAAATGTTATTTTCAGTTTTTAGAAACATTTTCTTTAAAATCATTAAATGCTTCTTTTGAAAGAATTGCTTTAGATTTAATTTTTTTTCCTTTTAAATAATTAAGAATATATTTCGCGCGATCTTCCGCTTCTGGATGCGTAGTTATCAAATAAGTATATTTATGCATCTCGTTATCTAATGATAGTTCATACATAAAATCTGCGAAAGGTCTAGGGTCTATTTTTGCTTTTAACATATACCTTACACTTTCCATATCAGCTTCTCTTTCCAAACTTCTATCATAAGCAGACGACGTTAAAGTATTTACTACTTTGGCAATTTGGCTGCCATTTGCTCCTGTTGCCATTGAAACCAAAACTGAAAATCCAATTTCCTTAGATAGTTTTTTCATAACATGGTTTTTTTCAATGTGAGCCATTTCATGCCCTAATACCCCAAGTAAAGCTTGTTCACATTTACTAGCTTCAATAAGTCCAGAATACACTACCAAATGATTGTCTGGCATAGCAAAAGCATTCACTTGACTGTTTTTCACTACATGAACTTTTAAACTATCTCTATCAATATCATTTGCTTTACATAATGGCAGTAATAAAGAATCTAAAGTTGACACAATTGAGTCGTCATAAATTACATCTTCATTTTGTTCAATCTCGTCCCAAATAATATCTCCAATTTTATCTTCTGCAAATACTTTATTTTGTTCTATTTCAAAAAAAGAAACAAAGTCAACTTGTGTAAATAAAAACCAACACAAAAAGAACCCACCATAAACGAGTAATGCTTTACTTATAATTTTCATCTTTTTTTACTAAAATATTTGTTAAATCACTAAAGAAAAACAACTGAGCATGTATTCCTTTTCTTGTTCTTGATGCTAAAATAATGGTTGAAATAAATTCAACTAAATTAAATATAATTAAAGTTATCATATATCCAAAATACACATTTGTGGCTTTTTCATCGTCAAAAATAATTGAAACTGTCCACCAAAAACCTGTGCTATTTAGAAAAAATAAACCAAATTGCGATAATAAATTTTGAGTACAATGCCATTTTACAAATGGCGTACTTTTCCTATTTCCTAAATAGAAAAATATGGAAGCTAATAAGTTCAAAATGGGTAAAGGCAATCCTCCAATAACAGCAACTAAAGACATTAGATAACTATTTGAAGCACGCTCTAACTCTGAATCATTAGGCTTATAATAAAAATTTGTGTTTGAAATCATAATTAAATATTTTTTTTAATATTCCAATACCAATTTAATATAACCAATAAGAATAAAAGAATAGCTATTGGTTTTTTTGAAATAAATAGTTCTGAGGTTTTATAAAATTTAAAAAAACTACTCGATTTTTTTATATAATCTACACTAATCCAAATTGGAACAACCAACATAATTATTGCTACAAGAATACCAAATGGATTTAAAAGAAGTGAAGAAAAAAATTCACCTTCAAAAACCAATTGAACCGATCTAGTTGTGCCACAAGATGGACATGGATAAGTAGTAATTTTTTTAAATAAACAACCAAGCTGCTTTTCTTTAAAAACAGTTACATTTGAAAAAAACAACCATAAATACCCTAAAGCTATTACAATTAATAGAAAAATATATAACTTGTTTCTATTCATTATTTCCATTAATCATTTAAAAAAATTGTCTAAAAACATGAGAGATTTTAGACAATTTTATTTAATACATCATCGCTTGATTAAATTTTTCTAGATTCTTTTGTTTAGTAGCACCTTGAATCAAGAACCAATCTACAATTGCCCAAATTCCAATACCACCACAAGTAAGAAGTTTACCTACTCCCATACCAGTATCTCCTATGTAAAATCTATCAATTCCGTAGGCTCCTGCAAAAATTGAAATCAATAAAGCGGTAGTAGGATCTTTAAATTGTACCATTTGAATCATAGGCCATTTTTCATCATCTAATGCTAATAATCGTTCTCTAATCGCATGTAAATTGTGTCCTTCAAAAAATTTTGTGTTTGACATCATAAACATGTCTACTTTGTTTGCTTCCATAATAGTTTAGTTTTTGTTTGAATTACGAATATATATAAAATATTTAAATTTCTATACTTTTAAATACAAGTTGTATTAATCTTTATACAAATTCAAAATTTTAGCTACAATAACTTGGGCGAGTTTTTCTTTACTTTCAAGTGTCCAACCTGCAATATGTGGTGTTAAAATAACATTTTGGGCTTGTAATAAATAATCAAAGGCTTCTGGTTTTTCACCTTCAAATAAGGTTTCAAATGATAGTTTTTCGTATTCTAAAACATCCAAGCCCACGCCTAAAATTTTACCGGATTGTAAAGCAGAAACTAAATCGGTAGTGACTACACTTTTTCCTCTTGCGGTATTTATTAACCAAAATGGTTTTGAGAATTGATTGATAAACGAAGTGTTTACCATTTTATCTGTTTCTGGTGTCCACGGAATGTGTAAACTTAAGACGTCTGCTTTTTGTTGTATTTCTTGTAAGGAAACTTGTTTCGCATTTTCATCGCCTTTATTTGGTAAAATGTCGTAACACAAAACCTCAACTTCAAAACCTCGCAATTTTTTTGCAAAAGATTTTCCCATATTTCCATACCCAATAATTCCAACTGTTTTGCCGTCCAATTCTGTTCCCTTCTCC
>CAZQGY010000049.1:0-10657 GCA_964593435.1 uncultured Flavobacterium sp. | reverse complement strand
TTATTCACAACTTAAAAAAATAGTTCATACACCAGATCGCAGCGGCATACTTTTTATCTTTTTGAAGGGAAGCATAAAAAAGATATAGTAAAAAAAAAACAGAAAAGTGATGCTAATTAAGTTTTAACTTTTCTTTGTTTTTAGCCATCCAATTTAATCGTAATTCGCTTTCTGAAATTGGTTTTTTAGCTTCTTGTTTTACTAGTTTTCCTTCGTCAAAAGCACGTTGGAGATAGTCTTCTATATAAAAATCTTCTACAACCTCCATTGGATCATAACTTTTCTTTAAATCAATATTAAATAATTTAGCGGTATTGTTAGACCAAAATGCTTTCCAACCGCTTTTATAATCTTTAATTAAATCAAAAGTGGTTTGACCAGTTTGACGATTGATTAGTTTTACTAAAATCTGACCTTGTTTTCGAGATAATTTTTTAAGTTTTGGTTCAAACTCTTCATTTAAATATTTTTCTACTAGTTTAAAATATTTTCTTTTTTCTTTTGGAGATTTTAACTTTGCCATTGTTGCGTTAATTTGTGTTAACTTTTCGGCTGTTAATTTCGCATACGGATATACAACACGCACTCTGCGTTCTAATAATTTTATTTGTTCTCGTTCGGCTTTTGTGAGTTTTATGATATTCTCATCAGAAATTGTAACTTCTTCAATAATAATTTCTCGAATCGTATCCGAATCTTTGATATATTCTATGGTATCAGACACGCCCGAACCTTCTCCTTCTTGTGCAGAAAGTGATAAAAAATTAAACAACAAAAATGTAATAAAAATAGTTCGTAACATATAGTAGGTATTAAAGTGTAAAATTATAAATTTTATTAGCAAGTTAGATGCCAATTTTTTATTTTAGCAAAAAATAGTTTAAATTTTATGAAAAGTATATTAAAAGATAGCTCGATTGCCTTTTTAGAATCGTATTTAAATAACGCATCGCCTACTGGATATGAAAGTGAGGGTCAGAAATTATGGATGAATTATTTGAAACCATATGTAGACACCTTTATTACCGACAATTACGGAACGGCTGTTGGAATTATTAATCCAAACGCTGCGTTTAAGGTAGTGATCGAAGGACATAGTGATGAAATTTCTTGGTATGTGAATTATATTACCGATGATGGATTGATTTATGTCATAAGAAACGGAGGAAGTGACCACCAAACAGCGCCTTCAAAACGAGTGAATATTCATACAAAAAAAGGAATTGTTCGTGGTGTTTTTGGATGGCCTGCTATTCATACTAGAATTGCAGGAAAAGAAGAAACTGCTAAAGTAGAAAATATTTTTATTGATTGTGGATGCAGCACCAAACAAGAAGTTGAAGATTTAGGCGTTCATGTAGGATGTGTAATTACTTATCCTGATGGATTTGAAATTTTAAATGGAAATAAATTTGTTTGTAGAGCCATAGATAATAGAATGGGTGGTTTTATGATAGCTGAAGTGGCCAGACTTTTAAAAGAAAATAAAAAAACACTTCCTTTTGGATTGTATATAGTAAATGCGGTACAAGAGGAAATTGGCTTAAGAGGTGCAGAAATGATTACGCAAAGCATTAAGCCAAATATTGCCATAGTTACAGATGTAACACATGACACCTCAACACCAATGATTGATAAAAAGATTCAAGGTGATATTAAAATGGGAAAAGGTCCAGTTATTGCATACGCTCCAGCTGTACAAAATAAGTTACGAGAATTAATTACTGATACTGCAGATGAAAAGCAAATTCCATTTCAGCGAAATGCTACATCTAGAGTAACCGGAACAGATACTGATGCCTTTGCATATAGTAATGGAGGCGTTCCTAGTGCTTTAATTTCACTTCCTTTACGATATATGCACACTACAGTAGAAATGGTTCAAAGAGAAGATGTTGAAAATGTAATTAAATTGATTTACGAAACATTATTAAAAATTGAAAATAATCACGATTTTTCTTATTTTAAATAATATTTTTTAGTCTAAATATGATGATGTTGGAAAATGAAGCTATCGCTAAAAAATGGTTTGAAGCATTTAACTCGCACAACCTAGAGGATTTATTATATTTATATGATGATGCAGCCACGCACTTTAGTCCAAAATTAAAGATAAGAAAACCAGAAACCAATGGTTTAATAAAAGGAAAAAGCGAATTAAGAATTTGGTGGAATGATGCGTTTGACAGACTTCCTACTTTATACTATAAAATGACTTCATTAACATCTAACAACAATCGGGTATTTATGGAATATGTTAGACAAGTTGAAGGCGAAGAAGATATGCTTATTGCAGAAGTTTTAGAAATTGAAAATGGTAAAATAGTTTTTTCTAGAGTATACCATGGATAATTTAGTTTAAAAAAAATCCCATCTTATAAAGATGGGATTTTTTTTATTACTTACCTAGCATTCCTGCTTTCAAATCGTCATCGGCAGGATTATTTCCTAACCAAATTCCGAATAATGCTTTTTTGAAATCCATACCTTCTATAGTTCCTTTTTTAGATCCGTTTTTGTAAACTGAAACGCCTTCGTTTGGAACATAAACAATAATAAAGATATCTTTTTTATTGATCTTGTCCTTAAAGAAACTTTTGAATTTATCAATTTTTGCTTTCAATGGAGCTGTTTTTTTACCTGTTGAACTCTCAAATCCTTCATTGATTGCTGTAATCATTTTTTCAGAAGAAATTAATCCTGAAACGATGTTCAATTTAATTGCCATAGCTTCATTAGCTGCAGAAATTGCATTTCCATCTGAAGACTTTTTAGTAACGTACAAGGAACCAACATACATGTCCATGAACATTTTTTCTCTAGTTCCGGCTCCGTTTAATGTTAGGTTTTGACCTTCAACAGAAAGTTTTGCATCAACCTTTACGTCTCCAATTGTTTTTTGTGCTGAAGCGAAAATAGCTGTCAAAGCAATAAATAGTGTGAAAATTTGTTTTTTCATAATTGTTAATTTAATTTTTGATATTGCTAAGTTAAACTTATTTTTTATTTCTTCCTATAAAATTATACTTTTTTAGAAGTTTTCAATTGGAATATGAATGCATTTAATTCGAATCCTAATAAAATTAAAATGCAGTTTAACCATACGTAAAACATCATTACCAGAAGTGTTCCAATAGACCCATATAACTCGTTATATCTGGCAAATTTTTCTACATAAATTCCAAATAAATACGATGTTAAAACAAACAAAATGGTTGTCATTACTGAACCATAACTTATAAATGAAATTTGTTTGGTTTCTTTAGTGCCAAATTTATATAATGTAGATGTGATAATCAAAATCATAAGTATTACAAACAAATATCTTGTAGATTCAATTAATGGGATTTTAGAAACGTAGCCACTTTGCGATTCAATTTGATGAATTAATACGGCTACAAAAATTAATATTGCGACCGTTAACAATAATAAAAATGCAATTACTATAGACAGTGCAATCGCAATAAGATATTGACTAAAGTAACCTCGTTTTACACTTATATTCTTTGACATTTCAAAACCATCAAGTAAGGCATTAATACCATTAGACATTAAAAAAATGGATAATAAAAAACCTGAAGACAATAAGCCATTATAACTATTATTTAATATGTCCTTTAAGATAGTTTCGATAGCATCATACGTATTTGGAGGAACACTTTGCGAAACAAATACTAAAAAATCGTTTTGAAAATTATCTAAAGGGATAAAAGGAATTAAGTTTAACAAAAATAAAGCAAACGGAAACAGCGCCATAAAAAAACTAAAAGCAATTGCACTTGCTCTATGAGTTACCCCTCCAGAAATAATACCAAAAAAATATAATTTTATAACATCATATAACGAAGTACCTTTTAAACTTGGAAACTGAATTTGCTGAAGTAGTAAAATTAGTTGTTTTATTACAGGTTTAGATTTTATAGATTCTTTATTTACATTCATATATTGGGATGTATTATGGTATACACGGATTAGAAAAATTAATTAAATCTATGTTAACGAAATTGTAATTTATATTGCTTTTAAGCTCAAATCCATATTATAAACCGAATGTGTTAAAGCACCAGATGAAATATAATTTACACCACATAACGCATATTCTCTAATTGTGTTTTCGTTAATATTTCCAGAAGACTCCGTTAAACATTGATTTCCGATAATTTGAACTGCATTTTTAGTCATTTCAAAATCGAAATTATCTAATAAAATTCTGAACACACCACCGGCTTTTAGTATTTCTTTTACTTCTACAATATTTCTGGCTTCTACAATTATTTTTAAATCTTTATTATGTTCTTGTAAATATTGTTTGGTTTTCGCAATTGAAGCTGTAATTCCGCCAGCAAAATCGTTATGATTGTCTTTTAGCATAATCATATCGTACAATGCAAATCTATGATTTTCGCCACCTCCTATTTTTACTGCCCATTTTTCACAAGCTCTAAAATTAGGTGTTGTTTTACGAGTATCTAAAATTTTTGCGCCCGTTCCTTCAATTAATTTGACATAACTTTTTGTTTTTGTAGCTATAGCACTCATTCGTTGCATACTGTTTAAAACCAAACGTTCAGCTTTTAATATTGATTGTGAACTACCATGTACGTGAAAAACGATATCGCCAAATTTCACTTCAGTTCCATCATGAATAAAAGTTTCTACTTTAAGGTTTGAATCTACATAATTAAACACCATTTTGGCAAATTCTACACCAGCAATAATTCCACTATCTTTTACCAAAAGTTTGGCACTTCCTATGGCTGAAGTTGGAATACAAGCTAATGAACTGTGATCACCATCACCAACATCTTCTCTTATGGCATTGGAAATAATTAAATTTAATTCGGCTTGAAATTGTTGTTCTGTTATCATATTAATTTAAACTCTATCTAGAATGTATAATTACAAATTTAAGCTATATTTTAGTATTTTTAAATACAGATAAGAGAAATTAATTAAATTTTTAATAATCTAAAATTGATAAATGGAATTGAAATTTGTTTATCATCTTTGTAACAAAATCGAAAACATCACTACAAATACTATATGATATCGGAAACGGAAGATAATTTTGTAAAACAACTTAAGGCAAATCAGAATATTGTCCACAAAATTTGTAGACTTTATACATCTGATCAAGACGCGCACAATGATTTGTTTCAAGAAATTACCATTCAGTTATGGAAAGCGTTTCCGAAATTTAGAGGGGAATCAAAATTTACTACTTGGGCCTATCGTGTTGGACTAAACACAGCTATTACTTTATATCGTAAGAAGAAAAGAAGTATTGAAACTACTCCTTTTGACTCAGAATTTCATCGTATCAAAACAGATGAATATAATTTTGAAGAAGAAGAACAATTAAAATTAATGTATAAAGCCATTGCTGAGTTAAATGATATTGACAAAGCTTTGATGTTTTTATATTTAGAAGATAAAGATTACACTGAAATATCAGAAACACTAGGAATTAGCGAAGTGAATGCACGTGTGAAAATGAACAGAATTAAAGGGAAACTTAAAAAAACATTAAATCCGTAACTTATGGATGAATTAGAATTATTAAAAAAAGACTGGAACAAAAATGGCGGGCAATTTAAACAAGTTTCTGAAAATGAAATTTATGCCATGTTACACAAAAGTTCGTCTTCAATTGTAAAATGGATTTTTATTATTAGTATAGTTGAATTCTTAGTTTTAAGACTAATGGATTTATCGTTATTTTATGATGAAAATTTAAAAAACAAACTTAATCAAATTCATATTTATGAAATTGAGAAAACAGTTACCATATTTAACATATTGGTATTGTTGGCTTTTATATATTATTTCTACAAGAATTTAAGAAACATAAGTGCCACTTCTTCTGTAAATAATTTGATGAAAGACATCATTAAAACAAGAAAAATTGTAAAATACTATGTTTGGTATAATTTAATAATTGCTGGAATAACAGGTATAATTGTAGTGTACTTTCAAAGTAAATATGACGCCAATTTAAGCATCTTATTAGAAAAATACGAATATTTATTTGTTATTTGTTGTGCTCTTTTGGTGATGTTTCTAATATTTGTTTTCTATTTATTTTATAAATTATTATATGGTTTTCTGTTAAGAAGATTAAAACGAAATTATAATGAATTACAGAAAATAGAGTACTAAAAAAAGACCTGATAAAATTTTATCAGGTCTTTTTTTTAATATTTCCATTGTCTCTCTACATCTAGTTTAGATGCTTCTTCTAAAACTTCTTGTGGAATTACTTTTAAGAACGAAGGATGTTGTTCAATGGCAAATTCTATTTGTTCAACGATTTTCTCGATCGAATCGTTTTCGTAATCAATTTCTAATGGTGGCTTAATTTCCATTGATTGCAAAATTCCTTTTTTCTTTACAAATAATCCCTTTCTATCAAATGATCTTCTAAATCCATCAATTACAATAGGTACAACTATGGGTTTGTGTTGTTTAATAATATGAGCCGTTCCTTTTCGAACCGGTTTAAAAGAACGAGTAGTTCCTTGCGGAAATGTAATTACCCAACCATCTTCTAATGCTATTTTAATATTTTCAGTATCATTCGGATTCACATCTCGTTGTACATCTTTACCTTCAGCACGCCAAGTTCTTTCAACAGTTATTGCGCCAATATATGCTAAAATTCGAGGCAATAAACCTTCTTGCATAGTTTCCTTTGCGGCAACATAATAAATATTTAACTTAGGTTCCCACAAGTAAAATACATTTTTAATATTATTTTCTCTTCCCTTTAAAGCCGCATTAAACACGTGAAACATAGCGGTTACATCTGCGAAATAGGTTTGATGATTTGAGATAAAAAGCACATTTCTATCTGGTAAATTCCGAATTATATCAGAACCTTCTATTTGTAAATTATTAAAACTTCTATATCTACTATGCGTTAAAGCACCAAAAATTCGGATTAACCATTTTTTGATGAATAATATATGTCCAAACGGATTTCTTTTGAATAATCCCATACGAATTGCGTTTTAAAAACGATGCAAATTTAGTAATTTTATACTACTTCATTGCGTTTTTAAACAACTCTTTTAACTCGCTGAGCATCATAGCAGTAGCGCCCCAAATTAAAAAATCTTCAACTTGAAATGCAGGCACATCAATATCTGTAGCATAAGAAGTAGTCATTTTCGTTTGTACAATAGTTTTATCATTAAGCAATTGATGTATGGGTAATTCTAATATGCGTTGCACTTCATCTGGATTAGGAATAAATTGTAAATTTTCCTTTGAAAAACCTAAATATGGGGTGACTAAAAAATTACTTGGTGGAATATAGATTTCACTACACTGTCTTATTATTTCAACTTTTTCCATTTGAACCCCAACTTCTTCTTCCGTTTCTCTAAGCGCAGTAGTTTCTAATGTTATATCTTCTAATTCTTCTTTTCCACCAGGAAAACTAATTTGAGAAGAATGCACTCCAGGATAGGTATTTCGTACAATTAAAGCTAAATGTGCCATTTCATTTTTTGGGTAAACCAACATTAAAACTGCGGCGTTTTTAGGTTCAATTTCAGAATAGGATTTGTCCTTAAGATAAGATATTCGTTCCAAAGGTGCCATTTTTATGTGCGCATCTGTGGCTAACAACTTTTCTTTCTTTAAATTTGCGATATTATTTATAAAGTGAGTGAATTCCATTTTTAGATTTCTATTTTATAAAGTTACAAAAAATAATTACAAAAATGTATAGTAAAGCTGACGCACAATTAATAAAGAAAGAATTTTGGAGCACTTTTGGAAACGAATATCCAAGAAAATGGTTGCTGTATAACACTAAAATTAAAGACGTTACGTTTAAATTTAATGTGGATAATAAAAAAGCATACGTAATGTTGGATATTGAACCCAAAGATGAAAACAAACGAAAAATTTACTTTGAGAAAGTGGAATCTTTAAAAGAAATTTTGGTGAATGATTTTTTGTCAGATGTTTTTTTTGATAGAGAGCATTATTTAGAAAGTGGTAAAATTATTAGTCGTGTTTGGGTAGAACTATCAGATGTGAGTTTGAACCGAAAAACTGATTGGGAAACCATATTCAATTTTTTCTATGATAAAATGGATGCTTTTGAACGGTTTTTCTATGACAATGAAGATTATATTAAAGATTTGGAAGTGAATACTTAATTGGAAATTAGATAGTAGATTTCGGATTTTTAGACAAGAGACTGAAAAAAATTAAATAAAAAAGTCCTGACAAATCAGGACTTTTTTATACAAACAAATTATATATTAAAAACAATATTTATTTTCTGCGATAACTTTAGCAGCAATTTGCTCACGTAATTTCACTACGTTTGGCATATTTACATATTTTGTATAACGACGTAATCCCATTAACATCATACGTTGCTCGTCACCTTCTGCGAAAGAAACAATTCCTTCTTTTCCTTTCTGAGTAACAATATCAACCGCATTATATAAGTACAATTGAGTCATAGCAAGTTGGTCACTTACTTTATCAGTACCTAATTTTTTTGCCATTTTTTCAGTTCTCAAAACGGCACTTTCTGCCATATAAATTTCAATTAACATATCTGCTGCAGCCATTAAAAGTTGTTGATGCGCTTCCAATTCAGCTCCAAATTTTTGAACAGCCGCACCAGCCACCATTAAAAATGATTTTTTCAATTTACCAATCATTTCTTTTTCTTCTGCTAAAAATTCTGAATAATCTGGCACATCAAAAGAAGGAATTCCCATTAACTCTTCGGCTACAGCCATTGCTGGACCAATTAAATCAACGTGACCTTTCATCGCTTTTTTAACCAACATTCCTACAGAAAGCATTCGATTAATTTCGTTTGTTCCTTCGTAGATACGTGCAATACGCGCATCTCTCCAAGCCGCTTCCATAGGCGCATCTTCTGAGAATCCCATTCCGCCAAAAATTTGAATACCTTCATCTGAACAATGTTGCACGTCTTCAGAAACGGCAACTTTTAAAATGGAGCATTCGATAGCATATTCTTCAACCCCTTTTAATTCTGCTTCTTGATGCGAATTTCCTTCCGTTTCACGAGATTCAATTCTATTTTGAATATCTCCTGCAGCTCGGTAAGTCGCACTTTCATCCACAAAACAGTTGGTAACCATTTCTGCAATCTTTGCTTGAATAGCTCCGAAAGAAGAAATTGGCGTATTAAACTGAACTCTTTCATTCGCGTATTTTACAGCGGTTGAAATTACTCTACGTTGCGCATCTAAACAAGCAGCTGCTAATTTGATACGACCAACGTTTAATGAATTCATAGCAATTTTAAAACCTTCTCCTCTACCCGCTAACATATTCTCAACAGGAACTTTTGTTTCGTTAAAGAACACTTGACGCGTGGAACTCGCACGAATTCCTAATTTATGTTCTTCTTCACCTAAAGTGATTCCGTTAAGATTTTCTCTATCGTATTCTACTATAAAACCTGTAATATTTTTATCGTCTTCAATACGAGCAAAAACAATCATTACATTGCAAAAACCGGCGTTCGAAATCCACATTTTTTGTCCAGAAATCAAGTAATGTGAACCATCAGCAGATAAAACGGCTTTCGTTTTTCCAGAATTTGCATCCGAACCAGCACCTGGTTCCGTCAAACAATATGAACCAAACCATTCGCCAGAAGCTAATTTTGGAACATATTTTTGTTTTTGTTCTTCAGTTCCATACAATGTAATTGGCATAGTTCCAATTCCCGTATGAGCACCAAAAGCGGTTGAAAACGAACCTGTTGCACCAGAAATATAATCGCAGACTAAGGCTGTATTTACAAATCCCATTCCTAATCCGCCATACGCTTCTGGAACCGCTACGCCCAAAAATCCTAATGCTCCAGCATTTCGCATACATTGTTCGGTATATGCGTAATCTTTTTTCTCAAATTTATCTTTATGTGCCCAAAGTTCTTTATCTACGAATTCTTTTACAGATTCGCGCATCATAATTTGCTCTTCGTTAAAATCTTCGGGAGTGAAAACATTTTCGCACTTCGTTTCTTTTACTAAAAACTGACCACCTCTTGTGATATCTTCCATTTTATATTATTTTAAAGTTTTTATTTTGGAACACAGATTGAAGAAATTAATAAAATTTTAAAAATTTCTCAAATCTGTTTTCCTCTATTTTTTTTACATCAATTCGAAAATTCCAGCCGTTCCTTGTCCTGTTCCTACACACATAGAAACAATTCCGTATTTAGCTTTTCTTAGTTTCATTTCTTCAAATAATTGTACCGATAATTTTGCACCTGTACAACCAAGTGGGTGACCTAAAGCAATTGCTCCTCCATTTACATTGATGATGTCTGGATTTAAACCTAATTCGCGTGTTACTGCCAAGGCTTGAGAAGCGAAGGCTTCATTCAATTCAATTAAATCGATATCCTTTAATGTCAATCCAGCTTGAGATAATGCTTTTGGAATTGCTTTTACAGGTCCGATTCCCATAATTCTTGGTTCTACACCTGCAGAAGCAAAGTTAACTAAACGTGCAATTGGTTCTAAATTTAACTCTTTCACCATTTCTTCGCTCATTACTAAAACGAAAGCGGCACCATCACTCATTTGAGACGAATTCCCTGCTGTCACAGAACCGTCAGCTGCAAATTCCCGTTTCCTCC
>CAZQGY010000048.1:0-10691 GCA_964593435.1 uncultured Flavobacterium sp. | reverse complement strand
TGGTCTAAATTTTTAGCTAATTTAACTCCACCACCTTTTCCACGACCACCTGCGTGAATTTGAGCTTTTATTACATGCCAACCTGTTCCGGTTTCAGCAGTTAATTGTTTTGCTTTTTCTACAGCTTCTTCTGCATTATTGGCCACATGACCACGTTGTATGCGCACGCCATAGCTTGCTAATATTTCTTTACCTTGATATTCGTGTACGTTCATAATTATGTATGAGTTAATCTTGTTTAAATTGCGACAAAAATAATAAAGTAATTGGTAATTGACTAATTTTATTCTTGTTTTTAAAATTAAATTTGATAATTTAGTATAGTTTTTTTTTTAGAAAAAAAATTATAATAGAAATGTGATTGGTAAAATCTATTGAATTTTGCTATTCTAAATTTATTTCAGAAACTCAAAATCTAATTTATTTTATTTGAATAAAAACAAGTTCAGATTTAAAAAACGCATTTACAAACTCAATATTCTTTTATCTATTTTAATATTTCTTCTAAAACTTCAGATTGTGTGCCGTTCGGCATGGTTATTTTTAACTTTTGTGCTAAAGTTGGCGCTATTTGTGTAATTGTTTTTTTGTTGAAAGATGCTCCTTTTTTGATTTTCCAACCATAAAATAAACAAGGTACGTGTGTGTCATAAGAATAAGGCGAACCGTGCGTAGTTCCTGTTGAAGAATACTCCATAAAACCAGGTTTAAATAATAAGACTAATTCACCGTTTTGTTTTGGATCATAACCATTTGAAATAATTTGTAACAATTGATTATTTGAACCCGAATTTTGAATTTCTTCTTCTGTAAAAACATTACTAATAAAGTTTTGCGAAAGTAAAAACATTTTAAATTTTTGTTTTACTTCATTTAAAAAAAGTCCTTTTTGATTTACTTTTTCTTTATTAATAAAAATATTAAAATTTGAATAATCTAATAACAAATTTTCGCCAAATGTCTTTTGAGAAAAATCAATAATACTTTGTTGTATATTTTTACTATTTAAACTTTCTACCTCGTATTTATTGTCTTTTAAATACGTAGCGTTTTCAGCACCAGCATGATCTGCTGTTAAGAAAACTAAATAATTACCTTTTCCTACTTTTTCATCTAAATAAGTTAAAAAATCAGCAATTGTTTCATCCAAACGCAAATACGTATCTTGTAGTTCAATAGAACGGGGTCCTAAAACATGACCAACATAATCTGTAGAGGAAAAACTCATCGTAAGAAAATCTGTAATTTCATCTGCTCCCATTCTTTCATTCTCGATGGCTCTTTTAGCAAAATCTGCAATTAAATTATTACCGTATGGTGTAGTTCTTAAAACTCCAGCATCATTATTTGTAAACATTTCTTTTGTATCGTATGGAAAAAAAGGCGTTTTCTTAAATAATTTTCCTTCGTATGGATTATTATCGTTTAGACTTTCGTTGTAAATTTCTTTTGGTTTTAATAAATCCCATCCTTTTTCAATATATTTAATGTAGTTTTTTTCCTCATTAAATTGAATTGTCCAATCTGGTAATTTATTTCCATAAAAAGAACTTGAGATAAAGTTTCCAGTTTTTGTATACCAAAACGCCCAGTCTGCAAAATGGCCAGCTGGTAAAATTGCCCCTCTGTCTTTAATACTGATTCCAATTACTTTACTTTTAAAGTTGGTAGCTAATTTTAATTCGTCTGTTATGGTTGTACTAAACAAATTTTTAGGCGACATTTTCCCTTCCGATTCTGTTCCTTCCACTAAAGTGGTCACAGAAGCATCGTCAGTACAATACATTTCTTTGCCAGTAGCTTTATTAAACCAATCGTTACCTACAATTCCGTTTACATTTGGCAAAGCGCCAGTAAAAATTGCGGCGTGTCCTGGAGCTGTATACGTTGGCATATAATTGTAATGCATATTATGAAAAGTAAATCCTTTTCCCATCAATTTTTTAAAACCATTATTGGAAAAATCATTAGAAAAACGATACAAGTATTCCATTTTCATTTGATCTACAACAATTCCAACCACTAATTTTGGTTTTTCTTGTGCATTTAAAAAAGTACTGAACACTAAAAATCCTAAAATCAGTTTTTTCATTTTATATAAATTTAAATGTTTAATTTTTATTTTCTAACAAAGGAACAAATTTAAAATCTCCAAATTCGGTTTTTTCAAATTGGGTTTCGTTTTTTCTTACTAATAAAGTCATAATTTGTTCGTTCTCTCCAACTGGAATCACTAACCTTCCTCCTATTTTTAATTGCGACATTAATGCTTGTGGAATTGATGGCGCACCAGCCGTTACAATTATACCATCAAACGGAGCATAATCTGGTAATCCTTTATAACCGTCTCCAAAGTATAGCAATTTTGGAATAACATTTATGCTTAATTTAGATAGTAGGTTTTTGGTTTTTTTAAACAATTCATTTTGTCTTTCAACAGAATACACTTTAGCTCCCAATAAACACAAAACAGCAGTTTGATAGCCACTTCCTGTACCAATTTCCAGAATTTTATGATCTTTTTGTACTTGTAATAATTCCGTTTGAAAAGCTACTGTATAAGGTTGCGAAATAGTTTGATCCGCTCCTATTGGAAAAGCTTTATCTTGATATGCGAAATTTTCAAAACTTGAATCTAAAAACAAATGACGAGGAATTTTAGCAATCGCATTCAATACATTTTTATCCGTTATTCCTTTTTCTTCTAATTGTTTTACTAGAAGATTCCTGAGCCCTTGATGTTTATTAGTATCTTTCAATTTATGATGTAAATTAGTGATGTAAAATTAGATGGAATTTTATCAAAAAGCAAGAAAATTAAATACCAAAATATAAAACACAAATTACAATCTGAAAATTAATTTGTTAAGAAAAATTTGAAATCTGAAAATGTTGGAATTTGGAATTTTAAAATCTTGTAAATTCTTATTTTATTACTATTTTTGATGAAATTTATTTTTATGTTAAAAGTCGGAGTTTTAGGTGCTGGTCACTTAGGAAAAATACATTTACGATTATTAAATCAGTCAGAAAAATACGAATTAGTTGGCTTTTTTGATTCTTTTGAAGAAAATGCTGATAAAGTTGTTGCCGAATTCGGTTATAAAAAATTCGATTCTATAGAAAGTTTAATTGCCGCAGTTGATGTGGTAGATATTGTTACACCAACCATTCAACATTATGATTGTGCAAAAATGGTAATTGAAGCAGGAAAACATATTTTTATAGAAAAACCAATAGCTACAACTGTTGATGAAGCTGAAAAAATTCTTGCTTTAGCAAATAAATTTAATGTAAAAGGACAAGTAGGTCACGTGGAGCGTTTTAATCCTGCATTTACTGCTGTTAAAGACAAAATAAACAAACCGATGTTTATTGAAACGCATCGCTTGGCAGAATTTAATCCACGTGGTACAGATGTTCCTGTGGTTTTAGATTTAATGATTCACGATATTGATGCAATTTTAAGCGTGGTAAAATCTAAAGTTAAAAAAGTTAACGCCAGTAGCGTTGCTGTAATTTCAGATTCTCCAGATATTACCAATGCGCGTTTAGAATTTGAAAATGGTTGTGTGGCAAACATTACTGCAAGTAGAATTTCTATGAAAAATATGCGTAAATCACGTTTCTTCCAAAAAGACGCTTATATTTCTGTAGATTATTTAGATAAAATTTGCGAAGTAGTTCGTATGCAAGACGCACCAGAAACACCAGGCGATTTTGATATGATTTTACAAAATGCGGAAGGTGTGAAAAAACAAATTTATTTCGATAATCCAAATGTAAATCCAAACAACGCCATTTTAGACGAATTGGAATCATTTGCAGATGCCATCAATAACAACTCAACACCTATTGTAACTTTAGAAGATGGAACAGAAGCGTTGCGTGTAGCGTATCAGATTATTGATTCAATCGGAAAATAAATTAAACAAATTAACAAAGATATATAATCACAAAATGAAACAAATAGCCGTAATAGGATCAGGAACCATGGGCAACGGAATTGCTCATACTTTTGCACAAGCAGGATTTACCGTTAAATTAATTGATATTTCTGAAAAATCATTAGAAAAAGGAATGGCAACAATTGCCGCTAATTTAGACAGAATGGTAACCAAAGGAAGTATCACAGAAGAAGACAAACACAAAACCATTTCAAATATTATCACTTATACGGATATTAAAGATGGCGTTGTGGGTTGCGATTTGGTTGTTGAAGCTGCAACAGAAAATGTAACACTTAAAATGAACATCTTTAAGCAATTAAGCGATATTTGTGACCATAATGTAATTTTAGCATCGAATACGTCTTCAATTTCTATTACACAAATTGCAGCACAAGTAGTTCATCCAGAACGAGTTATTGGAATGCACTTTATGAATCCAGTGCCAATTATGAAATTAGTTGAAATCATCCGTGGGTATTCTACTTCTGATGAAGTAACTAAAATCATTATGGATTTATCGGTAAAATTAGGTAAAACGCCAACAGAAGTAAACGATTATCCAGGTTTCGTAGCCAACAGAATTTTAATGCCTATGATTAACGAATCTATTGAAACGTTATATAATGGTGTGGCGGGCGTATCTGAAATTGATACGGTGATGAAATTAGGAATGGCGCATCCAATGGGACCGTTACAATTAGCTGATTTTATTGGTCTTGACGTTTGTTTATCAATCCTAAACGTAATGTACGACGGATTTAAAAACCCTAAATATGCGCCTTGTCCTTTATTAGTAAATATGGTAATGGCTGGGAAATTAGGTGTAAAGTCAGGTGAAGGGTTCTATGATTATTCTGAAAGTAAAAAAGCTGAGAAAGTTTCAAAACAATTTAAATAAAAGCTATTAGCTTTTAGCAGTTAGCCAATGCTGACAGCTTATAGCTAAAGGCAAAATGCTAAAAATGAGCAAAATAATCCCTTTTAAAGCAGTTCGCCCATCGGCAGATAAAGTCGCATTGGTAACTTGTAGAACCTATGAAGATTATAGTTCTGCTGAACTTGCGGCTTGGCTAAGTTTCAATCCGTATTCGTTTTTGCACGTGATTCATCCTGCGTATGCGAATACTCAAAAGATTACTTTAGACAAGCGTTTTAAAGGCGTTTTACATAAATATCAGGATTTTAAAAACGAAGCTATTTTAATTTCCGAACAACAACCTGTTTTTTATTTGTACGAAATTCAAACAAAAAGTCAAACATTTACTGGAATTATTGCAGGAACTTCCGTTGAAGAATATCAGAAAAATCAGATTAAAAAACACGAAGATACTTTACAATATCGCGTAGAATTATTTAAAGATTATTTGCATCAAACGGGATTTAATACCGAACCTGTTTTGATTACCTATCCAGATTCTGTTGAAATAAATACGTTTATTTCGTTACGAAAAAAGAGTGAACCTATTTATGCGTTTGCCACTCCAAATAAGGAAAAACACACCTTGTGGAAGATTGAAACACAATCAGAAATAGATTGGTTGCAAGAACATTTTGAAAACATTCCGAATTTATATATTGCCGATGGACATCACCGCTCGGCTTCTGCAGAATTGTTATACGAACAAAACAAATCGCTAAATAACAAGAATTTAAATTATTTTATGAGTTTTTTAATTGCAGAAAGTAATGTTAAAATTTATGAATTTAATAGAATTATTCGCGATTTAAATGGTTTATCAAAAGACGATTTCATAACTAAATTATCGGATAATTTTATCATCAAACCCAAAGATCAAGAATTGTGGAAGCCGCAAAATAAATTTGAATTTGGAATGTATTTAGATGGTAGTTTTTATGCGTTGTTTTATAAACAATCTCAAAAAGCGACTTCTGTTTTAGAAAATTTAGATGCACAAATTCTATACGATACGGTTTTACATCCCTTATTAGGAATTGAAGATTTACGTAACGATGAACGAATTGATTATATTCCAGGAAAACAAAGCGTTTCTGTAATTAAAGATTTAATAGATGAAGGCGAATATGAAGTGGGCTTTATGCTCTACCCTACCAATATGTCTGAAATTAAAACCATTGCCGACAACAATTTAATTATGCCTCCAAAATCAACTTACATTGAACCAAAGTTTAGAAGTGGTTTGGTGGTGTATGAATTATAATTTACGATTTTGTTTTTAGGAATTTTAACATCAATCTTGTCTGTCTGACTAAAGAAAAATACTTATTAAACATGAAAATTTTTGAAGGAAATCAAGTAAATTACATTAGAAGATTACTATTCTTAGATAATTTAGTATATATAATTTCTATGCTTTTTTATTCTTATTTGATATTTATTTTTAAACCCATAAATGATTTTAAATATTTATTAATATTTTTATTAAGTATAACTTTTCTACTCATATATTTCATTAAGGTTAGAGTTAGAACAGTAATTAGTAAAATATCATTTGATGATCATTCAAATTTAATTATTGAAGGTGAAACTTTAAATAAAAGTTGGATAAAATCTATAGAAATAAAAAAAACAAAAATATCTATAATTTCAAATGGCTCCAAAATTGGAATTTGTGGCGCTCAATTTTATTTGCACTTTAAATATAAAAAAGAGAATTTTAAATTAAACTATTATCAAAATTTCACTGATATTGAAATAATTAAAATTTTTGAAGAATTCAAAATGATAAAAGAAGAAAAAATAATTATTGATGAAAAATTGGTAATCAATAGAATAAATGAAAAAATAATCAAATGTCAATAACTAAAAACCTAACTCAAATAAAATCCCAACTTCCAGCTCACGTGACTTTGGTTGCGGTTTCAAAAACCAAACCTGTAGCTGATTTAATGGAAGCCTACAATGCGGGTCAGCGAATTTTTGGAGAAAACAAAATCCAAGAAATGACAGATAAATGGGAACAAATGCCAAAAGATATCGAATGGCATATGATTGGTCACGTACAAACCAATAAAGTCAAATTTATGGCGGAATACGTGAGTTTGATTCATGGTGTAGATAGTTTAAAATTGTTACAAGAAATTAATAAACAAGCCAAAAAACACAATAGAGTAATTGATTGTTTATTACAAATTCATATCGCAGAAGAAGAAACTAAATTTGGTTTAGACAAACTTGAATTAGAAGAAATTCTGAAACAAGTTCAGAATGACAAAAGCGAATTTGAAAACATCAGAATCGTAGGTTTAATGGGAATGGCAACCTTCACTGAAAATCAAAACCAAATTGAAAAAGAATTCAACCATTTAAAATCGATATTTGATAAATTAAGTAAAATTCCATTTACCCAAAACCTAAAACCCAACATCCTATCAATGGGTATGTCTGGCGATTATCAACTAGCCATTTCGTGTGGAAGCACAATGGTTCGAATAGGAAGTAGTATCTTTGGTGGAAGATAAATATCAAAAAGCAATAACAATTAAAATATCAATTTTAAAAATAAAATAATAAAAATGGATAAAATATTCAATTTTGAGGATAGATTAGTTCGATTTGCGGGTGAATGTATTTTCTTTACAAGACAATTAGATAAATTATTTGAAAATGAATATTATAAAAATCAATTAATTCGTTCCTCTGGAAGTGCTTCTTTAAATTTTGGAGAAGCTCAAGGTACAATTACTGATAAAGATTTTGTTTTTAAAGTTTCACTAGTAGTTAAAGAGTTAAAAGAATCCAGAAACTCATTAAAAATTTTAGATTATATAAAAGAAGGTGATGAAGGAAAAAGAAATTTACTTTTAACTGAAGTTGAAGAGCTAATTGCAATTTCATCAAAAATGATAATAAACAAAAAATAATTCAATAGCAATATCAATTACAATAGCAAATTTCAATTTTTAATATTCTTTATATTGACATTGATTTTTGAAATTGACATTGATTTTTGAAATTGACATTGACATTGAATATGTACACAATAATCGACATAGAAACCACCGGCGGACAATACAATGAAGAAGGTATTACGGAAATTGCCATTTATAAATTTGATGGTCATGAAGTGGTAGACCAGTTTATTAGTTTGGTGAATCCTGAAAAACCAATTCAGCCTTTTGTGGTAAAATTAACGGGAATAAACAGTGCTATGCTTCGAAGTGCACCAAAGTTTTACGAAGTGGCAAAACGAATTATTGAAATTACTGAAGGTACTATTGTTGTAGCTCATAACGCCAGTTTCGATTACCGAATTTTACAAATGGAATTTAGACGTTTAGGTTTTGATTTTAAGAAACCTACACTTTGTACTGTAGAATTAGCCAAAAAAATCATTCCCGATTTGCCTTCATATAGTTTAGGTAAATTAGTACGTTCATTAGGAATTCCAATGGCAGACAGACACAGAGCAAGCGGTGATGCTATGGCAACTGTGAAGTTATTCAAGATGTTGATGGCAAAAGATAGTACAAAGGAAATTGTCAAAAGTTTCATAAAAACAGAAATAAAAGCAGGTTTATCACCTAAATTACTTGACATATTAGAAAAATTACCTTCAAAAACTGGAATTTATTACATTCATAATGAAAAAGGCGATTTAATTTACATTGGAAAAAGTAAAAACATAAAAAAAAGAGTAAATCAACATTTTACAGGTGTAAATGCTAAAAGCAAAAAAATTCAACGCGATGTATACACCGTTACTTACGAGGAAACTGGTAGTGAATTAATTGCCTTATTGAAAGAATCGGAAGAAATTAAAATCAATAAGCCAATATATAATAGAGCACAACGCAAAAGTATTTTCAATTTTGCCATGTATTCGTATATAAATGAACAAGGCTATTTAGCCATAAGTATTGAAAAAGCGGATGGACGAAAAAAAGAAATTACCTCGTTTGTAAGTTTACAAGAAGGAAAAAACTTCCTTTTTAAATTAACATCTGAAAATCAATTATGTCAGAAAATTAACGGACTTTACGAAACAAAATCCGCTTGTTTTCAATATAAAATAAAAGAATGTAATGGCGCTTGTATTCAACTTGAAAGTCATGAAATATATAATACTCGTGCTCAAGATTGTATTGATAACTTACAATTTGAAAACAACAATATGGTGGTAGTCGACAAAGGTCGAGGAATTGAAGAACGAAGTGCCGTTTTAATTGAAAATGGTATTTATAAAGGATATTGTTTTTTCGATTTAAATTATCAAATTACAAATATAGACATCTTAAAAAACATCATTATTCCGATGCAAAATAATAGAGATACCACAACCATCATAAAAAACCATATTAGAAAAAATAGAATAATGCGAATTTTAAAATTTTAGAATTTCTTTATCCTAACCAACCTTCTCTATCTAAACTTCTATATTGAATGGCTTCCGCAATATGATGTGACAATACATTTTCTGAATTTTCTAAATCGGCAATAGTTCGGGACACCTTTAAAATTCTATCATATGCTCGTGCTGATAAATTCAATCGTTCCATAGCCGTTTTCAATAACTGTAAAGAAACATCATCTAAAGCACAATATTCACGAATTAACTTACTGCTCATTTGTGCATTATAATGAATATGATTGTAGTTTTCAAAACGTGTTGTTTGGATATTTCTTGCTGCAGTTACACGATTTCTAATTTCTACGCTGGATTCTGCCTTGCGAGTTTCCGATAATTTTTCAAAAGGTACTGGTGTCACTTCAATATGAATGTCAATTCTATCTAAAAGCGGTCCTGAAATTTTACTTAAATACCTTTGCATTTCCATTTGTGTAGCGCCATTTGAATTTTTAGAATCGTTAAAAAAACCACTCGGACTCGGGTTCATACTGGCAACTAACATAAATGATGAGGGATAAGTAATCGTAAATTTTGCTCGAGCGATTGTTACTTCTCTATCTTCCAATGGTTGGCGCATCACTTCTAAAACTTCTCGTTTAAACTCGGGTAATTCATCTAAAAATAAAACGCCATTATGCGCTAAAGAAATTTCTCCTGGTTGCGGATAACTTCCTCCACCTACTAAACTGACAGAACTTGCCGTGTGATGTGGTGCCCGAAAAGGACGTTGTGTTAATAATCCTGCATCTTTAATTCTTCCTGTAACCGAATGAATTTTGGTTGTTTCCAACGCTTCTTGCATACTCATTGGAGGTAAAATGCTTGGTAACCGTTTGGCTAACATCGTTTTACCAGCGCCTGGAGGTCCAATTAAAATAATATTATGTCCACCAGCTGCTGCAATTTCCATACATCTTTTTATTGACTCCTGACCTTTGACGTCTGCAAAATCAAATTCTGGAAATTCAAGGTTTTTAGAAAATTCTTCTTTCGTATCAATAATGGTCGGAATTAAAGTTTCCTTGCCTTCAAAAAAATTAATGACTTGCAACACATTATCAACACCATATACATCTAAACCTTCTACAATTGCTGCTTCCTTTACATTTTGATTGGGAAGGATAATTCCTGTAAAACCTTCTTCTTTTGCTTTAATAGCTATGGATAATGCTCCGCGAATTGGCTGTAAACCACCATCTAAAGACATTTCGCCCATAATAATATACTTTCCTACTTCGTCAGCGTTTATTTGACCAGAAGCAGCTAAAATACCAATAGCTAAGGTTAAATCATAGGCAGAACCTTCTTTCCTTAAATCAGCAGGCGCCATATTTATGGTGATTTTTTTTCCGGGAAGGTTGTAATTGTTGTTTTTTAGAGCGGCAGCAATACGATAACTGCTTTCTTTCCC
>CAZQGY010000047.1:0-11343 GCA_964593435.1 uncultured Flavobacterium sp. | reverse complement strand
GTAACCGATTTTGCTAAATTTCTAGGCTGATCTACATTACAATCTCTCATTACTGCTATATGATATGACAATAATTGCAAAGGAATTGTTGTAATAAGTGGCGATAAAGCATCTGAAGTTTCAGGTATTTCTATCACAAAATCAGCTAAATCGCGAACTTGAGTATCACCTTTAGTTACTACCGCAATAATACGCCCACTTCTTGATTTTATTTCTTGAATATTACTAACTATTTTATCATAATGTCCTTGCTTAGGAGCAATAACAATAACAGGCATTTGTTCATCAATTAAAGCAATTGGACCATGTTTCATTTCTGCTGCAGGATAACCTTCAGCATGGATGTATGATATTTCTTTTAATTTTAACGCCCCTTCTAAAGCAACAGGGAAATTATAACCTCTTCCTAAATACAAACAATTCGTTGCATCTTTGAAAGTAGCTGCAATTTCTTTTGCTCTTTCATTCGTATCTAAAGCTTCTTTAACTTTCTCTGGAATAATCTCTAATTCTTGTAAATACTGATGGAAATCAGATTTTGACAAGGTACCTTTGGCTTTAGCCAAACGCAACGCAATCATGGTTAAAACTGTAATTTGTGTGGTAAATGCCTTTGTAGAAGCAACACCAATTTCTGGACCAGCATGGGTATAAGCACCCGCATGCGATTCTCTAGAAATAGAAGATCCCACCACATTACAAACCCCAAAAACAAATGCTCCGTTTTCTTTTGCCAACTTAATAGCGGCCATTGTATCCGCTGTTTCACCAGATTGTGAAATGGCAATAACAACGTCTTTACTGCTTATAATTGGGTTTCGGTATCTAAATTCGGAAGCATATTCCACTTCTACTGGGATTCTTGCAAATTCTTCAATAACATATTCAGCTACAAGTCCTGCGTGCCAAGAAGTTCCGCAAGCCACAATGATAATTCGATCTGCATTTAAAAATTTTTCTAAATTATCTTCAATACCAGCCATTTTGATAATTCCTTCATTAGCATGAAGTCTTCCTCTGTAGGTATCTTTAATTACACTTGGCTGTTCGTATATTTCTTTTAACATGAAATGATCGTAACCTCCTTTTTCAATTTGCTCCAAATTCATTTGAAGTTCTTGAATATAAGGATCTACAAGCGAATCATCTTTGATTTTACGAACTTTCATAGGTTTATGCAACCTGATATTTGCCATTTCTCCATCCTCTAAATAAATAGCATTTGAAGTGTACTCTATAAATGGTGAAGCGTCTGAAGCTATAAAATATTCTCCTTCGCCTACCCCTATTGCTAAAGGGCTGCCTAAACGAGCTGCAACAATTTCATTAGGGTTTTTAACATCAAAAACTGCAATTGCATAAGCACCTACCACTTGGTTTAAAGCTACTTGTATTGCTTTTCCTAATTTTAAATTTTCTTTAATCTGAACATCTTCAATCAAATTAACTAAAACCTCTGAATCCGTATCAGAGTGGAAAACATATCCTCTTTTTATCAATTCTTCTTTAAGAGGAGCATAGTTTTCAATAATCCCATTATGAATAATGGCTAAATTTCCTGAATTTGAAAGGTGAGGGTGCGAATTTACATCGTTTGGAACACCATGTGTAGCCCAACGTGTATGACCCATTCCAATTGTTCCATTAGTTGTAATTTCAGAAGCGGCTTTAGCTTCAAGATCAGAAACTTTACCTTTTGTCTTAGACAATTTTAAGGTTACTCCATCATATAACATAACACCTGCACTATCATAGCCACGGTATTCTAATCTTTTCAATCCTTTAATTACTATAGGATAGGCCTCTCTATATCCAATATATCCAACTATTCCACACATATATTTAGTCTAATTAGGTTTTGTATAATAAATTTGAAGTTTTAACCTTTTATCTGCAGGTACTCTGGAGCTGGTACCGTAAAGTACTGTTCCAAGAGGATTCATAACTGCTGCTTTAGGAAACTTTGATGTAAATGCATTTGCGCTTCTTAATTTCGAAAAAGTAGGCTCTGCGATATTCTCAGTAACAACTAAGCCTAACTTTACATTTGTAGAATCAGAATGCTTGATTAAATTTCTAATCTGATTAGTAACTCTAACTTTGTAGGATAGGCCTCGACCATTAGCTCCTTCTTGTTTTGTAAGTAGTCCTCCAAAAATAAATTTAGATTTTTTCACATCAGGTGAGCTGGTGGGGTCTAAATTAAAATCAGCTATTGGTATATTATGAGTAAGATCATAAAGATACAAACGGTTAGGCTCTTCAGAACCATTCATTTTATTTGCATCAATATGAAAAATTAAATTCGCTTCGTTAATTAACCAACCGCTAGTTCTTATTCTGTTCAACTCAGCTGCTGAATTGAATAAGTTAATTACTGCCATTGACCCTTGCCCGCCTTTAATATAGAGATTATCATCTCCCTCAGTGGTGTTTGGATTATTTACCGTATTTAAATACGATGCAACTGTATTAGTATCTTCAAATAAGTTAACCGAATTACCTGTTAAATTTAAATCTAGAGATTTAGAAACTCTAGTTGTTACTCCATTGGTGACCAAATCTTCTTTATAATTAATAGTAATTCGTCCTGCTTTGAAATTCATCATAGCCAAGCTTCCTTCGCTTCCTGGAACTGTTTCTACTTTAAAATAAAGGCCTCTAAAATACTCTTTGAAAACATCGTTTGCAGCTAACTTAGCTGCTGGTGCATTCAAAATTTTAGAAGTGAAAAAATTGCTATTTAATCGCAAACGCATTGCGGGAACTGATCTATTTAAAACTTCCTTCCCATCGGTAGCAATGGATTTTTGAACTATTTCTTTTGGGCTAAATACAAAGGCATCATTCTGAGAAGCATCTGAAGAATTATTCAGTCTAGAACCGATTTTTGCATTATCAAAAGTACTGTTTTGATCGGTAAAAAAAGGCTGTGGAGTCTGAAAATTAGTCGATGGATCTAGATCTCTCATAAAAAAACCCGATTCGAAAACACTCAACTTTATAGGTGCTTGCCCTCCATATATTGAATCTAATTCGTAGGTTTTACTGCCATTTGCATTGGTTGTTTTTAAAGTACTAAAATAGGGTACAGATAAATAAACGCTATCGATTACAGCATTAGCTCCTATGGAAGGGGAAACAGTTGACAAATTCACTTGTGTTGCAAAATGAGATATTGTTTTGCCAAATGAAGAATTAGTGGCAATCCCTAACGAATTTACAGATAAATTAATTGCATCTACTGGTCCAACTTTTTGGTTATAGGCTACAACATCAGAAGTATATTGTAAAAAATCAAAATTGTTTTGACCAAGTAAATCAGCTCCTATTGAATTATATTCTTTATCGCAAGAGTATAGAAAAAAGATTGAGATAAAAAATAGCAGTGTTCTCTTTGCAAAAGAATTATTGTACATATTATTGGGTTGAATTTTAAACTTTAAGCACTTCGTTTTTGTAAAAATTAGTATACGCATCTGCAAATACTTCTTTTGACTGGAAAGGTAAAAAAGGTTTTCCCGAAGATTCAATATATTTTGTTAAACTTGGTGAAACATTTTCACTAGCAACAATAATTGCATCCGAATGCTTGAGACTTGTCATGATAATGTTCTCATAATTTGGCACTTCAAGATCCAAAATAGATTCTAAAGGAACATTGTCAAACTTCACTTTTTGCATCATTTGAGTGTCTAAAGCACCTTCAAAAGATTGACTATAAACAGACGTAACTATTTTTGTATCAGAAAATAAAGCTTCGTTTTTATAAAAATGCTTCATATAAACCGGTAACATTGCAGCTAACCAACCATGAACATGAATAATATCTGGTACCCAATTTAACTTTTTGACTGTTTCTACAACTCCTTTAGCAAAAAATATTGCGCGTTCGTCATTGTCTGGATACAACACATCATTCTCATCGGCGAAAGTAGCTTTCCTCTTAAAGTAGTCATCATTATCGATGAAATAAACCTGAATTCTTTCTTTTGGAATAGATGCAACTTTAATAATAAGTGGCATATCTAAATCATTTACTACCAAATTCATCCCTGAAAGTCGAATTACTTCATGCAACTGATGTCGTCTTTCATTAATATTACCATATCTAGGCATAAAAATTCTGATTTGCCCTCCTTGATCATTTATCATTTTAGGAACGTCATAGGACATCAAAGAAACCTCATTTTCAGCAAGATAAGGAACTACTTCAGATGATACATATAATATCTTCTTGTCTTTCATATTATAATTAACTAAATTTTTTGGCAATAAAAACCGAGCAAAATTACAAAAATTTATGCACTTTATAACAAATATGTTAAGTTTGCACTCCATTTAAAACAACTGGTATGCCAATTTTCTACGCGAAAGAACAATTAATAGCACACTTAGAGCTTATCAGTACTGCTGATTCTTCAATTGGTTTTGTTCCTACGATGGGCGCGTTACACAGTGGTCATCTTGCTTTAATGCAACAATCGCTTACAGAAAACACACATACTATAGTTAGTGTTTTTGTCAATCCAACTCAATTTAATAATCCAGAAGATTTAGCAAAATACCCCCGCAATCTTGAAGCTGATCTAACAAAAATTACCGCATTAAGTACCAATATAATTGTTTATGCTCCCACAGTAGAAGATATTTACAGTGGAAATCCTGTCTCACAATCTTTTGATTTTGATGGATTAGAAAATCAAATGGAAGGTCAATTTAGACCCGGTCATTTTAATGGCGTAGGAACAATCGTTAAGCGTTTATTTGAAATAGTGAATCCTACTAGGGCTTATTTTGGAGAAAAAGATTTTCAACAATTACAAATTGTAAAAAAACTAGCTGTTAAATACAATCTTCCTGTAACAATTATTGGCTGTCCAATATTCAGAGAGGCCAATCAACTAGCGATGAGTTCAAGAAACGAACGCTTATCTGAAGAAGAAAGGAAACAAGCTGGACTTATATACCAAACATTGGCTCAGGCTAAAATTAAATTCCAAAATGAAGATATTGAAAAAGTGAATCAATTTGTCCAAAAGACATTTGAAAATCATCCACTTTTTGAATTAGAATACTTCGTTATAGCCGATGAAGAAAAGTTAATCACATGCCATAATAAAGATAAAAACAAAAACTATCGTGCTTTTATAGCAGTTTTTGTCAACAATATTCGTTTGATTGATACCATTTCATTAAATTAATTTACTTTTGTACTATGCAAATTCAAGTTGTAAAATCAAAAATACACCGCGTTAAGGTAACTGGAGCTGATTTAAATTACATCGGCAGTATTACTATTGACGAAGCTTTGTTAGAGGCTTCTAATATAATTGAAGGAGAAAAAGTAGCCATTGTGAACGTAAATAATGGCGAACGTTTTGAAACCTATGCTATTAAAGGAGAAAAAAATTCAGGGACTATCACATTGAATGGACCCGCTGCAAGAAAAGTACAAAAAGATGATATTATCATCATTATTTCCTATGCAACACTTGAATTTGAAGAAGCAAAAACCTTTAAACCTTGGATTATTTTTCCAAATGAAAACGACAATTCTTTGACTTAATCAAGGATTAATATACGCAACTAAACCACTCTCAAAAGGAGTGGTTTTTTGTTTTATCAACAATCTATTTCCAATAATTTTTTTAAACGATTCTTTACTGTAAATTTGAATTCAATTTATTCCAAGAATTATGTCGAAAGTGAAAACTACTTTTTTCTGTCAAAACTGCGGGACGCAATATGCCAAATGGCAAGGGCAATGCAATGCATGTAAAGAATGGAATACCATTGCCGAAGAAATTGTCCAAAAACAAGAAAAAGTAGCATGGAAAAGCGAACCGACAAGCGCTGGAAAAGCACCAAAACCCTTGCGAATAAATGAAATCGACTCTGCGCAAGAAATTCGTCTAGACACTACAGACAACGAATTGAATCGCGTTTTAGGAGGCGGAATTGTCCCGGGTTCCTTAATTCTTTTGGGAGGCGAACCGGGTATTGGAAAAAGTACGCTTTTATTACAAATTTCGCTTAGCTTACCCTATAAAACATTATATGTTTCGGGGGAAGAGAGTCAGAAACAAATCAAAATGCGTGCAGAACGCATTACGCCAAATGGCGATAATTGCTATATTCTGACCGAAACCAAAACACAGAATATCTTCAAACAAATTGAAGCCATCCAACCTGAAATCGTCATTATAGATTCGATTCAAACGCTGCATACCGATTATATTGAATCTACACCAGGTAGTATTTCTCAAATTAGAGAAACTACAGCTGAACTAATAAAGTTTGCCAAAGAAACCAATACACCTGTTATTTTAATTGGTCACATCACTAAAGACGGAACCATAGCTGGACCGAAAATTTTGGAACACATGGTCGATACGGTTTTACAATTTGAAGGCGACCGAAATCATGTGTACCGTATTTTACGTTCGTTAAAAAATCGTTTTGGCTCCACTGCCGAAATCGGAATATACGAAATGTTAGGCAGCGGCTTACGCGAAGTATCCAATCCTTCTGAAATTTTGATTTCACACAAAGACGAAGAATTGTCAGGTACTGCTATTGCTACTACTTTGGAAGGTATGCGTCCTTTGATGCTCGAAATACAAGCTTTAGTCAGCACGGCAGTATACGGAACACCGCAACGTAGTACAACGGGATACAATGCCAAAAGACTGAATATGATTTTGGCGGTTTTGGAAAAACGTGCTGGTTTCCGTTTGGGTGCTAAAGACGTTTTCTTGAACATCACTGGAGGCATTTCCGTGGATGATCCAGCTATTGATTTGGCAGTGGTGGCCGCTATTTTATCTTCTAATGAAGACATTCCTGTGAACAAAGATTTTTGTTTTGCAGGCGAAGTAGGCCTTTCAGGCGAAATTAGACCTGTAAACCGCGTAGATCAACGCATCCAAGAAGCTGAAAAATTGGGATTTTCAACTATTTTTGTATCCAAATACAACAAAATTGCCTTGAAAAATACAGGAATTAAAATCCGTTTGGTTGCCAAAATTGAAGATGTGGCTGGCGAATTATTTGGATAATTTTAATTTTGTGTTGGAAATGCTTTTGCGTTAAAAAAAAGTAAAATCCCCACGCCGGTAGAAATGGCTACGTCAGCAACATTGAAAATAGCATTGAAAAAAGTAAATTCTTTACCGCCCCAAAAAGGAATCCAAGAAGGTAAATTACCTTGCCAGATGGGAAAATAGAACATATCCACTACTTTACCATGAAACCAGGTTCCGTAGGGTTGATTGGAAAACATAGTAGCTACATTTTGTTGACTATCATCAAAAAATATTCCGTAAAAAACAGAATCAATTATGTTCCCAAAAGCTCCTGCCATAATTAATATTATCGCAACTATAAGGTAGTTAGAACTGTTCTTTCTTGTAATAGAATCCCATAACCAATACCCTATGCCTGCAACAGCAACTAATCTAAATAAAGTTAAAAACAACTTCCCATATTCGCCAGGTATTTTAGTACCCCAAGCCATTCCTTCGTTTTCAATAAAATAAATTTTAAACCAAGAAAACACTTCCACTTCTTCCCCTAAAACGAAGTTAGTTTTTATGTAAATTTTAGACAATTGATCTATTATTAAAATCAAAATAACTAAAAGATAAGCTAGACGTAATGAGATAAAATTCTGTTTCATGCGGCAAAAGTAAATAAATTCTAAAATAAAAATTCCAAATTCCAAGTTTTCTTATCTAAAGATCCTGGAATTTGGAATACTATTCTTAAAATGAGCCTGTTCTTATCGCTGCATGTTTTTGGCTTCGATACTCATTGTAGCGTGAGGCACAATCAACAGTCGCTCTTTGCTAATTAACTTACCCGTAACTTTACATACTCCGTAAGTTTTGTTTTCAACTCTAAAAAGCGCATTTTTCAAATCACGAATAAACTTTTCTTGGCGAATAGCTAATTGTGAGTTGGCTTCTTTAGACATGGTTTCACTACCTTCTTCAAACGCTTTGAATGTTGGAGAAGTATCATCAGTTCCATTATTCAAATCATTCATATAAGCACTTTTAATCAAGTCTAAATCTTCTTGAGCTTTTTGTATTTTCTTTAAAATTAATTCTTTGAATTCTGCTAAATCAGCTTCTGAATATCTTGCAATTTCATCTATCATAATCCCTTATTTAGTAATTAGTATTCTTGTTTTTATATCGTCAAATTCTATTTCTAATCCATTGGTTACCTCATCATCAAAAACCAAACTTTCAGTTAGCGTTTCCGACATGATGTAGTCTAAATTCGCTTCAACTGCGGTTTTTAATTCAGCATTCTGTTGTAAGGTTACTTTAATTTTATCTGTTACTTCAAATCCTGAATCTTTACGGATATTTTGGATTCGGTTAACCAATTCTCTGGCAATTCCTTCTTGTTTCAATTCTGTCGAAATTGTAATATCTAAAGCTACCGTAATTCCGTTAGAATTAGCTACCAACCATCCTTCAATATCTTGAGACGTAATTTCTACATCTTCTAAAGTTAAAGATACAGTATTCCCTGCAATAACAATAGCTAAAGTTCCTTGCTGTTCCAGTTCGTTGATTTGATCTGGAGAAAACCCTTGAATTTCCTTAGAAATCAAGCCCATGTCTTTGCCAAAACGAGGTCCTAATGCCTTGAAATTAGGTTTGATTTGCTTCACCAAAACACCCGAGGCATCATCCAAAAGCACTATTTCTTTTACGTTAACCTCCGCTTTAATTAAATCGGATACTGCTTCAATTTCAGCTCTTTGATTACTGTCAAGTACTGGAATCATTACCTTTTGCAAAGGTTGGCGTACTTTAATCATCTCTTTTTTACGAAGCGATAATACCAATGATGAAATCGTTTGTGCTTTTTGCATTTTGCTTTCCAACGATTTATCAACAAAGTTTTCAACGAATTCTGGAAATTTTGCCAAATGTACACTCTCAAAACCTTCTAAATGTGTCGCTTGTGTTAAATCTCTGTATAATTTGTCCATATAAAATGGCGCAATTGGAGCAGCCAATTTACTTATGCTTAACAAACAGGTATATAAAGTTTGATAGGCCGCGATTTTATCTTGCGCATATTCACCTTTCCAAAAACGTCTTCTACACAAACGAACGTACCAGTTACTCAAGTTTTCTTGAACAAAATCAGAAATCGCACGAGCAGCTCTTGTTGGTTCATAATCGGCATAGAAACCATCTACATCTTTAATTAACGTATTCAATTCGGATATAATCCAACGATCAATTTCTGGACGCTCTGCCAACGGAATTTCAGCTTCTGAATAAGTAAATCCATCGATATTAGCATACAAACTAAAGAATGAATAAGTGTTATATAAAGTGCCAAAGAATTTACGACGCACCTCAGCAATTCCTTCCAAGTCAAATTTCAAATTGTCCCAAGGATTCGCGTTAGATATCATGTACCAACGCGTTGCGTCTGGACCATATTCTTTCAAAGTTTCAAAAGGATCAACGGCATTCCCTAAACGTTTCGACATTTTCTGTCCATTTTTGTCCAATACCAATCCGTTAGAAACCACATTTTTATAGGCAACTGTATCAAAAACCAAAGTCCCAATAGCGTGTAAAGTATAGAACCAACCACGGGTTTGATCCACTCCTTCAGCGATAAAGTCTGCAGGGAATGATTTATTTTGGTCAATCAACTCTTTATTTTCAAATGGATAATGCCATTGTGCATAAGGCATAGCTCCAGAATCGAACCAAACGTCTATCAAATCGCTTTCGCGTTGCATTGGTTTTCCTGAAGCCGAAACCAAAGTGATTTCGTCTACTACATTTTTGTGCAAATCAATCAAATCATAATTCGCTTCTGACATATTTCCAATTTCAAAACCCGCAAACGGATTTGTTTTTTGGAAACCAGCCTGAATTGATTTTTCAATTTCGTTGTACAATTCTTCAACCGAACCAATCAAAATTTCTTCTTGTTTGTCTTCGGTTCTCCAAATTGGCAACGGAATTCCCCAATATCTAGAACGGGATAAATTCCAATCGTTAGCGTTTTTCAACCAGTTTCCAAAACGACCTTCTCCAGTCGCTTTTGGCTTCCAGTTGATGGAATCATTCAAGTCAAACATACGGTCACGCACTTCGGTAATCTTGATGAACCACGAATCCAATGGGTAATATAAAATAGGCTTGTCTGTTCGCCAACAATGTGGGTAACTGTGAACGTATTTCTCTACTTTGAACGCCTTATTTTCTTCTTTTAACTGAATGGCAATTTCCACATCGGCAGAACGCTCTGGCGCTTCGCCTTCGTTATAGTATTCGTTTTTAACGTATTTACCTGAAAGATCCCCCAATCCATTGACAAATTTACCTTGCAAATCTACCAAAGGAACTGGTGTACCATTTTCGTCCAAAACCAACATAGGCGGTATTTCAGGAGTAGCTTCTTTGGCTACTTTAGCATCATCTGCACCAAAAGTAGGTGCGGTATGCACAATTCCTGTTCCGTCTTCGGTAGTTACAAAATCTCCTGCAATCACTCGGAAAGCATCTTCGGCATTTTGATACGGTAACACTAATGGCATTAATTGCTCGTAACGAATCCCAACCAAGTCCGCTCCTTTGGCTTCCGCCAAAATTTGGAATGGAATTTTCTTGTCTCCTGCTTTGAAGTTTTCAAAATCAGCCGCATCTGTCGATTCGAAGAAGGTTTTTCCGAATTGTTTTCCAACTAAATTTTTAGCCAAAATAACATTCGATGGTAAAAAAGTATACTGATTGAAGGTTTTCACCAACACATAATCAATTTTTGGTCCTACGGTCAAAGCCGTGTTCGATGGCAAAGTCCAAGGAGTAGTTGTCCAAGCCAAAACATGAATCTCTCCAAATCCTTGTAAAAAGCTTGGCAATGACTCTGGTTTAGTTTTGAACTGTGCTACGATAGTTGTATCAGTTACATCGCGGTACGAACCCGGCTGATTCACCTCGTGAGAAGACAATCCAGTCCCCGCTTTTGGCGAATACGGCTGAATGGTGTAGCCTTTGTACATCAAATCCTTGTTGTAGATTTGTTTCAACAACCACCACACGGTTTCCATGTATTTGGGTTTGTACGTCACATACGGATCTTCCATATCTACCCAATACCCCATTTTTTCTGTTAGGTCGTTCCAAACATCCGTATAGCGCATTACAGTGCGTTTGCACGCCTCGTTGTATTCTTCTACTGTGATGGTTTTACCGATGTCTTCTTTGGTAATTCCGAGTTCTTTTTCGGTACCCAATTCGACAGGCAAACCATGAGTATCCCATCCAGCTTTACGCTTTACTTGGAACCCTC
>CAZQGY010000046.1:0-11459 GCA_964593435.1 uncultured Flavobacterium sp. | reverse complement strand
GAGTTTTACCCTTAATTATATGTTGATCTATCAATGCCACTATTGTATCGTCCTCCTTGCTCTTTACCGGTATTTTAACCATTGTATTTTCCCAAAGTATTTTTAGGAATGCTTCGCCTTTGCTATTGATATCATTTAATTCAATAGTAAAAGTTTCATAAAAATTGGGGCTTTTTTCTAAAGGGACTTTGAAACGCATTATATCTTTTTTTTCATCATAGCCCGTTTCTCCATGCAAGGTAGTATCTGAGTTAACAATTATAGTCCACTCATTTATTGAAGGAATTGAGAATATTGAATAGCTTCCTGCTTTTAATACATTGTTACCAAAAGAAATATCTTCGGAAGTGGTTATGACGGTACAATCACTTGCGCCAGTTCGCCAAAGCTTATCAAAAGGTACTAACTCACCAAATATTTTACGCCCTCTGACCAACGGTCTGCTGTATGTTATTTTTATTTTTCCGCTGCCGACTTCTTGCTCAAAAGATGCCGCAGGACTGGCTGAAGTAACTCTTATCTGGACTTTGTCTTGGGCAGATAATAATAAGGATTGCAAAATAATTAAGCCTGTTAAGATTGTTTTTTTCATTTTATAATTTTAAAGTTTTAATGTGCGTAATCGTAACGCATTTACAATTACTGATACAGAACTAAATGACATGGCTAAAGCCGCAATCATTGGGGATAATAATATACCGAAAAATGGATATAGAACACCAGCTGCGATTGGAACACCCAATACGTTATAGAAAAAGGCAAAAAATAAATTTTGCTTGATGTTTTTCATAACAGCATGGCTTAAGTTCTTGGCTTTTACAATGCCTTGTAAATCGCCTTTGACTAAAGTTATTTTGGCACTTTCAATGGCGACATCTGTTCCTGTTCCCATAGCTATTCCGATATTGGCTTGTGCTAATGCCGGTGCATCGTTGATACCATCGCCAGCCATGGCCACAATTTTGCCTTCTGCTTGTAATTTTTTGATTTCGTTTAATTTGTCTTCGGGTAAACATCCTGCTTTATAGGAAGACAGGTTCAATTCTTCTGCAACTGCTTTGGCTGTATTGATATTATCGCCTGTCATCATAATTACTTCAACTCCTTGTTGCATCAGTTCTTTTATTGCAGCGGCACTTGACGTTTTTATGGCATCAGTAATGGATACAAATCCAACAGCAATACCTTCTACTGCAATATATGAAACGGTTTTTCCTAGTTTTTGTTCGGTAATGATTTTGTTTTCTATATCGTCAGAAATACTAGCTTTTACTTGTTCCATTAGTTTTTTATTACCTAATGCTACTTTTTTATTGGTTACTGTTCCTGTAACTCCTTTTCCGGCAATGGCTTCAAAATCTTTTACTTCGATTAATGAAATGGATTTTGTTTTGCCATAATTGACTACGGCTTGTGCTAATGGATGCTCACTATATTGGTTTAATGAAGCTATGCTTTGCAATAAATCGTTATCATTGTTATTGGTCGCATAAATTTTTTCGACCGATGGTTTTCCTTCGGTTATTGTTCCTGTTTTATCTGTAATTAAAACATTAACCTTATTCATGTTTTCTAAAGCTTCTGCATTTTTTATCAAAACCCCTGATTGTGCGCCTTTACCAACACCTACCATTACTGACATAGGCGTTGCCAATCCTAATGCACAAGGACACGCGATGATTAATACTGCGATGGCATTTATAAAACCATATACTAATGCCGGTTCGGGACCAAATTTTGCCCAAATGAAAAAGGTTATAACAGAAATGATGACTACAATGGGCACGAAGTATTTGGAAATACTGTCTGCTAATTTCTGAATTGGCGCTCTCGAACGAGAAGCGTCATTAACCATTTGCACGATTTGTGAAAGCAAAGTTTCTGAACCCACTTTTTCTGCAATCATTACAAATGATTTATTGCCATTTATAGTTCCTGCAATTACATTGTCATCTTTCTTTTTATCGACTGGAATAGGTTCTCCAGTAATCATTGATTCATCAATACTACTTTCACCATCAGTTATTTTTCCATCAACAGGTATTTTGTCCCCTGGTTTTACCCGCAATAAATCGTCTTTTTTGATGTCGTGAATTGAAATTACTTTATCGTTTCCATCAATTACCAAAGTGGCTTCAGTAGGAGCTAGTTTTAATAATTCTTTGATAGCTCCACTAGTCTGACTGTGTGCTCTTGCTTCAAGTAATTGTCCTAATAATACAAGAGTTAGAATAACGGTTGTGGCTTCGAAGTATAATAGAACTGTTCCGTGTTCTGTTTTAAATTCGCTCGGGAAAATATCTGGAAAAAACATTCCGACCAAACTGAAAAGAAAAGCTACTCCTGTACCAATTCCGATTAGGGTAAACATGTTTAAGTTCCATGTGATAATTGATTTCCAAGCACGGACAAAGAATATCCAACAAGCATAAAACACTACAGGAAGTGATAATATCAATTGTACCCAATTCCATTTTGAGGCTTCCATTATTTGTAGTAAAGGATTGTTGTGTGCCATTTCTATCATTGCGATAGCGAAAATGGGAACCGTAAAAACAACGGCTATTTTCATTTTTTTAACCAAATCGGTATACGTTTTTTGGTCTTCGCTTTCGCTTGGTTCCATTGGGACTAAATCCATTCCGCAAATAGGACATGAACCCGGAGTTTCTTGAATAACTTCGGGGTGCATTGGACACGTATATAACGTTTTAATTACCGTTAAATCTGGTGCCTTGACTAAATCCATTCCACACACAGGACAGTCGCCTGCCTTGTCGTACACTTTTTCGCCTTCGCAATGCATTGGACAATAATACTTTCCTTGGGTATTTGTTGGGACAACAGTTTCTTTATTATGATCGTTGGAATGGACAGAGCAACATGATTTTCCCGAAGCTTCATTCGTTGTACTATGCTCCTTGGTTTTACCGTTGCTCATTTCTATGGAGTATTTTCCCACTGCTGTCAAGGCTTCCTGTAGCTTTTCTGTTGGAATGTGCTTTTCCATAGTTATTGTTGCTACTGGTGGATTTAATGAAACTTTTGCCTCAATACCCTCAATAGTATTCAATGTTTTTTCGACTTTAGCGCGACAACCATCGCAAGTCATTCCGGTAATGGTATAGGTATGTGTCATAATTTTTTAGTTTTTAAATATTACATTTTCATCCCTTCCATTGGGTCACTTCCTTTTCGGAATTTATATTCGCTGTTTATGGCATAAGCCCCTGTAATAACGACTTTTTTGGCAGGATCTATTTCAGATTTGATTTCTATCATTCCATTGGTTTCTATTCCAGTTTCTACCATTACGTTTTCAAATACTCCCGGTCTTTTTTCAACCCAAATATAGGAAGCGTTTTCCTCCCTGATCACTGCATCTACAGGAATATACAATCCTTTTAGATTGGATTGTGTTAATTTTGCCATAGCCTGCATCCCGGGTTTTAATTGCAAATTTGGATTTGATATTTCCAATCGAATTAAAAGCAGACGAGTATCTGGATTTATTTCAGGATTGATAAAAGAAACTTGCGCATTTATGGTTTTATCAGGAAAATCGGAAAATGTAATTTGGGCTTTTTGTCCTATTTTTAGATTCTTGGCATAGTTTACGTTTACCTGTGTTTCTAACCAAAGACTGTTTAAATCCGCCAATTTAATGATGGGGGAACCTTCCATTGCATAACTGCCTTCTGTGGTACTTATTTCCGATATTGTTCCACTGGCAGTGCTATAAAAAATGGTATAAGGAGAAACTTCCTTACTGGTTTTTATACTTTCAATCTGGGCATTGGTTAAACCAAAGAACAACAGTTTTTGTTTTGCTGCATTGAGCATATTTCGGGCATTTTTTCCAAAATCGCCAGGCATTGCGAGTTGTTTGTATGCCGTAAAATAATCCTGTTTGGCAATGGCAATATCTTCACTATACAATTGATATACGGCTTGGTTTTTAGCCACATAATCACCAACGGTTTTGAAATACAACTTTTCAATTCGTCCCATTGCTCTTGCAGAAATGGTTTTTATTTTTTCTTGATTAATGGCCAAGACTCCCGTGTAATTTTGCTCTAAACTGCTTTGAGTTTCATAAATAGTTTGGGTAGTGATATTTCCCAGTTGTATTTGCTGTTTACTCAAACTTATTTCATTAGCCTCTGTGTCATCTTGTTTTATTGGGGTTAACTCCATATGGCAAATGGGGCATTTTCCGGGTTTGTCTTCCTTAACTTGTGGATCCATAGAGCAAGTGTAAAATGTTGTTGCTGCACTCTTATTGTGTTTGCTATGGTCTTCTTTGTCTTTAGTATTACAAGCCACCATTACCATAAATAGTATTGATAGTACACTTATTTTTTTTATTGTCTTCATCATTATTCGGTTTTAATAAAGCTTTCGCTGTCAATTAAATATTGTGCGTTTTTGGCAATGGTGTCTTTTACTGAAATACCCTCAATAATTTGGATAAAATCATCTATTTCAATTCCTGTCTTTATAGTGGATGCCTTAAAGCCATTGTCCATTTTTAAGAAAACTATTTTCTTGTTTCCAATGCTTACCATTGACTGTTTTTGAATCCAAATCCCATTTACTGAATTTGTTTTCACAACTCCTTGCAATCTTAACCCAATTGGTAATTTGAATTTATTATTATTTAAATAAACTCGAATTCTGTTGGTTTTATCGGCTGGATTTAATTGTGTTTCGACAAAATTGATTTTTGCATCTATGAGTTCGTTTTTGTCTAGTTCGGAAGTAATTCTGATGGATTGATTGGCTTTGACAAGACTATTGTATCCTTGGATAACATTAAATATTCCCCATACTTTATCCGTATTTAATAGTTTAAAAATGATTTCTCCCTTTTTTATATAACTCCCTTCTTTAACATTCAAAACTTCAGTGTTGTTACTCGCACTTTGCATCACAGGATTAGTTGTATTATCCATCGTTGCTGTTCCTTCAATAATACCAGAAGCTGGACTATAAATGGTTATTAACGGGTTAACTTTTTTGGAATTAGACAGCGCATTTATTTGATTTTGAGTCATTCCATAAAGCAACAATTTTTGTCTGGATGCATCAATAATCGAAGGATTTTCAACATCATTAATGACCATATAAATGAAGTTTTGTTGCTCCGTCAGTAATTCTGGGCTGTATAAATCAAATAGTTTTTGTCCTTTATTTACTTTTTGATATTTATAATTGACATACATTTTTTCGATTCTTCCGCTTATTCGAGCTGCAATATTTACCGATGAATTGGGATCATATTCTACAATTCCCGGTAGATTTATTTCACTGCTTATGGTGGTGTCTATTGCCGTTGTCGTTTGATAATTACCTACAATAAAATTGTCGGTAGGTTTTATAAGATTGTCGATTGAATTGTCGTCAACGGGATTGTTTTCTGTTACTTTTTTTACCAAATTCATTCCACAAATGGGACAATTTCCAGGTTTATCTCTAATGATTTCTGGGTGCATCGAACAAGTGTAAACCTCGTTTTGATGCTCCATTTCTGAATGATTATCTGATTTTGTGGCAAAGAAATAGATTGCAATTCCGATAATGGAAATTACAACAAGGGCTAAACCATACTTTATATACTTGTTCATAATTATTTGGTTTCTAATTGTTTTTCAATTTCTACTTGTGCTGCCAAAATACTTTGTAATTTGTCCAAGGCATCAATTTGAGCCATATTTAATGCTTCCCAAGCATCGAGAGTGACAAATAAATCACCAGTGTTATTTTGCCAAGCCAAGATTGCGGTTTCATAATTTTTTCGTAAAGCAGGTATGATACTTTTTTGGGCGATTTCGTACTGTTTTTTTAAGGAAGTTAGTTCTGTATTCATTCCCGAAATCATTCCTGCAGCTTCATTCAAAATCATTTGTTTTTGCCAGTTCAAGCTTTCATTTTTAATTTTAAAACTATTGATATTGGCTTTATTCATTTTGGTTGACCAAGGCATAGGAATAGTAACCATTCCCAACAAGGAGAACTGTTGTGGTTGTGTTCCAAAAGCAAACATATGGTCGTATTTTATACCAAACTCGGGTAATAGTTTTGTTTTTTCGGCTGCAATTTTGAGCTGATTTATTTCCATCGTTTTTTCGATGGCTTGTACATCGCTTCGATTTTTCGAAAGAGAAGTGGTATCTGATATTACCGAATTGAAATCTTTTATTTCGTAGGTTTCCTCAATTTCAAATGCGGTGTTTTTATCTCTTGCCATCAAGGTGTTCAGCATAATTCTTTTTTGAGAAATATCATTTTTCAACATTAGAATCATATTTTGCAGGATGCTATATTGAGATTTCGCTTTGTAATAGGTAGGTAGTTTATCCATATTATACTGGTACCGTATTTCCATACTTTTAATCATATAGTCTAAAAGCAACAAATTATCATCGGCTATTTTTATTTTTTTATTTAAAACCAACCATTGATAATAATTTGTTTTTGCTAGTGCCTTCAATTGATTAATCGTATAGTTTTTATTTTCCTTTTCGACCGATGACATCGCACTCATTAGATTAAAATCTGCTTTTAACTTGGAAGCATTCGGTATCATTTGTGTAACGCCCAACATATAATTCCCCATTCCAGGAAATGCACCATCTGCTTTCCACATTTTGGCGTTGTAAGGTGCCATAAAAAAGCCCGTCTCTACTTGTGGAGCCATCCAACTTCTAGCACCCTTTGCCGCTGCATCCATACTTTGAATTTCGGCATCGTACATTTTTAGTTGAGGATTGTTTGTCTTGATTGTACTCAATACATTATCCAAGGAAAGTGTTTGTGCTGCCAAATTAGTGGCGGTCAAAATCAAACAACTTATGGCTATATAAAATTTATTCTTTAACATCTATAAGATCTATTTTTCCTTTTGTTCTTAATTCTCGAAGTTTAACCATCTCAAAAACAACCGGTGTTACTAATAATACATAAATCGTGGAGGTAATGGTGCCTCCAATTAGTGGGACAGTGATGGGAAGCATTATATCTGATCCTGTTCCTGTTGCCCAAAGAATGGGGATTAGTCCAAATAATGAAACTGAAACAGTCATCAATTTTGGTCTTAACCTTTTGGCTGAACCATCAATAATATATTGTTTCAATATTTCTTCGGTTATGGTTTCCTTCGTGTTTCCGTACTTTTCTACCATTTTATTCATTGCTTCATTCAAATAGATGGTCATTAACATTGCCGTTTCGATTGCCATTCCAAACAGTGCAATAAAGCCAACGGCAACAGCAACGGATATATTAATTCCATAAAAATAAACCATAAAAATGCCTCCAATTAGAGCAAAAGGTACTGTGATCATCGTGATTAACGCCTCTTTCATTGAATGATACGTAAAATATAAAACAAGAAATATGATGATGACAACAATTGGCAAGATTAAACTTAATGTTTTGTTGGCTCGAATTTGATTTTCCCATTGACCACTCCATTCCACATAATATCCTTTTGGCATTTTAGTTATCATTGCATCGAGTTTTTTCTGCGCCTCTTTTACAGTACTTCCTAAATCACGTTCCCGAACGTTGAACAACACAGTGCCACGAAGCATTGCATTTTCGCTATTTATCATTGGAGGGCCATCACTTATTTTTACATTAGCGACAGTTTCTAATGGTATTGGACCAAAATCCATTGTTTGCACTTGTAGTTTTTTTAAGGCTTCAATGCTGTTACGGTATTCTTGAGCATATCTTGCATTTACAGAAAAACGCTGTCTTCCCTCGATAGTCGTGGTTAGTTTCATACCTCCAATAGAGGCTTCAACCACATTATTAATGTCGTCTATGGTCAATCCATATCTACCAATGACGTCTCTTTTTGCTTCAATATCAATATATTTTCCGCCTGTTATGGGTTCCGCATACAAATCTTTAACTCCAGAAGTTCCTTCGAGTGTTTTTTTAATTTTTTGAGCCAAAACGTTTATAGTATCTAAACTTGCTCCGTAAATCTTGATACCCACATCGGTTCTGATTCCTGTTGAAAGCATATTGATACGGTTGATAATAGGTTGCGTAAAGCCATTGGTCACACCAGGGATTTGCAGTTTGTTGTTTATTTCCGTGATAATATCATTCTTGGTTTTGTCTTCTCGCCATTCTGCTTGAGGTTTTAACAAAATAATGGTTTCAACCATACTTATTGGACTATTATCGGTTGCCGTATTTGCCCTGCCTGCTTTTCCCAACACGTGAGCCACTTCGGGAATTGATTTGATCAATTTGTCCTGAACCTGAAGAATTCTCTTTACTTCGGAGTTGGATACATCGGGTAAGGTTACTGGCATAAACAGTACAGATCCTTCATCTAAAGGAGGCATAAATTCTGAACCCAAACGAGTAAACATCAATACGCCAATCAGCAAAGCAATAATGTTGATGCCCAATACTGTTTTTCTCCATTTTAAACAAAAAATCAAAATGGGTGTATAAATGCTTTCCAATTTTTTATTAATTGGGTTCTTATCTTCTGGGCGAAGTTTTCCTTTTAGTAAGAAACTAATTAACACAGGTGTAAGTGTAATGGCTAAAAAAGCATCAACTATCAGTATAAACGATTTTGTCCAAGCTAGTGGACTAAATAACTTGCCTTCCATTCCCGTGAGAAGAAATACAGGCAAAAAGGATGTAATTACAATTATTGTTGAGTAGAAAACACCTGGGCCTACTAATTTGGAAGAGCTTTCTATAAGCTTCAACTTATCTTCAGAAGACAACGGATCGTTTTCTTTTTTGAATATATTTTTAATTTTATTTTTCATCTTATTTCCAATTACTGATTATTGTCCATTTCTTCCTGTTTCTCCGAAATTGTCCTGTATGCATTCTCTACCATTACGATACCATCATCAACGACAACACCAATTGCCAGAGCAATCCCCGTTAGTGACATAATGTTTGAAGAAATACCAAATGCTTCGAGTAAAATAAAGCCAATAGCCACAGATATTGGTAATTGAATGAGTATAATTAAAGCGCTTCGCCAATGAAAAAGAAAAAGTAGTACAACAATTGAAACGACAATCATTTCTTCTATTAAAGTGCCTTTAACAGATGCGATTGCTTTTTCTATTAATTCACTTCGGTCATAAGACGTTTTAAAAGTAACTCCTTCGGGCAATCCTTTTTCGACTTCTTTCATTTTCTCTTTTACTGCCGTGATTACTTTGTCAGCATTTTCACCATAACGCATTACCACAATTCCGCCAACAACTTCACCATTGCCATTTTCATCAAAAATACCTAGTCTCAAATCGCCACCCATTTGTATTGAACCAATATCTTTAACTTTTACCGGAACGGAATTATAGTTTTTAATAGCAATGTCTTCTACATCTTTTATGTTTTTGATGTAGCCCAAGCCCCTAACGATATAGGACATATTGCTCATTTCAAATTTTCTTCCTCCAACGTCATTATTATTTGTTTTGACAGCATTCATTACTTCCATCATACTGACGTTGTAGTATTGCATTTTCAATGGATCCAACACTAATTGATATTGCTTTTCAAATCCACCAAATGAAGCCACTTCGGCAACTCCTGGAACGGTTTGCAAGGCAAATTTCACGTACCAATCTTGCAAGGCTCTTTGTTCTCCCAAGTCCATACCTTTCGCATTTAAATGATACCAAAAAACGTGACCCACACCTGTGCCATCAGGACCCAAGGTTGGTACTACATTTTGTGGTAATAATCGTTGTGCATAATTTAATCTTTCTAGAACCCGAGTTCTTGCCCAATATATATCGACATCATCTTCAAAAATGATGTAGACAAAGCTCATCCCAAACATCGAAGCACCCCGAATATTTTTGACTTTTGGAATGCCTTGCAGGTTTGAAACCAAAGGATAAGTGACTTGATCTTCCATTACTTGTGGGCTTCTTCCCATCCACTCCGTAAACACGATAACTTGATTTTCGGATAAATCAGGAATGGCGTCAATGGGGTTTTGTTGGACGCTGTAAACTCCCCAAGCAAATAAGCAAGCTGAAACCAGCAAGACAACGGCTCGATTTCGTAGTGAGAATGTTATTAATTTTTCTACCATTATTTTTAATTTTGTGATGAAATACTATCTTCTATTTTATTTATCCAATCCAAAACTTTCTTTTTTTGTGAGGCTGTAAGGATTGCATTTTTATGAATTAAAGTATAAGAACTCAAAGGCATTTCGTTTGATTCGATTTCTTTACTTATAGCTTTCAATTTGCTGTTTTGCCTGCGTTTTGAATAATTTCCAAATTCATTAAAATTCAATTCCTCTTTACCTTCTTTTATATGTCTTTCCATAAAAAAACGAGCGGGTTGAATGTAAGAATACCAAGGATAATAGGTGTTGTTACTGTGGCAATCATAACAAGAAGTTCGCAAAATGATTTCAACATTTTTAGGAACATTATAGACTTTTGTAAAATTGCCAGTTATATCCTGCTCAAAACTAATATTTCGAGCAGGTTGATATAACTGTATCAACAAAAAAATAATTAACCCAATAAAAAGTATTTTTTTGATGATTATTTTCATTCTAGAATTCTTTTTTTATAGAACCGCACGTAGCCATATCTTTTCCAAAATAAGGGTTTGTAATTTCTTTGGTTTCGCTTATCCAAACAGCACCTTTGTTGTTATCTGCCATAGGGCAAAAATCCAGATAAAGTTTTTGATTTGTTCCGAAAGTTGCTATTAAATCACTTACATCTTTGCTTAAAAGTACAAAATGTTCTCTTTGATGGTCTATTTTCCCGGCGTTGTCACCTATATGTTCTGCGTGCTCTTTTGCATCATCAGCAATGTCTAAATATTCCTTTTTTTGACTTGCAGTTAAACTGTTTGCATTTATAGAATTGAACGTTTGATACAAAGCTTTCCCTGCTTTAGCTGCGCCATTTGCATCATCTTTAGTCAGCGCATTCTTGATTTTTAAATAATTATCGACAATTACGCTAGTTGAAAAAGGAGTGGAATAGGTATTTGTTTCTTGAGCCCCTTCTTCAGAAGTAGCAGCATCTGTATGATCATGGGTACCATCAGTGTGGTCGTGTTCTTTTTGAGCAACTGGTTCTGTTAATTCCATACCACATTTGGAACATTCTTCTCCTTTTTTTCCTGTAATCTCTGGGTGCATGGAACACGCATATATTTCATTTGAATTTGTTGAAGTTTCTGTGGTCTTGTTTTCTGTCTCTTTGTTTTTTTGATTACAAGAAACTAAAGTGATAGCTATAATAGCTGATAGAATAAGTGCTTTCATGACATGTTATTATTTAGATTTTTATTGTTTTTTTAAATTGAAAAAAGTGTAATATAAATTGAAGTAAAACCCATTTGGAGCAGAACGTATCATTGAACTTACTAACTCTTGACGGTAGGCAAGATCTAATCGTGCCTGACTGTTAAAAATGAATTGT
>CAZQGY010000045.1:0-11838 GCA_964593435.1 uncultured Flavobacterium sp. | reverse complement strand
GGGGAGAGACTTATCCCTTATGCCCTATACCCTATGCCTTTCACCCAATGCTTAAAAGCCTTGTGTCAAAGATAAAAAAAATCCCACACTATTAAAGCATGGGATGTATGTATATTTTTAACTGAAAAAGCTTATTCAGCGGTTTCTTCTTTTACTTCTGTATTTAAAGCATCTAAAGTCACATAGCCTTTAGGTTGTAAAATATTATACCAATTGAATATTTTTTTAATATCCGAAGTGTATACTCGGTCTTCGTCATATTCAGGTAATATTTCACGGAAATAGCTTTTTAATTTGTCATCGCTTTCTTTATTTGAAATGGTTGCTTCTCCGTTTTCTTTGGTAGCTATTGATTTAAAAATGTCAATTAATTTTACTTCTTCATTGTAAGCAAAAACGGCAATTTCAGATAATAAACTTACGTTACTTCTTAATCCTACAGTAATTTTTTTACCATCTAATAAAGATTCCGCCACAAATCCTGAACGGGTTTGTACTTTTAATTCGTATAATCCTGGCTTTCCAGAAATGGCTAATATTTTTTGAAAACTCATAGTTTTTTGTTTTTATATGGTCGCAAATATATATTTTAAAAAATGAAATTCCAATTTTGAAATCCCAAATAAAATATAAAAATTAGGTGTGCTTTATTTGATTTTTAAGTTGGCAAATTTCATTCGGTAATCAGGTCTGGCTTTGCCTTCCATAATATTTTGAAGTTTCTTACCTACTAATTTTTTCTTTAACATAGATAAATGGTCGGTAAACAAAACGCCTTCAATATGATCGTATTCGTGTTGTATTACTCTAGCAATCAAGCCGTTGTATACTTCTGTTTTCTTTACGAAGTTTTCATCGTAATATTCAATAGTAATGGTTTCATGACGCAAAACGTCTTCACGCACATCGGGAATACTTAAACAGCCTTCATTAAACGCCCAAATTTCACCTTCTTCTTTTAAAATTTTAGCATTAATAAAGGTTTGTTTAAAATCTTTTAATTGTTCGGATTCCTCTTTAGTAACTTCGTCGCTATCTGCAAAAGGCGTGGTATCAATTACAAATAATCGGATGGCTAAACCTACTTGAGGTGCTGCCAAACCTACGCCATAAGCATTGTACATGGTTTCATACATATTGCTTAGTGTTTCGGTCAAGTTTGGATACTCTGGTGTAATGTCTTCGCAAACTTTTCTTAATACAGCTTCGCCATATCCGTATATAGGTAAAATCATGGTTTCTTTTTTTTGCAAAATTAGCAAATTTTCTTTTATTCTTAAGTATTAATTTTCTGTTCTCTTTTATCTCGTAATTATATAACAAAAAAATAATATGCTTGCAAAGCCAGCAAGCAATAAAATTCGTATATTTGTGTTATAAATAAAACATTAAACAATTCTTAAAAGCCATGAAAAACATAATTTTATTTTCATTTATATTTTCAGCTACACTGTCTTTTTCTCAAAATTGGACTACATTCTTAGAGGTAGCCAAAACGGAAGCAATATCTTCGAATAAAAACATTCTATTGGTCTTTTCAGGATCTGATTGGTGTGCACCTTGTATAAAATTAGACAGAACCATTTTTCAATCTGATGTTTTTAAAGCTGAAGCAGAAAAGAAATGGGTATTGTTAAAAGCCGATTTCCCTAAGAAAAAAGGAAATGCATTATCTGAAACACAAACAGAAAGTAATAAAAAATTAGCCGAAAAATATAATAAAGAAGGTAATTTTCCATTGGTAGTTTTATTAGATGCTACGGGTAAAGTATTAGGAATTACGGGCTATAAGAATGTATCGCCTACAGAATATGTACAACTTTTAAATGCGATGGTAAAATAATGAAATTGAAATTTTGTCTTTTTTTGTTTTTAGGAACCTTAACTACTTTTTCTCAAATTACACACAAGAAAAAGTTCGCTTTATTGGGCAGTCCGTTTGAAATTACTGTAGTAGCCAAAGATACGGTTGAAGGAAATTTTTATGTGAATGTAGCTGTAAATGAAGTAAAACGAATTGAAAGTTTAATTTCAGATTGGATTCCGACTACACAAATTTCACAAGTAAATCAGAATGCAGGTATAGTTCCTATTAAAGTCAATAACGAAGTATTTGAATTGGTGGAACGTGCCCATAAAATTTCAAAATTAACCGATGGCGCTTTCGATATTTCGTATGCGTCAATGGATAAGATTTGGAAATTTGATGGTTCGATGAAAGAAATGCCTTCGCCTGAAGCGATTAAAAAATCAGTGGAACGAATTGGCTACGAAAAAATAATTTTAGATACCAAAAATAAAACGATTTTTCTAAAAGATGCCGGAATGAAATTAGGACTTGGCGGTATTGGTCAGGGCTACATTGCCGATAAAGTGAAGGAAGTTTTACAAGCCAAAGGTTGTACTGCTGGAATAGTTAATGTTTCGGGTGATATCAACACTTGGGGCAATCAAACAGATGGCAAACCTTGGACGGTTGGTATTGTTAATCCAGTAAATAAAAATAAAGTATTCGCAACGTTTCCCTTGATTGATAGCGCTGTAGAAACGTCTGGGAGTTATGAAAAATATGTTACGTTTAACAACATTCGCTATTCGCACATTATTGATCCGCGTACTGGATATCCAGCAACGGGTGTTGTGAGTGTTTCGGTATTTGCCAAACAAACAGAAATTGCTGATGCTTTGGCAACGGGTGTTTTTGTATTGGGCGTAGAAGTAGGGTTAAACTTAATCAATCAGCTAAAAGGTATTGAGTGCATCATTGTGGATGATAAAGGTAAAATTTTTACTTCGAAAGGAATTGACATTAAAAAATATGAATAAAAGCATTCTGTAATTGGTTTGTAAATAAATAAAATATGAGAAAGTTATTAAAATTAGTCGTGTTGCTTTTGGTGTTCCAATCGTGTAATTCGGTTAAAGAGTACGAAAAAGAAAAAATCAACGATGTAGATATGAAATTATCTGCTCGTGCTTCAGAACGATATGAAACGTCTTTTCAAGTGTATCGTGAAGCGGCTGCAGGTGCCAATGGAGGAAAATCGGGTGGTGGTTGCGGTTGTAATTAATATATAAAGATGAAAAAAATAGTATTCGCCCTAAGTTTATGTTCGTTTTTATCGTACGCGCAACAAAAAAAAGACACAACAATTGTATTTAAAAAACGTGTTTTAGAAACTACTGAAATCGATTTTTTATCCAGTTATTACAAACAAGACGGTAAACATTCTTCTGTTGGAGGAGGTATAGGTTCTGAAAAATTAACCAATGCTACAGCAAACATAGTAATTGCTATGCCATTAAATGACGATGATGTTTTGACAATTGATAGCGGTATTTCTGCATATACCTCGGCTTCGTCAAGTAATATTAATCCGTTTAATGCTTCAGGTGCTTCCAGAGGTGGTGGTGGTGGAGATGATGACGATAAAGTAGCTGCTGCGGCATTAGCAAACGGGCCTACAGGTTCGCCTTGGCAAGCGTCTTCAGGCGCGTCACAAAGTGATGTGTTGGCTGCCATAAATGCCAATTACAGTCATAGTAGCGACGATAGAAATTTTATTTGGAATGCCGATGTGGCTTTTTCAAACGAATACGATTATACTTCAATAGGTTTTGGAGGAGGCATTTCGAAATTATTTAATGATAAAAATTCAGAAGTTTCTTTGAAAGTCAATGCTTATTTAGACCAATGGCGCCCTATTTATCCAACAGAATTGAGTGAATTTGGTAAATACGGTTCTGGTTTTCAAAGCAATGGTTATTTCGCAGGAGTAACGGTGTACAATCAAAACGGTGCAGTTTCTTCGGCTTATTTACCAAATACGTTCACAAAATGGAGTGCTGTGGGCAGAAATTCCTATTCAGCCTCTGTTGGTTTTTCTCAAGTGCTAACTAAAAAGTTTCAGTTTTCTGTGTTTTTCGATATCTTAAAACAAGATGGGATGTTATCCACACCTTACCATAGAATTTATTTTGCAGATAAACTCAATTATTATATTGGTAACCCAGCAAGTATTTCTAATTACGAAAACCCTTCAAATAGTGATGTGTATCGTTTGGCGGATGATATTGAACGTTTACCCAATACGCGTTTTAAATTGCCAATTGGTGCTCGATTAAATTATTATTTGAATGAAAGTATTGTTTTTAGAACGTATTACCGTTATTATTCAGATGATTGGGACATACAAGCACATACTGCTTCAATTGAAATTCCTGTAAAAGTATCAGATAAATTTACCATTTTTCCAATGTATAGATATTATACGCAGTTGCAATCTAAATATTTTGCCCCTTTTGAACAACATCTTTCAACTGAAAAATTCTATACTTCAGATTATGATTTGTCTACGTTTAATGCCAACCAATATGGCGCTGGATTTACGTATACCGACATATTCACCGCAGCGAAAATTTGGAAATTTGGACTAAAAAACATCGATTTTAGATTCAATCATTATGAAAGAACCGATGGGTTAAATGCTAATATCGGTACAATTGCATTTAAATTTATAAATCAGTAAGTATTATTCGTTAGCACCACCAACATCGCTATTGTCCAGCTTTATTGGATATTTAGGGTTGAATAACACTATGAATTTCTTCGTTTTATAGGTATTGTAAGTCATTTTGTTAGACAAAGCAATAATGGTAACTGTATCTGTTTTTTGAGTAATATACGATGAGGTATTTCCATGCCACCATCCGTTATGATAGGTTAATGTCGGTGCTTCAGGCCATTCACGTAAACGAATACCCAATCCGTAATTTTTTTCACCTTTTGATTCGTAACTGTACCCTTTAAAAATTTCTTTCTTTAGTTTTTCGCTAAAAAAGTTATCCGAATACGTGGCTAAGTCAAATTTTAATAAATCGCGTGCCGTAGAATAAATGTTTTTATCACCATAAACCAAATCTAAATGGTCAAAAGCCAATCGTAATCGATTTGATTTATAGGTTTGACTTACTGTGTCGTGGTGTTTTTCGTAATCAAATACAAACGAATTTTTCATACCAAGCGGTTTAAAAAGTAGTTCATTCATCGCTTCATGATAACGCATTCCAGAAACTTTTTCAATGATTAACGCCAATAACGAATAGTTGGTGTTGCAATAGGCAAATCGGGTACCAGGTTTGCTTTCCAAATGAATTTTACCAGAATTAATAAGTTTTAATATGTCTTGATTGGTAATTCTTTTAGAACGATCCCATTTTACATCTCGTTCAATAAAATAGCCGTAATGGCGCAATCCGCTACGGTGATTTAAAAGCATTCTTACCGTAATGTCTTTATGATAAAAACCTTCTAAGTATTTGGAAACTTTATCGTCTAATCCGATTTTTTCTTGGTCTACCATTCGTAAAATCACCGCTGCCGTTAGTACTTTACTAACTGAGGCAATATGTAACGGCTTGTTCTTTCCGTTTTTATCGTCTTTCTCTTTGTAGGCAAACCCTTCATAATCTTCAAATAAGATTTTTCCGTTTTTGGCTACTAAAAACTGACCGTAAAAGTCATTTTTATTAATCAATTTATTATATTGATAGCTAATTTCTTTTTTCTGTTTTTCGCAATATGCAGGATCTAATTCGTTGAATGCTACAAAAAAATCGCTTTTATCTTCTTGTGTACCATTATTTTTTGAAAATTCGGATGATTTGTTGTTACAAGATAGTATGAATAAAGTAAGGCATAAAAGTGAAAGGCGTATTCTCATTATTTTCTGATTTCTATAGTTGGATTTTGTTCGATTAACTGCTCAATAAATTGGTCTCTATTATTTGGCGATATAAAAATGTCGTCGTATTTGTGATAAACAATTTCAATGCCTCTGTGATGAAAACCCGGTTTGTAAAAATTTGTTTTAATTATAGAATTGGAATATTTTATGGTTTTAATTTCTGAAATTTTAATTTTCGTTTTGTAAAAAAACATAGAAACAACCAATAGGTTTTCTTGAATTTCGTAATACGTAGTAAAAAACGTAACTGTAATTAATACACTTAAAAGTAAAATTAAAATTGCAATAGGTGCCAAAACCATTTCAATGGAAACTCCAGATAAAAAAGCAATTAGCGATACGAGTACTGCAGGGAACAAGGGTATAAAGAAATTAATTTTACTAAAGTCCGATTTGTATTTCATATATTATTTAGTTGTTTTTTTAGGGCGAAATAGTAGATTGAATTTTTTATTGGCTTTGATTATATAAAAATGTCATCTGCTTTTGCAAATTAAAGTATTTTTGAAGTATTTTTGATAAAAAATATTGAAAATGTCAACTATCAACTGGAAAATCGTAAAAGAGTACGAAGATATCACGTATAAAAAATGTGATGGTGTGGCGCGTATTGCCTTCAACAGACCTGATGTGCGAAATGCATTCCGTCCAAAAACAACTGCCGAATTATTAGATGCTTTTAAAGATGCCCACGAAGATACTTCTATTGGAGTGGTTTTATTATCTGCAGAAGGACCTTCTTTAAAAGACGGAATTTGGAGTTTTTGCAGTGGTGGCGATCAAAAAGCAAGAGGCAAGCAAGGGTATGTAGGCGAAGACGGCTACCACCGATTAAATATATTAGAAGTACAACGTTTAATTCGTTTTATGCCAAAGGCAGTTATTGCTGTGGTTCCGGGTTGGGCTGTTGGTGGCGGACATAGTTTGCACGTGGTGTGCGATTTAACTTTAGCAAGTAAAGAACACGCCATTTTTAAACAAACTGATGCTGATGTAACCAGTTTTGATGGCGGTTATGGTTCGGCATATTTAGCCAAAATGGTAGGACAGAAAAAAGCAAGAGAAATTTTCTTTTTAGGAAGAAACTACTCTGCACAAGAAGCTTACGAAATGGGTATGGTAAATGCTGTAATTCCGCATACTGAATTAGAATCAACCGCTTACGAATGGGCACAAGAAATATTAGGAAAATCGCCAATGTCTATTAGAATGTTAAAATTTGCAATGAATTTAACTGATGATGGTATGGTGGGACAACAGGTTTTTGCTGGTGAAGCCACACGATTGGCCTACATGAGCGAAGAAGCTGTAGAAGGCAGAAACGCTTTCTTAGAAAAACGCAAACCTAATTTTGAGAAAAAGTATATTCCTTAAATAGGGTAAAGGGTAAAAGGTTTAGGGTTAAGGGTTTTGTTTATTATTAAAATTAAATATGAATAATTTTAGAACAGTGCTGTTTTTGTTTTGTTTGTTATCTATGACAGTTTTTTCTCAGGAAAAATCAAAAAAAACAGATGAAAGTTTTTTAGTTGGCTTACACTATGTGAATAATAGTAGTAACAATAACTTATTGAGTGAAAATTACAATGGAGTTATAGGTCTTGATTTGAAATATAAATTGGCAACTACTAAAACTATTACATTACATCCCGGCTTGTCTATTGATTTTTTAACAGGTAGTGGTTCGAATAAATTTGGATTAAAATACAATTCGATGACTATTTTAAACCCTAATATTGGCATAGAATTAGATATTTTTAAAAGTAATTTTAGACCTTTTGTTTCTTTAGGTTATGCATTTGTGAATTATTCATATGATATAAATTTCACATCAATTCAAAATTCTGATCCCGCTTTTGCAGTATCAAATACAGTGAATAAGGTAAAATATTCTGAAAACAATTTTTCATTGCAACCTGGATTTAGATATCATTTTAAGAAATTAATTTATTTAGAAACTTCATATAAGTATTTACCGATAGATAAAAACGTGAATCTGCACTTATTTAATATAGGATTAGGTTTACGTTTTTAATTATTGTGTAATTATTAATTATATGGAAAAGTTAATCACAAATAAAAAACTTCTATTAGTTTTAAGTAGTTCAATGTTATTGTATTGGTTACTTAGCAAAACAATTGATGTATATCAGATTACTATTATAGGTGTGCTTTATGAAATTATTTGGCTTCCAATGTTTGCATTATTTATTGTTTTGCCAATACTAAACATCTATATAATATTTAAAAACAAAAATAGTTTGATGTCCTATTTTAGTTTGGCATTAAATATAATTACACTATTAATCGTTTTCTTAGTTTAATGAAAAACACAATACAACCTTGGATTCAAGCGGCACGCTTACGAACGTTACCCCTTTCTATTTCTGGGATTTTGGTAGGAAGTGCGTATGCATATTACCAACATACATTTGAATGGATTATTTTTGTGTTGGCTTTATGTACAACATTATCTTTTCAAATATTATCCAATTTTGCTAACGATTATGGCGATGGTATAAAAGGAACAGATGCCAATAGAATTGGCGAAAAACGCTTAGTAGCTTCGGGTGAAATTACTTCTGTCCAAATGAAAAAGGCAATTATTATCAACTCGGTTATTGCTTTTTTTTTAGCTGTAGCTTTAATTTATTTTGCTTTCGGACAAGAAAATTTTGTGTATTCGTTTACTTTTTTAGTTTTAGGAATGGCTTCAATTGCCGCAGCAATAAAATACACTGTTGGAAATAACGCTTATGGATATAGTGGTTTTGGCGATGTATTCGTTTTTATCTTTTTCGGCTTGGTAGCTGTTGTTGGAAGCAATTTTTTATACTCGCAAAGTATCGATATTAAATTATTTCTTCCTGCTACGGCAATTGGAATGTTAAGTACCGCTGTTTTAAACTTAAATAATATGCGCGATATTGAGAATGATAGAATCGCAAATAAAAATACGTTAGTGGTGAAGTTTGGATTGAAATTTGGTTTATGGTATCAAAGGGTGTTGGTTTTTATGCCGATTGTACTTTATATATTATTTTTATATAATTTTAAAAACAGCCCCAAAGGATTTTCATTTTTATTTTTATATTTAGCAATATCACACAATAAAACGATAACAAAAATAGTTGAAAAAAATTCTCCAAAGGAGTTTGATCCACTTTTGAAAACTGTTGCATTGACTACTTTTTTGTTTGCCATTTTATTGGCATTAAAATTAATTACATCGTAAATCTTGACGATTAAATAATAGTAACTATGAAAATAACATTTTACGGACACGCGTGTTTAGGCATACAAATTAATGATATTCATATTTTGGTAGATCCATTTATTACAGGAAATGCAAAAGCGTCGCACATTTCTATAGACGAAATTGAAGCTGATTATATATTGTTAACTCACGCACATCAAGACCATATTTTAGACGTAGAAACCATTGCAAAACGAACAGATGCGGTAATTGTTTCTAATTATGAAATTGCTTCACATTATGGAAATAAAGGGTTTCATTATCATCCGATGAATCACGGCGGAAGTTGGGATTTCGAGTTTGGAAATGTAAAATATGTAAATGCAATTCATACATCCTCTTTTCCTGATGGAAGTTATGGTGGGCAACCAGGTGGATTTGTAATTGAAGGCGAACATAAAAACATATACATTGCAGGCGATACGGCTCTAACAATGGATATGAAATTAATTCCGCTTCGTACCAAATTAGATTTGGCCATTTTGCCAATCGGAAATAATTTTACAATGGATGTAGAAGATGCTATTATCGCTTCAGACTTTGTAGAATGCGATAAAATACTAGGCTATCATTACGATACTTTCGGTTATATCGAAATTAATCACGAAGAAGCCAAACGTAAATTCTTCCAAAAAGGAAAAGATTTAATGCTGTTAGAAATTGGACAAAGCATCGATTTATAAACTTTGGTATCAAAATTGTGAAGTAATGAAACACATAGTTTTATAATTTTGTTTGATTAGATTAAATTCTATGTAACTATGTGTTTCAAAAAAATAAATCATAAACACCCGCAAAATCTGCGTACCCATCTAAAAATGAAAAAAATATTCTTATTCCTTCTTATTTCTCAATTTTCTTTCGCTCAGAAAGATGGTTTTTGGGATAAAGAACGCGCGTTTACTAAAGAAATTAAACTTTCATCGGGCAATCGAACGTTAGTAAAAATTGACGACTTGCCTGAAGGCACCTCTGAATTTGTATTTCGAATTTCATTAATTGATGAAAACGGAAAAATAACAAATAGCTTGGCATCTGTTTTAAAAGCCATACCCGACCCAACAGGTATTAGTCAAGGGACAGCAGGCGCTATTGTTTTAACTAATTCACTTTCTGGTGACGATACTTGTGTATATGGAATTTACACGTCTGAAAAGACAGGAAATCAGTTTTTAAAAGACGGAAAGTTAGAAACGGCTTGCTATTATAAAAAAGAGCCTATAAATAAAGACAGTAAAGTGATTTCTATTAAAAACACCAACTGTTTTGAAAACGCACCCTCTATTTGGTTTGGTTTTGAAAATAAAAACTGGGTATTAAGTACCAAAATTGTATTGGAAGTGGTTTCTTGGATAGATTATTCTGCTAGTAGAGGTTGGAATTTAGAAACAAAAAAAGAGTTAGTTACGCTAGGAAAAAAATTAGATTGGTATAAAAAATCATCTAATCAATCGTTGTTTTTGGCGCAATTTGTAGAAAGTTTTACAGAAAAATACAAATATTCAGAATACAAACAATTGGTAGCAGTAGAGAAATCTAAAGCAGTTACGGAGGTACAAGAAATAGCTTTACTAAAAACCAATCAATTTGATTTGTATATAAATACGATACGATTGGATGCCATACAGTTGAATAAAAATAATAAAGTAGATGAAGCCATTTCAAAAATTCAAAACGAAATTATTTTTAAAAATTCCGCCAAACATATTGATTACGGTTTGTTAGGAAGTTTTTACTTGTGGTCTAAGCAATTTGAAAAGGCAGAATTAAACCTAGAAAAAGCAATTTTATTAGACAAAACAGATTTAACGCATAGATTAAATTTGTCTTACGTGTATTTATTTACAGACCGTGTTTCGGAAGCAAAAGACCTTCATAATCAATACAAAATGCAAAATATTAACTCAAATGTAAGTTGGGTAAATCAAACCAAATCTGATTTCTATGAGTTTGAAAAGAAAGGTTTTCCTACTGATAATTTTAAAAAAATATTAAGAATAATTGAATAAAAGTCAATAACAAAATCCCAAATCCCAATTCGATTTCGTTAAATTTGGAATTTTTAAATTTGGAAATTAAAATGCACGCTACCTATAAAAAACACATCCTTAACTTTAAACGTCCAAGTGGCACTTCTCGGGGTGTGATGACGGAAAAAGAAACCTGGTTTTTACTATTGGAAGAAAATGGTAAAATTGGAATAGGTGAGTGCGGATTGTTGCGAGGATTATCTATTGATGACCGCCCAGATTATGAAGAGAAATTGCAATGGGTATGTAAAAATATTCATCTTGGAAAGGATAAATTATGGGATGCATTACTTGAATTCCCTTCTATTCAATTTGGTGTAGAAATTGCATTTTTATCTTTACAAGCCGTTTCTCCATTTGAACTATTTCCTTCGGATTTTACCAAATCGAAAGATTCAATTTTAATAAATGGATTGGTTTGGATGGGTGAGGAAGCCTTTATGAAACAACAAATTGAAGAAAAATTAGCGGAAGGTTTTACTTGTATTAAATTAAAAATTGGCGCTATAGATTTTGAAAAAGAATTGGGATTGTTGCGATTTATTCGTCAACATTTTGATGCAAAAACTATTGAAATTCGTGTAGATGCAAATGGTGCTTTTAGTTTAAATGAAGCTTTAATAAAATTAAATCAATTGTCTGAATTTGAATTACATAGCATTGAGCAACCTATCCTAAAAAACAACACTGACAAGATGTCAGAGCTATGTGAAACCACACCAATTCCAATAGCGTTAGATGAAGAATTAATAGGTGTTTTTAAATATGAAGATAAAGCAATGCTTTTAGACGCTCTCTTTCTCCT
>CAZQGY010000044.1:0-12375 GCA_964593435.1 uncultured Flavobacterium sp. | reverse complement strand
AGGAGAGGAGCAGCGAAGATGGACCAATTGGCAGCGGAAAAACCACATTAATGAACCTAATGAAACTCTTGGCCCAACCCGAAAATAAATTCGCCATAAAACCCTGTCGTGACATCAGCTTCGAATTCATCCAAGACGGCTACCAAATCATCCACAAATACAGCATAGGTCAACTCTACCATTCCGAACCAAGAACCTATTGCTTTGACGATTTAGGCACAGAAAACAACCTAAAATATTTCGGTAACGAATGCAACGTCATGGCAGAAATCGTATTAAGCAGATACGACCTATTCATTTCAAAAAAACTAAAAACCCACATCACCACAAACCTATCCGCCACCGAAATAGAAAAACACTACGGCAACCGAGTACGCTCCCGACTAAGAGAACTATGCAACCTCATCGCCTTTGACAATACCACAAACGACAAACGAAAGTAAATACGTATAAATACGTATTTGAAAATCATAAATCAATAAATAGATTTGAAAAAAATAAGATGACACCCAAATCATGCCAACAAAAATCTATATAGCGGGACTAGCTCAATCAACCAACAAAAATCTATTGAGAAATACAATGTGCCTTCATATGGATTAGATTATTATAATTAAAATAACAAATAAATTCACATACATATAACCTTTAAAAACAAAACCATCCACATACTTTGTTAATCATACATAGAATGGGTGACATAACCTAAAAAACAAAACTCATGAACAAAATCATCACAATCATTGCCATAGCATTACTTACAACAACAGTAAATGCACAAGAAAAAAAATCAAAAACCTATAACCAATCGCGTAGTGCAAAAACAGGTAGATACGTCACAGGCAAAGAAGCCAAAACCAACCCAAGCACCACATATACCACAAATCGAAAAAGATAAAACTTAAACTATTAATGCTAGATAAAGTTATAGTTATATATCAGTTGGCGGTAATTATAAACAGAATATCCCTGAACTTCCCCATGGTTCAACAATATTAATCACAAACAAAACACATATTATGAACCAAACATTAATAACAGTAACTGATTCGCTTGATAGTTTAGCAGTTTCAATTCTTGAAGCTTATGCAGGAGATGAAACGATGGCGGAAATTTGGGGATGGAATTGCCCACCATTGAATAGACATGATTTAGCGGAAATCGCAACAAATCTTTCTAAAAAAATTAAAGCACTTGACATCAAAGAAATTGAAACAAGTTTTCAAGAAATTATAGGAGAAATACCATCAAGAATTGAAGTTTTTAAGGCTCAAAATCTTCCATATTTATTTAACGGTCATGGAAAAGATGCAGCACCAAATTACTTTTCACTAATTGAATGGATTAATAGCATTATTGAACCTTTGTTTAGTTGGGAAGTATTGCAAGATAATAAAGCTTTACCTAAAGACCTTGCAAGACGACTTCGTTCAATTCAATCAGAGTTAACTGAGTTAATACCAAATAAAGATGATATAAAATCTCAAATTGAACTCATAAGAAAAGCAACCGAAGCAGCAGAAACATTACCAACTGATTTAGAAAGTCTTAAAGAAGCAAGAGGAAAAGTAAGCAAGTTTTCGACTGATGCAGCAGAATCTTTTGGAAAAATTGATAGTTATCAAATGCAAATTGAAAAAAGCTCGAAAGAAATAAATGAAAAGAAAGATGAGGCTGAAAAATTAGTTGCTCAATGTGAGGAAGCATATAAAATAACAACTACAAAAGGTTTAGCAGCAGCATTTGACCAAAGAGCAAATAAACTTGCATTCTCGGTGACTAAATGGGTAATCGGGCTTCTTATTGCACTTGGTGCCGGGATATATATAGGCTCTTTAAGATTTGAAGTTCTAAACAAAGCCTTGAACAACCAAAGAGATAATGGACATATTTGGATTCAAATTTTTCTATCGGTTTTAAGTTTAGGAGCTCCAATATGGTTTGCATGGTTAGCTACAAAACAAATTGGACAAAGGTTTAAACTTTCAGAAGATTATGCTTTTAAAGCATCGGTTGCAAAAGCATATGAAGGTTACAGAAAAGAAGCAGCACGTATAGATGAGAATTTAGAAAAAAGGCTTTTCTCATCTGCTTTGACTAGACTTGAAGAAGCTCCATTAAGATTAATGGAAAAGGAACATTACGGTAGTCCATGGCACGAATTAATAAGTTCTTCTCAATTTCAAGAAGCATTAGACGATATTCCAGGCTTTAAAGAGAAAATATTAAGTATTGGAAAGAAAAGTAAAAAAGCTAAAAGCAGTATAGTACCAGAAAAACCCGATGGCGCGGATTTGAAATCCGTGCTTAATCAATTAAAAATAAAGACTTATGACCACATAACCAATCAAAACAGGACCAAAAAAAATAGCAAAATCAACAGGAAAACCAGAACAACGTCAACGTGATAATAAAGGAACGCGAGGCAACACACCATTGTTAAAACCATCAAAATCAACAAAAAAACTGAATCAAACACTACTATAAAAAACTTTAAAAGTTATTTAACCTTGATAATATATATAAATTGGCAGTAATTATTCTAGAGACATTTAAAAAAAATATAAATGATACAAGACACTTTAAATTCATTTAAGGACAATATAATTCAGAAAACTAGAAATCCTCTTCTAGGAACATTTATTATTGTTTGGATAATTCGTAATTGGAAATTTGTATACTCAATTTTATTCTTTGATAAAGAATTTAAACTAGATAACAGAATAGAAAAAATAGAAAGTCTTTTTAAAAATTATGATTGTGATGAAATTTTCACAACTCTTTTTGTGACATTTATAATTTTAATATCAACATACATATTGTTAAATTTATCTAGGTTAATAGTTAATTTTTTTGAAAAAATTGTAACTCCAAAAATCTATAAAATAACCGACAAATCAAGTATCGTTCTCAAAGAAGATTTTATAAAAGTTCAAAACGAAGTTGAAAATCTTGAATTAAAAATTAGACAAGAAAAAGAAAAAAGATTAAAAACTCAAAATGAAAATGAAATATTGGAAAAGAGAATTTTAGAACTTATGGTTCCTAAGACTGAAGATATAAATGAATCCAATGATTCTAGAGAAAAAACCAAAATTGATGACGGCAAAATACAACTCTTAATAAAAAAACTAACTAAAGAAAAAAAAGTAGATGAGTTCAATAAAGTAGCTTCAAATATTTTAAGTGATTACCCTTTTGAGAAAAGTAATGAAGACGTAAGAACATTTATTGAATTAGGTTTAATTAAGCCAGGAAATCATGCAGGTTCAAATAGATATATGTTCGCTTTTACAAAAAATGGGCAAGATGTTCATGAACAATTATTAATGGAAAAATTAAAATAACTACTGCCAACAAAGAAATGGTGATCAGCATCTTTTTCTTATAATCCGCGATTGCTTGGATTTGTTCACAAGCGATATCTAACACACATAGTAATCAGAGTTCAATTGACCTAAAAATATAACTTATGACTAACCAACGATGGCGCGGATTTGTAATCCTACAGCGCGGATTAGCAATCCATGACCTCAATATAAATTATTTTCTAATTTATTATATAGAATCTATATATTTGATAAATATAATAACTTAATAAAATAGCGATAATCAATCCAATTATTGATGCATACTAGCTAGTTAGTAGCGCATACATATAATTTGTGCAATATCTAAAAAAAAAAGCAGGAGTAAAACAAAAACATTTAGTTGAAATGGAAAATGATTTAATCAAAATAACTTACAAACAAGAAAGGGTTGGAATTAGAACTTTCAAGACAAAATATATTGCAGAAGTTAAACACACAAAACTAAATGATTATAAAGTTTTTACTTCTTTTGACAAAAGTATTTTACAAAGCATGGTTGATACTCACGTTTTTAAGATTGAAGAAAAATGGGATGTTTTAAAAAATAAAAGAGAAACACAAAGAGAAGCTTTTATAAGAACCATTGAAGCAAAAAAAATATTATCTCAAATTGATAATATACTATTAGACGCTTTAAAAATTGAGAATATTGATTATTGGGATTTTTTTAAAGACAAAAAGAAGTTTGAAAATAAAAAACCAACAAGATTAACTCCTCTTCTGTCAAAACCTACAATGCCAAACTTAAAAGGCATACCAAAATGCCCTGATATATTAGTACCAGAATCAGTAAAACTTTCTTTTCTTGGCAAATTAATTAAATTTCAAAAAGAATGGGAAATTCAAAAAGCAATTAATAAAAATAAAGAACACTATAGTGAATGGCTACAAAAAAGTAAAGATATTGAAACAGAAAACAATAAAATAAGATCTTCCTATAATAATAGTCTATATGATTATGAAACTGAGATTGAAGAAAAAAACGAAAAATATAAAAAGGAGTTAGAGCAATGGGAATTAAACAAAAAAGCATTTGAAAGAAAACAAGAAATAGCTAATTCAAAAATAGATTTGTTAAAAGCAAAATATTTAAAACATGAAACCAATGCTATTATTGAATTTTGTGAATTAATATTGGGAAAATCAAAATACCCAGAGAGTTTTCCTAAAATTTTTGAATTGGATTATTCTACTGAATCAAAAATATTAATTATTGAATATTTCTTGCCATCAATTACTGAAATTCCAACTTTAAAAGAAGTGAAATTCATATCAAACACATTTAAAGAATACCATCTTTCCGAAAGTACGCTTAATAAAATGTATGACCCTTTGATGTATAATATCACATTAAAAACAATATATGAAATTTTTAATTCTGATTCTGCGAATGCAATTGAAGCAATTTCATTAAATGGTTGGGTTGATTCTATAAATAAAGCAACAGGGAAAAGAGAAAATAATTGCATTTTATCAATTCAAGCAAAAAAAAGCGTATTTATGGAAATTGATTTAAAACATGTTGACCCAAAAAATTGTTTTAAAAGCTTAAAAGGAGTTAGTAGTAGTAAATTAATTGGTTTAACTGCAATTCAACCAATATTGCAAATAAATAAAGATGATAAAAGATTTACAAATCATTATGAAGTAGCAAATTCTATTGACAGCTCAACAAATTTGGCCTTGATGGATTGGGAAGATTTTGAACATTTAATTAGAGAAGTTTTTGCTCAAGAATTTAGTTCAAATGGTGGAGAAGTAAAAGTTACACAAGCAAGTAGAGATGGTGGTGTTGATGCAATTGCTTTTGATCCCGATCCTATAAGAGGTGGTAAAATTGTTATCCAAGCAAAAAGATATACAAATACTGTGGGTGTTTCTGCCGTAAGAGATTTATATGGGACAGTCATGAACGAGGGAGCTACAAAAGGAATACTTGTTACAACTTCAGATTATGGTCCAGATGCTTATGAATTTGTAAAAGGAAAGCCCTTAACATTGATGAATGGTTCTAACTTACTTTATCTCCTTGAAAAACATGGTCATCAAGCAAGAATAAATATAAAAGAAGCCCGACAAATTATGCGGTTATAAAGAAATCGCACAACATACGCTACAATCAATTTGGGGATTTGGCTTAATGGAAAAATTGGTTTGTATTTGGAAGATTTGGCAAACCCGATAGCGCGGATTTGTAATCCGGGCTTAATTTAATGCAACCGAGTACACCACCGACTAAGAGAACTATGCAAACTCTTTGCCTTTGACAGCCCCACAAACGTCAAATAAGTAAATACGTAATAACACGTATTTTAAATTTATATATCAATAAATAGATTTGGAAAAATTAAAAACACATCCAAATCATGTCAACTGCAATCTACATATCGGGCCTAGGGCAATCAGCCAACAAAGAATCCGTAGAAAAATACGCAGCACGCTATATCAAAGAATTAGAATACAGCACTTCTGGAATAAACTACTACACCAAAGTAGAAAAAATCTATTACAACGACGACCAAAGTAGTCTAGCGGTAAGAATATTCCAACACCCAAAAGAAGAACAAAAATCAGATAAAGACACACTAATTTACACGTTCTACGATTTCGAATACAACGAACTCCTAAACCAAAAGTTTCAAAACAATAACCTATTTCTTAAAAACCTTGCATTGCTACTATTAGTAATAAGAAAACTTCCAAGTCTAATTACAAGCTTATTCAAAAGAAGAACCTACACCAAAGGAGGACAAACCTTCTATATGTTCCTGTTGTTTTTAATAATGGCGTTAGCGGTATTATTACTTCTACCTTCTTTTACTATTGTTTTTGACAAACTAAATATTGGAAATCATTGTATAATTTGTTTAGAAGAAAAATATAGTGGTTTAATAAAATTAGGAATGTCAATAACAACATTACTCATTCTTTTCATTCCTGAATCCAGCACTTTACTCATCAAAATAGCTGCAGAATTCACAACCATAGACAACTACATACAATACGGAGAGCAATCCCAAATCATACAAGGCAATCTCGATGCATTAATAGAATACATCGTTGAAAACGAAGAAAACCCATCTATCCATTTACATACCTACAGTTTCGGAAGTGTAATTGCATTAGACGCCTTATTTTCTTTAGGAAATGAACCTAGTGATAACATACAAAACAACATTAATCTATTGATAACCGTCGGTGCTCCCTACGAATTTATAAACAATTATTATCCAAACTTCTACAGAAAAAGAATCAATGTTATGTCTGAAAAGATAGAATGGATAAACGTCTATTCCACTATGGACGCCTTCGCTAGCAACTTCAGAAAAGACAACAAAGTTGGAGAAGCCAAATACGGCATCATGGGTAGAAAAGAAGTCCCAATCAACCTCAACTACGAAATAGCAAGAAGAGAAAAATACAACCTCTTCAGCTTCCTAACCCTAAAACACATCACCATGCACAAATCCTACTGGGACGACTCCAAATCCGGACAATCCTGCACACGATTGATATTCAACAAAATGAAAGAACTAAACTATTTTTCAATAACAACATAAGTAAACACATAACTTACCACCTCCTTTGTCACACTGACGAAGGAAGGGTCACATAATTGATTTTAATACTTAAATATCCTTAATATGAATAATTATGATTTTTTCCGTACTACGCAATATTCTATTGTAAATACTAAATCAATAGATGCTATTTATTCAAATGATTTATTATCCTTGATTAAAGATTCTGAACTAAAAGAGTTCATTATAAATAAATACAAATTAGACAAAAATATTAAAATTGAAATTGAGAAAATAGACGTAATCTATGAACAAATTAAAATATACACGAATCATTTCGAATTGATTAGGTTAAATGTAGATGAAAACAAGGCTAAAACAGTTTTAGAGATTAACAAAGAAAAAAATGCACCTGATTATTTTTTTGTAATAAATGAAGGAGTTGATGAAGATGGTTTAATACATGAAAACATAAAAGCAGCTGCTATATATGATTCATTGAATTTATTTTATAAAAATAGAAGTCTAACTCAATACGTAAAATCATTAAAAAAAGGAAATAAAAAAAGTACACTTTTAGATGATTTAAATAATTCTTGGGATAATTTTTTCACTAATAACCCAAAGGAAATTAAAACTAAAAAATTCAGACTACTAAAAAATAATGAACAATATTATCTTAAAAGTATTAATACAGACTTTTATAAAGAATATGGTGTGGCAGTATCTTTTGTCTTTACTGTACTTGAATTATTTAAGATTAAAACTAATAAACCAAATACAAAATTTACTATCTCTTCAATTTATTTGTCTGAGTCAAAAATAGATTTAATTATAACCTTAGATAAAAAAATACAATTAGAAAATTATGGTTTCATTAAACCATCAATATCTATTAGAAATGAAGACCAAGGAAACACATCTTTGGGTGTTTACAGCACATTAGAATTCATTTCAAATAACTCTAAAAACAACAAAATATATCTTTATCCTAAAAAAGATGATGATAAGATAAGATACAATAAAACTATTAATCATACAGTCAATAAAGAAAGCTTAGCAAGTTTATTTTCTTCAATTTCTGAATTATTTGATCATATTGATAATTTCAAAAATGATTTTAGTTTTTATAACAAAACAAAAAACTATGATGAGTTAAGACATAAAATAGCTGAACGTATCTTATCAAAAAATAGCGTATTTAAAGATGTCAAAGAGCTCAAAGATTTATTTTCAAAAGATAAATCAGGACACATCGAAAATTTAGTTGCATTATTAAATATTTGTGAAAAAGCAGAATTAATTGATATGGATTTTGATTTGAAATTTAAGCTCCGTTACCTTATTTCAAATGTGCTTCTTTACAACAGTAATAATTTTTAGATAAATCTAAATGTTTTAAAACAACTTCTGAACAATTTGAGTTTTTAAATTAAAATAAATGAATAAAGTGAGTACATAAAAAAGTAAAAATCATTTGAGTGTGACTTATAAAATAAAAAGTTAGTTTAATTATTTCATTAGAATTAATATAAAAAATATAACATGAAAATTATAGATGCAGATTTTAAATTTAATCCAGTTGGACAAGGATCTTTCTACACAGGAAAATTAGAGATTGGTTTTAATAGTAGAAATCAATTTAATTTTGTTTTTGATTGTGGAACAATAAGTGACCGAAATAATTTAAGAATTGCTAGAAATAACTTTAAAAGCAATTTAAATAGTAAATTACTTAATATCTTATTTATATCTCATTTAGATGATGATCATGTTAATGGAATTAAGGAATTATTAAACGGCATTATATGCAATGATGTATACATGCCATATTTAACACCATTCGAAAGGCTTATTGTATCTGTTAGACATAAACCAAAAGACACTAATAATTTAGACAACTTTATTAATTTTATTAAAAGTCCTCACAATTATCTTTTTGATGATAAAAGTGAAGTAAGAAAAATAACTTACATAAAAGGAAATTCTGATAATAAAATATCAGATGATAAAAACCCAAAAGAAACGCCAGATAATGAAAATTTAAACTATGAATTTACAGATTCATTAGAACCTTTGTCTCCAGAAGAATTTAATGCTGAAATGGTAACATTAGCTCAAGATTCAAAAGTTGTATTTAAAAAAGCAAATGGTAAACTTAAAATTGGGAATATTTGGGAATTTTATTTATATAATGAACCAGCTAGTGAAGTACAAATTTCTCAATTTATTAGTTCAATTAATGACATATATGGAATCACTATTGACAAACAATTATCTCAATCTGATTTAATAATAATATTAGATAATAAGAATAAACTAAAAGTACTTAGAGATAAATTTAAAGAAATATTTAAAAATTTAAATAAAACTGGATTACTAGTCCAACATAAACCTTTATCTTATAGATATGGAAAACTTTTTAAAGAAAATCAATTATTCCGTAATGAAATACTGCATTTTTTTAATTTCTTTTTAAGAAGATTTAGAGACTACATTTATACAGTCAGAAATAGAACTAATAATTGGGGAGTAACATTACTAACCGGTGACATTGGATTAAATCAAATAGAAAACTCAGTATATATAAAAAATAATTTAAAATATGTTAAGATCTTTCAGGTACCTCATCATGGTTCAAAAACAGGTTGGGATAATAATTTTCTCAAGCGATTAAATAATAAAGGTCTAACATCTTCAGTTATTAACTTTGGTTATGGAAACACTTATGGTCATCCAAAACCTAATGTATTGAAAGATTTACTTAATGACAATCATGATATTAGATTTTGTAATCAGTTTGAAAGTTTTGAATATCAAATTAAGTTATATTTTTAGTTAAAAAAATAAAAAAATTCAAGCAATCAGACCAGGACCAAAAATACAATTGATAACTTTAAATGGTTTTGTTGGACTTTAGCTTTTATAATTTTGATTTTTGAGATTTTAAAAAAATTCAAGCTCATAGAAATAGATGCTTCAGATTTAGCTCTTGGAGGTGCGCTTTTGGGTTGATAATTTTACCTTTTGCTAGCAAATTGAAATTTTTAGGTATGGAATTCGAGAGATTTGAAAAGAAAGATTAACAAAGTTACATAAAGCCAGTAGTTTGCTTAACCGTCTCGAACTCCATAACCATCAATAAGCAAAGTAGTTATTCGTAACCTAAAACTTAAAAAAACAGAGCACATGAAATTAGAAAAATTAGAAATTAGAGGATTTAGAAAATGTAATTACATTGATATTCAACTTGGAGACGCAACTTTTTTAATAGGAGAAAACAATGTAGGTAAATCATCTATTTTACGAGCAATTGAATTATTACTAACTGCAAATACACCAACATCAGATGATTACTCAAAATTTTTCAACACAGAGAGTAAATGCATTGAAAATTTAAGCACAGAAATTGTACTTGTTGGAACTTTCTCTGATGTACCACTAGAAGCTGATGGTTGGCTAGGGTTTAAAGGAAGAGTTTTTACTGAAAATGAAAAAAGAAAAATAAAATATAGAAAAACTTTTTCGATAGGAAATTCTAAATACGAGATTTGGGAACAAGATAAAGAATTGAAACCAGAAATATATGATGGAAATAAAATAACTATTGATTCTATTGTTGCAAGTGGGATTTATGAAGATGTTGTTAAAGAACATTTTGTAGATATTGAAAATAACCAAAACCTAACAGTCGCTAAATATAAAGGACTTCTAGAATCTTTTAGCTTTATATGGGACTACAAAGACTCTTTCAATTGGATTAACAACCCTGGTGGCATTCCTCAAAATATTATATCTAAGTTACCAAAATTCATTTTAATCCCTGCCGAACATAAAGCGAATGAGATAGACAGTGATAAAAAAACTGCACTAGGTGAAGTTATGTCAACAATTTTTGATGATGTTGTCGAAAGTTCGGAAAACTTTGATAAAGTAAAAGAGTATTTTGGTGAATTAGAAAAAGAAATTGATACAGAAAATACCGATACAATTTTTGGAAAGCTTATGATTAATGTTAATACAACTATAAAATCTATTTTTCCTGATTCAGAAATTCAAGCTAAAGTTAACTTATCGGATCCTAGTAGTTTTTTAAAACCAAAATATGACATTAAGTTAGGTTCAAATATAATGACTGATGTTTCCTATCAAGGAACAGGTATGATTCGTTCAACAGCTTTCTCATTACTAAAATTTAGAGAAGATTGGAAAAAAGAACGTGATGGAGATTTAAGGAATTTAGTTATTTGCTTTGAAGAACCGGAACTGTTCTTACATCCAAATGCATCTAATCAAATGAGAGATGCTATATACGATTTATCTAGTTCAACTAACCAGATAGTTTGTACATCCCATTCCCCATATATGATTGACCTTTCTAGAGAAAAAGAAAATCAAATCATAAATAATATATCTCTTCAAAGTGATTCTTTTGTTAAATCTTCAGCATTTTCAGTTACGGAGAAATTTCTTGAACTTCAAGGAAGTGATAGAGATTATGTAAAAATGCTTGTTAAAATTGATGATTATTTTGCAAGGGCATTTTTTGCAAAAAGAATATTGATAGTAGAAGGCGACACAGAAGATGTGGTTTTACGAAAAACAATAAATGTATTGCCAAAAGTTACAAGAGACAGAATTATTTCTGATTATCAATTTATTAAAGCAAGGGGTAAAGCAACTATTCCACCTCTTATTAGATATTTTAATTCTTTGGGTATAACCGAATATTTTGTAATTCACGATAGAGACCAAGGTACACCAAGAGCTGAAGATGTTAATCCAAGAATTTTAACAGCATTAGAAGAATCAGAAGATAAACGTGTAATGCTAGAAGAAAATATTGAGGATGCTTTAGGCTATGAAGCACCAACTAAAGACAAACCATTTAAGGCACATTTAGAAACCAAAGCTTGGGAAAAATTCGAAGATATCCCTCAAGTTTGGCAAAATGTAATAAAAAAAATCTTTAAAGATTATATTTAAAAAGCCTTTGGGTAATATCAAACCGTAGAAATTATCTGAGTTAGTTTTGCTTAAAAACAAACAACAAATATAAAAACGGCAAAAAATAAATATTTTTGCCAATTTTATATAATTTTAAAAAAAGATGTATCTTTGCTTAAAATAAGTAAAAAATGAGTGTTACAATAGAAAATCAAATAAATATATATTTTAAATCTAGAGACAAAATCTCTAGAGAAGAACTATTGGTATTAATCAAAAAAGATTTTACAAATTGGACAGACAATACGATCAATATTTATTTATCTAGTTTACAAAAGAAAGGCATTATCCATTCCCTTTCAAGAGGCATGTATGCTTTAGGAAATGAAGAAACATTTCAACCGCATCCAAACAATAAACTAGTTAAAATAGCAGCAATCATAAACAAAACATTCCCATTTGTAAAGTATTGCGTTTGGGAAAGCGCCTGGTTGAATGATCTAATGCGACATCAAACATTCAAAAATTTCACGATT
>CAZQGY010000043.1:0-12418 GCA_964593435.1 uncultured Flavobacterium sp. | reverse complement strand
AGGGGTTCGAGTCCTGTTCCCGCTACTAAAAAAGCTTCACGGAAATGTGGGGCTTTTTTTATGTAATTAATTCAATAATAAATGATTATGTTTTGGTGTTGTTTTGATTTTTCTTGTGTAATTAAAGAATAAATCACTATTTTTGCACTTTTATTTTTAAAATCTATGACTACACAGAAAATTATTGGGTACAGAAAGTTACTTAATGTTACTAGAGATGCAACATTAAAAGAATTAAAAACAATATATAGAAATAGTATGAAGGAAGATCATCCAGATACTATTGCAGATCCAGTTGAACGTTTAGCAGCTGAAGAAAGAAGTAAAAATATTATTGAAGCCTACCACTTTTTAGTAAGTATTGCTCCAGAAACAAGAGAGAAAGTAAAAGCAGAATACTTAGCTACCACTACAACTTCACAAATTGCCGACTTTTATATGGACAAAGGTGTTTTGTATATTAGCTTTGCAGATGGAAGTAAATTCGAATACTTTGGAGTACCAAGAAACACCTATGTGAAAATGGTAAATGCCGAATCACCAGGTCGTTTTGCTCGTCGTCATATATATAATGAATTTATTTACCGTAGCGCAAGTAAATTAGTTGCAGCAGAATAACTAACTAATATAATATTGTAAAAGAAGCCATTCTAAAACGAGTGGCTTTTTTATGTACCTTTGTAAAAAATAAAATATATGTCGCACAAAGCAGGTTTTGTAAATATAATCGGAAACCCAAACGTGGGAAAATCTACCTTAATGAATGCTATGGTAGGCGAGAAGTTGTCTATCATCACTAGTAAGGCTCAAACTACTCGTCACAGAATTTTCGGTATTGTAAATGATGAAAACTATCAAATTGTATTTTCTGATACACCGGGGATTATTAAACCCGCTTACGATTTACAAACCAGTATGATGGATTTTGTCAAAAGTGCTTTTTCTGATGCCGATATTTTAATTTATATGGTCGAAATCGGTGAGAAGGAATTAAAAGACGAAGACTTTTTCAACAAAATTATCAATGCTAAAATTCCAGTACTACTTCTATTGAATAAAATTGATAAATCCAATCAAGAATTATTAGAAGAACAAGTGCAAACCTGGCAAGCAAAGGTTCCAAATGCTGAAATTTTTCCAATTTCGGCTTTAGAAAACTTTAATGTAAAAGAAGTATTAAATAGAATTGTCGATTTATTACCACTTTCACCACCATATTATCCTAAGGATGCATTAACAGATAAACCAGAACGTTTTTTTGTAAATGAAACCATTCGAGAGAAGATTTTATTAAATTACGATAAAGAAATTCCGTACGCGGTGGAGGTGGAAACCGAGGAGTTTTTAGAAGATGAAAAAATCATAAGAATTCGTTCTATTATTATGGTAGAACGCGATACGCAGAAAGGAATTATTATCGGACATAAAGGTGCCGCCCTAAAAAAAGTAGGTATGCAAGCACGTGCCGATTTAGAATTGTTTTTCGATAAACAAATACATATTGAAATTTTCGTAAAAGTGAATAAAGATTGGCGAAACAATGCCTTTCAATTACGAAGATTTGGATACAACCAAAAGTAATAATAAATAATTAGTTTAAAGAATTTAGTAGTTAGTTTGGAGCAATGCGTTTGGTATTACTTACAAAAACTCCTAACTATAAATCCTAAACTCGCAACTTTTAAACTATCTTTGCACAAAATATAAGAATAATGAATAATATTGTAGCCATAGTAGGAAGACCAAATGTAGGAAAATCTACCCTTTTTAATCGTTTAATCCAACGTAGAGATGCCATCGTAGACTCTGTGAGTGGCGTTACGCGTGATAGAAATTATGGAAAAAGTGAGTGGAATGGAAAAGAATTTTCTGTAATTGATACAGGTGGATACATAAAAGGTTCTGATGATATTTTTGAAGGCGAAATAAGAAAACAAGTTGAATTAGCAATAGATGAGTGCGATGCCATTATTTTTATGGTAGATGTAGAAGAAGGCATTACGCCAATGGATGATGAAGTGGCGAAATTATTACGTAAGGTTACTAAACCAGTTTTATTAGCTGTGAACAAAGTTGATAATTCGAAACGTGTTACTGATGCTTTAGAGTTTTACAATTTGGGATTAGGCGAATATTTCACTATTGGCGCTATGAACGGAAGTGGAACAGGTGAATTATTAGATAAATTAGTAGAAGTTTTACCTGAAATGCCAAAAGCCGTTGAAGATGAAAATCCTTTACCTCGTTTTGCCGTTGTGGGTCGTCCAAATGCAGGAAAATCGTCAATTATCAATGCCTTAATTGGTGAAGATAGATTTGTGGTAACAGACATTGCTGGAACAACTCGTGATGCCATTGATACCACTTATAATCGTTTTGGTTTCGAATTTAACTTGGTAGATACTGCCGGAATTAGAAGAAAAGCCAAAGTAAAAGAAGATTTAGAATTTTATTCTGTTATGCGTTCGGTTCGTGCCATTGAACATTCTGATGTTTGTATTTTGGTAATTGATGCCACTCGTGGTTTTGAAGGACAAGACCAAAGTATTTTTTGGTTGGCCGAAAAAAACAGAAAAGGAATTGTAATTTTAGTAAACAAATGGGACTTAGTAGAAAAAGATACCATGACAGCTAGAGATTATGAGCGTAAAATTCGTGAGCAAATTCAACCGTTTACAGATGTGCCAATTCTTTTCGTATCGGCATTAGAAAAACAACGTTTATTAAAAGGATTAGAAACAGCTGTTGAGGTTTTTGAAAACAGAAAACAGAAAGTACCCACATCAAAATTCAACGATTTGATGTTACCAATAATAGAAAATCAACCGCCACCAGCATTAAAAGGGAAGTATGTAAAAATTAAATATTGTATGCAATTGCCTACTCCGGTGCCGCAGTTTGTGTTTTTTGCCAACTTACCGCAATATGTAAAAGACCCATACAAACGTTTTATTGAAAACAAGTTACGTGAAAACTACAATTTTAGTGGTGTCCCAATAGACATTTACTTTAGACAGAAATAATATAAAAAAAACCGATAAGTGATTATCGGTTTTTTTTTGTTTTTGAACCTTTCAAGTTTTATTTGTTAAAAATTTATAAACTTACCATCCTCCACTTGCGCCACCACCAGAAAATCCGCCTCCGCCAAATCCACCACCGAAGCCTCCGCCAAATCCACCACCGGATGAGGAACCGCCGCCAAAACTTCCGCCGCCACGACCCAAACTACTTAATATAATAATATCCATTAAGTCAGGACCGCCAAATCCTCCAGAGTTGCCACCGTTTTTACCTTTGCTTTTAGAGGCTATGATTAAGAATAAAATTACAAAAACAAGTATAATAAGTAGTGGGATTTTACTTCCTTTTTCTTTTTTCCGTTCACTTTTATATTTCCCTGTTAATACTTTAAATATAGTATTTGCACCTTTGTCTAAACCACTGTAATAATTTCCAGTTTTAAATTCAGGAGTAATTACATTTCTAATAATTTCTCCACAAATTCCAGCTACTAATTTGTCTTCTACACCATAACCTGGTCGGATAGATATTTTTCTGTCATTTTTAGAAACTAAAACAATTACACCATTATCTTCTTTCGCTTGACCAACACCCCATGTTTGTGCCCAATTAGTTGCTAAAACACCAATATCTTCTCCTTTTAATTCATTAATTGTGATAACAACAATTTGTGTAGAAGTAGTGTCCGAATATCTAACTAGTTTTTCTTCTAATTGTGTTTTCTCAACATCAGATAAAAGTTTAGCATAATCATAAACAGAAGTCTGTAAACTTGGTTTTTCAGGAATCGTATATTGTCCCAACGTAACTTGAGAAAACAATAAAAAAGCAAAAATGGCAATTTGACTTACATTTATTGAAATTTGAAATTTTATTTTTCGATTTTCCATATTAACCTCTTGAAATTTCATTAGACAATTCATTTGTGTCGGTTTCATCATCATATGGAAAATGTTTTTTCAATTGTGTGCCAGCTTCTAAAATTCCTTTAATTAAACCCTCTTTGTAGTGTCCGTCTTTGAATTTTTCAATCACTACATCTTTTGTAGAATTCCAAAAATTGGGCACTACTAAATCATCAATACCTTTATCACCAAGAATTGCAAAACTTTTGGTTTCTGTGCAAATGTAAAATAGCACTCCGTTTTTCAATTCTGTGGCATCCATTTTAAGGTAGTGAAACACCTCTTTTGCTCTTTCCATTGAAGGTTTGGTGCTATTTTCTTCTATATGTACACGAATTTCACCCGAAGTGTTTTTTTCGGCAAGTATAATCGCTGCAACAATTTCTTGTTCTTCAGTTTTGGATAAAAATGGTTTATTTTCTGGCATTTTCTGAGTATTTAAACTGAATTAGAATTTTACTTTCGGTGCATTTTCAGCTCCAGCAACAGCTTTAAAGTATGCTTTTTCAGTATAACTACCTAAAAATATATTTTGCGGCATAGCTAAAACGTAACCATTATAAGCTAATACTGATTCGTTAAAACGAGTTCTAGCAGTTAAAATTTGGTTTTCGGTACTCGCTAATTCATCTTGTAATTGTTTAAAATTTTCTGTTGCTCTTAATTGCGGATAGGCTTCAACGCTAACTAAAAGTTTAGATAAAGAACTAGTAATACCACTTTGCGCTTGATTAAATTGATCTAATTGAGCTGGAGTAATGTTTTTTGGATCGATGGTTACTGAAGTTGCTTTTGCTCTTGCTTCTACAACTGCAGTTAAAGTGCTTTTTTCAAAATCCGCAGCACCTTTTACAGTATTGACTAAATTGTCAATTAAATCAAGTCTTCTTTGGTAAGCCGTATTGACATTTCCCCATTCTTTTTCTGTGGCTTGACTAAATACTAACGCTTTGTTTTTTACATTCATGAAGTATAAAAATCCTAAGATAAGAATACCTACAACAACTAATACGGGAGCAAATTTTTTCATGTTTTTTTGATTTTAATTTAAGTTAATTTTTTATGTAATTTGATTTTCTTTAAAATAATACAATAATCCTGTAATAAAACTAAAAGAAATAAAACCAATGGTCCAAAATACTTTTTCGTTATTTTTTAATTTTATAGAACTGTTAATTTGGTAAATCCCTAATATAATATAACACAAGGTAGAAAATAATCCTAACATCAAAAATAAAGTTGCAAATTCCAAATGATAGATTTTTAAAAAACTACCAAAAAGGACCAAAATAAAAGCCAAAACAAATATTTTTTTATATAAATTATTTATTGTTTTCATTTTTTAAACATTTTGTTTTGTTAAAGTCCTTTTTTCATTTCTAATAATTTATTTTTTATGCCTTCCAATTTATTTATGATTTCAAAATTGTCCAAGGTTTTCTTTTTTCCTTCTTTCAAATGAATTTTGGCCCCTTCCAAAGTAAACCCGCGTTCTTTTACTAAATGGTAAATCATTTGCAATACTTTTACATCATCTGGACGAAACATTCGGTCACCTTTAGCATTTTTTTTAGGATTAATTTCCTCAAATTCTTTATCCCAAAAACGGATTAACGAAGCGTTTACATCAAATGCTTTCGCTAATTCGCCAATGCCATAATATCTTTTTTCTGGTAAGTTTACTTGCATTTTATCTTTTTATAATTGACTCATTGTTTATTGTCAAATTGACACATTAATCAAGAGATTGATTTTCCTGATTGGCTAATTTAGTAATTAAAACATATTCTTTAGCAGAAATACTGCCATAATAAAAATTTAACGGATTTACTACTTCACCGTTTTTATGCACTTCATAATGCAAATGTGGTGCTTCGCTTCGTCCTGTACTACCAACAAAACCAATAATGTCGCCACGTTTTACCTTTTGTCCTGCTCTAACTTTATATTTGCTCAAATGCGCATATAACGTCATGTAACCATAACCATGATTAATTTCTACATGGTTTCCAAACCCAGAAACGGTTCCGTCTGCTTTTTTTACTATTCCATCGCCTGTGGCATAAATCGGTGTACCTGATTTAGCTGAAAAATCCATTCCATTATGAAATTTTCTGATTTTAGTAAATGGATCACTCCTATACCCAAAGCCAGAAGCCATGTGTTTTAATTCTTCATTTTTTATAGGCTGAATGGCCGGAATAGACTTCAATAAAAGTGCTTTTTGCTTAGCTAATTTCGTAATTTCATCTAAAGAAACAGACTGTATGGCTATAGCTTTCATTATTTCATCTACTTTTTTAGAAGAAGAAAGTATCAAATCACTGCTATTAAAGTCTTCTAAATCTTTATATCTGTTTTTATTTATTAATCCTGCTCTTCTTACCTCATTTGAAATAGGTGCGCTATTAAAATATACTCTGTAAATGGTGTTATCTCGCTCTTCAATAGCCGATAAACCTTCTTCCATTAAAGCGATTTTTCTATTCAATAAATTATAATTAAGTTTCATAATTTCTAATTCTCTAGCCTGTAATTTCGATTTTGGTGTCTCAAAAAAATTAGTCATATTCAAAATAAAAAAACTCAAAAACCCAAACAACGTACTCGCTACTAAAAAGAGCAATGCATAAGCAATTTTTGTGCTATTTTTTGTCACAATTTGCTTGAATGCGAGTTTCTCAGCATCGTAATAAAATTTTACTCTCTTCATATGTAAAAAAGTTGCTTTTTAGAAACTTTTTGTTGTTAGCGATTTCATTAAAATTTACTATTTTTGTGCACGTTATAACAAAGTAACACTTATTATACGAAAAAACTTAAAATTTGTTTCATATTTTGAAATAATTTTTTAAAATTTCAAATAAATAAATTATTCGATTCAATATCATAAAAATGAAATCACAAGACATAAGAAAAGCCTATTTACAATTTTTTGAAAGCAAAGGACACACCATAGTTCCTTCTGCCCCAATTGTATTAAAAGACGACCCAACACTGATGTTTAATAACTCAGGGATGGCTCAGTTTAAAGAGTTTTTCTTAGGAAATGGTACGCCAAAAAGTAATCGAATTACCGATACTCAAAAATGTTTACGTGTTTCAGGAAAACATAACGATTTAGAAGATGTAGGTTTTGATACGTATCACCACACTATGTTCGAAATGCTTGGGAATTGGTCTTTTGGTGATTATTTCAAAAAAGAAGCATTGCCTTGGGCTTGGGAATTTCTTACGGAAGTTTTAAAGTTAGATAAAGACCGATTATATGTTTCTGTTTTTGAAGGAAGCACGGAAGATAATGTGCCTTTCGATCAAGACGCTTGGGATATTTGGAAACAATTTGTACCAGAAGACCGAATTATATTAGGAAATAAAAAAGATAACTTCTGGGAAATGGGCGACCAAGGTCCGTGTGGTCCGTGTTCTGAAATTCATATCGATTTACGTTCTGATACTGAAAGAAATGAGGTTTCTGGAAGAAGTTTAGTCAACGCCGACCATTCGCAAGTAGTGGAAATTTGGAATAACGTTTTTATGGAATTTAATCGTAAAGCGGATGGTTCTTTAGAAAAATTACCTGCACAACACGTAGATACGGGTATGGGATTTGAGCGTTTGTGTATGGCGATGCAAAAGGTAACATCCAATTACGATACCGATGTGTTTACACCACTTATCGCAAAAGTGGAAGAAATAACAGGATTAAAATATACACCCAATACCCAATACCCAATATCCAATACCCAAGAAAAAACGAACATTGCTATTCGCGTGGTGGTAGACCATGTTCGTGCGGTGGCTTTCGCAATTGCTGATGGTCAATTACCTTCAAATACAGGTGCTGGTTATGTAATTCGTAGAATTTTACGTCGTGCCATTCGTTACGGATTTACATTTTTAGATACCAAAGAACCCTTTATAAATAAGCTGGTACCTGTTTTAGCCAATCAAATGGGAGAATTTTTCCCAGAAATCAAATCGCAACAACAATTGGTTACCAACGTTATTCGTGAAGAAGAAGCCTCTTTTTTAAGAACTTTGGAACAAGGAATCCAATTGTTAGAAAACGTAATGGTAAATACTTCAGGAAAAGAAGTTTCTGGTGAAAAAGCATTTGAATTATATGATACGTTTGGATTTCCAATCGATTTAACAGCTTTAATTCTTAGAGAACGAGGATTTAGTTTAGATGAGGCTGGTTTTGAAACAGAATTACAAAAACAAAAAGCACGTTCTCGTGCTGCTTCTGAAGTTTCTACAGAAGATTGGTCAGTTTTGATTCCTGGAAATGTGGAAACATTCGTAGGATATGATCAAACGGAAAATGAGACAAAAATTACCCGCATCCGTAAAGTAGATTCTAAAAAAGATGGAATTTTATATCAAATCGTTTTAGATAACACCCCTTTTTATCCAGAAGGTGGTGGACAAGTCGGAGATAAGGGAACTTTAGTTTCAGCAAATGAAACGATTGACATTATCGATACGAAAAAAGAAAATAACTTAATTTTACATTTTGCTAAGCAATTACCAGAAAATGTAACTGCTGTTTTTACTGCTAAAGTAAATACCGATTTAAGAACGTCAACTTCTAAAAATCACTCGGCGACACACTTGATGCATTTGGCTTTGAGAACTATTTTGGGAACACATGTGGAGCAAAAAGGTTCGTTAGTAAATCCGAATTATTTGCGTTTCGATTTTTCGCATTTTTCTAAAGTTTCTGATGAAGAATTACGTCAAGTAGAATCAAGTGTCAATGCACAAATTGAAGCACAATTGCAATTAGTAGAACACCGAAATATTCCAATTAAAGAAGCATTAGATAAAGGCGCAATGGCTTTATTTGGTGAAAAATATGGCGATTCAGTAAGAATGATTGAATTTGGAAATAGTAAGGAATTATGTGGCGGAATTCACGTGAAAAATACGGCTGATATTTGGCATTTCAAAATTGTTTCAGAAGGTGCTGTAGCCGCTGGAATTCGTCGTATCGAAGCGATTACTGGTGATGCTGTTAAAGCATTCTATACGAATCAAGAAAATACCTTGTTGGAAATTAAGGAAGTATTGAAAAATCCTCAAGATGTTTTAAAATCAGTGGCTTCATTACAAGACGATAACGCAAAATTGAAAAAACAGATTGAGCAATTAGTAAAAGAAAAAATTGACGGATTATCAGCAAATTTAGTTTCTGAATTTCAAGATATAAACGGCATTCATTTCTTAGCAAAACAAGTCGATTTATCTATGAGTGCAACGAAAGATTTAACGCAAGCTATTGGAACTTCAAAACCGAATTCATTTGTAGTTTTAGCTTCAGTAGAAGAGGGTTTACCAAATATTCATTGTTATATCGCTAAAGAATTAGTGGCAAATAAAGGTTTTAATGCCGGAACTGTAATCCGTGAATTAGGAAAATACATTGATGGAAATGGAGGCGGGCAACCGTTCTTCGCATCTGGAAAAGGTAAAAACACAAACGGAATTGCTGCTGTTTTAGAGAATGCGGTAAATTATATCAAATAACAAATGAAAAAAATAGTATTATTTTTGTCGTTTTTTTTATTAGTTATGTCCTATTTTGGATATAAATATTTTAAAAGTACTAATTTAGAGTTTGATTCAGTTTATCATTATGTGATTGCTGATGATAATGTACCTGTACAAACTTTAACTCATAATATTTCTGATTTAGAGTATTCAATAATTTATGATGAATATCCATACAATTTAAATTTTAAATTTAATGAAGAGCTAACTAAAATTGGTTTCAAAAAAACTGAAATTGAAAATACTAAATTTTCTAAATTAAAGGAAATATTAAAATATGAATTTAATGTTGAGATTGGTGTAAAAAAATGTGAAACAACTTTTAGAGATATTTTAGTCTTTCAAAAGAATAATAAAATTGTTGGCGCTGTTAAAATCTGCTTTGGTTGTGGCGAGTACTATTCAATTGGAGAAAATTTGCCAAATTTTAATTTTGAAAAGTATAAAGAACTTGAAGTTTTATTAAAAAAATAATTTTTATAAAACGTTAAAACCTCCAAGAGTTTCATACTAATGGATGTTTTTTATTTTCTTTCCCCAATTTGTTGGCGCCACATCGCATAATACAATCCTTTTTCAACTAATAAATCTTCGTGTTTGCCTTGTTCAATAATTTTACCTTGTTCCAATACGAAAATTTTATCGGCGTGCATGATGGTTGATAATCGGTGAGCAATTAAAATAGTAATTCTGTTTTCATCAGAAATATTTCTTATCGTACTATTAATTTCCTCTTCAGTAATCGAATCTAAAGCAGAAGTTGCTTCATCGAAAATTAATAAATTTGGCTGTCTCAAAATCGCTCTTGCTATGGATAAACGTTGTTTTTCACCTCCAGAAATTTTAATTCCACCTTCACCGATTGTCGAATTTAAACCGTTTTCGGCACGTTCTAATAGTTTGCCACAACTTGCTTTTTGCAATGCACTTATTAGTTCTTCATCCGTTGCTTTTGGTTTTACAAACAATAAATTTTCTCTAATTGTTCCCGAAAACAATTGTGCGTCTTGTGTTACAAAACCCAATTGTTTTCGTAATTTTAAAATATCAATTTTTTTAGAATCGATACCATTATACAAAACATGGCCAATTGCTGGCGGATACAAACCAACTAATAATTTTACTAAAGTTGTTTTTCCTGAACCTGATGGACCAACAAATGCAACGGTTTCGCCTTGTTTTATAGAAAAGTTAATATTTTCAACTGCAGGCTGTTTGGCAGTTTTATGTTTGAAACTTACATCTGTAAAAACTAAAGAACTTATTTTTCCAAAATTTTCTGGCAGTTCTGGTCGGTGTTCTGATTTGGCTTTTAACAAGTTCTCAAAGTTTTCCATCGATACTTTTGTTTCATTTTTAGCAATAATAAAAGCACTCAATTCTTGTAATGGGTTAAAAATAAAAAAGGTAAAAAATACCATAGTTAATAAATCACCAACTACAATTTTATCGCTAAATAAGAAATAATACAATCCAAAAATTACACAAGTTCGCATAAAATGCACGGTTGTACCTTGTATGAAACTCAAACTTCTTATAAAACGAATTTTCTGAATTTCAAGTTGTAATATTTTGTGTGTATTTGAATTTAATCGACTTTCTTCTTGTTTGGTTAAACCCAAACTTTTAACCAATTCGATATTTCGTAAACTTTCTGTGGTTGATCCTGCCAAGGAATTGGTTTGCAAAACGATATTTCTAGAAACTGCTTTTATTTTTTTTCCTAAGAAGGAACTAATAAACGCAATAATAGGCGCGGTTAACACAAAAATAAAGGCAATTCTGTAATCAATTCTTGAAATGTATACAATTACAAAAATGAATCCAATTATGGTTTGAAAAATCAACGAAATAGAAAGTGTAATTAGCTTTTCAGAGTCGGTTCTGGCTTTTTGCAATTTGCTTAAGGTTTCGCCACTACTTTGATCTTCAAAATCTTCGTAAGGCAAATCTAAAGACTTTTTTATGCCATCCGTATACATTTCAGCACCTGTTCTTTGAATGACAATATTGGTAAAGTAGTCTTGAAAGTTTTTTGTGATACGAGAAATCATGGCTGCGGTTAGCGAAAGTCCCAACCAAAAGCCAACTGATTTGATAAATCCAATTTCATTGCCTTTGTATTTTGCAATTCCAACACCACAATCTTGCATTAATTTCCCTGTAATAATCGAATCCGACAAACTAAAACATATGTTTATGGTTGCCATTAAAAGTGCAAAAAATAGCAGCAATTTGTGTTTTTGTAAATAACTATAAAGCAATTTCATTTGAAAAATTTTAAGTTGTAAAAGTAGACAATAAAAAGACTTTATAAATTATTTTGTAACTATTTAACTTGTTTTTGTACTTTTGGATGACGATAAATAAAGTTATGAAATTTCAAACCACTATTCCCATACAAAAATCTAATTTTTTAATTGATTATTCTTCTAAGTTAGTTTCTTTTGGTTCTTGTTTTGCGGAAAATATGGGCAATAAATTTGACTATTTTAAATTTTCAACGATTACCAATCCATTTGGAATTATTTTTAATCCAATTTCATTAGAAAAAATAATTTTTAGAAGTCTTCATAAAAAGTATTTTAAAGAAGAAGATATATTTTTTCATAATGAAGCTTGGCATTGTTTTGAAGTGCATTCCGAGCTTTCGAATCCTGATAAAGTGGGATTACTTACTACATTAAATCAATTAATTGACACCACAAATTGGCACATTGAAAAAGCGACACATTGTCTAATTACTTTAGGAACTTCTTGGGTGTACAAACATATTGAAAGCGTTGCGATTGTTGCCAATTGTCATAAAGTGCCACAACAACAATTTGTAAAAGAATTGCTTTCTGTTGCTGATATTGAAGCGAGTTTGCAGAGAATTGTTTCAGAAATTCAAGTTGTAAATCCAAATTGTAAATTTGTTTTTACCATTTCTC
>CAZQGY010000042.1:0-14754 GCA_964593435.1 uncultured Flavobacterium sp. | reverse complement strand
GCCGAGTTGATGTCTTTTAAATAGCGACGACGACCTAAAATAGTTTGCACAAATCCATTCTCTCTTGCGCTTTCAATTTGATCCTGAATGTAGGATTTTAGTTTTGGATAAGTAATGTAGTAGGCTTCAATTAACGCAGCACTTTCAGCACGAGAAAGTGAAGTTTGATTGCTTAAACCAAAAGCTGAAACACCATATATAATCCCGAAGTTAACTGTTTTAGCATGGCTACGTTGTGCTGCAGTTACTTCTTCTAAAGGCACATTAAACACTTTGGCAGCAGTACTTTTATGAATGTCTTCTCCTTGCTGAAAAGCTTTGATCATATTCTCCTCTCCACATAAAGCGGCAATAATTCGAAGTTCTATTTGAGAATAATCGGCGGAGAGTAAAGTGTAATTTTCATCTCTTGGAATAAATGCTTTTCTGATTTGTTTTCCGCGTTCTGTTCGAATTGGAATGTTTTGTAAATTAGGGTTATTAGAACTCAAACGACCTGTGGCGGCAACGGTTTGCATATAATCGGTATGAACACGATTCGTTTTGGTATCTACTTGCAAAGGCAATGCTTCAACATAGGTGTTTTGTAATTTGATTAGTGAACGCCAATCTAAAATAGCACTTACAATTTCATTGTCTTTGGCCAAATAACTCAAAATTTCTTCACCAGTAGCATATTGACCTGTTTTAGTCTTTTTTTGTTTGGCACCGCCAATTTTAAGTTTGTCAAACAAAATGTCTCCCAATTGTTTTGGAGAAGCCAAATTGAATTTTTCTCCCGCAATTTCATAAATCCGACTTTCTAATTGAGCTATATCATCGCCTAATTCTTTTGAAAGTGATTTTAAAAATGGAACGTCCAAATTAATCCCTTCTTTTTCCATACTTGCCAATACACCAACTAAAGGAATTTCTATTTCTTCAAATAATTTTTTAGTCTGTGTTTTGTCTAATTCAGCATTAAAAATTTCTGAAAGTTGCAAAGTCACATCAGCATCTTCAACTGCATATTCTTTTATGTCTTCCAAAGGCACGTCGCGCATCGACTTCTGATTTTTTCCTTTTTTACCAATTAATGCTTCAATAGATTGAGGGGCATATTTTAAATAGGTTTCAGATAAAATATCCATATTATGACGCATATCCGGGTTGATCAAATAATGCGCAATCATAGTATCGAATAATTTACCTTTTACAGTAATGCCATAATTAGACAATACTTTTAAGTCGTATTTTAAATTTTGCCCTATTTTTTCAATGTTTTCATTTTCGAAAAAAGGAATAAATTTCTCAATTAAGGCTTGAGCTTCTGTTTGATTTTCTGGGAACGGAACATAGAACCCTTTTCCTTTTTCATATGAAAACGAAATCCCAACTAATTCAGCATGTAAAGCGTCTAATCCAGTAGTCTCAGTGTCAAAACAAACTGATTTTTGGTTTTGCAGGTTTTGCAATAATAATTTGATTCCTAAATCGCCTTGAATAATTTGGTATGAATGTTCCGTATTCTCTAATGTATTATAATATTGATGACGCGTTTCTTCTGAACCTTCATCGATAGCACTACCAAAAAGGTCAAATTGATCTTCGCTTTTTGGTTGTGGTTTTTTATAAAGTTTAGCTTCGTCAACTGCAGGTAATGATTCTCCTTTTCTAAAAATAGCGTCAAATTGTTCTGCCATTCTACGAAATTCCAATTCGTTGAATAAAGCATCTGTTTTTTCTACATCGGGAGTAGATAATTCGTAATCCGTTTCGTTAAATTGGACAGGACAGTCTAATAAAATTGTCGCCAAAGTCTTGGATAAAAGCCCTTTTTCCTTATTGGCTTCAATATTGTCTTTCATCTTTCCTTTCAACTTGTCGGTATTAGCCAATAAGTTTTCCATGGAACCAAATTCCTTTAATAATTTTTTAGCAGTAACTTCTCCTACTCCAGGCAAACCAGGAATATTATCTGCCGCGTCGCCCATCATACCAAGAAAATCAATCACTTGCTCAGGTCTTTCGATTTCAAATTTTGCTAAAACCTCTGGAATTCCCCATATTTCGATTCCATTACCCATTCGGGCAGGTTTGTACATGAAGATATTTTCAGAAACTAATTGAGCAAAATCCTTATCGGGCGTCACCATAAATACTTGGTAATTTTGTTTTTCCGCTTGTTTTGCAATGGTGCCAATTAAGTCATCTGCTTCATAACCGCTTACTTCTATAATAGGAATATGCATCGCTCGAAGTAATTCTTGTATATAAGGAACCGCAATTTTAATGGCTTCAGGAGTTGCGTCACGATGTGCTTTGTACTCCGGATAAATATCATTTCGTAAATCACTTCCGCCTTTATCAAAAGCAACGGCTAGATGATCTGGTTTTTCTCTTTTTATTACATCCATCAAGGAATTCATAAACCCCATAATAGCAGAAGTATCAAGCCCTTTAGAATTAATTCTTGGGTTTTTTATGAAAGCATAATACCCTCTAAAAATTAATGCATAGGCATCAAGTAGAAAAAGACGTTTTTGAATTGACATTGAAAATTGATTCTAAAATTGAATTGGTAAAAATAAGTAAACCGAGCTTAAGTTTCCTTTAAGAGTTAAATTTTAATCAATAAAAATCTTTTTGAAAAAATTAAGTCGTTATTTTGTAAGCTAATTTTCGAAAATTATACTAATGGCTTTTGTAATGATCCTTTTTTTTCTCTTTTGGGGTGCAATTGAATGGTTTGCCTATCAATCTATTCGTACACTCTTGCAGCGAAAAAAAATACTAGTAGCATATCAAATTTTTTCCTTTGTTTTAGCTGTTTTCTTTTTGTACACTATATCGCAGTTCGATAGATCTGTAGGTCAAACTAGACAAACTATGCTGGTTTTAGCTGCTGCATTATTAGTTTACATTCCAAAAATGGTTCTATCAATAGTAATGATTGCAGAAGATTTTTTTAGAGTTGGAAAAGGCTCGGTAACCTATTTAGCTAAGAAAAATAGAGATCAACCATTTATGGCTTCCCGAAGAAAATTTGTAAGTCAAATGGGATTAAGCTTGGCTGCAATTCCATTTATCTCAGTGTTGTATGGAATTTTCGAAGGGAAATATAATTTCAAGGTAATTAAACAACCGATTTATTTTCCGGATTTACCTGAAGAATTTGACGGTTTTAAAATCACTCAAATTTCAGACATTCACAGTGGCAGTTTTGATAATCCTGATAAAATTAACTACGCTATTGATTTGATTAACGAACAAAATTCGGATATAATTTTGTTTACTGGAGATATAGTCAATACCCACGCTAAAGAAATGCTCCCATGGATTGGAACATTTAATCGAATTAAAAAACCTAAATTCGGGAAGTATTCAGTTTTAGGGAATCATGATTATGGCGAATATGTTAGTTGGCCAACACCCGAAGCTAAGGAAGCTAATTTTCAAGCGATTAAAAATTTATACGGTCAGATTGATTTTGAATTACTTCTAAACGAACATAGAGTTATAGAAAAAGGGGGACAAAAAATAGCACTCGTTGGAGTTGAGAATTGGGGGCATAATTTTAAGAGAGCAGGCGATATTAATAAGGCTTCAAATGGCCTGTCAAATACTGATTTTAAAATTTTAATGAGTCATGACCCTAGTCATTGGGACTATGAAGTACAACATCATGAGAAAAATTTCCATTTAACATTGTCAGGTCATACCCACGGAATGCAGTTTGGAATTGAAATTCCAGGATATTTTAAATGGAGTTTGGCACAATATGTGTATAAACAATGGGCAGGTCTATATGAAAATAAAGGACGATATGTCTATGTAAATCGCGGATTTGGCTTTCATGCTTATTCTGGAAGAGTAGGAATAATGCCAGAAATTACCGTGATAGAGCTAAAAAAAGGCAATAAATTAGTGTAATTAACTAAAAATACTACATTTGTATAATATTTGTTTCTTTTTAAGTGGATTATTATAATTAAATTTTTGGTTTTATGTCAAAATTTGGAGAACTTATAAATACTCAAATTCCAGTGTTAATCGACTTTTACACTGATTGGAATGAGTCTTCAGTATCAATGCATCCTGTGATAAGAGATGTGGCTGCTGCATTAGGAGACAAGGCTAAAGTAATTAAAATTGATGTTGATAAAAATCAAGAGCTTGCCGAAGCACTTCGTATAAAAGGGCTTCCAACTCTTATGATTTACAAGGAAGGTCAAATGGTTTGGCGTCAAGCAGGTGAATTAGATGCCAATGCTATTATCAATTTGGTACAAGAACAATTATAACATACGTTAAAGTAATATTTTTAAAAAAAGTTTTATGATGTATTTCGTAGAACTTTTTTTAGTTATGATTAGTTGTTGTTTTGAGATTCTGTTAGGTAGATTTTATTTTTAAAGTATTCGATTATTTTAAATATTAAAAAAAACACTATATTTGCATCGTTATTTATTTAAATCTAGATAATGAGGGGACTAATCGTCCCCTCTTTTTATACAACTATGACGTTCAAAGAAAAAGTAAATACGCTAGTAGAAGAATGCCTTGTAGATAAGCCAAGTCTTTTTTTAATTGACTTGACTATTACAGATGCTTTCAAAATCATTGTCAATATAGATGGAGACAATGGGGTGGCGTTGCAAGATTGTATCGATGTAAGTCGAGCGATTGAAGGTAATTTAGATAGAGAAGAGCAGGATTATTCATTAGAAGTAGCCTCTGTAGGTGTTGGTTCGCCATTAAAATTGGTGAGACAATATAAAAAAAATGTTGGTAGAACACTGATAGTGAAGACATCAACTGAAAATATTGAAGCAGAATTGGTAGAAGCTAATGATGAATTTGTAATTTTGTCTTGGCTAGCAAGAGAACCAAAGAAAGTGGGTAAAGGAAAAGAAACTGTTCAAAAGAGATTAGAACTTCCTTACTCGGATATTAAAGAAGCAATTGTTACAGTAACATTTTAAATAAAGATTTCGCATGGAAAATTTAGCATTAATCGATTCATTTTCAGAGTTTAAAGATGATAAACTTATTGATCGTGTAACGCTTATGGCAATTTTAGAAGATGTATTTAGAAATGCATTAAAGAAAAAATACGGTTCAGATGATAATTTTGATATCATTATCAATCCTGATAAAGGAGATATGGAAATTTGGAGACGACGAGTTATCGTTGCAGATGAAGATTTAGATTTTGAAAACGAAGAGATCACACTTACAGAAGCTAGAAAGATTGAAGCCGATTTTGAAATTGGCGAAGAAGTTTCAGAAGAAGTGAAATTAATTGATTTAGGAAGAAGAGCGATTTTAGCTTTACGCCAAAATTTAATTTCTAAAATCCATGAACACGATAATACTAATTTGTACAAACAATTTAAAGATATTATCGGTGAGATATATACTGCTGAGGTTCATCATGTAAGACCAAGAGTTGTAATTTTGGTTGACGATGAAGGAAATGAAATTGTTTTACCTAAAGAAAAACAAATTCCTTCTGACTTTTTCCGTAAAGGAGACAATGTTCGTGGAATCATTGAAAGCGTTGAATTGAAAGGAAATAAACCTCAAATTATTATGTCTAGAACTTCAGATGTGTTCCTAGAAAAATTATTTGAACAAGAAATTCCAGAAGTTTTTGACGGTTTGATTATGGTTAAAAATGTAGTTCGAATTCCTGGTGAAAAAGCGAAAGTAGCTGTTGATTCTTATGATGATAGAATTGATCCTGTTGGAGCTTGTGTGGGTATGAAAGGATCACGTATTCACGGAATTGTTCGTGAATTAGGGAATGAAAATATTGATGTAATTAATTACACAAGCAATATTCAATTGTATATTACTCGTGCTTTAAGTCCTGCAAAAGTTTCGTCTATTAAAATCAATGAAGAAACGAAGAGAGCAGAAGTATTCTTGAAGTTAGAAGAAGTTTCAAAAGCAATTGGTAGAGGAGGGCATAATATTAAGTTAGCTGGGTTATTAACTGGATACGAATTAGATGTAATTCGTGAAGGAGATGTAGCTGGTGGCGAAGAAGACGATATCGAATTAACTGAATTCTCTGATGAAATTGAAGAATGGATTATAGACGAATTTGCTAAAATAGGTTTGGATACTGCAAGAAGTATTTTAAAACAAGATATAGAAGACTTAGTAAGAAGAACCGATTTAGAAGAAGAAACTATTCTAGAAGTAGTAAGAATATTAAAAGAAGAATTTGAAAATTAATCAAGTTCTCAAAATATCTCAGTCCCAATTGTAGGAAGTTACTAATGGGATTAAGAAACACAATAAAAAGATAATAATAAAAAGGTTTTATGTCTGAAGAGAGAGTAATAAGAATAAACAAGGTTTTAAGGGAATTAAATATTTCGTTAGAAAGAGCAGTAGATTATCTTAAGGATAAAGGAATTGCCATTGATGCAAATCCAAATGCTAAAATTTCTGAACGTGAGTTTGGTATCTTACAAAGTCAATTTGCGGGCGATAAGGGGAATAAAGAAGCTTCTAAAGAAGTAGGTGAAGAAAAAAGAAAAGAAAAAGAAGCTTTACGTATTCAACGTGAGCAAGAAGTAGAAGAAAAACGCAAACAAGAAGAGGAGCGTCAAGAAGTTATTAAAGCGAAAGCGGTAGTAACAGGTCCTATTCAAGTTGGTAAAATTGATCTTAACCCTAAGAAACCTGAAACTATTCCAACTCCTATTGAAGAAAAAGTACAAGTTTCTCCAGTAGCTGTTGCACAAGAAAAAACTACTTCAGACAAAAAAGAGGAAAAGCCAGTTGTGGTTAATGCACCGAAGGAAGCCAAAAAATCTACAGCAGAAGTTAAGGCAGAAGTTGCTTCAGACGATGCTCCTGTAGACGAGACGATTACAACTCAGTACCAAAAATTATCAGGTGCTACATTAACAGGTCAGACTATTGACTTATCTCAGTTCAATAAGCCTAAAAAGAAAAAAGAAGATCCTAAAATTACTCCAAATAAACCAGGTGCTCCAGGAGCAGCAGGTGCAGGAGCTAATGCGGCTAAAAATAAGAGAAAACGAATTGTTGCTAAGCCATCAACTCCAGGTGAGCCAGGTGCTCCTAATCCAAATAAAATTACGCCTAATTCAGGTGGTGGTTTTAATGCAAACAGAGGTTCTAAGCCTGGTTTTGTTAAAGGAAATAGACCTGCTATTGTTGCTAAAGTAGAACCTACTGAAGAAGAGGTTAAAAACCAAATCCGTGAAACTTTAGAAAAACTTCAAGGAAAAGGAGGGAAATCTAAAGCAGCAAAATATAGAAGAGATAAAAGAGATACGCACCGTCAGAAATCTGATGAAGAGCAAAGAGCTATCGACGAAGGAAGTAAAACAATTAAAGTTACTGAATTTGTTACAGTTGGTGAGATTGCGATTATGATGGATGTGCCTATTACAAAAGTAATTGGTACATGTATGTCACTTGGAATAATGGTAACTATGAATCAACGTTTAGATGCTGAGACATTAACCATTGTTGCGGATGAATTTGGTTATGAAGTAGAATTCATAACTGTTGATATTGAGGAAGCAATTCAAGTTGTTGAAGATAAAGAAGAAGACTTGATGTATAGAGCGCCAATCGTTACGGTTATGGGGCATGTCGATCACGGTAAAACATCTTTATTGGATTACATTCGTAAAGAAAATGTTATCGCAGGAGAGTCCGGTGGAATTACTCAGCATATTGGAGCTTATGGAGTTACTTTAGACAGTGGTCAAAAAATCGCCTTTTTAGATACACCAGGTCACGAAGCCTTTACGGCAATGCGTGCTCGTGGTGCTCAAGTTACAGATATTGCTATTATCGTAATTGCTGCCGATGATGATATTATGCCACAAACTAAAGAGGCGATTAGTCACGCTCAAGCTGCTGGTGTTCCAATTATTTTTGCAATCAATAAAGTAGATAAGCCAAATGCTAATCCGGATAAGATTAAAGAAAGATTAGCGGGTATGAACTTACTAGTTGAAGATTGGGGTGGAAAAATCCAATCACATGACATATCAGCAAAAACAGGTTTAGGAGTTAAAGAATTACTTGAAAAAGTATTATTAGAAGCTGAAATTTTAGATTTAAAATCTAATCCAAATAAAGCAGCTCAAGGAACCGTAGTTGAAGCATTTTTGGATAAAGGTAAAGGATACGTTTCTACATTATTAGTGCAGCACGGAACTTTAAAAATCGGAGATTATATGTTGGCTGGGAAGCATCATGGTAAAATTAAAGCCATGCATGATGAAAGAGGAAATGTTGTATTACAAGCAGGTCCGTCAACACCGGTTTCAGTTTTAGGGTTGGATGGTGCGGCAACTGCTGGAGATAAGTTCAATATTTTTGAAGATGAAAAAGAAGCAAAACAAATTGCATCTAAACGTTCTCAATTGATGCGTGAGCAATCAGTTAGAACACAGCGACATATTACTTTAGATGAGATTGGACGTAGAATTGCATTAGGTCAGTTTAAAGAATTAAATGTAATTCTTAAAGGAGACGTTGATGGATCTGTTGAGGCATTATCGGATTCGTTCTCTAAATTATCTACTGAAGAAGTTCAAATTAATATCATACATAAAGGAGTAGGGGCAATTACAGAAACTGATGTAATGTTAGCTTCTGCATCTGATGCAATTATTATTGGATTTAATGTTCGTCCAGCTGGTAACGCAAGACAACTTGCCGATAAAGAAGAAATTGATATCCGTTATTACTCTATTATCTATGCTGCTATTGATGACTTGAAAGATGCAATGGAAGGAATGTTAGCGCCAGAAATGAAAGAAGAAGTTCTTGGTACTGCAGAAATCAGAGAAATTTTCAAAATTTCTAAAGTAGGTTCTATTGCTGGATGTATGGTTATGGATGGTAAGATTACCAGAAATGCTAAAGTTCGAATAGTAAGAGAAGGAGTTGTTGTTTTTGATGGTGAATTAGTAGCTCTTAAGCGTTTTAAAGATGACGTAAAAGAAGTAGCTAAAGGATATGACTGTGGTATTCAAATTAAAGGATACAATGACATTGAAGAAAGAGATGTTATTGAAGCGTATCATGAAGTAGCAATCAAAAAGAAATTGAAATAAAATTCTATAGCTATAAAAAAACCCCGATTTATCGGGGTTTTTTGTTTTTAATTTTTATTTGCCAGGCTTTATTAGCAAAACATTTTTATACTTCTTCTTGATTTCAATTAAATTTCTTTCAGCTTCAATTCTAGTTTTAAAACTGCCTACCCAAACTCTATAGTTGGGTGTTTTAAAAATTATGGTTGCGTCCATATTTTTAAATTCTTGTTTAAATTGAATTATTGTTTTTTTTGCCTTTTCATTTTCTCCGTTAAATATTTGAATTTTATATCTTTCATTTAATGATATGGATGGGTTGACTTTTCTTTTTTCATTCATTAATTGCTCCAAGAATAGACTTGTATTAATGTTAAATTTAGCATTTTGAGAAAGGCAAAAAGTACTTGTAAAAAAAGTAATTACAATAGTAAGAGTAGTGATTTTATTTTCTAAAATTCTCATAATCTGATAGTTTTATACAAATGTAATATTTCAAATGGAAATGGAAATCAATAAAATTATTTAGAATCAATATAAATTAAAAATATACCTATTCTAGGGTTTTGAGAATAGTTCTTAAGTCGTATTTTTGTGCAAGTTTAAAAAGAATGTATGTATTTTTTGAATTTTTTTCAATGAAAAATACAGCACAAATTTTAGTAGATAATCTTTATACCATATGAAAAAGGTGAATAACCATAATTCGGTCTTTAAGAAATTTTATTTCTGTTTAGCCTTGTTGCTAATTACTTCTTCAAATTCATTCGCTCAAGACGCGGCGTCACCTGCTGCTACGATGGGTGGAGATCCTGTTGCAGGTAAGGAACTTTTTAATGCTAATTGCGCTGCTTGTCATAAATTAGATGCAAAAGCAACGGGACCTGCATTGCGTGGCGTTGCTGATAAGTATGATATGTCATGGATATACAAGTGGGTTAAAAATAGTTCTGAATTAATCAAATCTGGAGACCCTCAAGCGGTTAAGATATTTGAAGAATATAATAAGTCTGTAATGACTGCTTTTCCTCAATTATCTGAAAGCGACATTGATAATATTATAGCGTATACTTCAACTCCAAAAGAGGAAGCTCCTGCAGCTGCTGCTGGTGCTCCTGCTGTTGATGGATCTGCTCCTGCTGCTAATGAAAGTGGGGTTACTAATAATTTAATTTTAGGAGCATTAGTTTTAGTATTATTGGTTTTAGTTGTTATGTTGTACTTGGTGAACAATGTGCTTCGAAAAGTAGCTAAATCAAATAACATAGAAATAGCTCCAAAAGAAATAAAAGCTGGTATGCCAATTTGGAAAGCTTTTGTTAAAAATCAATTCTTAGTTTTTGTATCTGTAGTATTTTTATTGTTATCAGGTGCTTATTTGGTTTATGGTTTCTTAATGCAGGTAGGTGTTGATCAAGATTATGCGCCAATTCAGCCAATTCATTATTCTCACAGAATTCATGCTGGTGATAATGAAATTGATTGTAAATATTGTCACTCTGCTGCTAGGGTAAGTAAGAATGGAGGAATTCCTTCTTTGAATGTATGTATGAATTGTCACAAAAATATATCTGAAGTGGCTGAATCTACTGCAACTCCTGAATACAGCAAAGCATTTTATGACGAGCAAATCCAAAAATTATATACAGCTGTAGGTTGGGATCAAGCTACGCAGACTTATACAGGAAAAACACAACCTGTTAAATGGGTTCGTATTCATAATTTACCTGACTTTGTTTACTTTAATCACTCTCAACACGTAACTGTAGCAGGCATCGAATGTCAGACTTGTCACGGTCCGGTTGAAGAGTATGAGATTCAAAAACAATTTGCTCCATTAACAATGGGATGGTGTATTGATTGCCATAGAAAAACTGACGTTAAAATGGAAGGAAATGAATATTATACTAAAATTCACGAACAGCTTTCTAAAAAATATGGTGTAGAAAAGTTAACTGCTGCACAAATGGGAGGTTTAGAATGTGGTAAGTGTCACTATTAATTAATTTATTAAGTTTTTAATATTTATATATGTCATCAAACAAAAAATACTGGAAAAGTGTTGAGGAACTAGACGGAAATAGTTCTATTGTTGAGGCGCTTAAAAATAACGAATTTGTTGAAGAAATTCCTACTGATGAATTTTTAGGGAATAGTGATTCTTTATCTGCTTCTACAACACGTCGTGACTTTTTAAAGTACGTTGGATTTAGTACAGCTGCAGCAACTCTTGCTGCCTGTGAGGGTCCTGTTCATAAATCAATACCTTATGTGTTACAACCGGAACAAATTATTCCTGGTGTAGCAGATTATTATGCAACAACTGTTTTTGATGGTTTCGATTTTGCTAATTTATTAGTAAAAACTCGTGAAGGTCGTCCAATTAAAGTTGATAACAATTCAATTAGCGGTGCTAAGTTTGCTGCAAATGCTAGGATTCATGCTTCTATATTGTCTATGTATGACAGTATGCGATTGAAAGAGCCTAAAATTGCAGGAGCTAATGCAAGTTGGTCTGATGTAAATTCTAAAATTGCATCTAGTATTGTTGAGGCTAAAACAAAAGGAGGTCAAGTAGTTTTATTGACTAATACTTTAGCTAGTCCATCAACTGAAAAATTGATCGCTGAGTTTGTTGCTAAAAATCCAAATGCTAAACATGTTGTTTATGATGCAGTTTCGTCATCTGAAGCATTAGATGCTTTTGAAACAGTTTATGGAGAAAGAGCTTTAGTTGATTATGATTTTTCAAAAGCTTCTTTAATTGTATCTGTTGGTGCTGACTTCTTAGGAGATTGGCAAGGTGGTGGTTATAATGGAGGATATGCTCAAGGAAGAATTCCTAAGAATGGTAAAATGTCACGTCATTTCCAATTGGAAGCGAATATGACTTTATCTGGTGCTGCTGCTGATAAGCGTTTGCCTATGTCAACAGCTAATCAAAAACAAGCATTAGTTCATATATATAATATTGTAACAGGTTCTTCTGTTGCGGTAAGTTTAGATGATCAATTCAAATCAGAAGTTACAAAGGCAGCACAACAATTAAAAGCTGCTGGTTCAAAAGGGGTATTAGTATCTGGAATTCAAGATAAGAATGCTCAATTATTAGTTTTAGCTATCAATCAAAAATTGGCTAGTGAAGCTTTTACTACTTCTGGAACGAGACAAATAAGAAAAGGATCTAACGAAAAAGTAGCTCAATTGATTAACGATATGAAAGCAGGAAGTGTTCATACGTTAATTATGAGTGGTGTTAATCCAGTTTATACATTGGCAGACAGTGCTTCTTTTGTAGAAGGACTTAAAAAAGTAACTACTTCAGTTGCTTTCTCTTTGAAAGAAGATGAAACGGCTTCGGTAACTACTATAGCTGCACCAGTGCCTCATTATTTAGAATCTTGGAATGATTTAATTTTGACTAAAGGTACTTATAGCCTTACTCAACCTACAATTCGTCCACTATTCAATACAAAACAATTTCAAGATGTTTTATTGTCTTTGAATGGTAATGCAGGAACTTATTATGATTACATCAAAGGAACTGCTACTTCAATAATTGCGGGTTCTACTTGGAATAAAGTATTACATGATGGTGTATATGTTGGAGCTGTTCCAACTGCAACTGCAGGTTCTGCTGACTATACTGCTGCAGCCTCAGCTTTATCAAAATCAAAAGCTGCTGAAGCATTAGAATTAGTTTTATATACTAAAACTGGTTTAGGTGATGGTCAACAAGCTAACAATCCATGGTTGCAAGAATTCCCAGATCCAATTACAAGAGTATCTTGGGATAACTATGTTACTGTTTCTAATGTTGATGCTAAGAAATTAGGTTTAACCAATGAAATTGTTGCTAATGGTGGTTTGAATGGTAGTTATGCTACTATTACAACTGCTGATGGGGATAAGTTAGAGAAAGTTCCAGTAATCGTTCAACCAGGTCAAGCTGTTGGAACAATTGGTTTGGCTCTAGGTTATGGTCGTAAAGCAGCATTAAAAGAAGAAATGGCTGTAGGTTTAAATGCTTACGCTTTATATAAAGGATTTAATAATGTACAATCTGTATCATTAGTTAAAGTAGATGGAGAACACGAATTTGCTTGTGTTCAAGGTCAAAAAACTTTGATGGGTAGAGGTGATATCATTAAAGAAACTACTTTAGAAATTTTCAACACTAAAGATGCCAAAGAATGGAATAAAGTTCCTATGGTTTCTTTAGATCACAAAGAGGTTGAAGCTACTAAAGTTGATTTGTGGGATTCATTTGATCGTTCAATCGGACATCACTTTAATCTTTCAATCGATTTGAACGCTTGTACTGGTTGTGGAGCTTGTGTTATTGCTTGTCATGCAGAGAATAATGTTCCTGTAGTTGGTAAGTCAGAAGTAAGAAGAAGTCGCGATATGCACTGGTTGCGTATAGATAGATACTATTCTTCTGAAAGTACTTTTGAAGGCGATAACGAAAGAAAAGAAAATATTGCAGGTTTGTCAAGTTCATTGTCCACATTTAACGAAATGGAAAAAGCAGGGGATAATCCTCAAGTAGCTTTCCAACCAGTTATGTGTCAGCATTGTAACCACGCGCCTTGCGAAACTGTTTGTCCTGTTGCTGCAACATCGCACAGCCGTCAAGGTCAAAACAATATGGCTTACAATAGATGTGTTGGTACTCGTTACTGTGCTAACAACTGTCCATATAAAGTGCGTCGTTTCAACTGGTTCTTATACAGTCAAAATGATGAGTTTGATTATCATATGAATGATGATTTAGGACGTATGGTAGTTAATCCAGATGTAAATGTTCGTTCTCGTGGTGTAATGGAAAAATGTTCTATGTGTATTCAAATGACACAAGCAACAATTCTAAAAGCTAAAAGAGAAGGAAGAGCAATTAAAGACGGTGAGTTCCAAACAGCGTGTTCAAGTGCGTGTTCTTCAGGAGCTATGGTTTTTGGTGATATTAATGATACTGAATCTAAAGTGGCTAAGTTAGTTGCAGATGATAGAATGTATCATTTATTAGAGCATGTTGGTACAAAACCTAATGTGATTTATCACGTAAAAGTTAGAAATACTTAGTTATTAAAAATATTTATTAAGAAACAAGATAAAGGATTATGTCGTCTCACTACGAATCAAGCATTAGAAAACCTTTAGTTATAGGTGATAAATCATATCACGATGTAACGGTAGATGTTGCAGCTCCTGTTGAAGGTAAGGCAAATAAACATTGGTGGATTGTGTTTTCAATCGCATTAACAGCCTTCCTTTGGGGACTAGGTTGTATTGTATACACTGTATCTACAGGAATTGGAACATGGGGATTAAATAAAACCGTTGGATGGGCTTGGGATATTACCAACTTCGTTTGGTGGGTAGGTATTGGTCACGCTGGTACATTAATCTCTGCGGTACTTTTACTTTTCCGTCAGAGATGGAGAATGGCAATTAACCGTTCAGCTGAGGCAATGACCATTTTCTCTGTAATTCAAGCGGGTTTATTTCCAATTATTCACATGGGTCGTCCTTGGTTGGCTTACTGGGTATTGCCTATTCCAAATCAATTTGGATCTTTATGGGTTAACTTTAACTCACCATTATTATGGGACGTATTTGCGATTTCTACTTATCTTTCAGTTTCATTAGTTTTCTGGTGGACTGGATTGTT
>CAZQGY010000041.1:0-14977 GCA_964593435.1 uncultured Flavobacterium sp. | reverse complement strand
TTTATCCGGATTTCCTAACCCAATTCCAATCTTTTTTTAAAGTATTTTCTTAACTTCTGAAGCACAATAAGTTACACAGAGAGATTTCTTGAAAAAAAGTTAAACGAGGTTATTCACAACTTGAAACAATAGTTCATACACCAGATCGTAATGACATACTTTTTATCTTTTTGAAGGGAAGCATAAAAAAGATATAGCGGAGAGCAGAAAATTGATGTTAAAAAAACTATACCTATATATATTGTAGGAAATATTGGATTGTATTATCTTTGCACCTCAATAAAAATTAAACCATGATTAAAGTTACTTTACCCGATGGATCGGTAAGAGAGTTTTCGCAAGGCGTAACTCCAATGGATGTTGCTAAAAATATTAGCGAAGGATTTGCTAGAAATGTGATTTCAGCTAATTATAATAACACAACGATAGAAACATCTACTCCGTTAACCATTGACGGTACACTTACTTTATATACATGGAATGACAAGGAAGGAAAGAAAGCATTTTGGCATTCGACTTCACACGTAATGGCACAAACGCTTGAAGAAATGTACTCAGGTATTAAGTTAACTCTTGGGCCAGCAATAGATAATGGTTTTTATTACGACGTAGATTTTGGTGATCATAAAATTACTGATGCTGATTTTAAAAAAATTGAAGACCGCGTTTTAGAAATTTCAAGAGAGAAACATGAATTTAAAATGCGTGCAGTAACCAAAACCGAGGCGTTAGAAAAATATAAAGATAACGAATATAAAACAGAATTAATTTCTAATTTAGAAGACGGAACCATTACTTTTTGTGATCATGCTACGTTTACAGATTTATGTCGTGGTGGACACATTCCGAATACTGGGATAATTAAAGCTGTAAAAATAATGAGTATTGCTGGTGCGTATTGGCGTGGTGATGAAAAAAATAAACAATTGACGCGTGTTTACGGAACTTCATTTCCAAAGCAAAAAGATTTAACAGACTATTTAGAATTATTAGAAGAGGCTAAAAGACGCGATCATAGAAAATTAGGTAAAGAATTAGATTTATTTCATTTTTCACAACGTGTTGGGCAAGGTTTACCATTATGGTTACCAAAAGGCGCTGCTTTACGCGATAGATTAGAACAATTTTTAAAGAAAGCGCAAAAGAAAGCAGGATACGAACAAGTAGTAACACCACATATTGGCCAGAAAGAATTATATGTAACTTCTGGGCATTATGCTAAATATGGTGCAGATAGTTTTCAGCCAATAACTACTCCAGCTGAAGGTGAAGAGTTTTTATTAAAACCTATGAACTGTCCACATCATTGTGAAATATACAATTCTAGACCTTGGTCTTACAAAGATTTACCAAAACGTTATGCAGAATTTGGTACCGTTTATAGATATGAACAATCTGGTGAATTACACGGCTTAACTCGTGTAAGAGGGTTTACTCAAGATGACGCACATATTTTCTGCATGCCAGATCAATTAGATACTGAATTTAAAAATGTAATTGATTTAGTATTATATGTGTTTGGTTCATTAGGATTTGAGAACTTTACAGCACAGGTTTCTGTAAGAGATTTAAACAATCCTGACAAATACATTGGTAGCGTCGAAAACTGGGAAAAAGCTGAAAATGCTATTATTAGTGCTGCAAAAGACAAAGGTTTGAATTACGTTATTGAAGCTGGCGAAGCTGCATTTTATGGTCCGAAGTTAGACTTTATGGTAAAAGATGCTTTAGGGAGAAGTTGGCAATTAGGAACAATTCAAGTGGATTATAATTTACCTGAACGTTTTGAACTGTCTTACAAAGGTGCGGATGACAAATTACATCGTCCAGTAATGATTCACAGAGCGCCATTTGGTTCAATGGAGCGATTTATTGCTATTTTACTAGAACATACCGCAGGGAATTTCCCACTTTGGTTAATGCCAGAACAGGCAATTATATTAAGTTTAAGTGAGAAATATGAAAAATATGCAAAAAAAGTTTTAGATTTGCTGGAAATTCACGAAATTCGCGCCCTAATTGACAACCGAAATGAAACAATTGGTAAGAAAATTAGAGAAGCAGAAATGCAAAAAATGCCATTTATGTTAATAGTTGGTGAAGAGGAAGAAAAAAATGGTACCATTTCTGTACGTCGAAATGGACAGGAAGGAAAAGGGAATGTTACAGTTACAATTGAAGAATTCGTAAAAATTGTAAATGAAGAAATAAACAAAACATTGAAACAATTTTAAAGTTTAACTAAAATTACAGAGTCATAGCAATTAGAAGAGGAAGAGGGAGTTACACTCCTAGAGTAGAAAAAGTAGCGGCACATCGTATTAATAATTTAATTAGAGGTGTAGCTGAAGTGCGTTTAGTGGGTGAAAATATTGAACCTGGCGTATACAAAATGGCTGATGCATTACGATTTGCAGAGGAACAGGAAGTAGACTTAGTTGAAATTTCACCAAACGCAGAGCCACCTGTTTGTAAATTGATGGATTATGGAAAATTCTTGTATCAACAAAAGAAAAGGGAAAAAGAATTAAAAGCAAAATCTAGTCAGGTTGTAATTAAGGAAATTCGTTTTGGACCTCAAACTGATGAGCATGATTATGAATTTAAGAAAAAAAATGCTTTAAAATTCCTGCAAGAAGGCTCTAAATTAAAAGCTTTTGTATTTTTTAAAGGGCGTTCTATCATTTATAAAGAGCAAGGGCAAATTTTATTATTACGTTTGGCTCAAGATTTAGAAGAATACGGAAAAGTAGAAAGTATGCCCGTTTTAGAAGGAAAACGTATGATTATATACATTGCTTCTAAGAAAAAAGTTAAATAAAGTTAAATAAAGCTATAAGCAATAAGCAATAAGCAATAAAAAGCCTAATCCTTACTGCCTAATGCTTAAAGCTATCAAGATAGTAAGTAAGAATAAATTAAATACCTAGGAAAAAATGCCTAAAATGAAAACAAAATCTAGTGCTAAGAAACGATTTAAAGTTACTGGTTCTGGAAAGATCAAAAGAAAACACGCTTTTAAGAGTCATATTTTGACAAAAAAATCTAAAAAACGTAAATTAGCTTTAACTCACTCTGGTTTAGTTCATAAAACAGATGAGAAAAGCATTAAACAACAATTAAATATTATTTAATACGTTGTTTGGTTAAAACTAATTAATAACCCTGGAGTGGGCAGACTTCGACAGGCTCAGCCTGACAATAGAAGTCGAAAGTACTAATAAAGTCGCCTTACTACAAAAAACATTTAAAATTATGCCAAGAGCAGTAAATTCAGTAGCTACAAGAGCTAAAAGAAAAAGAGTATTAAAACAAGCAAAAGGATTCTTCGGAAGACGTAAAAACGTTTGGACAGTCGCTAAAAATGCGGTAGAAAAAGCAATGTGCTATGCCTACCGTGATAGAAAACAAAAGAAAAGAAATTTCCGTGCCTTATGGATTATGCGTATTAACGCTGGTGCAAGACAATATGGAATGAGCTATTCTCAGTTTATGGGTAAAGTAAAAGCTAACAACATCGAATTGAACCGTAAAGTTCTTGCCGATTTAGCCATGAACCACTCAGAAGCATTTGCAGCTATCGTAAATAAAGTGAAATAATCAACGTTTAATCATATTTATATCTTACTTATATAAAATCCCAACTGAAAGGTTGGGATTTTTTTGTTTCTTATCATAATGTAAATCTCTATTATTAATCGTAAATTTGCGACTTACAACAGTATATGGAAAATAATGAAACAAACCTTTATTTTGAAGGTTTACACCCAAGAAACAAACATGTTGGCAGATATGATTTTGTACAACTGATTAAAACACATCCCGATTTAAACTTACATTTATTCTTAAATAAAGCTGGAGAAAAGTCTATCGATTTTTCTAATCCAATTGCTGTAAAAGCTTTAAACAAAGCGTTATTAATGCATTTTTACAATTTGGAATACTGGAATATCCCTAAAACCAACTTATGCCCTCCTATTCCAGGAAGAGCGGAATACATACATCATATTGCAGATGTATTAGCTGCTTCAAATGGCGGAGTGGTTCCAACCGGAAATACCGTTAGAATTTTAGATATTGGCGTAGGTGCAAATTGTATTTATCCAATTATTGGAAATCATGAGTATGGTTGGACATTTGTAGGAACTGAAGTGGACAAACAATCTTTACTAAGTGCAGAAACCATTTTAAGTAAAAATCCAAAATTAAACGAAAACGTAACTGTTCGATTTAATGACAATAAGCGAAATGTTTTAAAATATATATTAGAATCGGAAGAAGTATTTGATTTTGTAATTTGTAATCCACCTTTTCATATCTCAGCAGCAGAAGCCGCAAAAGGTTCGATACGAAAAAACAAAAACTTAGGTCAGAAAATTGCAAACAAACCGGTATTAAACTTTAGCGGACAGAACAACGAATTATGGTGCGAAGGTGGCGAATTGGCTTTTCTAACCAATATGATTTATGAAAGTGTTCACTTTAAAAGTCAGTGTAAATGGTTTAGCGCGATTGTTTCTAAAAAAACCCATCTAAAGCCGTTGTACAAACAAATGAAGAAAGTAGATGTTAAAAACAGTACTACACTTCATTTAACAAATGGAAACAAAACTACACAGATTATTTGCTGGCAGTTTTAATATAAAAAAAGGCTACCAAATGGTAGCCTTTTTTTTATGAATTTATTACTAAACGAAAACCTTCTCCGTGAATATTCAAAATTTCAACACGCTCATCTAATTTTAGATACTTTCTAAGTTTAGCAATGTAAACGTCCATACTTCTTGATGTGAAGTAATTATCATCTCTCCAAATTTTTGTTAATGCTAATTCTCTTGGCATTAAATCATTTTCATGAAGTGCTAACATTTTTAATAATTCAGATTCTTTTGGAGATAATTTTATTGGCTCTTGATTATCAAAAGTTAAAAATCGTAATTTAGAATTTAAATGAAATTTACCAATAGTAAACTCAAAAATAGTGGAATCTGGTTTTGTTTCAGATGCTTTTCTTTGAATAATCGCTTTGATTTTCATTAATAATACTTCTGAATCGAACGGCTTGTTCAAATAATCGTCAGCTCCTACTTTATACCCTTTTAAAACATCTTCTTTTAATGTTTTTGCTGTTAAAAAAATAATTGGCACTTCTGTGTTTCTTTCTCTAATCTCTCTAGCCAATGTATACCCGTCTTTGTATGGCATCATTACGTCTAAAATACATAAATCATAGGTGTCTTTTTTAAATTTCTCGAAACCTTCCATTCCGTTTTTAGCTAATGTAACTTCGAAATCATTTAATGACAAATAATCTCTTAAGACTGAACCAAAATTTGGATCATCTTCTACTAATAATATTTTTTTTGCTTCCATATCTTAATTTATTAATGGCAATTTAATTATAAATGTACTTCCTTTTCCTTTTTCACTTTCAACAAAAACCTCACCATTATGGTCATCGATAATTTGTTTTACATAAGCTAAACCAAGCCCGTGACCTTTTACATTATGTAAGTCACCCGTGTGCTCTCTAAAAAATTTTTCAAAAACCTTCTTTTGTACAGCTTTTGTCATTCCTATTCCGTTATCTTCTATTTTAATAAGTACATAATCTTTAATATTTTCCGTATACACATTAATTATTGGTTTTTCAACCGAATATTTCATGGCGTTATCTAAAATATTAACCAAAACATTTGTAAAATGTATATCATTTAAAAGCACTGTAGTTCTAGTGGCATTAAAATGAGTACGCACTTCTCCTTCTCTATCTTCTAAAATTAAACTTACATGATCAATTGCATCTTCAATAAAATCTGTAATTTCTTGTGGTTCTTTATCAATATTTAATTCGTTTCTTTCTAATTTTGAAATTCTAAGTACATTTTCAACTTGGGCATGCATTCGTTTGTTTTCATCCTTAATCATTTGAAGGTATTTTTGCACTTTTTCTTTATCATCAATAATTTTCGGATTTTTAATTGCATCTAAAGCTAAATTTATTGTCGCAATTGGTGTTTTAAATTCATGTGTCATGTTGTTTATGAAATCTGTTTTTATTTCAGATATCTGCTTTTGCATGATTAATTGTTTTAAAGCACTGGTATATGTTACTAAAATTATTACTACAAATAATAATGTTAAAATTGTCATTGGTAACATTGACGAGAATACAAAATTTGTTTTGTTTGGAAATCTAAGTAATAATTTATATTCTGATTTTCCATCAGCATCTAATAAAATAGGCACACTATAAGTGGTACATTTGTCATATCTAAACTCTTCTGATTTTATTTTAGTGGCTAAACCATTTTTATACACTGCAAATTCATAAGGTGTTTTTAATTCTGATTTATATAATTCAAAGTTCAAAACATCATTTACTAATTTTGAAGAAATTCTTTTATGAATTTGTCTTTGAGAAACAATATCTCTAAACAAAAGTTCGAATTGAACGCGATCTAAAATACCTAATCTACCATTTTTTTGTATGGTAACATTAGGTTTTGTACCTATATTAGTTTCGCTACCTTCTAAGGAATTATCTTTAAAAATTTGAGTTTTTCTTTTTGTTTGATACTCTCTAATCTTAATTGCACCTGCGCTTTTATCAAAGAACGAACCATCAATGCCAAAATCTTCAGGAATAATTGTATTTGAATATATTAAAACTTCTTTTGTATTGGAATCTTTTTCATAATAAAAAAGTTGTTTTAATTGCTCTTGCATGGGTTCTCTTCCTGTACTGTCTTTAAATTTTTTATAAGACGTGTAGAAATCAACCATTTCTTTATTGTTTAGCTTTTCAGAAACGTTACTTAAAACTACTAAAGCGTGGTGTTTAAATTGATCGTCATTTTTTTGAAAAGAACTATTAATCCAATATAATTGAACTAAAATAATTCCTATCAAAGAAATACTCATTAAAAAAACTAATATTCTAAACCTCGTTTTATTCATCATAGCAAAGTTAGGGCGGAATTAAGAGCAAGCGAAATAATTAACCAATATTTAACAATTATGTTAAAATTTAAATATTATTTATTTTTTTTATTAAAATATCGATTAATTCATATGTTTTTTCTAAATTTTCATTTTCAATAACGTATGTAGCTAATCTAATTTTCTCTTCTTCAGGAAGTTGGTTTTCAATAATCTTTAAAATGATTTCTTTGGATGTTTTATCTCTTTCCAAAACACGTTGGATTCTGGTGTCTATTGGTGCTGTTACTAAAATAGTTTCATCACAATAATTTTGACCATTTGTTTCAAATAAAATTGCCACTTCTTTGATTATAAAAGGAGCTGCTTTATTTTGTTTCAACCAATTTTCAAAATCGAGGGTTACTTTGGGATGAATAATCGAGTTGAGTTGCGTTAATTTATCTTTATTGCTAAACACCAATTCACGAATATAATTTCTATTTAATTGACCGTTTTCTGAAATTACATTTTCTTTAAAAAGAGTTTGAACTTGTTGCATAACTTCTTTGCTATTCATAATTTCTTTTGCCGCTTCATCGGCAATATAAACAGGCACTCCTTTTGAAGCAAAATACTTTGCAACAGTCGTTTTTCCTGTTCCAATCCCACCTGTAAGTCCAATTATTCTTGTCATTTTATTTTTTTAAAAAATAGTTTTGGAAAGGCAATCTCAGGTTGTTGTTTTAAAATTTGAATTTTAATAAATGAATGTAAAAATCCTTTTCCATATCCATAAAACTGAATTACAGTTGCTACCAAACTATATATGGCAATTTCTATAGATTTATTTTTTTTCATCGAAGCTAGAAACAACATTAAAAAATAAAAAATATATACATACAAAAAGTAAGGAAAATTAAAAATTGCAATTAAAGAAGAAAACAAAAAACCTAATAAAAACAAAGATGGAAACCAAAATGTAATTTTTGCATATTCTGGATACCAAGAATTTAAGATTGGTCTCGCTAAACCAAATTTATTTACTTGCATATAAAATTTATTCCAATCGATTCTACGTTTATGATATACAAAAGCCTTAGGTATTAATTTTGTTTTATAGCCTAATTTCCATAACCGAATAGATAAATCAGGATCTTCTCCAGGATGAATGTTTCCAAAACCTTTTGATGCTTCAAATGCTTTTTTAGATAAACCCATATTAAAACTTCTGGGCTGAAACTTATCAAGTTTTTCACTTCCACCTCTAATTCCACCTGTAGTTAAAAAAGAAGTCATAGTAAAGTTTATAGCCTTCTGTATTTTTGAAAAAGAATCCAAAGCTGCATCTGGGCCACCAAAACAATCAACAAAATCTTGTTTTAATTCTTCATCAACAGTTTGTAAATAATTAAATGGAATTATGCAATCCGAGTCTAAAATGATAAAATAATCACCTTTCGCTACGCCCATACCAAAATTTCTAGAATCTCCTGGACCTGAATTGGGTTTAAAATAATAGCTAATATTTAAATCTACATATTTTTGAATTACATGCTCACAAGTAATAGTAGAACCATCTTCAATAATTACAATTTCGTAATTAGAAATATATGATTGTTTAGATAAACTTTCTAGTAGTTCATCAATTTCATCAGGTCGATTAAAAATAGGTATGATTAAAGAAAATTGCATGGTGTTTTTTTATAAAAACAAAGATATGTATAAAAACAAAAAAGTCCCGATTTCTCGAGACTTTTAAGTAAAAATATTTCAAAAATTATTCTTTAATCACTTTAATTGAATGTACTGTATCATCAACTGTAATATTAACAATATAAGCTCCTGCATTTAATGCAGACATATCAACTTGTACATCGTTTGTATTTGCTTTTGCATTTACAACTTCTTGACCTAATAAGTTAATTACTTTTACATTACTAATAGCTGTTTTGTATGATAAATTCAATACATCTTTTACTGGATTTGGATACGCTACAAAGTTAGAAGTATCAAAACTTGCATTACTTAATGATGCATCGTAAGCTGAAACTTTAAATGTTCCAAAATCATTATTACCGTATTCCCAAACTCTAATAAATAATGTTTGACCAGCAGCAATATTATTTGCTGAAGTTAAAACTACTTTAGAGAAGTTTCCATCATTACTTGAATCATCATCACAACCAATTTGAGTCAATGAACTACAAGTTCCAGAATACACAGATAATACTGTATCTGAAATATTACTTCCTGTATTGCTGTTTGTCTCAATAGTAATACTACCACTTGTTGGCACAACAACAGAAAACCAAACATCACCACCAGTATAAGATGTATCACATGTTGGAATACTTACCCCTGAAGATGCCGTTGCGCCTACATTAATACCCACAACTGGATTAGAAGCAAATGTACCACCTGGAGTTAAAACTGTTGCGGTAGCACAATTGTCATTTACTGGTGGAGTTGCCACTGTAGTAAAACTAACTGTATTCCATGTACTGTATGTGCCTGTAGCACAAACAGAACGAATATGAAAATAATAAGTTGTTAAAGGAGTTAAAGCCGAAGCCGCATATGTAATACTGCTAATTGCAGTACCTGATCCTGTTGGGTCTGTAGCAACAGTATTTAAAACATATTCATATCCTAAAGCGGCACTAGTAACAGCAGGCCAGTTAATATTTGCAACCATATCTGCAACACCAGAAGCTACAGGAGCAGGTGGCGCACATGCAGGTGGCGCTATAACTGAAATCGTATAATCTTCATACTCACCTCTTGTAACTGCCGCACATGGATTACTTGGATTTGAAGCATTCCAATCCGTCATAATTCTCATTCTATAGTTTCCTATAGCTGTTCCAACAGGAATTGAAATTGTACCAGAGAATGGACCATTACCATAAGAAGTTGTATTGTATACTTTCTCTGTAGCATTATCTAATATCATATCATTATTCCAATCAATCCAAATTGAAAAACCAGCAGTTCCTCCAACAATAGTAGCATTAAAATTAAATGAACTAGTTGCAAAACCTTCTACAAATTGAGTACTTGCATTTAAATAACCACCAGTAGTAAAACCTGTAGCTAAGTTGGAAATATTTTGAGATCCTCCAGTAGTTGAAAAATTATTTACATAAGTAGCCGTACCTGTACTTGAAGGCAAACAATATCCTGTAAAAAATGATAAAGTACTCCAGTTACCAAACGCGCCACCTGTACATGCTGCTCTTACATGTAAATAATACACAGTTTGAGGTGTTAAACCTGAAGCAATGTAAAACGTAGATGTAGTAGCTGTACCTGAAGTAGGTGGTGTTGCAGAAGTTGTTACTGCATATTCATAACCTGTAGCGCCATTAGTAGATAAATTATCCCAAGATGTATTAGCACCTGTGAAACTAACACCCCCAACAACTAAGCCGGTTTGATCCGGACAAGTAGGAGTCAATTCTACTCTAAAATCATCAAAATTAATACCATTTGGTGCATTTGGTGCAACCACATGAACTCCAAAAGAATAGTTACCAGTTGTAGTTGGAGTAAATTCAAAATTAAATTTATTCCATGATGGACCTTGATATCCTGTTAATGGCGTGCCTAAAGTAGTAGTCATATCAACAGCAGATTGTCCTAAACCAACAGCAGTTGTTACATCGTATCCAACAACTGTATCTTCAGTTCTCATATAATAACTTAGTCTATAAGAAGTACCGGCAGTTAAAGTAAATGTAGGTGTAAAAGCCCAACCATTTGTACTCCAAGTTCTACCTAAAGAATTCGCTCCAGTATTAGCAACTGGTGTTGTCTCAATATTCCAATTGCTTGTAACATTTGTGTAACCCCAACATGAAGGAAAAATATTATTACCAACGGCTAAACCTTCAAAACCTTCTGTCCATGGAATAGTTGTTACTGGAAGACATCCTGTAGTAAAAGGAATTGTTGACCAGTTACCAAAAGCACCAGCAGTACAAGTTGCTCTTACATGTAAATAATAAATAGTTTGAGGTGTTAATCCTGTTGCTATATAAAATGTAGTTGTAGTAGCTGTACCAGAAGCCGGAGGAGTAAGAGAGGTTGTTACCGCATATTCATAACCCGTTGCACCATTAACAGATAAATCATCCCAAGATGTGTTTGCCCCTGTAGCAGAAATACCTCCAACAACTAAGCCTGTTTGATCTGGACAAGTTGGTATAGGTTCCCAAACAATATCATCTAAATAAACGTTAGTGTATGTTGATGTTGATAATCTTCTTAAAGCAATAGCTGTTCCAGGACCTGTAAAACCATCAAAATTAACTACATAATTTTGAAATGTAGTAGTAATATCAACAGTTTGAACCAATGTAAAAGTAGTTGCATCTGTTGGATCCGTTAAAACTCCAATTTCTAAATCTTGAGTCGCTGTACTATTTCTAGCTTTGAATTTTAAACGATGTGTACCCGCACTTAAATTACTTAACGTTGGAGACACTAACATAATATTATCAGTTGCTGTAGAACTTGAATTATATAAATCAACTCCATTTGGTGCAGATGCATTTGTTAAAGATGTACCAACTGAAGCGAAAGTTGATAGCGTAGCACCTGAAAGTATTTTACCCCAACAACTTGGTAAAGCAGGTGTTGTAACACTATCAAAATTTTGAGTAAAAGTTGTTACTGCAGCACAAGCTGTAGTAAAACTAATTGAAGCACTCCAAGGACTAAAATCACCTGAACCACAATTTGCTCTTACAAACAAATAATAAGTTGTATTTGGTAACAAACCTGATAAAACTGCAAAAGTTGTGGTTACTGAAGTACCTGCAATTGTAGGCAATGTGTTTGATGTTGACACAATATACTCATAACCAGAAGAAGGTGCTGGATTTGTAGCGTCCCAAGAAACTGAAGCACCTGTAGAAGTAATACTTGATGAAAGAAGTCCTAAAGGCTCAATACAACTAGGTGTTAAGCGAACTTGAACATTATCTATTGAAAATTCAATATCAGCATCACCATTTGTTGTGCCTTCCACTGCTCTAAATGCAAATCTAACCGTTTGTGAAGCAAAAGCATCTAAATTAAGAGAAATTGGCGTAGCAGTAATACCTGGTTGATTTGTATCATTATAAGTATGCAAAACAGTCCAGTTAGAAGTTCCTGTTGAAGAAACTAATACTTCTATAAAATCATCAGATTCCCATGGTGTTGTTGGCGCAGTAGTAGCTGCATACTGAACTGCTGCTGCATCAAATTTTAATTCATATCCACTTGCAGGAATAGAAAACTGCGGTGAAATTACCCAATCATTAGCACCAGTCATATAAATATTATTACTAAACGCCCCTGTTGTCCCTGAATTAGCAAAACCATCAGCAACCCAACCAGAAGCGGTAAAAGCACTAGGACCTGCGGTTAAATCTCCATTAACACCATTCATCCAACATTGATTTGGTAAAAAAGTATTAAATAGTTCAATACTAGGATAAGTAGTAATTGCTCCACAAGTAGTAAACGAACTTTCAGTACATCCAGTAGCCTGACCGTTTGCATTGTAAGGAAAAACCTTTACATAATATGTAGTTCCAGCTAAAAGTGCACCTAAATTATAACTAGTAACATTACCAACATCAAACATATCTAAAACATTAGTACCTCCTGATGTTGTTCCTACACTTAATTTATAACCTGATGGAATACCAGGAGCTACATTCCAAGCAACTGTTGAACTTGAAATATTTGTAGCACCACTAACTGGTGTTGACAAAACAGTACAAGAAGGCGGAACTGCAGATACTTGAGTTGCAGAAAAGTTATCTATATAAATATCATAATCGCCTGAAACCCATGTGAACAAAAATCTTAATTTTACATCAGACCCACTTGGTAAACTTGCAGCAGGGATTACATTTGAAAAAGTAGCACACGTATTAGCTACAACATGATTTGCATCATTAATTGTAAAGAAAGTAGTCCATGCCCCACCATTGTTTGTTGAATATTGCACTTGAATATTACCCCAACCTGAAGTAGTAGCAGTAGTTGAATTCCAATTTTCAATTTTGTAATCAAATGCCACTGTTAAGTCGGTACCATTGGAACCCGCAACTTGATTAGGAGAAACAATTTGACCTGTTGTATTAAAAGAATACAAATTGTCTATATATGAATTGCCCGAACAGGATTCAGATCCTGACACATAACCAAAACCAGGAGTAGTCCATCCAATTGGAATATTTGTAGAAGAATTAAAATTCTCCACAATATTAACTTGAGCAGTCATTTGCCAACATGTAAATAAGGCAAATAACCATAGCGTAATTTTTTTCATTAGAATAAATTTTATGTTAGTGTAGTAAATAAACAAAAAAAAAAAATATTTAGATTAACAATTGTTAAATAATCGATAAAATGCAAAATATATCGATGAAATGCATAAAAAATCCCGATAAATCGGGATTTAAAATATTATTATTTTTTAAAAAAATTATTTTGATATACTAGGTATTAAAACCATTTCTATGGTGTCTGCTTGATAGTCCACACCTTCAAAACCAAACCCGAATAAACTATCAAAATCTTTTTTATAACCTGGTAGATCTCCAATTTCTGATAGGTTGTCAGTAGTAGCAATTTTCCATAATTTAGCCACTTGTTCTTGAACATCATCACGCATTTCCCAATCGTCAATTCTAATTCTACCTTTTTCATCAGTTGGTATTGCGTTTCCACAATATAATCTATCTGCATATAAACGTTGCATTTGCTCAATACAACCTTCATGAATACCATCCGCTTTCATCGTTTTATACAACAAGGAAATATATAAAGGAATAACTGGAATAGCTGAACTAGCTTGCGTTACCAATGCTTTATTTACAGAAACGTATGCTTTACAATTTATACTTTCTAATTGTTTTGTAATTTCAAAAGCAGTAGCTTCTAAATGATCTTTTGCACGACCAATTGTTCCTTTTCTATATACGGCTTCAGTAACTTCTGGCCCTATATAAGAATAGGCTAATGTCATTGCATCATTTGCTAAAACGCCTGCATCTTTCAATGCATTCATCCACATTGACCAATCTTCACCGCCCATAACCACAACTGTATTATCAATATCATCTTGATTTGCAGGTTCGATAGAAACTTCTGAAACATTTCCCGTATGAAAATCAACTGTTTTATTTGAGAATTTTCCTCCAATCGGTTTTAATGTTGAACGATGTAAAACACCTGTTACAGGGTGCATTCGAACGGGTGAAGCCAAACTATAAATAACCAAATCTACTTGACCTAAATCTTTTTTGATTAAATCGATAGTTTGTTGTTTAACTTCATTTGAAAAGGCATCTCCATTAATACTTTTTGCATATAATCCAGCTTTTTCTGCTTCAATTTCAAAAGCAGCAGAATTGTAATACCCTGGAGTGGCTGTTTTTCCTTCGCTTGGTTCTTTTTCAAAGAATACACCAACAGTTGCTGCATCACAACCGAATGCACTTGTAATTCTTGAAGCTAAACCAAAACCTGTTGAAGCACCAATTACTAAAACTTTTTTTGCACCATCAATTTTACCTTTTGATTTTACATATTCAATTTGATTTTTTACATTTTGCGCACAACCAACTGGATGAGCTGTTAAACATATAAATCCACGCATTCTTGGTTCGATAATCATAATTTTATATTTTATTGTTTTTCTTTTTATTTTAAACTTAGTACAAAAGTATACATTTTAATTTAATAATGTTTTCGCATGAGATATAGCTGATTCAGTGATTTGTTTCCCTGACAACATTTCTGCAATTTCTATTATTCGATCTTCTGTATTTAATTTTACAATTTTTGAAATAGTATTATCAGCAATTGTTTCTTTTGAAACCTTATATTGGGCATCACCTTTTGAAGCAATTTGAGGCAAATGTGTAATCGCAAAAACTTGACGATTTTCACTCATTTTTTTCATGATTTCGCCCATTTTTAAGGCTATTTCTCCTGAAACACCAGTATCAATCTCATCAAATAAAATGGTAGGTAATTTAGAAAAATCAGC
>CAZQGY010000040.1:0-15180 GCA_964593435.1 uncultured Flavobacterium sp. | reverse complement strand
GTGAAGAGGAAACTGATTTAGTTGTTGACGAAATATAAATTGAAAAAACAGATAATTTCAAAATTAAACAAGAAGAATTTTTTGATAATTTAGATGTTACCTCACAGCAAATTATTAATATATTAGAAGAATATATTAAACCCGCCGTTCAAAGTGACGGAGGAAATATTACTTTTAACTCGTATGACGAAAGTACAAATGTTGTAAAAGTGACACTTCAGGGCGCTTGTAGTGGTTGTCCGTCTTCTACATTTACATTAAAAAATGGGATTGAAAATATGTTACGCGACATGTTAAAAAATAATTCCATTACAGTAGAAGCTATGAATGGCTAATTTTTTCTTACAATAAAAAAAGGGCTATTTATATTATGTAAATAGCCCTTTTTTTAATTCAAAATTACTTTTTGATATTCATTACAAAATCTTTTAAATAATAAGGTTCAAAATAGGCCACATCTTCAAATTGGTTGTTTTGAAATTTTTGAAAGGAAATTAAACTCATATCGGCAGCTGAAGGAAACTGAATTTCAGGATAATATTTAAATTTTTCTTCCGTTAAAATTTCTTTAAATTTCATCGCACCATCGCCAATTAAATGTAACATTTCTGATTCTTCTTGAAACGAATTTTCATCAATAACTTCCGCTTTAGTTTCTCTAATTTTAGCATAATTGCCATCAAAAAAAGCACTATAAACTTCTAGTCTTCTAGCATCAATCATCGGTAAAATTATTCCTGATGATATCTGAATTTTTCTTGCCAAAATTTCTAAAGTATCAACGGCTATCAACGGTATAGATAAGGCATAACACAAACCTTTTGCTGTAGAAACGCCTATTCGTAAACCCGTATATGAACCTGGCCCTTGACTTACAGCTATTGCTTTTACTTCATGTAATGTTACGTTCGTTTCTAAAAGAAGTTCCTCAATAAAAACATGTAATTTTTCAGCATGAGAAAAGTTTTGTTCTGCCAATTCTCTTATTGCAAGCGTTTTTCCTGCTTTTGACAAAGCAACAGAGCAATTTTTTGTAGCGGTTTCTATATTCAGAATTAATGCCATTTTGATAGTAAATTTAATACACAAAGAAACAAAAAAAGGCACAATTTCTTGTGCCTTTTTAAAATCAAAATCTATAATAACTAACTTTTTTGTTCTTTAGCTTTTTTATCTTGGTCAGATTTGGTTTCCAATCTAACTTTATCGTTTGGCAGTAAGTCTTTTGAAACTAAAGTGTAAGGTCCGATAATTATTTCGTCACCTTTTTTCAAACCTGATAAAATTTCAATATTCGTATCATCTTGAATTCCTGTTTTTACGACTCTAATTTTGGCTTTATCGCCAACTTTTACAAAAACACATTCAAATTTAATATCTTTTTTAGGTGCTTTTCCTTTTTTCTCTGCTTCTTCTTTTTCAATTTCAGCTACTATATCTTTTTTAGCAGAAGTAGTATCATCTTTTATTACTATAGCACTAATTGGAACTGCTAAAACATTGGTGCTTCTTTTTGTTTCGATATCTACAGTAGCAGTCATTCCTGGTCTAAAAGGAGAATAACTAACTGGTTTTCCTTCTAATAAATCTTGGTATGATTCTTTTACTAATCGAACTTTTACTTTAAAATTCGTTACTTGATCTGCTGTTAAACCTGTAGTGGCTGAATTAGAAATGCTTGTAACTACACCATCAAATTTTCTTTTTAAATAAGCATCCACTTCAATTTTTGCCGAATCGCCAATACTTACTTTTACAATGTCATTTTCATTTACATCTACCTCTACTTCCATATTGTTCAGGTTGGCAATTCGCATCATTTCTGTACCTGCCATTTGTTGTTGTCCTAAAACACGCTCTCCTAATTCAATATCTAATTTAGAAATGGTTCCATCGGCAGGAGCAAAAATGGTAGTTCTTTTTAAGTTATCACTAGCTTCAGTAACGTTTGCTGATGCCGATTTCATTTGATAATATGCGGATTGTTTACTGGCAACTGCTACTTCATAAGCAGAAACAATTCTGTCCCATTCTGCACGAGAAATCACGCCTTTATCATATAGTTTTTTATTTCTATCGTAATTGGCTTTTGCTTCTTTAACTTGAGCATCAGCTTGACTCACACCCGCTTTTGAAGTCGACAAAGACGCCACTGTTCGGTCAACTCCAGAAGTATAAATATCTGGATTAATTTTTACCAATAATTGTCCTTTTTTAACTTCCTGTCCTTCTTTTACATTTAAAGCAATTATTTCACCTGAAACTTCTGGCATAATTTTAATCTCAACTTCGGGTTGAATTTTTCCTGTAGCTGAAACGGTTTCAATAATCGTCATCGTTTCTGCTTTGGAAACTTCTACAATTTTACTGTCGTCGTTATTTCCAATTTTTCCTGATTTTTTAAGAATAATTAATAGTACAATAACTGCAACTACACTTCCTAAAATGATAAATAATTTTTTTCTTGACATGGCTCTATTGTTTTTCTATAAGTGGAATTCCGAAATAAAATTCTAAAATTTTAATTCTAAAAATATAATCATACTTGGTTCTTAATACTTCTGATTGTGCGTTAACGAAAGCGGTTTGAGATTGGTTGTAATCGAAAATATTCATCATACCGATTTCGTATCTATCTTTTGCATATTGCATAGCTAATTCTCGTGCTTTTACAATTTGTAATGCAGCTTCATAACTTTCTTTTGCGGCTTTTGTATCAGTATAGGCAGTAAAAACATTGCGCTCAATATCTAATTCTTGTTGATCTTTTGCTAATTGGCTTTTCTCCAAAGCAATCTTTGTTCTGGCTACATTATTTCTAACTGCAAAACCATTAAAAATTGGAATATTTAGCGATAATCCGAAATTCTGCCCTTTATTGGTGCTAAACTGATCAAACAAAGGTTTTGGGCTCGTTATGTAAGGCACACCATTAATTACTTGATATCCATTGGAATTTGATGCTCTAGTATTAAAACCATAAAACGCAGATAAACTTGGTAAATAAGCTCCTTTAGCAATTGAAATATCTTTTTGTGCGAGTGCTACATTTGTTTCTGCAATTTTTAATTCCGTTCTATTTTCTTTAGCTTTTGCAATTACCGCTTCTGGCGTTTCATTCAAAATAGTCGATAACATGGATGGCATATCGTCTTCCGAAATATCAAAATTTTGAAAATCTTCAATTTGTAATAATTGCGCCAAACTTAATTTAGACAATAATAAAGTATTTTCTGCTACAATTACACGCTGATTCCCTGTTGCCATAGTAGCTTGAATGTCCAATAAATCTCCTTTTGGAACATTGCCTGCATCTACTAACTCAACAGTTCTGTTATATTGTTTTGTATTAAGTAACTTTTGTTGGGTTTGAACTTTTAAATTTTCTTTATTAAATAAAATCTGTAAGTAAGCATTGGCAACGTTTAACGCAATATCTTCTTGCATTTTCGTTAACTGATATTGAGAAGCAATGATAGCTAAATTGGCTTTTCTTAACTGATTTACATTTTGCAAACCTTTAAAAATATCCACATTTGCATTTAAATTGGCAGAGGTGAATTGCGTCGTTTGATTTTCTAATAAACCCGTAGTAATATTCTGATTTAATCCAATATTCCAAGAATGCGAAGTAGATGCAGCTACATTTGGTAAAAAATTACCAATGGCATCTTTTTTTACAATCGCTGAAGTTTGCAAATCTAACTCGGATTGTTTTATCGTAATATTGTTTTGAATTGCATGATAAATACATTCTTTTAATGTCCATTTTTTTTCTTGGGCAAAAGAAGCAACACTTACGAAAAATAATATTAATATGAAATGTACTGACTTCATTTTATAAATTGTTTTACTATTTGACCAATATTAATAAAAAATGTTACACTTTAGAATTAAAAATTTTACTTTTATACCTGAAATATTTTAATGAGAAACAATATTTCGTGTTAATTTATGTTTTCTCTATACCTTTTATTGCAAACTCATTGATTATGAAAATAAAAATTAAAGTTCTACTTTTTGGAATTATAACTATGGTCCTATTTAGTTGCAGTACGTCAAAAAAAATAGAAGCACTTAAACCAGAACCTAGCAACAATGCACCAATTGTGTACAGCAATAAAACATCGCTAATTTCTATGCCGATGGAAGTGAGTCTGAAGGAAGTGGAATATCATTTAAATAAAAACGTAAAAGGTTTAATTTATACCGATACCATTTTAAATGACGATAAAACAGAAATGAAAATTTGGAAAACTTCTAATATTGAATTGGTAGAAAAAAATGGTGAAATTGTTTCAGTAATTCCTTTAAAAATTTGGGCAAGAATAAAATACGGAACCGAATTCATGGGTCTAAACGACACTAGAGAAATTAATATAAACGGAACCATAACCCTAAGTAGCAAAGCCAATTTTGCGAATTGGAAACTAAACACAATTTCTAAAATTGACGATTTCGAATGGAGCGAAAGCCCAAGCATTTTAGTAGCTGGCAAAAATGTACCCATTACATACATTGTCAATCCAACTTTATCAATATTTAAAGGAAAAATAGCCAAGATGATTGATGACGCAATAAATAAAAGCTGTGATTTTAAACCGCAAGTAATGCAAGTTTTAGAAACGCTTTCTTCGCCATTTATGGCAAACGAAACGTATGAAACTTGGTTCAAATTGGTTCCAAATGAAATCTATAGCACAAATGCTGTTTTGAGTAATTCTAAAATTACTATGAATTTAGGATTAAAATGTCAGATGCAAACTTTAATTGGACAAAAACCAAAAAGCGGATTTGACAAAACCAAAATCGTTTCAAAAGCGGTTGCTAAAATCCCTTCCGATTTTAATGCATCTGTAGCGGCTGTCTCTACATATGAAAGTGCGAGTAGAATTATGACAAAAAATTTTATGGGACAAGAATTTGGTTCTGGGAAAAGAAAAATCACCGTTCAAAAAGTAGCATTATGGTATAAAGATGGAAAAATGATTATTGCTTTAGATATGATTGGATCGGTAAATGGAACAATATATTTAGCTGGAATTCCAAAATACAATATTGAAACTAAAGAAATTTATTTTGAAGAAATGGATTACGTTTTAAACACAAAAGGCGTGTTAACAAAAACTGCAAATTGGTTGTTACAAGGTGTGATTTTAAAGAAAATTAAAGAAAATTGCAAATATTCAATTCAACCAAATTTAGAAGAAGGAAAGAAAAGTATGCTTCCTTTTTTAACTAATTATTCTCCAATGAAAGGTGTTTTTGTAAACGGAAAATTAAACGATTTTGTGTTTGAAAAAATGGAACTTACCGAAAATGGAATTGTTGCCTTTATTACTTCAACAGGTTCTATGAAAATTACAATTGATGGAATGGAATAGTTATAGGTAAAAGGGATTAGGTATAAGGTAAAAAATTATTCTATAACTTCTTTCTTCTTTTGTTTTAATCGCCACACAGCGAAAAAAACACCAGCTACTAAAATATATGGGATAGCCATTAAGTACACAATTCCGTCATTTACACCTTCGGCAACAGATTTGTTCGCTTCGTTTTGAAGTGAAGCTCTGCACATAGCGCATTGAGCGTTTCCTTCAAGTAAAAAGAAGCAAGTAAAAAGTAAAAAACATACCTTTTTTAGTAAATACTTTTGACTTTTGCCGTTACTTAACATAATAAGGTGCAATCATAATATAAACTATCACTCCTGTTACAGCTACATATAACCAAATTGGAAATGTAATTTTAGCAATTTTTTTATGTTTATCAAAACGTTTTGACAAGGCTCGAACATACGTAATTAATACTAATGGAATAATAATTACTGAAAGCGAAATGTGTGTAACTAAGATAAATAAATAAATAATTCTTAAAAAACCAATAGCTGCTCTCTCTGATTCTTCTAAAATTGAATTGTGATTTACATCTCCAAAAACGGCAGAAATTGAAGTCATATGATACGCCACATACATTAATAAAAAGGCCAAGGAACAAGCAATTGCCGTTTTCATTAGATTTTCATGTAGTTTTCTTTTTCCGTTTTTAATTGCAATTACTGCTATAATTAATAAAACGGCTGTAATTGCGTTAATAGTAGCATATATAGGTGGCAAAAAGTTTAAAGGCTCTACATCATAGCCTAATTTTCTTAAATTTACTCCAAATAAAGCAGCTACAGCTATTGGAATAATTATAGATACTACTGTAATTAATTTATTATATTTTGTTTCGATGTTATTTTCCATAATATGTATATTTCCTTTTTACTTTATTCTTTCAATAATAATTTTATATCTTCTTTAATAGCATCAATTCCTGATTGTTCTAAGCCGTCGTAAAATAAAATTGGATTACCAAATTTATCTTTTCTACTGCGAATGTTTCCTTCTTTGTCAATAAGCGCAAATTGTCCTGAATGACCAAAACCTCCTTGTGCTTTTGCATCTTTCCCAGCCTGAATGTAAAAACCATTATTGGCTAAATTCATAATATAATCAGAATTACCACTTAAAAAATGCCAATTTGGATGTTTCACTCCTAACGTTTTGGCGTGTTCTTTTAAGAAAGCAGGTGTGTCATGTTCTGGATCAATAGTTATGGATGCGATTCCAAAATCTAAATTTCCATAAAATTCATCTTGAACTTGCACCAAATTTTTATTCATTACTGGACAAATTGTTAAGCAATTCGCAAAGAAAAATTCAACTACATATACTTTACCTAAGTAAGATTTGTTTGAGATTTTCTTTCCATTTTGATCTGTAAGTTCAAAAGATGGTACTTTGGCCAATTTTTCTAAACCACTATCTTTAAATCTTTCGGTTAACTCTTTTATGGTCCAAATTCCGAACAATAAAACAATAAATGATATTCCTATATATGAGTTTTTTTTCATGAATCAATTAATTTATTCCTAGCTTTAAGCTATCTATTTTTTAATTACTTCTTGTTCAATTTTATCTCTAAAATCATCTTTGCGTTTGTTCTTTTTTAAAGCCAAACGGTACTCGCGAAGTAATATTTTTACATCATCCGACATTTCATTATGTAATTCTGCGGCAGAAATAGTATTATAACATTCTCTATATTCTACTTTACCTTTAATTTTCTGACCTTTTCTTCCTCTTAAGCTTTTTTCTTTATCCAAAATGTATACAAAAGGAGATCCTGTAAATGCATCTAATTTATTTTTAAATTTAAAGGTATTATAATAAGCCTCAATAACTTCAGATTTTCCGAATAGAAAATGCCAATTTTTCAAATCATTTGAGAGTCTTCTAAACTCCAACATTATGGCTTTAATTTTATCTTGATTGCCATCTGGTAAAATCATCACCATTTGAAAATCTTTAAAGCCGCCATATTTATTATAAATTTTCTGATTTAAGTTAAATAAATTCGCTTTTACTTCTTCAATGTTACTTCCAGGAAATCCTAAAACAGTAATGTTTTTATCTAAAACCACTTTTTCCCCATTTAAAGAGACAAATTCACTTGGAAGTTCAGCATGATTTCTCGAAATAACCGGAAGAAATAAAGAATTGTGCGAGGCTGTTGCGAAAAACATGTAAGCCACAATTGGCAAAATGAAGAGTACAGTTAATACGATATATTTTTTCACTTCAGTAAAATTAACTATTGAGATACAAAGATAAAAAAAATCCCGTTCCAATATGATTCGGAACGGGATTATTATAATTTATTTTATTAAAAAATCCATTTGTAATGCGAGTTTTTAAATACTTCAAAAATATAATCTGCTTCTACTAAAACAATGAAACATAAATATAAGATTAGAAATACTAGTGGAGCTACAATAGACCAGCGTAAACTTTTCTTTTCGCCTTCCAAGTGCATAAATGCCCACATAATATAGTATGCTTTTACGATTGTTAAAATAATAAACAACCAGTTAAGTAAACTCATTCTTAAGAATGTTCCTAAAAACAAAGCCTCTGGTTTTGTAATACCGAAGTAAACTTCAATAGTTGTAATTACAGATAAGATTCCGAATACTGTCCAGATTCTTTTCATGTTAGATTCATGTGCGTGTGCCATAATATTTATTTTTACTAAAAAATTAAACTAAATAGAAGAATGTAAATACAAACACCCATACTAAATCGACAAAGTGCCAATATAAACCAACTTTCTCCACCATCTCATAACTTTTTCTTCTTTCATATGTACCTAATAATACATTAAAGAAAACTAAGATATTTAACATTACACCAGAGAACACGTGGAAACCGTGGAAACCTGTAATGAAAAAGAAGAAATCTGCGAATAATTTATGACCATATTCGTTTCTAATTAAACTTGCACCTTCTACTACTAAAATACCATCTTTCAATCTGGTTTCAGATTCAGCACGAGAAAGTACTGTTTTTTCTTTTTTCTTTGTAATAAATTCTGTTCTTACCAAAATTTCAGGATGTGCTTTAAATCCAGCCATTACTTCATTAACAGAGTATTGTGGTAATTCATGGTCTTCTTCCATGAACCAAACTCCTTTATCTCTTGTTAACTGCTCTCTTTCTTCAGGTAAAGTAGCTGCAAATTCTTCTAATTTTACTCTTTTGTATCCTGTTTTTTCAGATTTATCTACTTTCACAAATTGTAATATAGAACCTCCAGCCGTTTCTACTGCACCATACTCACCTTTAATGAAGTTTTTCCATTCCCAAGCTTGAGAACCTAAGAACATAAAACCACCAATTACTGTAAGTAACATGTAAACAGCAACTTTTGTTTTTTGTAATTTGTGACCCGCATCAACAGCGATAACCATCGTTACTGATGAAAAGATAAGGATAAACGTCATCAATGCCACATAGTACATCGGCATAATTCTCCCGTGTAAAAATGGAAAGTGGGTAAATACCTCATCGGCAATTGGCCAAGTTTCGATAAATTTAAATCTAGAAAATCCGTAAGCAGCGATAAAACCTGAAAAGGTTAAAGCATCTGATACGATGAAAAACCACATCATCATTTTACCATAAGTGGCTCCCATTGGTCCTGGACCTCCGTCTAAAGCGTGTTCATTATTAACCGTAGCGCTCATATAATAGTTAGTGTTAAAAAGTTCCCAAATTTATTGATTTTTTTCTATTTGAAAAAATAGAAAAATAAAAACAAGTAAACCCAAATAAAATCCATAAAGTGCCAATAGATGCCACTTAGCTCAATACCAAGACATTGCGAAGAATTGTATTTTTGTTTATAATGATTATAAATTACATATATTAATGAAATCATACCCCCAAATAAGTGTGCTACATGCACAAATACGAAAGCATACAAAAAAGAGACTGTTACTTTACTTGAAGAACCAAATGGAACTAACCCTTGATTAAACAACAAATCAAATCCTTTAAATTGAAGATATACAAATGACATTCCTAATGCTAACGTAAGTAATAAATATACTTTTGTTAAAGAATGATTGTTTGACTTTATCGCTCTTTTTGCTAAATAAAAAGTAATGCTACTTACTAATAATATGATTGTACTGTACGTAAATGTAGCAGGAATTACTAATTCTTTCAACCAATCTGGGCGTTGTTTGCTCACCACAAATGCACTGGTTAATCCTGCAAAAATCATGATTATGCTGATCATTGCAAAATACAACAGCATTTTATATGTTTTTGCTTTTTTATCGTAAGCCTCTTGTTCTGAACTACTTTTCATTTTTATTTATTTAAACACATTTTTAATATAGAAATTTGTGTTCTTTATTGTTTATTTCTTGAATTATACAAATTTATCAATTACATATATAATTTGCAACAAAGTTATGTAAGTTACGCTTACTAACATTAATTTTTTTGCAGTTTTTACATCTCTATTTTTATATAATTGTATAGCGTAAAAGAGCATCCAGCAACCTAACAAAAAAACCGCAACTGCTGCTGCTACAGACAATTGCAAAGCACCTGTAAAACCAAATACTGGCAAAATAGATGCAACCATTAACCAAAAAGTATATAAAATAATTTGAATGGCTGTTTTATTATCTCGTTTTCCAGTTGGCAACATAAAAAAACCTGCTTTTTCATAGTCTTCAAATAAAAACCAGCCAATGGCCCAAAAATGTGGAAATTGCCAAAAAAACTGAATTAAAAATAAGGTTCCTGCTTCTATCCCAAAACTTCCCGTAGCGGCCACCCATCCTAACATAAAAGGAATAGCTCCTGGAAAAGCACCTACAAAAACGGATAATGGCGTTAGTGTTTTTAATGGCGTGTACAAACTTACATACATAAATATTGAAATAGCACCAAACATCGCAGTTTTTGGGTTGATAATATACAATACAACCAAACCAATACACGTTAATACAAAACCTAAAGTTAATGCATTATTTACAGACATTCGGCCTGATGGTACAGGACGGTTTTTTGTTCTGTCCATTTTCGCATCTAAATCTTTTTCTATAACTTGATTGAAAATATTTGATGCACCCACCATACAATAGCCACCAATGGCTAATAATATTAATGTGATAACACTAAAAGGATGTTTATCTGAAAAACCTAACAAATACCCAACTATAGAAGAAAACACCACACTTATTGCTAAGCCAGCTTTGGTTATTTCTTTAAAATCTAAAAAAATTGATTTTACTGTTATGGTAGTTGTTTTCAAAAGTGAATTTTTAATCGAGTGCAAAGATAGTAAGAAGATTTTGGTTTTCGCAATACTTAGTAAAGCAAATTCAAAATTTATAAATTAATAATTTCCAGAATATAATTCCCCATCTGAAATAGATTTTGCAGCAGAGGTTCCAATTCTTTTTACGCCTAATTGTATCATTTGAAGCGCTTCTTCTTTTGTTTTAATTCCTCCCGAAGCTTTTACTTGTAAAGGGAAGGCATTTTCTAACATGGCTTTAATTGCAGTAAATGTAGCGCCATTTGGCGAACCGTCTACCGTATTATAAAATCCAGTTGACGATTTTATAAAAACATGTTCAAAATCTTTTTCTTTAAAATTAGCCACAACTACATTTTTTATTAACGATGTCAATTGAATAATTTGCGAGCCATTTAAGGCTGCAACTTCAATAATCCACTTAATTTTTTTACGATGCGATAACGCTAATTTTGTTCCTTGCAGCACTTCTTTTTTCACCAAACTTATATCGCCTAATTTAAAAGCTTCAAAATTAATTACGAAATCTAGTTCGTCCACTCCATCTTTGATTGCTTGTTTGGCTTCATTAATCTTATCTTCTATACTTAAAACACCTTCTGGAAAACCGATTACAGTACCAATTAATACTTTTGAAGCCGCACCTACCAATTGTTTCTTAGCCTCAACGATTTTATCTGGACGAAGCATGACTAACTTAAACTTTTCTTCAATTGCTTCTTGTACAAAATCATAAACAATTTGCATATTTTCTTTTTCAGAAACTTTTGCTTGTTCGGCAGTTTTTAAATACGTTGAATCTAGGTAGTGTTTGATATTCATTGTAATGAATTATTGATTAAACAAAAACATCTCAACTAATGTGAGATGTTTTTGTTTTGTATACATGGTGAGATTTTACTAAGATAAAACTTATGATAGCTCCTAAAACATTTGCTACAATATCGTACCAATCAAAAGTCCTGTTTTGCGTATAATACTCTTGTAAAAATTCTATACTAATTCCAAGAAATATCGCTAATATAAGCACAATTAAAAAGTAATGTAATGAAATGTTTTTACTGCTTTTTATCCACAAAAAAACAAACACAAAATAAAATAGAAAATGTATTATTTTGTCAATGTTTATAATATTTATTTTTGGAAGGCTAGGTGTATCGTTTAAACACAAATAAAAAATTAGAAGTGTCCAAAAAACAGCTATTATTTTAAAAAAATTATGCCCCAATAAGTGCCGCGTAATCTTCACTTGATAGTAATTGTGATACTTCAGAAGCATCAGAAATTTTCACTTTTACCATCCATCCTGCACCATATGAATCAGAATTTACATGCTCTGGATTGCTCTCTAAATTGTCATTAAATTCAATAATTTCTCCACTTAATGGCAAAAACAAATCCGAAACGGTTTTAACTGCCTCCACTGTACCAAAAACTTCGTCTTTAGCTAATGTTTGATCTAAAGTTTCTACTTCAACATAAACAATATCACCTAATTCTTTCTGAGCAAAATCAGTAATTCCTACAGTTGCTACATCTCCATCAATTGAAACCCATTCATGATCTTTTGTGTACTTTAAGTTTGCTGGTATATTCATCTTATTTATTATATTTTATTTTTTACAAATGTAAATTATATTCTTTAAAGTCGCAAGTGATAAAGTCATAATGTCTTAACGTCAAAAGTCATAAAGTCATACATTATACTTTCACTTTTTTGAATTTTCTTTATGACTTTCAACCTTTGACATAAAATTAATTTCCAAAATTATATCGTAAAGTAAATCCAGAACGGATGTTTGTTAGTGGAAAAGCTGTTGATATAACTGCTTTGGAAAACTGATGGTCGTAAAAGAAAATAGCTGTAAAATTCTTACTGAAAGAATAATCTGCTGTTAATTTAAATGACCAAATATTCTGTCCGCCACCTAATTGATTGTTGTTGTAATCTAAATAGCGTACAATTGTCATGTTTTTACGTAATGTAAAATCGGCTTTTACATTGATATCACTTTTAATTACTCCTTGAGCGTTGTCTGCTAATTTCGAGTTAATTTGAACACCTTTAATTCTGTATCCTAATCGAACGGTATAATCATTTCCTTGGACTTCGGTTAATAAGTTATTATCGAAACTCATGTTCAAACTTCTGTCTTTTTTAACTTCAGCCATCACATTAAATGAATTTTTCAACTCAAAACTCACATTAATTAACGGGTTAAATTGTTCTGTTAAATTGACATTAGAGGTTATAACATCTGGAAACAAGTTGCCCTTAGTATCGGTAGGACTAGGGTTTAAATTACTTCTAAAAGCGTTCACACTATAGCTAGAACGATACCCATGTTGTACAGAGAATTTTTTAAAATTATCTTTAAACCAAGATAACTTCATTAATCCTGTATATTTTAATGTCCAGTTTGGCAATGGAAAATTAGAAAATAAACCAGTTTGAACCTTAGCCGTTTGTACCCCTGTATAAGCAGATATAAAAGCAGGTACTAAAACACGCTGGCTATTTTTTCCAAATCCGGTAGGATATCCATCTAAATCTCTAGGAAAAGATGTAGTACCATAATATGCTTCTGCCAAACGATCGGCTATTGCAAAACGATTTTTACGGAATCTTTCAAATATTTCTGATTCATTTTCATCACTTGTTTTAAAAGCTGTTTTAATCATTACAGTAGAAATACTAAAATTTCCGGTACTAAAAGGTGCTCTTGATTGATAATTACCTCCAACAGCATCATATTGTTCCGAATAATTTTCTGTGATATTTCTTTCCGCATTTATATCGATTCCTAAGTCGGGTATCAATTCTATTCTAGCGGTATAATCTAATTTTTTAGATTTAATTTGAGAAAAACTCTGGTTAAATTCAGGATAATTTGTTAGGTAACCTCTTTTAGCAGCTTCATATCTAATATCAGATTGATCTCCAAAAATGAAACCTATAGTTGGTTTAGAACTTCCGAAAAATCCTAATCCTGGTAAATAACCTGGCAATAAAGTTCCACCAGATTCTGAATAATTTACTTGAATGTTTTTAACAGAAGTTAGTAATCCAATTCCAAATTTAGCAAAGGCATTTCTTTCTTCCGTTTGCGGCTGTTTTGGTGCCGTATTCGTTAGTTTTTCGCCTGGTTTTGGCGGCGTTTTTTTTGTAGGCACAGGTTGTTGTTTTTGTTTTTTAGCGGTTAAACCAATGTATTTATAAAACATATTCATATCTAATCCGGCATTTATTTTATGCGAATTAGCATTTTGTATGGTGTTACCTAATTGATAAGTTGTTCCGTCTAGTGCTTGAAAAGTTGAAAACGCATCTGAAGCACGTTGCCAACTATAATCACCCGTGTATACATAAGACGTTTTAATAAAACTTAACACTGGAATTTTATTAATTGGTAAGTCGTAATTAGCTGTTATTTGTTGATTATGCGTATTTGCTGTACCAAAATTCCAGTAATCATTCCAAATATCTAAATCGTTAATTGGATTATTTTGTGTGTCAAAATAATTGCGTACAATATTATTATTCGCGGCTGTGTAGTTTAATTTTAACGATTTTGTGATTGGAAAATTCACTCCATATTGATAATTGAAAAAATAATTTCTTCTATACAACGGATCTAAACCAATACCCTGAACATCAATTAATCTGAATTGTTGACGGTTAAACTGTCTGATAATATTTGAATTAAACGTAATGTTACTTGGTAAAAAATTAAAATTAAAATCGCTTATTGCTTTATAATACCCGTTTTTATTAAAAAATTTATTCTTCTTGAAAGGCTCAATAGATTTTGCTTTAAATGAATATGCGTAATCTAAAGATGTTTTTTGTTGTTGATCTACCAAATTTTGTACTTGGTAATCATGATGTAACATTTCGTTAAAAGAATAAGAAAGTGTGATATTTTCTATATCATAAAAATGTTGTTTTTGTTTGTCGCCTCTTTCTTTTTTTACACCGATAAAGTTAACACTTGTACGTTTTGTATAATCTATAGCACGATTCTGTATTTCTGCTTTTTTATCTTGATTTGATTCGGCTGCCACCACTTGTTTTAATTCTAAATCTTGGAATAAAGGATCAAATTTTGGCGTAATTATTTGTTCTCCTATAGCATAATTAAAGGGTAAATTTAATTTCCATTTTTTAGGTAAAATTTGTCCTACGTTAAAGTTAGATACTATATCGTATTGTTTAACATCTTCTCTGCTTCTTTCATTTGGACCTTGCTCTAAAGCTCCAAAACCAATGGTGCTTATACGACCCGTTGCAGAAAAAGTGGCAAAATCGGCTAGATTAGTGTCTAAATTAGCTACTGCGGCATACCCTCCTTTGTTATCAATTTCAGACATGCGTAATTCATTAAACCAAACTTCTCCTCTTAAAGGTCCTGTAGCTGAAGGGTTTGGGTTTTTTACCCCAATCATTAATGTTCTAACTTGCCCAAAATTTGGATTTCCTTTAATTCCAATATTTAATCTACTTTTTGAAGAACCTAA
>CAZQGY010000039.1:0-16096 GCA_964593435.1 uncultured Flavobacterium sp. | reverse complement strand
CCAGTTCCTTCCATAATTCCTGGAATTTCTTTGAACTGACGACGTACTTCATATACCATATCCATCGCTGCCTTTCCAACAGAATTCATTGCTAATGCAGAGAATACTACAGGAATCATTCCTCCAATAAATAACATTGCTAAAACTGGCGCTTTGAAAATATTAATTCCATCAATTCCTGTAAACGTTACATAGGCAGCAAATAAGGCTAAAGATGTTAATGCGGCAGAAGCGATTGCGAATCCTTTTCCTGTTGCAGCTGTTGTGTTACCAACTGAATCTAAAATATCTGTACGAGTACGAACCTCTTTTGGTAATTCGCTCATTTCAGCAATACCACCTGCATTATCAGAAATAGGTCCGAAAGCATCAATTGCTAATTGCATAGCTGTTGTAGCCATCATAGCAGAAGCAGCTAAAGCCACACCATAGAATCCTGCAAAAGCATAAGATGCCCAAATTGCCGCAGCAAATAAAATTACAGTTGGGAAAGTTGAAATCATACCAGTAGCTAAACCAGCGATTACGTTAGTTCCTGCACCTGTTGATGATTTTTGTACAATTGCTAAAACTGGTTTTGTACCTAATCCTGTATAATATTCAGTGACTGATGAAATGGCTCCACCAACTATTAATCCTACAATTGTAGCATAGAAAACACGCATAGAAGAAATATCTTTCAATCCTTCTCCGTAAAATTCCATTTTCATTGTAGTTGGTAACATATATTCTACTAAAAAGTAACACGCTACTAAAGTTAAAAGTATAGAAACCCAGTTTCCAATATTTAATGCCTTTTGTACTTGTGCTTCTTTAGCGTCATCGCTTGAAATTTTAACTAACATAGTTCCTATAATAGAAAATAAAATTCCAAAACCAGCAATTGCCATTGGTAATAAAATGGGTCCGATACCTCCAAAGGCATCCTCAATTTTACCACCCATATCTTTGATTACATAATTTCCTAATACCATAGCTGCTAAAACTGTTGCTACATAAGATCCGAATAAATCGGCACCCATACCAGCTACGTCACCTACATTATCACCCACGTTATCAGCAATAGTTGCTGGATTCCTTGGATCATCTTCTGGGATTCCTGCTTCAACTTTACCAACTAAATCAGCACCTACATCGGCAGCTTTGGTATAAATACCACCACCAACACGTGCAAATAATGCAATAGATTCAGCACCTAAAGAGAAACCAGCTAAAGTTTCTAGAACAATTGTCATATCCTCAGTGTTTGTCCAAACACCACCAGGCATAAAATATCTAAATAATAGTATGAAGAAACCGGTTAATCCTAATACAGCTAAACCTGCTACTCCTAAGCCCATTACTGTTCCTCCACTAAAAGATACTTTTAATGCTTGAGGTAAACTAGTACGTGCGGCTTGTGTAGTTCTTACGTTTGTTTTTGTAGCAATTTTCATACCCATATTTCCTGCTAATGCTGAAAAGAAAGCTCCGAAAATAAATGCAACAACAATAAATAAATGTGTTTTTACTCCTGGAATAAAAGTAATTCCAGCTAAAACGATACTTGCTAGAATTACAAATACAGTTAATAATCTGTATTCTGCTTTTAAGAAAGCCAATGCTCCTTCATAGATGTAATCTGAAATTTCTTTCATTTTACCGTCACCGGCATCTTGTTTTAATACCCATGCACGTTTCATTGCCATAAAAAGCAAACCAATGATTGCCATAACAATTGGCAAGTAAATCATAAAATTATTCATAGTTTTTTGTAAATAGTTAATTTTAATTTAATCGAGCAAAAATAAACAAAAAAGGCAATTATTCTAATCATAATTGCCTTTTTTAATAAAAATTGTTAAATTTTTTTATTTTATACTGAATAAACCTTCTGGTTTGTTTTCAATTGCTTCAAATCGTTCGGTGCATTCTTTAATGATGGCACGTGCTTCATTTACATCTCCCCAGCCTTCAACATCTACTATTTTATTTTCCAAATCTTTATATACTTGAAAAAAGTGTTCAATTTCTTTTACTAAGTGTGGGTTTACATCGCTTAAATCGTTTAATGAATTCCAAATAGGATCAGAAACAGGTACACAAATAATTTTCTCATCTGGACCTTTATCGTCTGCCATATGGAATACTCCAATGGGTTTAACTTCGATAACACATCCTGGGAATGTTGGCTTGGTAACTAAAACTAATACATCTAATGGATCGCCGTCTAAAGCTAAAGTTTCAGGAATAAATCCGTAATCTGCTGGATACATCATTGATGAGAATAGCATTCTATCAAATCGCATTCTTTTTAAATCAAAATCATATTCATATTTGTTTCGACTTCCTCTAGGGATTTCCACCAAAACATCAAATGTAGTAACTCTATCTGCTGTCATTTTAAGTATTTTTTCGACTACAAAGTTAGAAAAAAGTTATAGCTTAGGGTTTAGCACGTATTCGATTTCTTATATTATAGATTTTATAATAGTAAAAATACATTTACCATAAAAATACATTAAAAAAATTATGAAAAATTAATTTTTTTAAAATAACAAGGATGACAATCTTTTAAAAATAAAAACCAAAACCTACTCGAATTGTGAATTTTCGAGCTTCAGGAATATTAAAATAGCTTCCTCGCCAAGAAGCATCCACTCGCATTACTTTAAAAATATTACCTATTCCGGCAGAATATTCGTAATAGCCATTTACAGGTGCTTGATAGTCTTGCCCAGAAGCATTAATAGCTTTATTTTCATTTGAAACAGATCCATAAACGGTTTTTACACCTATGATTTCTCGCCAATTTAGTTTTCTAAGTAAAGGCACTCTGGAAAATAATTTTCCATTGAAATTATGTTCCAAATGAAGTGAAGTATATTGGTCGGCTACAAAATCGTAATAATTTAATAAGTTATAGGTGTTATCAATAATAAAAAACGATTGATTTCCAGGTATTATTCCCATTAAAGATAAAGGAACTGTTCCGAAAGTTTTTCCTACTTCTAAAGTGGTGAATAATCGTCCAAACCCACCAATTAATAAAGGTTGACGATAAAAAAGCTGTAATTTTGAATAGTTGAAATCGCTATTTAAAACCCCTTTTAATCCTTGAGAATAACTTACAAAAATTCTTGGATAATTTAAATCTACTTCCATTCGATCCACACCATAACCAATCATTTTTCTATTTGGCGTATAGTTGATTAAGAAATTTACTTCAGATTGGGTAATTTTATTAGCTGTTTCACTAAAAGTATCGTCTGTAAAATAGTCCAATTTAAATTCTGGAGAGGCAGAAGATAACGTTCTGTATGAGAAACTACTTTCGAAAACCAAATTTTTAACGGGCTCTATTTCGAAACCTAAATTGGTTAAATTTACATTGGTTAATTTATTGTTTGTTCCACTTGAGAAAAAAGAAGAAGAAGCAAAACTTCTACCCAATACATCATTAGAAGTGGTTAAGCTTACGCCAATTTGCTCAACATCTCTTCGGTTACCGAAAGAGGCAATAAAGCGATTTTTCTTATCCAGCATTACGCGGGCATTGATTCCGTATTTTATTTTTTGGTCTTTAAAACCATAAGCAGTGTATCCTTGAATACGCCATGGGTCATTAGGTCCGAAATACGTTCTTCCTCCTAATCTAATACGTTGCCCTTCTACATCATTGTATCCGAAAGTGGAGAAAATAGGTCCGATGTCAAATTTTCCAACTTGAATGTAACCACTTCCTAAAATAGATACTAAATTGTAAAAACGTTTAATTTTGGGTACTGTTTTTAGGGTATCGAGCATTTCATAAATTCCTTTTTCATTAGAATTTAGACTTTCAAATCGATTTTCTTCCCAATATTCATCTGTTTTGATAAACGCTTCTTTGTTAAAAGTATTGACTTCTTCCCTGTAAAATTTATCGTCTTTTTCTTTATTGAATTGATGATTTTTAAACATGGTTGTTCGTTTTCCGTACATCCCATTTGAATCTTCTTTTTTGGTTAAGGCAAAATCCGTCATCATGTGATCGCGTTTCAATAAAAAAACGGAATCATTTAACACATCAAATTCTTGTTCAATATATATGTCTCGAACCCAATTAATGTTAGCACTTTTGCTAGCTTCCATATTAATGCTTTTTATGGCAAAAGTGGAATCGTTTACCCAAAAATCACCTTTAAAAGTCAACTCGTTTTTTCTTCGTGGATAGTATACAATATTATAGCACCATTTTTTATCAATAAATGTACTGTCTGCTAAAACATAATTATATATTTGAATTCCAGTTCGGGATAACGGGCTTACAAAATCTTTATCGAAAAATTTCAGGTAATTATTATAAATATCATAGTCGGCATATAAATCTTTTAAAAAGGCATTTACACCATCATTATTTGCGTTTCCAAATCCTGAGTATTTATTGGCTTCTAAAACATCTTTTGTTTTGTTTTTTATATTGTCGCCATATACTTTACTTTTGGTTTCATTTATAAAAATTGGCAAGAAATTTTTACCTGTAATGGCAGAAGTGTCCACGTGTTGAAAAATAAATTCTACATTTTTGAAGATTTTATTTTTCATAAATGTGCTGTCTATAGAATTAATGTCAAATTCAATTTTTTCATACTTATCGTACTCATACTGATTAAATTGACGCAATCCATTTTTCTTTTTTCTTTCCCAAATTTTTCTAAGAATATCTATAGCAGGATTGTTTTTCTTTGAAGTTTTTCCGCCATATACTTTTACTTCAGCAATTTCGTTTGCGTTTTCTAAACTAATTTTTAAATCGTAATTAAACGTGCCAGAAAGAGATATTTCTTTGTCTTTATACCCTACAAATGAAACTACTAATGTAGGATATGTTTTTTTTGATTCAAGATAAAATTTGCCATTTTCATCGGCAATTACGCCTTCTGCAGAATTTTTAAACGCAACCGTTGCGTAAGAAACGGGTTGTTTGGCATTGTCTAAAATGATACCGCTAACTTTTGTTTGGGAAAAAGCTAGCGATGAAATTAGTATAACGAGTGTTAGTAGGTTTTTCATTTGTAATTCATAAAAAAATCCCGACAAAATCGGGATTCAAATATACTTTATTTTAAAGTAGTAGGCAAATTGAACAGTATTGATTATAAAAAAAATACTAATTTAATTACTTCATTAATGATAATTTCTACCTATTTTATTTTTTATTTATACATTACTTTTTTAACTGCTTTTACTACATCATTACTGTTTGGTAACCATTCTTTTAATAGCGTAGGTGAGTAAGGTGCAGGTGTATCAGCAGTTGTAATACGTTGAATTGGAGCGTCTAAATAATCAAAAGCACGTTCTTGAACCATATATGTAATTTCTGAAGCAACAGAGGCAAACGGCCAAGCTTCTTCTAAAACTACTAATCTATTTGTCTTTTTAACCGAATTGATAATACAGTCGTAATCCATTGGACGAACGGTTCTTAAATCGATAATTTCACAAGAAATACCTGCTGCGGCTAATTCTTCAGCTGCTATAAATGCCTCTTTGATAATTTTACCAAATGAAACGATAGTTACATCAGTTCCTTCGCGTTTAATATCTGCTACACCAAGTGGAATGATATAATCACCTTCAGGAACTTCGCCTTTATCACCATACATTTGTTCTGATTCCATGAAAATAACAGGGTCGTTATCACGAATGGCAGCTTTTAACAAACCTTTTGCGTCATAAACGGTACTTGGTACCACTACTTTTAAACCAGGTGTGTTGGCAAACCAGTTTTCAAACGCTTGTGAGTGTGTTGCTCCTAATTGTCCTGCAGATGCTGTTGGCCCTCGAAAAACCATTGGCATAGGAAATTGTCCAGCTGACATCTGACGCATTTTCGCCGCATTATTTATAATTTGGTCAATTCCTACTAAAGAGAAATTAAACGTCATGTATTCAACAATTGGGCGGCATCCGTTCATGGCTGAACCTACTGCTATACCTGCAAAACCTAATTCTGCAATTGGTGTATCGATAACACGTTTTGGTCCAAATTCATCTAGCATACCTTTTGAAGCTTTATAGGCTCCATTATATTCTGCAACTTCTTCTCCCATTAAGTACACCGTTTCATCACGACGCATTTCTTCGCTCATTGCTTCACAAATAGCTTCTCTAAACTGTATTGTTCTCATAAAATTAATTCTAAAACTTAGTGAATGGCAAAAATAATAAATTTTAGTGAGTACGCTCATTATTATTTAATATTTTTACTCAATCGATTTCTTTAATAATTTCTTATCAAATTCTTATATTTACCTATTTATATTTAACAATTCATAAAATTTATTTAATTTTTGTAAAAAATCAATATTTTGTATGCATGCATAATATTTTTTTAAAACATTTTTTGTAATTTCGTGGCATCAATATAAAATCAGTATAAAAATGAAAATATTAGTTTGCATCAGTCATGTCCCTGATACTACTTCAAAAATTAATTTTGTTAATAACGATACCGAGTTTGATACAAATGGGGTACAATATGTTATTAATCCAAATGACGAGTTTGGTTTAACCAAAGCAATTGTGTTAAAAGAGCAAAAAGGCGCTCATGTAACTGTTGTTAATGTAGGCGGTACAGATGCCGAAGCTACTTTAAGAAAAGCCTTAGCAATTGGTGCAGATGAAGCCATTCGTGTGAATACACAACCAACAGATGGTTTATTTGTAGCGAAACAACTGGCTAACGAGGTGAAGCAAGGTGGTTATGATTTAATTATTGCGGGTACAGAATCTATTGATTATAATGGGGGTATGGTACCTGGAATGTTAGCTGGATTATTAGGATTTAATTTTGTAAATGCTTGCATAGGAATTGAAATTTCTGGTACTGAAGCTACAACGATAAGAGAAATTGATGGCGGTAAAGAAACAGCTACATCAAGTTTACCTTTAATTATTGCAGGTAAAAAAGGATTGGTGGAAGAAAAAGATTTAAGAATTCCAAATATGCGTGGTATTATGACTGCCAGAACAAAAGCATTAAATATTGTAGAACCAACTTCAGATACTAATGCCACTTCTTCCGTGAAATTTGAAAAACCTGCAGCAAAATCAGCGGTAAAATTAATCAGCTCAGATAATATAGATGAATTAATTAATTTATTACACAACGAAGCTAAAGTAATTTAATTGTAAATCGCAAAACGTAAATCGTAAATAAAAAGATATGTCAGTTTTAATATATACAGAATCAAACGAAGGTAAATTCAAAAAAGTAGCTTTTGAAATTGCTTCATATGCAAAAAAAGTAGCCGATATGCTTGGAACAACAGTTACTGCTGTTTCAATTAATGCTACAGAAAATAATGCTTTATCTGCTTACGGAGTTAGTAAAGTATTAAAAGTAACAAATGATAAATTAACTTCATTCAGCGCTAAAGCGTATGCAGATGTTATAAAGCAAGCTGCTGAAAAAGAAGGAGCTAAAGTTGTAATCTTAGCTTCAACTACAGATAGTTTACATATAGCGCCATTAGTAGCCGTAAATTTAAATGCAGGTTTTGTTTCAAATGTAATTGAGGCGCCATTAAGCGTGGCTCCATTTCAAGTAAAAAGAAGTGCTTTTTCAAACAAAGCATTCAATATATCAGAGATTGCAACAGACGTAAAAGTTTTAGGAATTTCTAAAAACTCATTCGGATTGATTGAAAATGCGACTTCATTAACGGAAGAAGATTTTTCACCAGCTTTATCGGATGCAGATTTTGGTGTAAAAGTAACCAATTCAGAAAAAACTACTGGTAAAGTAACAATTGCTGATGCTGAAATTGTGGTGTCTGCTGGTCGTGGATTAAAAGGACCTGAAAATTGGGGAATGATTGAAGAATTAGCCACTGTACTTGGTGCAGCAACAGCTTGTTCGAAACCTGTTTCAGATATTGGATGGCGTCCACACGGAGAACATGTAGGGCAAACAGGAAAACCAGTTGCAGCTAATTTATATATTGCTGTAGGTATTTCTGGAGCCATTCAGCATATTGCAGGAATCAACTCTTCTAAAGTAAAAGTGGTAATTAATACCGATGCTGAAGCGCCTTTCTTTAAAGTAGCCGATTATGGTATTGTAGGAGATGCTTTTGATGTTGTTCCTAAATTGATTGAAAAATTAAAAGCTTTTAAAGCGGCAAACGCATAAATTTTTTATATATTGTGCCTCCTAAAAAGGCTATCTAAATACGATAGAAATATCCAATTTAGATAGCCTTTTTTTATAGAAAATATTTTTATAGTACATTTGAATAAAGTTTTAAGTACAAAATGAGTTTAGTTAAATTAACCATTAAAGGAATATCGTATAGTCAAACACAAAATGGAGCCTATGCTTTAATTTTGAATGAAGTAGATGGCGACAGACAATTACCTATAGTTATTGGCGCCTTCGAAGCACAATCAATTGCTATTGCTTTAGAAAAAGAAATTACGCCACCGCGTCCTTTAACACACGATTTATTCAAAACCATCGCAGATAAATATGAAATCGTAATTACTCAAGTGATTATTCATAAATTAGTAGACGGTGTTTTTTATTCCAGTATTGTTTGCGAAAAAGAGGCAAAAGAAGAAGTAATCGATGCGAGAACTTCTGATGCAATTGCTTTAGCCCTACGATTTAATGCACCTATATTTACCTACAAAAACATTTTAGATAAAGCTGGAATTTTCTTAAATAAAAACAAACAAGAATTGCATTCAGACGAAGAAATTGATGACGACGATATACTTTCTGAACCTGAAGTATATGGCGAAGAAGAACCGCAAAACATATATTCTAAATTTTCAATTCAAGAATTACATGATTTATTAGAAGAAGCCATTCAAAATGAAGATTACGAAAAAGCAGCCCTAATAAAAGCAGAAATCGATAGAAAATAATCACCAATCAAAATACTACAAAATGAACATAAAATTAAAATTAACTATTGTAAGTTTTTTACAATTATTTGTATGGGGTGCCTGGTTAACTACCTTGGCAAGTTATGGATTTGGCTTTAAACAATGGTCTGGTGCCGAGTTTGGTATTGTATTTTCAACATTAGGAATCGGCTCTATTATTATGCCACCTATATCTGGAATTATCGCAGATAAATATTTGAATCTTGAAAAATTATACGGCATACACCATATTTTATATGGTATCATTTTACTTTTTTTACCTGCTATTGATAGTCCGTCTACTTTTTTCTGGGTATTACTAATAGGAATGCTGTTTTATATGCCAACGTTGTCGTTGTCTAACTCGCTTTCTTACGCGATTCTTAAAAAATTCAATTTTAATGTTATTAAAGATTATCCGCCTATTCGAGTTTGGGGAACCATTGGTTTTATTGTAGCTATGTGGTGTACCAATTTATTTAGTAATGTAAATCCGCCTTTTTCTTTCGGGATTGGAGTAGGAAAAGCGATTGCTTCTGTAACCAATATGCCTGTAGAATGCAATCAGTTTTATATGGCTTCTTTTTTCGCAATTGTATTGGGAATTTTTTCGTTCACTTTACCAAAAATTGAACCAATTAAAGACGAAAGTAAAAACAAAACATTCTCTCAAATCTTCGGTTTAGATGCTTTTAAATTGTTTAAAGAATCTAAAATGGCTATGTTTTTTATCTTTAGTATGTTTTTAGGTGCCGCTTTACAATTAACCAATATGTATGGCGAAACCTATATTAAAGATTTTGAAAACGTACCCAAATATGCAGAAACTTTTGTAGTAAAATCGGCAAATATTGTGTTGTCTATTTCTCAAATTTCTGAAACCATATTTATTTTAGCCATTCCGTTTTTCTTACGCCGATTTGGAATCAAAAAAGTAATGCTTTTCAGTTTAATTGCTTGGGTATTGCGTTTTGGATTTTTCGCTTATGGCGATCCAATTGGAAGTTTATGGATGATAATTATGTCGAATATCGTGTACGGATTGGCGTTTGACTTCTTCAATATTTCAGGTTCACTTTTCGTGGAAACCACAACCGATTCTAAAATTCGTTCCTCTGCGCAAGGATTATTTATGATGATGACCAACGGTTTCGGAGCGATCTTAGGAAGTTTAGGAAGTGGATTTTTAATAGATACTTATTTTACAACTGCAAACGGAAAAGACTGGCACAACATCTGGCTAACATTTGCAGTTTATGCATTAATAATTACAGTTGCATTTGCAATTTTATTTAAACACAAACACGATCCAAAAGACGTAGAGGCTTTTAATCATTAAATATATAAACCTGACAGGTTTCTAAAACCTGTCAGGTTTAAAACAAACTTTATATGAGACAATATCACGATTTAGTAAAGCACGTTTTAGCAAACGGAACTCAAAAAGGCGACCGAACAGGAACAGGAACCATTAGTGTTTTTGGCTACCAAATGCGATTTGATTTAAGTGAAGGTTTTCCTATGGTAACCACTAAAAAGTTACATTTAAAATCGATTATTCACGAATTACTTTGGTTTTTAAAAGGCGAAACTAATATTGCCTATTTACAAGAAAATGGCGTAAAAATTTGGGATGCTTGGGCAGATGAAAATGGTAATTTAGGACCTGTGTATGGGCACCAATGGAGAAATTGGAACAGCGAAGAAATTGATCAAATTACCGAATTAATTGAAACGCTTAAAACCAATCCAAACAGCCGTAGAATGTTAATTTCGGCTTGGAATCCTTCTGTTTTACCAGATACTACCGTTTCGTTTTCGGAAAATGTGGCGAATGGAAAAGCCGCTTTACCACCTTGTCACGCGTTTTTTCAGTTTTATGTTTCTGATGGGAAATTATCGTGTCAATTGTACCAACGTAGTGCTGATATTTTCTTAGGTGTACCGTTTAATATTGCTTCGTATGCCTTATTTACGATGATGGTAGCGCAAGTATGCGGATTAGAGGCTGGTGAGTTTATACACACTTTTGGTGATGCTCATATTTACAACAATCATATAGAACAAGTGAATTTACAATTGAGCCGTGAACCAAGAAAATTACCAATTATGAAATTGAATCCAAATGTAACCAACATTTTCGATTTCACTTTTGACGATTTCACTTTAGAAGGCTACGACCCACACGAGCATATTAAAGGTGCAGTTTCGGTATAGAAAAAAATATCAAACACATAATAATTGAGCAAAGCTATTTGAAAACAGGAGGATATGCTCAACTAAATAACAAAAAACTGAGTATATATTCAAGTCAGCAGACATTGCACCCGAACAAACTACAATGAAAGAAACTATATCAAAAATTGCACTTTTAATAATTGTTATAATTGTAATATCTCTGTTTGTAAAAGGTTATCTTTATAAAAAAGAAATCGCCGAAAACAGAAGAACTACAATTTGTCAATTTGTTAAGTGTAAAAGATTTCCAAAAACTTCAGCAAGTTATTTTGAATACTATGTTAATGGAAAATTATACAGAGAAGAATATGGAACTTGTCCAAAATATTGCAAACAAAAAATTGGCAAATATTATATTATAAATTATTCCATCATTGACCCGACAAAGATTACCGTTGACTTTTCAGAAGAAGAAAAGGATACTGTGAAAATTATTGATGCTGGATTCAAACTGAACAAATAATAAAAGAAGCAACGTCTGCTAACAGCTGTTTCTAGCAATGGCTAGGCTTGGGATTTATTTATAAAACTAAATTTTTGAAACTAAATTTTAGTTATATTTGTGATGGTAAGTGTCGAAATTACGCCACTGCCAGAAGCAGCAAAACGTTAATTGCTATTAAAGTTTAAATCAATAATTTCTCACAAAATCACTACCTTAGCACTTTAAATTTACAGCTATGCTAATACTAATCGCCGCAACATCAACTAACAATGCTTTGGGAAAAGACAACCAATTGGTTTGGCATTTACCAGATGATTTTAAACGTTTTAAAGCGCTAACTTCCGAGCATTATATCATTATGGGCAGAAAAACCTTTGAAAGTTTTCCAAAACCATTACCGAATAGAACGCACGTTATTATTACTCGTCAAAGTGATTATATAGCACCAGAGGGATGTATTGTGGTTTCAAGTTTAGAAGAAGCTATAGAAGCGTGTCCAAAAAATGAAGAAATTTTTATTATTGGCGGTGGCGAAATTTACAAACAATCTATCGATATGGCTGATAAAGTAGAGCTAACTCGCGTACATACAACAGTAGAAGCCGATACTTTTTTCCCAGAAATAAATCCAGAATATTGGGAACTTGTTTTTGAAGAACAGCATCCAAAAGATGAAAAACACGCCTTTGATTTTACGTTTCAAACTTTTATTAAGTCAAATCGTAATTCGTAAATTGTAATTCATAATTTTCAATTACTTTTGTACTTCAAAATCAAAACAATGTCCGAAACCATAAAACCGTATCAAGATTCCGAAAAAGGTAAAAAAGAGCAAGTGGCTCAAATGTTTGATACCATTTCCGAAAATTATGATGGATTAAATAAAATAATTTCTTTAGGAACAGATGCCACTTGGAAAAAGAAGATTTTACAAATGGTAAAACTTCAACAGCCAACGTCGATTCTTGATATTGCCACTGGTACCGGAGATTTAGCTATATTATTTGCAGAAACCACTGCGACAGAAATTATCGGTTTGGATATTTCGCAAGGTATGCTTGATATGGGTAAGAAAAAAATTTCAGAAAAAAACTTAGATTCAAAAATTCAAATGGTTTTAGGTGATGGAGAAAAAATTCCCTATACAGATAATTATTTTGATGTAATCACTGTGGCGTATGGCGTAAGAAATTTCGAAAATCTTGAAAAAGGGCTTTCTGAAATACTTCGTGTGTTGAAACCAAATGGCACTTTTATTATTTTAGAAACTTCTGTGCCTACTACATTTCCTTTTAAACAAGGGTATTATGTGTACACCAATTTTATTATGCCAACTATTGGAAAATTATTTTCAAAAGATAAAGCCGCTTACACCTATTTGTCCAATTCCGCACAAAATTTCCCTTTTGGCGAAGCGTTAAACAATATTTTACGAAAAATTGGGTTTATAGAGGTACAGCACGAACCACAAACCATGGGCGTAGCTACAATTTATAAAGCATCAAAAAAGTAAAAAATGCAAGTTAGATATCTTATTTTTATTTTATTATTCGCACTGAAGTCTTTCGCTCAGGGCGGTACCTTTGGTAAAAATCCAATTATAAATGATGAAAATTTCGAAAAGAAAAAAATTCATTTTGGTTATTATTTAGGGTTTAGCAGTTATAATTATCAATTTAATTATAAAACGGTTGGAAAAGATATCGAGTTGAAGCCAGCTACTGGTTTTAATGTTGGTTTGGTAGTAAATTTAAGATTAAGAGAGCTTTTCGATTTACGATTTGAACCCGGTTTTTATGCCACGCAACGTAATTTAATTTACCCAAATATTGAAGATCGAGTAGATCGATTAAGAGAAGTTAAGGCAGCCAATTTACATTTTCCATTACTGTTAAAATATTCTGCATTACGAACTGGAAATGTACGTCCATATTTACTTGGAGGTTTATCTTCTACTTTAAATTTAGGAAGTAATGAAAAAGCCACAGATGATAATTCAGCCAACCGATTTCGTGTAAAAACTTGGACGCAAAATTACGAAGTAGGTTTTGGTTTGGATTTATATTTAGAATATTTTAAATTTTCTCCATCCATCCGCGGTGTTTTTGGAACGGGTGACGAGTTGGTTCGCGATGTGGATCCAAATTCTCCTTGGACAGGAAATATTAAATCGATGCAAACCAGAGCTGTTTTTGTTAACTTCACGTTCCATTAAGTCGTAAAGTCAAAAAGTTGATTTTTAGTTATTTCGTTTAAATTCCGATAAAAATATGGCGGTGGCCGTGGCTACGTTTAAACTTTCGGTTTGTTGTAAATTTCCAAATCTTGGAATCGCAATTTTTTGAGTAATTAAATTCTCAATTTCTGAAGAAATGCCATTGGCTTCATTACCCATTACAATAATTCCTTTACAAGGCAATTCTTTTTTATAAATGTTTTCGCCATCCATAAATGTTCCAAAAATTTCCAAATCAGTTGCTTTTAAATAAGCGACTAAATTGGTGTATTCAACTTGTACTCTTGCTAAACTTCCCATTGTAGCTTGCACTACTTTTGGATTATAAATATCTACGGTTTCTTCAGAACATACAATTTTTGAAATTCCAAACCAATCACCCAATCTAATAATCGTGCCCATATTTCCTGGGTCTTTTATGTTGTCTAAAGCCAATTCTAATCCAGAAGTTGGTTTGAAAGCGGTTTCTTTTATTTCAAAAACAGCCAAACAATCATTTGCGGTAGTTAAAGCGGTTATTTTTTTAAGTTCATTATCTGAAATAAGTGTTGCAGCAGGGTTGGTGTCAAACAAATCGGCTTTGGTTACAAACAAATACGCCAAGCTAAATTGCGCATCCAAAAGTTCTTGAATTACTTTTTTACCTTCTGCTATGAAAAGATTGTGTAACTTACGATACTTTTTTTGCTGTAAACTATTAATTAGTTTAATTTGGTTTTTGCTAACCATAAAAAATTGTATTTTTGATAAAAATTAAGCGTTTGAAGAATCTCACTCCAAAAATAGCACTATTTTTTCTTTTTGGACTACTTTTTTACTCTTGTTCTGAAGTGAGAAAGCTCCAAAAGAAACAATTGCTTATTGAAGATAACGAAATTATAGTAAATAACAAATCTACTAACTCAGAAGATTTGCACAATCAATTGTATCAAAAACCCAATAGTAAGTTATTGGGATTTAAACCACGTTTGCAGTTATATAATTTGAGTAAAAAAAATGCCGATTCGTCTTATCAAGCTTGGTTGCATAAAAAACCAAACCGATTAGATAGAATGATTAAATTGTATTCTAAAAAGCAAGTAAATCGTTTGGGTAAATCGTTTTTGGTTTCTGGTTACAGTGATTTCTTTAAGAAAGTAGGAGAAGCGCCTTCTATTCTAGATACGGCAAGGGTTAGAAAATCGGAAATAAGGTTGCATTCGTATCAATTTAATAGAGGTTTTTTTGATGTGAAAGTGGCTTCAAAAATAGATTCTTTAAAAAATAAAAAAGTAAAAGTTACGTATCAAATAAACACGGGTAAACCTTATGTAATTGATAGTATTTTTAGAAATATTGAAACGCCAATTGTAGATTCTTTATATCAAAATATTTCTGGAAATTCGTTAATAAAATCTGGTGAGGCCTATACTGCCGAAAATATCAGCAATGAGAAAAAACGAATTGCCACGGAATTTAGAAACAGAGGCTTGTATCATTTTCAAGAAAATTATATTAAAAGACCGGATATAGATACAATTGGCAAAAAAAACAAGTTAAATATTACGTTTAATATTGGAAATAGAATTGTTAAAAATGCCGATTCTACTTATACTGAGCCATTTAAGTTATACAAAATTAATAAAGTAAATATTTTTACAGACAAACAAGTAAAGGAAAAAGCTATCGGAATTGATAGTATTTCGTATAAAAAATTTAATTTTTATAGTTCAGGAAAACTAAAATATAAACCTAAAGCATTAGTAAATGCTATTTTTATTGAAGAAGGAAAATTATTTAGCGAACAAGATAAAACGTTAACTACAAGAGCGTTATCTAATTTAAAAGTATTTGCTTATCCTCGAATTCAATATGTAGAAGACGCTACTGGAAATGGGTTAATTGCTAACATTGTTTTAACGCCATTAAAAAAATATAATTTCAACATTAAAGGTGATTTCACACAGTCTAACATTCAACTATTTGGTATTTCAGGTTTTACAGGAATTACATTTAGGAACTTATTTAAAGGGGCCGAAATTTTAGATTTTTCATTACGAGGTAATTTGGGTTCCTCTAAAGATGCCAGTATAAAAAATAGCACCAATGCCTTTTTTAATATATTAGAATATGGGGGAGATGTAAAATTAAGCTTCCCAAGAATTTTTTTTCCTATAAATACGAGTAAAATTATTAAAAAAGAGTCGTTACCAAGTACTTCTATTACTTTAGGTTTGTCTAAACAAACAAATATTGGCTTGGATAAAGAAAATTATTACGGTAGTTTTTCTCCTCCTCTC
>CAZQGY010000038.1:0-16533 GCA_964593435.1 uncultured Flavobacterium sp. | reverse complement strand
AGGGAGGAGGATTGTCTGCTTTTTCCATCAAAAATAGAAACTTGGGGCTTGCCAATTTCTGAAGCAAAAGCATACGATAAACCTATGTTTTTAGCTAATTTACCTTATGCCAAAGAAACTTGTGGCACTTATGAAAAAGTTACTTTTTTTGATGAAAACAGCGCTTCTGATTTAGCAAAACTAATTACTGAATTTGTAGAAGGTAATCATAGGTTTCAAGGAAATACTTCCCCTTTTGACACAAGTAAAGATTTACATAATTGGAAAGAAGTATTCCAATATATTTTAACTGATTAATATGTCTTTTTTCACTGTCATAATTCCGCTTTACAACAAAGAAAAGTACATTAAAAACGCGATTGAAAGTGTTTTAAATCAGACTTTTACAGATTTCGAATTAGTAATTATTGACGATTTTTCTTCAGATAAAAGTGCTGCAATTGCCTCAACATTTGAATCAGAAAATGTACAATTAATTTATCATGAAAAAAATTGTGGCTTATCTGCCTCAAGAAATACTGGAATTAAAAATGCAAATTCTAATTATATAACGTTTTTAGATGCTGATGATTTATGGAAACCTACTTTTTTAGAAAGTATCTTTCAATTAATTCAAAATTTCCCAGAAGCGAGAATTTTTGGAACAAATTATGAAGAAGTTTGGGATGCCGTAATTAAAAATCCTTGCAATGGTTCTGAAATTTTAGCAATAGATTTTAAAGGGTATATCAACTTTTTCAAAATAAATGTAAAACAAGGTATTTATAATCATGGCTCCGTTTGTTTTCATAAAGAAGTGTTTGAAAAAGTTGGGTATTATAATGAAGATATTGGTTTTTCTGAAGATTTAGATTTCAACATTAGAGCCAATTACAATTTTAAACTGGCTTATAATAACTCGGTACAAATGAGTTATTTTATGCAAACAGAAAACCAACTTACACAAAGTTCATTATTTAACAAAACCATTCCAGATTTTGATAGTTATGAAAATTGGGCTAAAACCAATTCGGATTTAAAAAAATATCTCGATTTCGAACGATATGTTTTAGGAAAACGTTTAAAGAAAAATAATGATTTGCGTTGGAAAAAAATGATGGCAACCATTGATTCAAGAAACTTAAATTGGAAACAAAATATTCTTTTAAAAATGCCAAGTTTTATTCTAAATTTAATTGATAAATTGAAGTTATTTTTATTAAAGTTAGGCATAAAAACAAGTACGTATTGATGTTTTTTGATGTTGAAATAAATAATTACTCTTTTATAAAGCTCAAATAATCCTTATAATTTCTGATGTAATCCTCTTCCGAAAATTCTTCTGAAGCCAACACCAAACAGACCGAACCTGAAGAAAAATTTTCTAATTCGCGCCAAATGTTGTTTTCAATTAGCAAACCTTTATCAGGTCTATTTAAAGTAATAATTTCTTTCGATTTTCCATTCTTCAAAACCACATCAAAACTTCCCGAAATAGCAATTAAAACTTGTTTCAGTTTCTTATGTGCATGTCCGCCACGTTTGGCACCACTTGGTACATCAAACAAATAATACACCCTTTTTATATCAAAAGGAATCGTATGATTTTCAATAACACCAATGTTTCCTTTTGTATTGTTTACTTTTGGAATATCTATGATTTTGTAATTCATTTATATTTATTTTTTAAAAACGTTCAACCACTCGTTACCAATAGTTTCCAAACTAAACTGTTTTACACTTGATACCGCGTTTTCTTTACAATGTAAATATAAATTATTATCCAATACAAATAGATTCATTGCATCAATTAGTTTGTCAGCATCCTGATTTTTAATCAATAAACCGTTTTGTTTGTTAGTAATAATTTCACTTGGACCCGATGCATAATTCCAAGAAATTATTGGGGTGCCACATGCTAAAGATTCCAATAAAACCATTGGCATACCTTCATATTTACTGGTTGAAATTGTGAATAATGCGTTTTTATAATATCGAAATGGATTTTTTACGTTACCTTTAAAAATGACCAATTCTTGTAAATTAAGATTTTCTACTAATTTTATCCATTTATTTTTCAGTTTTCCTTCGCCTAAAATGATCAACTTTATATTTTTAGAGGGTAACATAGAGTTTGCGTAGCACTCGATTAATTTATTAAATTGCTTTATGTTTTTATTCATACTTCCAGCAGATAAAACATATTGAAAATCGTCAGTAACCTCTTGTTTTGATAGCTTTGAAATGGATTCAAAATCAATAGGATTGTAAATTAACTTATTGGGTAAAAAATTATAATTTTTATTAACTTTCTCATGAATTCCTTTCGAAACAGTAATAAATTGCTTACAATTTCTGTATAAAAATTTAGCTAATAATTTATTTTTTGGCACATACGATTTGATTTTAAAACTATGTATGGTTTGAATAAATTTAGGGAACACGAAATTGTGAATAATCATTTCTTGTAAAAAATACTCTTTTGTTCTAAAGTCAATTACGTAATCAAACTGATTATTATCAAAAAATTGCTTCAACGCAAAAAATCGTTTACTTCTACTCCACCAACTATTTCTTTTATCTTTTAAATGTTCCAGATGAAATAACTTCCCAGAATAATCATAGGCTACTTTTCCTGAAAAAACTACATGATATATTTCTACATCTTGGGAATCAAAATAATTAGATAATAATGCTGCACAACGTTCTGCTCCTCCATCTGAAAGCGTTACTGTAACAAAACAAATTTTTAATCTGTGAGATTTTTGAGTCAAAAGATATAGTTTTTAACAAATATAAAAATATTCAAGAAACTACGGTTGTCATTCTTTAAATTTATAAATACTTTGTATATTTGAGCAACAATAAAAGGATTTCAATGTCATTTATAAAAACTACGGAACAAACATCAAAATATGACCATTTAGATAAAATGTCTGTTCACGAATTGCTTACTAATATTAATAGTGAAGATAAAACGGTACCGTTAGCTGTTGAAAAAGCAATGCCACAAATTGAAATTTTAGTGACACAAGTAATTACTAAAATGAAAATGGGTGGACGTTTATTCTATATAGGAGCGGGAACATCTGGCAGATTAGGTGTTGTTGATGCAAGTGAATGTCCGCCAACGTTTGGAGTAGATTTTGATACCGTTATTGGAATTATTGCAGGTGGAGATACCGCTATTAGAAAAGCCGTTGAATTTGCTGAAGATGATAAAAACCAATCTTGGAAAGACTTACAAGCCTGGAATATTAATGAAAACGATATTGTAATCGGTATTGCCGCTTCTGGAACGACTCCATATGTTATTGGTGGTTTACAAAAATGTAATGAAAATAATATTGTTACTGGAAGTATTAGTTGCAATGCAAATAGTCCGCTTTCGCAAACAGCAAATTACCCAATTGATGTAATTGTAGGCCCCGAATTTGTTACTGGTAGCAGCAGAATGAAAGCAGGAACAGCTCAGAAATTAGTATTAAATATGATTTCTACAACTACTATGATTGCACTTGGAAAAGTAAAAGGCAACAAAATGGTAGATATGCAATTAAGTAATGATAAATTAATTGACAGAGGCATACGAATGATAATGGAAGAAATTCCTGTATCTTATGAAATAGGAGAAAAATTACTACAAAAGTATGGCAGTGTAAGAAAAGCTGTTGATTTTTATTCTAGCCAAAAATAAATATATCATGTCTGTAAATAAAACAATATTAAACAAAGGACTTCGCATATTATTAGGCTCATTACCCACACTTTTTGTAGGTGTATTTATCTTAAATAGTAGCTTTAAAAATCAAAAACATCCTTTGTTTATTTATGTGGCGATTTTAGGAATTATTATTTGTGGTTTTTCAGTTTATTTGATGTTTAAGGGCATAAATACGGTAATGAAAAGCATGTTTGAAAAATAAAAAAATGAAAAAAATCATATTACTATTCGCATTAACACTTATTTCTTGTTACAATCAAGAAAGAAAATGTACCGATTTTAAAACTGGGAAATTTACCTCAGAAACTACTTTTGATGGTAAAAAACTAACCAGTACATTTGAAAGAAATGATTCTATTCAAATTGAAAACTACAATCAAGTTATTGATACTTTTACAATACGCTGGATTAATGATTGTGAATATATTTTAGAAAATATGAAACCAAAGAACAGAGCAGAAAAAAAAGCCGTTCATGTTAAAATACTAAATACCAAAGACTTAAAATATAATTTTGAATATTCATTTGTTGGCGATGCAAAAAAACAATTTGGTTCTGTAACTAAATTGTAATTTTCAACGTAAAATATAAGTGTGTCTTATAATTGACTAAATTCTAAAAATAAAATCTATACCTAATCAAATGGAAATATTAACCAACCCAGACGCTTGGATTGCCCTATTAACCTTAACTTTTTTAGAAATCATTCTTGGAATTGATAATATTGTATTTTTATCAATTGTTTCTGGTAAACTAGAGGAAAAAGACCAACCCAAAGCCAGAAGAATTGGACTACTATTAGCGATGGCATTCAGAATTGTACTGCTTTTTGGTATTTCTTGGGTTATGGGCTTAAAAAAATCATTCTTCGATTTCGATTTAGGATTTTTATCAGGTGGCATTTCGGGTCAAAGTTTAATTATTTTTGGTGGTGGACTATTTTTATTATACAAATCCGTATCCGAAATACATCACAAACTTGAAGGTGAAGAAGAAGGAACTAATGGAAAAGCTAGTAATACATTAGGAGCTGCTATTTTACAAATTGCTTTATTAAATATCGTTTTCTCATTTGATAGTATTCTAACAGCTATTGGTTTAGTAAGTGCTGCTGAGCCACCCCTTGGATTTGGTGCAGCTGGTGCCATAGAAATTATGATTATGGCCATCATTATTTCAATAATAATAATGATGATTTTTGCAGGACCTGTTAGTAAATTCGTAAACAATCACCCAACCATACAAATTTTAGGATTATCGTTCTTAATTTTAATTGGAGTAATGCTTTTAGCAGAAGGATCGCACTTAGCCAACTTCAAATTCTTTGGTGGTGAAACCGTTCATAGTATTCCAAAAGGATATTTATACTTCTCTATTTTCTTCTCGTTATTTGTAGAGTTTTTAAATCTGAAAATGAAGAAAAACAGCAAGAAACCCGTGGTTTTATACAATAGTAAAATTATGGATGAAAAATTAAAAGATGCTGATGTAATGAATTAAGTAATATAAAAACCTGACAAGTTTCGAAATCTTGTCAGGTTTTTTTTATTTACTCTAAACTTAACGTTATTTGTCCGTCATCGTCTAATTCAATATTAAAATCTTGTACTTCAGAATTAGACGCTTCAGAAACCATTTCTGGTTCGTCTAACACCTCTTCATAAGGTAATGATTCTAATATGTTGATCTGTTTTATTTTATCTGTAGTCAATTGATTACCAAGTGCTTTTATTCCTTTTACTGCAATAAACTCATCTAAATTTACAATCTGATTGTCTTTTTGTACGCCTTTCACTTTCGCATAAACTACCTCAGCCATTGGCAACCAGTCTGTAGAAATAATTTCTAATTGAGATTTTTCGTGCTCTGTAATAAAAATTTCTTCTTTATTTTCATTTTCAATTAAGAAACGTTTTACAAAATAACGCTCTTTTTCTCCATCGTAATAAATTGCAGAAATCGGTTTTTTCGGATTCCATTTTTCCATTACAATCATATCTTCATCAAAATGAGTAGTCAATTCAGGAATAATGGTTTTAATTTTTCCAGCTTGATTCGCAATAAGCAATCTATCATTTGGCTTAAATTCGCCTAACAACTCACCTCTTCCATCAACGTTCAAACGGTGTACCGTATCGTCAAACCAAATTTTTCTTGGTCGAAGAGTAGAAATTCCTTTTTCTTTTAATTCAATTTTCTTGATAGGATATTTTGTAACTGTGTTTCCTTTACTTGCTCGGCCTTTGATTGCGATATCTGAAAAATCTTGATCCCATTTCAGTTTCTTAATACTTCCTACTTGGCGTAATAAAATAGTCACCACCTCAGCTTCTCCATTTGGATTGGCAGAAAAATATAAGACTTGCGAACCTGGTTTTTCTTGCGTTAAATCGTAAAATTTATCACGAGTCACTCCGGAAACATTAAATCGTTTAATAAATGTAGAACCATTTTTACCATCACGATAAATCATATTATAAATGGTACGTTTGTCGTTTTTATCGAAAACAGCGATATGAATAATGTCTTTGCCTACGAACTTTTTATCATCCACTTTGGCAATCATCATTCTTCCATCTCTTAGGAAAACAATTACATCATCAATATCCGAACAATCGGCTACATATTCGTCTTTCTTCAAACCTGTTCCAAAGAAACCTTCTTCTTTGTTTACGTATAATTTTGTGTTACGCAATACCACTTTCGTAGCTTCAATCGTATCGAAACTTCTTAATTCCGTTTGACGCTCTCTTCCTTTTCCGTATTTTTCTTTTAGTTTGGCGAAATAGTCAATAGCAAAATCAATTAGATTGTCTAAATGATGTTGTAGTTCTTTCATTTCGTCTTCTAACTTCGCAATAAAATCGTCCGCTTTATCCGAATCAAATCGCGTAATACGAATCATTGGAATTTGCGTTAATTTCTGTAAATCTTCATCTACAATTTCACGGACAAACGACTTTTTAAACGGTTCAAATTGCTTGTATAAATACTCATAAAGTGTTTCTCTGTCCGAATACAATTTGAAATCGATATACATTTCTTCACGAATGAAGATTTTTTCTAATGTTGAAAAATGCCATTTTGTTTTTAATTCTTCTAACTGAATTTCTAATTCTTTTCGAAGTAATTCTACGGTTCTCTCTGTAGAAATTTTCAACATATGAGACACGCCAACAAAAAGCGGTTTGTTATCTTGAATTACACAACCTAAAGGCGCTACAGAAGTTTCACAAGCCGTGAAAGCATACAAAGCATCAATAGATTTATCAGGTGAAACACCAGGGAAAAGATGAATTAATATTTCTACCTCAGCAGCCGTATTATCTTCAATCTTTTTAATTTTTATTTTTCCTTTTTCGTTAGCTTTCAGAATACTATCAATCAAGGTTGATGTATTGGTTGAAAACGGAATTTGAGTAATGACTAACGTTTGCTTGTCTAATTGCGAAATTTTAGCTCGAACTCGAACTCTACCGCCACGCATTCCATCATTATAATTCGAAACGTCTGCTATACCAGCCGTTTGGAAATCAGGATAAATGGTAAATGGTTTTCCTTTTAAAATTTTTATCGAAGCGTCAATTAATTCATTGAAATTATGAGGCAAAACCTTTGTTGATAATCCAACCGCAATTCCTTCAGCTCCAGAAGCTAATAATAAGGGAAATTTTACCGGTAAATTGTTTGGTTCTGCACGACGACCATCGTAAGAAACACCCCAATCGGTAATCTTTGGAGAGTACAAAACTTCCAAAGCAAATTTTGACAAACGCGCTTCAATATAACGAGAAGCTGCCGCACTATCGCCAGTTAAAATATTTCCCCAGTTTCCTTGACAATCGATTAGCAATTCACGCTGCCCGATTTGCACCATTGCATCACCAATACTAGCATCTCCGTGTGGATGATACTGCATTGTATGTCCAACTACATTGGCTACTTTGTTATAACGACCATCATCCAACTCTTTTAACGAGTGCATAATACGACGTTGCACGGGTTTAAAACCATCTTCAATAGCAGGAACAGCACGCTCTAAAATTACATACGAAGCATAGTCCAAAAACCAATCTTTGTACATTCCTGTTACTTTGGTAATGGTGTCTTCCGGATTTTCGTCGTTTTCGTAAAAATGTTGCCCTTCGAAGTGTTTGGCGTCTACTTCAATAACTTCTTCAGAATTAGCTTCCTCTTGATTGTCATCAATTGAATTATCCTCTGAATTATCCTCTGAATTATTTTCAGTATGTTCCGTATTTTCTTCTTCTGGATGAATGTTTTCTTCTTCGTCTTTCATTTATGCTGAATTTATTTCAGTGTTTTAATTCTCTAATTTATCCAAAATTGAACTTCCTTCACCTGAATTTTTCAATTTCATTTTTATAAATTCTTGCTTTAACTCTTCTCCTTTTTGTACACAAAATGGTGGTAAAAAATCCAAATTTTTTGAATTTTTCCATCCGCCACATTCTAAACAAATTTCATAAAAAGCTATTATTTTATTGTTTTTGTAAAATTGCAACATATGCCTTGGCTCGTAACAAGCTGCCTCAATACATTCGTTTTTATAATCAATTTTGAGAATTTCAATTATCTCGTCTAACTGTCCCTTATTTAAAGTTAAGTTATCAATAATTTTATCATCAGGAATTTCAAAATTAACATCTTCTTCTGACATAATCTCCTTTTTGTCCCAATACATTTTACTTGGAAAAGAAATCAATCTAACGCTATCAATAGTTTCAAAAAAATTATTTTCTTTTTTATCTACTAAGGGAATAGTTTTTAATGGTTTTACTTCTTTACAAGAAAAAAAGCCTAAAAACAAAATCGCTATTAAAAATTTCATCATTTTATAAATTTTAAACTTCCTCTTCCACCACATCTAATTCTACCTTCAAGTTGTTTATGATAAACTCTTGACGGTCGGGTGTATTTTTACCCATATAGAATTCTAATAATTTCTCAATAGACGTAGCTTTATCTAACATGACTGGATCGAGACGAATGGTTTCTCCAATGAAATTTTTAAACTCATCTGGAGAAATTTCTCCTAATCCTTTAAATCGGGTGATTTCTGGTTTTGGCTTTAGTTTTTCTATCGCCGCTTTTCGTTCTTCTTCCGAATAGCAATAAATGGTTTCTCTTTTATTTCGAATTCTGAATAATGGCGTTTGCAAAATATACAAATGCCCTTCTTTAATCATTTCAGGAAAAAATTGTAAGAAAAAGGTAATTAACAACAAGCGAATGTGCATTCCATCGACATCGGCATCGGTAGCAATTACGATATTATTATAACGCAAATCTTCCATACTTTCTTCAATATTCAATGCGGCCTGTAATAAATTGAATTCTTCGTTTTCGTACACAATTTTTTTACTCATACCGTATGAGTTTAATGGCTTACCACGTAAACTAAATACGGCTTGTGTGTTAACATCACGACTTTTAGTAATCGAACCCGAAGCCGAATCTCCCTCAGTAATAAAAAGGGTGCTTTCTAAACTTCTTGGGTTTTTAGAATCCGTTAAATGCACTCTACAATCGCGTAATTTTTTATTATGAAGATTGGCTTTTTTTGCTCTGTCTTTCGCTAATTTTCTAATTCCTGATAATTCTTTACGCTCGCGTTCGGCTTGTAAAATTTTACGAAGTAATGCATCGGCAACTTCTGGATTTTTATGTAAGAAGTTATCCAACTTCGTTTTCATAAAATCGTTTACAAACGTACGAACTGATGGCGAATTTGGTCCCATATCCGTAGAACCTAATTTGGTTTTGGTTTGACTTTCGAAAACAGGCTCTTCTACACGAACCACAATTGCCGAAACAATTGATTTACGAATATCTGATGCTTCAAAAGGTTTGTTATAAAACTCCTTTATGGTTTTTACTAACGCTTCTCTGAATGCACCTAAATGCGTTCCACCTTGCGTAGTGTTTTGTCCATTAACGAAAGAATAATATTCTTCTGAATATTGGGTTTTACTATGCGTAATGGCTACTTCAATATCATCACCTAAAAGATGAATAATTGGATACACCATATCTTCTTCGGCAATGTTTTCTTCTAATAAATCTTTTAAACCATTATCAGAATAATATTTTTCGCCATTAAAATATATTGTTAAACCTGTATTTAAGTAACAATAATTTTTAAGCATTTTAATGATATATTCAGTACGATACTTGTAGTTTTTAAAAATAGCTTCATCAGCAACGAAAGACACTTTTGTACCTTTTCGTTTGGTTGATTCTATAACATCTTCTTCAAGCGTTAAATTTCCTGCAGAAAATTCGGCCGCTTTTTGCTGATTATCACGAACCGATTCTACTCGGAAATAATTTGACAACGCATTAACTGCCTTGGTTCCTACACCGTTAAGTCCTACTGATTTTTTAAACGCTTTAGAATCGTATTTTCCTCCGGTGTTCATTTTAGAAACAACATCTACCACTTTTCCTAAAGGAATACCACGACCATAATCGCGCACGGTAACCATTTTGTCTTTTAAGGTGACTTCAATTACTTTACCAGCACCCATTACAAATTCGTCGATACAGTTATCGAGCACTTCTTTTAATAAAATATAAATACCATCATCTGGTGATGAACCATCTCCTAACTTACCAATATACATACCAGGACGCATACGAATATGCTCTTTCCAGTCGAGTGAACGTATATTATCTTCGTTATATTGATCTTGTTGCTCTTGCATAAATCGGAATTTGTATTTTTTGCAAGATAAAGGATTTCATTAAAAAATAAAAATGGTTTTTAAAGAAGTTATTAAGAAGTTTTCAGTTTTAGAATATTGAGAATAGAACACAGAATATAGACTTAAAACTGCAACTAAATTTGATTTCTTAAATACAAGACAAGAAAAAAACCGTTACATTTCTGCAACGGTTTTTCTATATTCTATTCTCTATATTCTTTATTCTAGACTCAAATTTACACGTTAAAACGGAAATGCATCACATCACCATCTTTCACGATGTATTCTTTTCCTTCAACTCTTAGTTTTCCTGCTTCTTTACATTTGGCTTCTGTACCGAAATTAGAATAATCTTCAAAAGCAATTACTTCTGCACGAATAAATCCTTTTTCAAAATCAGAGTGAATTACTCCTGCTGCTTGTGGTGCCGTATCGCCAACTTGGATTGTCCAAGCTCTAACTTCTTTTACACCCGCTGTAAAATACGTTTGTAAATTCAATAATTTATATGCTGCACGAATTAAAACCGCCGAACCTGGTTCCGACAATCCCATATCTTCCAAGAAAACCTGACGTTCTTCGTAGCTTTCTAATTCTGTAATATCTGCTTCTGCTCCTACTGAAAGAATGATAACTTCTGCTTGTTCGTCTTTCACTAATTCTTTAACTTGGTCTACATATTTGTTACCATTTACGGCAGACGCTTCATCTACATTGCAAACGTACAAAACAGGTTTTGCTGTAATTAATTGAAACGCTTCATATAAAACTTCTTCTTCATTACCATTTGGTACAACCGTTCTTGCCGATTTTCCTTTTAACAAAGCTTCTTTAATTCTATCTAAAATTCCTTTTTCAATTTTTGCTTCTGCATTTCCTGTTTTAGCACCTTTATTCGCTTTTTCTAAACGTTTTTCAACCGTTTCTAAATCTTTTAATTGCAATTCGATATCGATAGTTTCTTTATCACGGATTGGGTTTACATTTCCATCTACGTGAACAATATTATCGTTATCAAAACAACGTAATACGTGAATAATGGCGTTACATTCTCTAATATTTCCTAAAAACTGATTTCCCAAACCTTCACCTTTACTTGCACCTTTCACTAAACCTGCAATATCAACAATATCAACGGTAGCCATTTGTACACGTTCTGGATTTACCAATTCTTCCAAACGATTAATTCTTGGATCTGGTACATTTACTACACCAATATTTGGCTCGATAGTACAAAACGGAAAATTAGCACTTTGTGCTTTTGCGTTTGATAAACAATTAAATAACGTTGATTTTCCAACGTTTGGTAAGCCTACAATTCCTGCTTTCATATTTTAAAGCCCCTAAATCCCCGAAGGGGACTTCACATCGGTTCTATTATATTATTATTTTACTATCAAAAACGCCACTTTGGGGTTGGAGGTATTATTCGTTATGCAAAAATGCTTGTCTGTTTAAAAGCGTTTCTTCACTTTCTAAGTGATTGTCATCTGGTACGCAACAATCAACAGGACAAACTGCCGCACATTGAGGCTCGTCGTGAAACCCTTTACATTCGGTACATTTTCCTGGAACAATGTAATATAAGTCGTCTGAAACTGGCGTTTGCGCTGCATCTGCATCGATTTCTGTTCCGTCTGGTAAAATTATTTTTCCTGAAAGTTTGGTGCCGTCTTTCCAACGCCAATCATCTGCACCTTCATATATTGCTGTATTTGGACATTCTGGTTCACAAGCCCCACAATTAATACATTCGTCTGTTATTATAATTGCCATTATTCCTTTTGTTTAAAAGTTTAAAGTTTAGAAGTTTAGAAAATCTGCTTTTTACTTCGTAACTTTGTGCAAAAATACAACGTAAACTAAATATAAACAAGTTACAGATGTTACAAATTGAAATAAAAAATAATTTTGTTGAATTAGGAAAGTTTTTAAGTCAATTTTCTTTAGACAAGAATCAACAAAATGAGCAAGTAAAATATAATGATTTGTTTTTTAACTCGTTTGTAGATTTAATTGCGTTATCCCAATCACACAATAATTGGTTTACACCAGATAATGTGCATTTTAGCATTTCAAGTTGGGCAGAAGCTTTAACTGAAAACAACATAAATCAATGGCTTTCTGCTTACAACTTTATTGAAAAAGAACCCCAAAACGTGGGCTTAATTTTAGCAGGAAATATCCCGTTAGTAGGTTTTCACGATTTTTTATCCGTTTTAATTTCAGGAAATAATGTTTTAGTGAAAACATCAAGTAAAGACGATTATTTAATAAAGTTTTTAGCCAAATACTTAATTGCGTTGGATAATCGATTTAATGAAAAAATAACCTTTGTTGAAGATAAATTAGAAAATTACGATGCCGTTATTGCCACTGGCAGCAACAATACCGCAAGATATTTTGAATATTATTTTAAAAACAAACCTTCCATTATTAGAAAGAGTAGAAATTCCGTTGCAGTATTAACTGGTAATGAAACTCCTGAAGAAATAACCTTATTAAGCGAAGATGTTTTTAGATATTTTGGATTAGGTTGCCGAAATGTTTCTAAAATTTTTGTGCCGAAAAATTATAATTTCGATGCGTTTTTTAATGGAATGTATGCTCAAAAAGATGTAATTTATTACGAGAAATACGCTAATAATTACGACTACAACAAAGCGGTTTTTTTAATGAGTAATTTTCAATTATTAGATAATGAATTTTTAACTATTAAAGAAGACACCAGTCACGCCTCGCCTATTTCTTCTGTATTTTATGAATATTACGACGATATTAATGAAATTAAAACGCGTTTAAATCAAGATGCAGAAATGATTCAATGTGTAGTTTCAAATGGAATCATTGAGAACTCAGTCTATTTTGGAAATACTCAAAAACCAAATTTATGGGATTATGCCGATAATGTAGACACAATGCAGTTTCTAATTAATTTATAAAATGACAGTTTCTAAAATTAGTACGATAATTAAAACACAAAAAGAAAAAGACGTACACAAACACCAACCTAAATTCAATTTGGAAGCAAAAGTAAATTCGAATAGAACAGCCTCAAAAAAAGAAAAGTAATTTTTTTCGAAATCGATATTGTTAATAAGTCGATACAATTTCAATTATTTAATTTTGGGCAGTTTTTCTAAAAATATGAAATTTGCACCAAACTACAACCAACAATATGAAAAAACACAATTATAGCGCAGGACCTTGTATTTTGCCACAAGAAGTATTTGAAAAATCAGCTCAAGCCATTTTAAATTTTAATAATTCCGATTTATCTTTATTAGAGATTTCGCACAGAAGTAAAGATTTTGTGGCTGTTATGGACGAAGCGCGAGCTTTAGCGCTTGAACTTTTGGGATTAGAAAATAAAGGATATCAAGCGTTATTTTTAGCCGGTGGTGCAAGTTTAGAATTTTTAATGGTGCCTTACAATTTAATGAAAACTGAAGGTAAAGCTGCTTATTTAGATACAGGAACTTGGGCAAATAACGCAATAAAAGAAGCCAAACATTTCGGAGAAACCTTAGTTATAGGTTCTTCTAAAGAAGCCAATTATAATTACATCCCAAAAAACATAGAAATTCCTTCAGACGCAAGCTATTTTCACTGTACAAGTAATAATACCATTTTTGGAACACAAATGAAATCATTTCCAAAAACAAATGTACCTGTGGTTTGCGATATGAGTTCGGATATTTTCTCAAGAACATTAGATTTTTCACAATTTGATATCATTTATGCTGGAGCACAAAAAAATATGGGTCCAGCTGGAACTACATTAGTAGTTGTAAAAGAAGAAATTCTTGGGAAAACAGGACGTTATATTCCAAGTATGCTGGATTATGAAAAACATATTAAGGCAGAAAGTATGTACAATACGCCGCCGGTATTTCCTGTATATGCTTCCTTATTAACCTTACAATGGTTAAAAAATTTAGGCGGAATTGCAGCTATTGAAAAAATAAACAATGAAAAAGCAGCCTTATTATATTCAGAAATTGACAGAAATAAATTATTTAAAGGAACAGCTGCCACGGAAGATAGAAGTATTATGAACGCCACATTTGTTTTAACAGACGAAAGTTTAGCAGAAAAGTTTGATGCGATGTGGAAAGCTGCAGGAATATCAGGATTGACTGGACACCGCTCTGTTGGAGGTTATCGTGCATCAATGTACAATGCATTGCCATTAGAAAGCGTTCAAGTATTGGTGGACGTAATGAAAGAATTGGAAGTTAGTGTTCAGAAAAATAGAAAATAAATTATAGTTGAGTTTCACTTTTAAACTCATAAACTTTTAAACATATAAACTCAAAAATGAAAGTATTAGCAAACGACGGAATTTCAAAAAGCGGAATTACTACTTTAGAACAAGCTGGTTTTGAAGTGATTACTACTAAAGTAGCCCAAGAACAAGTAGCCAATTACATCAATACAAATGATGTCCAAGTAATTTTAGTAAGAAGTGCTACGAAAGTAAAACAAGACATTATTGATGCTTGTCCAGGATTAAAAATTATTGGTCGTGGCGGTGTTGGAATGGATAATATTGATGTTGAATATGCACGTTCAAAAGGAATTCACGTTATCAATACGCCCGCTTCTTCATCTGAAAGTGTGGCCGAATTGGTTTTTGCGCATTTATTTTCTGGCGTTCGTTTTTTACACGATGCCAATAGAAATATGCCTTTAGAAGGTGATACTAATTTCAACGGATTAAAAAAAGCCTACGCTGACGGACTTGAGCTAAGAGGAAAAACAATAGGTATTATCGGATTTGGAAGAATTGGTCAAGCGGTGGCGAAATTAGCTTTAGGTATTGGAATGAAAGTTATTGCTGCCGATAAATATATTAACGAAGCCGTAATTAGAGTTGACTTTTATAACGGTCAATTTATTAATGTTGATATTAGTACTGAACCTTTAGTAGACGTTTTAAAACAAGCAGATTTCATTACCCTTCACGTACCAGCACAAGACGGTTATGTTTTAGACAAAGCCGAATTTGAAATGATGAAAAACGAAGTGGGAATTGTAAACTGTGCTCGTGGTGGCGTGATAAACGAAGTCGCTTTACTTGAAGCTATCGAAAACGGAAAAGTATTATTTGCTGGTTTAGATGTTTTTGAAAACGAGCCGACTCCAGAAGTTCAAATATTAATGCAACCAAAAATTTCATTAACACCACATATTGGTGCGGCTACTTTAGAAGCGCAAGACAGAATTGGTACAGAATTAGCGGAACAAATTATTAGTTTATTGAAAAATAAATAATTCAAAAAGCACTTACATTTACCAAAAATAAAAATTAGTCCCGATTTTTCGGGACTTTTTTTTATCTTTATGCCGATAAAATTTAAAAAATGAATAGGTTAAAAAAACGTTGGAATATTTCAAGTAACTGGCAATTAGCGAGCATTTTGATTGTTTTTGCTATCACCGGTTTTAGTTCATTGCAACTAGCTAAACCTTTCCTATCATTAATTGGAATTCCCGAAACCTTTCAACCGCATTGGTTGTATCGCGTTTTACGTTTGGTTTTAATTTTTCCTTTTTATCAAGTATTACTTGTTTTTATTGGTTTTCTATTTGGACAATTTACATTTTTCTGGAACTTTGAAAAGAAAATGTTGAATAGAATGAAATTAGGTTTCATTGCAAATTTTGTAGACGAAAAAATTCTAAAAAAATAATAACTTAATAAAAACAAAACCTGTTTCTGTCTTACAATTGAACTAAAAAATTGTAATTTTGCGTTTTGATAAAAATTGTATGCAACACACAGAAAATTCTATTGAAATTATTGGGGCTCGTACTCATAATTTAAAAAATATTGACGTTACCATTCCTCGTGAAAAATTAGTCGTAATTACGGGTTTATCAGGTTCTGGGAAGTCGTCATTAGCCTTTGATACTATTTATGCGGAAGGGCAACGTAGATATATCGAAACTTTTTCTGCTTATGCACGTCAGTTTTTAGGTGGATTAGAACGTCCTGATGTAGATAAAATAGACGGACTTTCACCAGTTATTGCTATTGAGCAAAAAACAACCAATAAAAGTCCACGTTCTACCTCGCCTCTCTCTTCCTCTTCCTCC
>CAZQGY010000037.1:0-16657 GCA_964593435.1 uncultured Flavobacterium sp. | reverse complement strand
GGAGGATTGAGATAAGAAAATAAAAACATAAAAAAAGGGCTGTTTCAATGAAACAGCCCTTTTACTTTATATTAAAATTATCTAATTAATTTCTTGTATTTAATTCGAGTTGGCGTAACATCTTTACCTAATCGTTTGCGTTTGTTTTCTTCATATTCTGTAAAACTTCCTTCAAAACTATATACTTGTGACTCGCCTTCAAAAGCTAAAATATGCGTACAAACTCTATCTAAAAACCATCTGTCGTGCGAAATAATTACGGCACAACCTGCAAAGTTTTCTAAACCTTCTTCTAAGGCACGAAGTGTGTTTACATCCAAATCATTTGTTGGCTCATCTAATAAAAGTACGTTTCCTTCTTCTTTTAGTGTCATAGCTAAATGCAAACGGTTTCTTTCTCCACCCGATAAAGTGGATACTTTTTTGTTTTGATCACTTCCACCAAAATTAAAACGAGATAAATACGCACGTGAGTTAACTTGACGGCCACCCATCATAATTAATTCTTGTCCATCACAAAAGTTTTCCCAAAGCGTTTTATTCACATCAATATTAGAGTGCGATTGATCCACATATGCAATTTTAACTGTTTCACCGATATCAAAAGTTCCAGCATCGGCTTTTTGTTCGCCCATAATCATTTTGAAAATGGTAGATTTACCAGCTCCATTTGGACCGATAATTCCAACAATACCTGCTTGTGGCAATACAAAGTTTAAATCGTCGTATAATAATTTATCACCAAATGCTTTCGACACATTTTTAGCTTCAATCACATTGGTTCCTAAACGAGGTCCATTAGGAATATAAATCTCTAATTTTTCGTCTAATTCTTTTTGATCTTCGTTTAATAATTTATCGTAATTCTGTAAACGTGCTTTCTGCTTGGTCTGACGCCCTTTTGCTCCTTGACGTACCCAGTCTAATTCGCGTTCTAAATTTTTTCTTCTTTTAGAAGCTACTTTTTCTTCTTGAGCCATTCGGTTCGACTTTTGCTCTAACCAAGACGAGTAATTTCCTTTCCACGGAATACCTTCACCTCTATCTAATTCTAAAATCCAACCGGCAACGTTATCTAAGAAATATCTATCGTGTGTTACGGCAATTACCGTTCCTGAATATTGTGCTAAATGCTGTTCTAACCAAAGTACAGATTCGGCATCTAAGTGGTTGGTTGGCTCATCTAATAATAATACATCTGGTTGTTGCAATAATAAACGACATAAAGCCACACGACGTTTTTCTCCACCAGACAACACATTAATAGGTGTTTCAGGATCTGGAGTACGAAGCGCATCCATTGCTATTTCTAACTTAGTATCAATTTCCCACGCGCCACAAGCATCAATTTTGTCTTGTAATTCCGCTTGACGATCCATAAGTTTTTCCATTTTTTCAGGATTTTCATAGACTTCAGGTAAACCAAAATCGTCGTTAATTTTATTAAATTCTGCTAATAATTCAAACGTTTCAGCGGCACCTTCACGAACGATATCTATAACCGTTTTTGTTTCATCTAATAGTGGCTCTTGTTCTAAATATCCGACTGTATATCCTGGTTGAAAAACTACATCGCCTTGATAATTTTTATCCACTCCTGCAATAATTTTCAATAAAGATGATTTTCCAGAACCATTAAGTCCTAAAATACCAATCTTCGCACCATAAAAGAAACTTAAATAGATGTTTTTTAATACTTGCTTATCTGCACCTGGATAACTTTTACTCAATTTTTGCATTGAGAAAATTACTTTTTTATCGTCTGACATATTAATTGTTAATTGTTAATTGTTTGTTGTTTATGGTTTGGAATTTGTGATTTGGAATTTCAATTTTACTGAAAGTTATTACATTCTTCCTTTTAAAGCGTTGAATACCCATGCGTTAGCAAAAAAACCAATACCTACCGCTGCAAAGCCCCAACCTGCTACATCATCATATCTGTATATGGCTAAACCGATTATTATTAAACCCATAATAATCATAATACCTGTAGCCCAAGCTAAAACTGTATTTTTATTCATTTTTTTTAGTTTTTATACGTTTTGGATTGCAAATATCGTGTTTTTTTATAATTTTAAAGAAAGTAAATTACTTAATTTAATTAGTTAAAAATTTTAAATACTAACTCCTTCAACATATCAGCTTCTTTCATCGAACCAGAACCCACACCTTTGCTTTTTACATCCATATCACGAATGATTTCAATAATTTGACTCACTTTTCGCATCGGATAATTTTTACTTGCTGTAGCATATTCATCCATAAAAAATGGGTTTACACCCAACACTTTTGCCGCATTGAATTTTGATTTGTCTTTTAATCCGTGATATTGCAACAATTGAGCAAAAAAAGCAAACATTTGTCCACTAATGACAACTATTGGATTATCTTTTGGATTTGCCGCAAAATGATGAATTATAGCATATGCTTTCTGCTGATTTCTTGTTGCTAATGCTGATTTAAGTTCAAACACATTATAATCTTTACTAAAACCAATATTTTCTTCAATATTTTTTGGCGTAAAAATATGCCCAGCTGGAAATACAATTTTTAGTTTTTCGAGTTCGTTATTAATTTTAGCTAAATCAGTACCTAAAAATTCGGCTAACATAGCGGCTGCTTTAGGTTCAATTCCATAATTCTGACCTTTAAGTACTTTCACAATCCAATCTGGAACTTGATTGTCATATAATTTTTTACTTTCAAACCAAACACCTTTATCTTTTATGGTTTTAAATATCTTTTTTCTTCCATCAGGTTTGTCTCTGTAGGCAAAAACTAAAATAGTAGTATGTTGCGGGTTGAGTGCATAGGACTCGAATTTATCAAATGCTTTTGATAAATTTTGCGCTTCTTTCACAATCACCACCTGATAATCTGACATCATAGGAAAGCGTTTTGCCGTTGACACAATTTCTTCTACAGTTGTGTCTCTACCATATAAAACCACTTGATTAAAGGATTTTTCGTCTTCAGTAAGTACGGATTTTTCTATTAAATCTGAAATCCTATCTATATAATAGGTTTCTTCCCCACATAAAAAATATATGGGTTTGTAATTTTTAGATTTAATATCGTTAACTATTTTAATAACGTCTGTCATTTTAGTTTATTGTTTTTGGTTTATGATTTGTTGTTAAACGTCAAACCTTTAATTTCAGAATTATTTAAATATTTCATAAATGCACCTATTTTGTTTTTTACTAGTTCTATTTTTTCAGATGTAATACGAAATTGTTCATCAGAAATTATTTTTTTATCCAAAGATCGATACAATTGCGATTTTAATTCGCCGCACGAACCTTTTGAATAACTCAAGAAATTAATAAATTCTCTGTTGCCATTTCTTTCAAAACCCTCTGAAATATTATCCATAATTGAACCAGAACTTCTGTCCATTTGGTCTTTTAATGCATATCTTTTTCCTAAACGCGTCGTTTCAAACAAGATTTCAATATCTTTACAAATATCACGAGAAATATTCCAAATTTCTAAATCCTCAAATTTTTCTATTTTTGCCATACAACAATAAACAATAAACAACAAACAATAAAAATTGAACAAGTTACATTTTCCATCGTATTCTTTTCGTTTCAAAAATAGTGAAAATAAAGTTGCTATTTTTGATGAGATTAGAAAAAAATTTGTGGTGCTAACTCCAGAAGAATGGGTTAGACAACATACTATTCAGTATTTAATACAAGAATGCAAGTATCCAAAATCGCTAATAAACGTTGAAAAACAAGTAAAAATTAACGGAATGAGCAAACGATATGATATTGTAATTTTTAATTCAGATGGTAGTATTTTCTTGGTTGTAGAGTGTAAACAACCGGATGTAGCCATATCTCAAAACACTTTTGATCAAATTGCAAGATATAATTTTACTCTGAAAGCCACATATTTGATGGTTACTAACGGAATAAATCATTATTTTTGTCAAATGGATTTTGAAAACGAAAAATATACTTTTTTAAAAAAGTTGCCTAAATATAATCTAAAAATCCAATAATCTAAGCAGTCAAAATGAAAACAGCCGTAGTCATACTAAATTGGAATGGAGCCAAATTATTGCAGCAATTTTTGCCTTCCGTGCTTCAGTTTTCTGGGGATGCTACTATTTATGTGGCGGATAATGCTTCTACAGATACTTCTATTGCCGTGCTGAAAAACGAATTTCCAACTGTAAAAATTATTGAAAACGCAGGAAATTATGGTTTTGCAAAAGGGTATAACGAAGCATTAAAATGTGTGGAAGAACCTTATTATGCCTTAGTGAATTCGGATATTGAAGTTACTGAGAATTGGCTGCAACCTATAGAAATTACTTTTGATAACGAACCAAATACAGCTATTATTCAACCCAAATTATTAGATTATAAAAAGAAAACACATTTTGAATACGCTGGTGCTGCTGGTGGATTTATAGATAAATTTGGTTTTCCGTTTTGTAAAGGTCGAATTTTTGATACTTTGGAAGAAGATTTGGGACAATATGACACCGAAACTCAAATTTTTTGGGCAACAGGCGCTTGTTTTTTTATTCGAAAAGAGGTGTTTAGAACCTTAAAAGGTTTTGATGCTGATTTTTTTGCCCATCAAGAAGAAATTGATTTATGTTGGCGTGCTAACAACATAGGCTATATTGTAAAATACTGTCCTACTTCAATAGTGTATCACGTTGGTGGTGCTACGTTAAACGAAGCCAATCCAATGAAAACGTTTCTAAATTTTAGAAATTCATTAGCTATGTTAACTAAAAATCTTCCTAAAGAAAAATTGTTTCTAATTATTTTTACTCGTTTGTGTTTGGATGGATTAGCAGGGATACAATTTTTATTTCAAGGAAAAATAACACATACTTTTGCCATATTAAAAGCCCATTTCTATTTTTATCATCTGATTAGAAGAAATCTAAAAAAAAGAAGTAACAATCAGAAAAAAGACTATTATTTCACTAAATCTATCGTCTGGAACTATTTTGTTCAGAAAAAGACAACTTTTAAAAGATTATAGAATATAGAAAATGGAATATAGACTTTTCAATAATGCTAAAAAAAACATAAATTTTACCTCTCCACCTATTTTGGTATGATTTTTTCTATATAAATTTGTAAAAAAATATTTCCATGAAAAAATTACTAGTTTTACTTGTTATTCTTCCGTTTACACTGACTTCCTGTGTATCTAAAAAGAAATTCTCTTTGCTTGAGGCAAAAGAAAAAGCCACTCAAGATTTACTTAACTCAGCAACAGTAAAATTAAATAGCTGCTTGTCTGAAAAAGAAAAATTGAATTCTGAAAACAATAATTTAACTTCTCAGTTGGATTATTTAAAGAAAACCAATTCTGATTTGCTTTCGTTTTCAAAAGAAATGACCGTTTTAACTGCTAAAGGTTCGGAAAACTTGGAAAAATCTTTAGAAAGTTTAAAAGAAAAAGATTTAAAAATTACCCGTTTACAAGATGCTTTAACTAAAAAAGATAGTGTAACATTAGCGTTAGTCACTAGTTTAAAACGTGAAGTAGGTGTTGACGATCCAGATATTAATATTAATGTTGAAAAAGGAGTGGTGATGATTTCTATTGCGGACAACTTATTGTTTAAGTCTGGAAGTTACGATGTAAATTTAAAAGCAAAAACTGTTTTAGCTAAAGTTGCCAAAGTAATTACTAGCAAACCAGATTTTGAATGTATGGTAGAAGGCCACACTGACAATGTACCCTTTAAAAACGATGTATTGGTTGACAATTGGGATTTATCTGTAAAACGTGCTACGGCAATTGTGCGTGTGTTACAAAACGATTTAGGAGTAAACCCAAAACAATTAATACCTGCAGGAAGAAGTTCTTATGTACCTTTAGTAGCCAATAACTCGCCTGAAAACAAAGCTAAAAACCGTAGAACACGCATTATTATTATGCCAAAAATTGACCAGTTTTACGACATGTTAGAAAAAGAAATGAAAAACTTAGGAAAGTAATTTTTCCAAAACATACATTTTAAAAAGCGACTAGTAGTCGCTTTTTTTTATTTCAAAATATTTGAATAAACCCTATACCTTTTAACCAATACCTTTTACCTTAAACCCTAAACCTCTATTTATAGTAAAAGTATTACCAAGAAGTTAGAAAATTATTTATTATATTTGATTTTAATAAGCGAAACAAAACTTCGCATAGCTACCCAAATATGGGTGTATATACGAAACTTTATATCGTATATAAACTAGTTGGCAATAATTGTGAAAAACCAGAAATTGAAGAGAAAAAATACTTTAATAATTACATTAGTTTTGCTATTTCTAACATTAAATTCTTGTTCAGAAAAAATAATTGTTGGAAAATATAGAACTAACTTTAATAGTTACGGAATGTTTAGTAAGACTCTAACAATAGAGTGTAATGGAAATGCAATTTTAAATTTTCAAGGTGATATGCAGAATAACAATTCGTTTGGAATTTGGAAAACTGAAAATGACACTTTAATTATATTTTTTGATTCTATAAAAAATCAAAACAACAAATTTAAAGGAGAATTAAAATTTGTAATAAAAAGAAATAAACTTGAAAATATGCCTTTTCCTAAATCTAAATATTACGAATTAGTTAAATATGCAAAAGGAACAGAAAACGACACATTGAAAATTCCATCTTATAGAAAATTAAATAAAATGACTAATCAAGGTTTGAAAAATTTCTATGGAAAAACAGGTAAACAATACTTTAAAAAAATTGAATATATTGAATGTAAATAAAAACAACTATTGCTAACATCGGTTTGGCGAAAAAGCGGTTTCAGTGCTTGATTGAAGTTTTGTGCTTCGAAACAAATTTAGTACTGAATGCAAGTTTAGTGCTTCTAAAACCGCTTCTTCGCCAAGCCGCGAAACGTTATAAAACCTAAAAAAGTTGTTTATGGCTACTCGCCATTCTTAGATTATAAAAAGCCAGAAGTAATATTCTGGCTTTTCTATTTTATATCTGTTTTTTTTTATTCTAAAACAAAGGAAACCGAAACGTTGGATACAATTTCAATTTCTCCAATAGCTAATGTTTCTCTTGACTGTTTCGATTCTACATCCGCCATATATCCTTTAGCCATAAAAACGGGTTGTGGATAATTAATTTGTGAATTATCAGATATTGTAATGGCTTTACCAACTTTTTGTCCTGGCAATACTGAAACGTAATCATCCGCTTTTTTCTTAGCGTTTAACATGGCTTTTTTTCTTGCTTCGGATTCAAATAATTCGATTTTTGATGATTTAAAGCCTACATTATTTATTACATTTATACCTGTTTCCATGATATCCATCATAAACGCATTGTATTTGGAAATGTCTTTTAATGTTACCGAAATAGTTTGATTGGCTTGATACGAATACTTCTTTTTATCATAATCATAATTTTTGTACAAACTTAGTTGCGTGGTTTTATAATCTGTAGCCGGAATTCCAAATTTTTTAATGTATGCAATTACTTTATCAATAGTTACATCATTTAATTGCTTGACATCTTTCGGATCTTTTCCGTTATTCTGCACACCCAATTGAATAATGGCTATGTCTGGAACAACAAAAATTTTTCCTTCACCAGAAATAGAAATTTGTGGCGGAAATTTGGTTTGTTCTTGGCTTATAGCTTGTATAGATACAAACCAAATTGCTAGTAAAATAACTTTTCTCATAATTGATGTATTTAGGATACAAAATTTAAAATCAAATAATATGCCAATTATATTTTTTTGGTTCTTACTAAATACATTAAAATCGCAATTGGAATTAACAAAATTCCAATAAAAATGAGTCTGGATTGAAATAAACTTGGTACCAAAAGTAATGTTATTAACAAACCACCTATTGCTCCACCTAAATGTGCAGTATGCCCAATATTATCGTGTCTTCCTTTCATACCATAAACGGAATACCCCAAATACAGAAACGCAAAAATATATCCTGGAATAGGAATGGCAAAAAACATCCTTAGCTCAATTTCTGGATACAACAAAATGGCACAATAAATAATTCCTGTCACAGCACCAGAAGCGCCAATAGCAGAATAATGGAGCTCATTTTTATGTATATAATAGGTTAATAAACTACCGATTAACATACTTCCAAAATAAATAATTAGAAAATTTACAGTACTAAATTCTTGAGTTAAGAAATTGGCAAAACTCCAAAAACTAAACATATTAAATGCAAAATGAAACCAATCGGCATGTAAAAAACCAGATGTAATCATACGAAATTGTTCGCCTGATTTAATTTTTGAAATGTTGAATTTAAAACGATCAAAAAATGTAGCATTGGACAAACCCATAAACGTAACCAAGGTTGTACAAGCAATAATAATGGTTGAAATAGAATACATATCTAATAATTTAATGAAGCTAAAGGTACTATAAATATTTAAAAATCAATAAGAAAAACATATTATGCCATAATTTTTTAAGAAATAACAAAACATGTATATTTGTAAAAAAAACATTCATGCAATTTCTATTATATCTTATAATTTACCCTTTGATTTGGATAATATCTATACTACCTTTTCCTGTATTATACTTATTATCTGACTTTGTATACTTTCTTGTTTATCGTATTTTTAAATATCGAAAAAGAGTGGTTCGTGGAAATATTGCGTTAGCACTTCCGCATTTATCTGAAAGTGAAAGAACGATTATTGAAAAAAAATTCTACGCTCATCTGTGCGATTTATTTCTTGAAATGATAAAAACATTATCTATTTCAAAAAAAGAAATTGAAAAACGCTACACCTTTTCAAATATGGAAGTGTACTATGATTTAGAAAAAAAAGATAAGAGTATTGCTTTGTTATGTGCGCATTATGCAAGTTATGAATGGGCCGTTTCTATGAATTATCATATTCACTTTAAGGGTTATGGCGTATATAAAAAATTAGCCAATCCGTATTTTGATAAATTAGTACGAAAAATTCGTTCTAAATTTAAAAGCCATTTAATCGATAGTAAAGAAACCATTCCTACGATGGCATCTAATTTTAGAAACAAAACATTTAGCGTATATGGTTTAGTAAGCGACCAATCGCCAAAATTAAGCACTACTCACCACTGGCAAAAATTTATGGGAATAGAAGTTCCTGTACATACCGGTGGCGAAATGTTAGCCAAAAAATACGATATGAATGTAATTTTCTTAAAAACTAAAAAACTAAAACGTGGGTATTATGAAGCTAGTTTTGAAGTATTGTCCGATGGAAATGCAAAGGATTTTCCAAATTACGAAATCACCGATAATTTCCTTAAATTAGTAGAACAGCAAATTTATGACGCTCCCGAATTTTACTTGTGGACGCATAAACGCTGGAAGCATATGAGGTAATAGGTGAAGGGTATTGGTTAAAAGGTTTAGGGAAAAAGTAATTTTTATGTTAATTAAACCAACTTTTTACCATTTCAACTTCTGGTTTAGTATCGTTTTTATGACTAAAATCGTTTTTAATTGGATTGTAGACATAATCTTCTTGCCAAGTGGCAAAATTTTCTGCTACATCAAGAATCGCATCACAAACCAACTGAATTTCTTCTGAAGTAGTTGTGGGATGAATTGACATTCTAATCCAACCTGGTTTATTGGTTAAATCGCCTTCGTTAATACTGCAAGTAATAGAATTTGATGTTTCTTGGTTTACATTTAGCAAATAATGTCCATACGTTCCGGCACAACTACAACCTCCACGAACTTGAATGCCGAATTTATCGTTTAATAATTTTACACCTAAATTAAAGTGTAAATCGGTAATGTAAAATGAAATTACCCCTAACCTATCCGAATGTTCTGCCGCTAAAATATGTATGTTTTCGATTGGTGCTAATCGTTCGAAAATATAATCCACCAATTCGTGTTCTCTTTCTAAAATAGGTTGCACACCCATTTTTTCTTTCAACTGAATTGCAAGTGCCGTTTTTATCACTTGTAAAAAACCAGGCGTTCCACCGTCTTCTCTATCTTCAATATTGTCAATATATTGGTGTTCGCCCCAAGGGTTTGTCCAAGAAACCGTTCCACCACCAGGACAATCTGGAATGTTATTTTTATAAAGTTCTTTGTTAAAAATCATTACACCACAAGAACCAGGTCCGCCTAAAAATTTATGTGGCGAAAAGAAAATCGCATCTAAATACGCTTCTTTATCTTCTGGATGCATATTAATTTCTACGTAAGGTCCTGAACAGGCAAAATCTACAAAGCAAACACCGTTATTTTGATGCATAATTTTTGCTACTTCATGATAAGGTGTTCGTATTCCTGTTACGTTAGAACAAGAAGTTATTGAGACTATTTTAAAACTTCTATCTTTATATTGATGTACTAATTTTGTAAAATTACCTATAGAAAACAAACCGTTTCCATCTGCAGGAATCACTACTACATCTGCAATAGTTTCTAACCAAGAAGTTTGATTAGAATGGTGCTCCATGTGCGAAATAAACACAATGGGCCTAATTTCATTTGGAATAGTAGTATATTCTTTTAAATTTTCTGGAATTCGCAATCCTAAAATACGTTGTAATTTATTAACTACACCTGTCATTCCGGTTCCGTCCGTAATTAGAACATCATTTTCTGTAGCATTTACATGATGCTTAATAATATGACGTGCTTCATGATATGCCATCGTCATAGCCGTTCCTGTAATTGAAGTTTCTGTATGCGTATTAGCTACAAAAGGTCCAAAAGTATTCATTAGTTTTTCTTCAATTGGTCGATACAATCGGCCGCTTGCTGTCCAATCTGTATAAACAATGTTTTGTTCTCCAAATGGCGACATAAAAGATTGATTAATACCGATGATATCTTTTCTAAACTGCTGAAAATAAAGTTCTAACTTAGATTTTGTTTCTATTGCATTCATGCTATGAAATTTGTTACAAATATACATTTTATTACACATCATATAAAAATTTTATTCTGTAACTTTGTGAATTATTTCAAACAAATGCCTATTCAATTTCTTCATAAGTTTACGACTAATTTACCTTCAGATCCTATTGAAGAAAACTTTACGCGTCAAGTAAATAATGCTGCTTTTTCATTTGTAAAACCAAAAATACCAAGTCATCCAAAAATACTTCATCTTGCAAAAGAAGTTCAGCATTTAATTGGTTTTTCGGATGATTTTGTGGAATCCAAATCGTTTTTAGAAATGGTTTCAGGTAGCAAAAGCATAAGTAATTCGAAACCGTTTGCTATGAACTATGCTGGGCATCAATTTGGAAATTGGGCAGGTCAACTTGGTGATGGTAGAGCAATTGTACTCGGTGAATTTGAACATAACAATCAGCTATTTACATTACAATTAAAAGGGGCAGGACCTACACCCTACTCCAGACGAGCTGACGGTTTAGCGGTTTTACGATCTTCAATTCGAGAACATTTATGTAGTGAAGCTATGTTTCATTTAGGCGTTCCAACAACCCGTTCATTATCATTGGTTTCTACTGGTGATGAAGTGGTACGAGATGTTATGTACGATGGAAATACCGCATTAGAAAAAGGGGCTATTGTATGTAGAATAGCGCCAAGTTTTATTCGGTTCGGAAGTTTTGAATTATTGTCCTCTCAAAATGATATTGAAAATTTAAAATTACTTGCCGATTATACGATTACAAATTATTATCCTGAAATTAATACAGCGGGAAAAGAAAAATACATTGCATTTTTTAAAACTATTACCGAAAAAACAAGAGATATGATTGTGCATTGGCAACGAGTGGGTTTTGTACACGGCGTAATGAATACCGATAATATGAGTATACATGGCATTACAATTGATTACGGACCTTACGGATGGCTTGAAGATTACAATCCGAATTGGACACCAAATACAACAGATGCAGCAGGCAAAAGATACCGATTTGGCAACCAATCTAATATTGCTTTATGGAATTTATATCAATTAGCAAATGCGTTATATCCGTTAATTGAAGAAGCGGGGCCTTTGGAAGAAATTCTAAATGATTATGCCAAAAAATACGATAAAGATTTTTTAGAAATGATGTTGAAAAAATTAGGTATTACATCAAAAAATGACGAAAACGAAAATCTGATTCAACAATTGCTTTCTAATTTAGAACAAACGGAAACAGATTATACGATTTTCTTTAGAAATTTAAATCAGATTGAAAAAACAGATACAATTGAAGTTTGTGTATCAAAAATTACCGCTGCGTTTTACAAACCTGAAGAAGTTACAGGAATTATTTTAGAAACTTGGCATTTTTGGTTTGCACATTATGTAGCACTTTTAAATAAAGAAATACTTTCTGATAACCAGCGAAAAACACTTCAAAATTCGGTGAATCCGAAATATGTTTTGCGAAATTATATGGCGCAAATGGCTATTGAATTGGCAGAAAAAGAGGAATATTCATTACTAAATGAATTGTACAAACTCCTTTTGCATCCGTATGAGGAACAACCCGAATTTGAAAAATGGTTTGCTAAAAGACCCGATTGGGCAAGAGAAAAAATAGGAAGTTCTATGTTAAGCTGTAGTTCTTAAGTTAGACGTATTAGACTTCTTAGATTGTTAGATATTTAGATATTCTGAAATCTGTGTTTATAAATGAATTTAAAATAATAAGATTATGATAACTGTAAGTACAACAATCAAAAACAAAACAATTGTAGAAGTTTGGGATTTTTTTACCAATCCAATACACATTATAAATTGGAATTTTGCCGGCGACGATTGGCATTGTCCAAAAGCAGAAAACCAATTAGAAGTAGGTAAATCATTTACTTATAGAATGGAAGCAAAAAATGGAGAAACGGGTTTCGATTTTACAGGAATATATACAGAAATTGAACCTTTATCTAAAATAAATTATGTTTTAGCTGATGAAAGAAAAATTTTTATCACTTTTACTGAAATCGAAAATATGATTGAAATAGTTGAAAAATTTGATCCAGAAAATGAGAATCCAGAGGACATGCAACAAGCAGGTTGGCAAATGATTTTAAATAATTTCAAAAAATATATTGAAAAAAATTGATATGAAAACATTACATTTTACAACAGAAATTAACGCCACTACAACAAAAGTTTGGCAGGTTTTGTGGGACGATATTACTTACAGAAAATGGGCTAGCGCTTTTTGTGAAGGATCTTATGCAGTGAGCCATTGGAACGAAGGTGATAGAGTGCATTTTTTAGATTCTACTGGAAATGGTATTTATAGTAGTATTGATGAAAAAATAGAAAACAAATTAATGTCGTTTAGACATATTGGAAATTTGCATAATTTTAAAGAAATGCCTTTGGATGAAGAAACAAAATTATGGTGTAACTCTAAAGAAACCTATCATTTAGAAACAGAAAATAATCAAACTAAACTAACTGTCACAATTGATGCGTTAGAAAACTATGTTGGTTTTTTTAACGAAAGTATGCCGAAAGCATTAGAAATTATTAAAAAGTTAAGTGAAATTTAAACAAAAAAACCGATAGTTTTCTATCGGTTTTTTTTATGCTTTTTCGTAACGTTCCATTTCTCTATCATAAAATTCGCCAGCAAGGGTAATTAAATGTTCCATTTCGGCTTCTAATTCGGTTTGATCTTCTTCTTCAACATCTTCTAAAAATTCTACAGAATCATCTTTTAAATTGATAAAAAATCGAGGATATTCTAAATGAATAACAAAAATATCATCTGGAAAATCAGTGTTGTCACCTATTACAAATTTTGGTAATTCCATATTTTAAAATTTTGAATTGTAAATTATAAATTTTTAATTTTCAAAAGTACAAATCTTTTGTCATTCCTCTTTATCTTTTGTCTTTTATCTATGTAATTTTAATAGAAATCTAAATCGTAGGTAAAGCATCAATGCAGCAGCTGTTAATCCGGATAATAAACCAATCCAAACACCTTCCGCTTTCAATGAAGTATATAAACCTAAATAAATAGATATTGGAAAACCAATAACCCAATAGGCTACAAAGGTTAAATACATGGGTACTTTTACATCTTGCAAGCCTCTTAATGCACCTAATACTACTACTTGAATGCCATCTGAAATCTGAAAAAAAGCGGCAATAATTAATAATTTTGACGATACAGAAAGCACTTCTTTTATTTCAGCTGCATTTAATGCCATTTCTGAATTCACAAAAAATGAAGGAAAAAACTGACTTCCTAACATGAAAACGCCTGCAAAAATAACTTCTAAAATAATTGCCATTAGAAATATAGAATGGGCTACCGTATTTAGTTTTTTATAGTCATTTAATCCTTTTTGATTAGCCACTCGTATCATAGCCGTAACACTTAATCCCATCGCAAACATAAACGTCAGCGAAGCCAAACTTAATGCAATTTGATTGGCTGCCTGACTGGTAGTTCCTATCATACCACATAACCATATGGCGCCTGTAAATAAGGCCACCTCGAAAAACATTTGTAATGAGGAAGGAATACCTAACTTAATAATTTTATCTGAAACACTTTTTTGAAAAGATTGCCAACCAAAATTCTTGAAAAAAGATTTAAATTTTTCATTTTTAGATAATATATAGTGCATATAAATAACCATAAATACACGAGCAATTAATGTTCCAATTGCAGATCCTACAATTCCCATTTTAGGAAACATGAACAATCCAAAAACTAGCAATGCATTAATTACTACATTGATAATATTTCCATAAATTGTGGCATACATGGAATATTTGGTTTCACTCATACCGTCTGCAAATTGTTTGTAGGCTTGAAAAATAACAAGAGGCACTAATGAGAAACCAACTATATCTAAGAAAGGTTTGGCTAATTTTACCACATCTGCTGGTTGGTTCATATAGGACAATAAAGGTTTGGCAAAAAACAACAAAAAGAACAATCCAAAACCTAAAATGGTACATAAAATTAATCCATTTTGAAAAGCAGTTCTTCCGCCTTCTTTGTCTTTTTTACTATCGAATTCTGCTATAATTGGTGTGATGGCTGTAGAAAATCCAATTCCAATAGACATTCCAATAAACACGAAACTATTTCCTAAAGAAACCGCCGCTAATTCTGTAGAACCCAATTGTCCTACAAAAATATTATCTACTACTCCAACTAACGTATGACCGACCATTCCCAAAATAACAGGTAAAGCTAAATTGAAATTGTATTTGAATTCTTGAATGTATTTTTTCATGTATTTACAGAGAGTATCGCATTGGTATCGAAGAGTTACACAGAATACAAAAAATAATTTTGTGAATCTTTATAGTATTTCTCTGTGTATCAATGCGTAACATCTTATTTTAATTTTTCTATTAATTGGTCTAATGAAACCGTTTCTTGTGCTCCCGAAATCAAATCTTTAATTTTATATTGATTTTGCTTGATTTCTTCTTCACCTACTAAAACTGCAAATTGAATCCCTTTTTTCTCAGCAAACTGAAATTGTTTTGCCATTTTAGCCGCATCTGGATACATTTCTACCTTAATATTATTTTGTCGTAATTGCGAAATGGCTTTTAATGAAAATAACGTTTCAGCTTCACCAAAATTTATAAATAACGCTTTTGAAGTGGTAGTTACTGTTTCTGGAAATAAACCTAATTCTTCTAAAACCAAATAAATTCGATCTAATCCAAATGAAATTCCAACACCGCTCATATTTTTTAATCCGAAAATACCTGTTAAATCATCATAACGACCACCGCCACCAATAGAACCCATGGCTACACCAGTTGGAGCGCCTACTTCGTAAATGGCACCTGTATAGTAATTTAAGCCCCGAGCTAACGTAACATCAAAATCTAAATTTGCCGATTGCAAACCTAATTCATGTATAGCATTGCAAATAAATTTTAATTCTTCAACGCCTTTTAAACCTTCAATTGAACATGCTAAAAGCGTGGCTAATTTTTCAATTTTTTCTGGAATGGTTCCTGTAAAATTGAAAAGCGGCTGTACTTTTTCAATGGCTGCTTCAGAAATTCCTTTTTCAAGCATTTCTTTTTTCACACCGTCTTCGCCAATTTTATCTAATTTATCTAATGCTACGGTAAAATCTATTAATTTATCTGAAGCGCCAATCACTTCAGCAATTCCAGATAATATTTTACGGTTATTAATTTTAATGTGTACGCCTTTTAAACCTAAAGCTGTAAAAATGGTATCATATAATTGAACAAATTCTACTTCTTGCCAAAGCGAATTACTTCCCACTACATCGGCATCACATTGAAAAAACTCTCTAAAACGTCCTTTTTGTGGTCTATCCGCACGCCAAACGGGTTGGATTTGATATCGCTTAAACGGAAACTCTAATTCGTTTTGATGCTGTACTACATAACGAGCGAAAGGCACGGTTAAGTCATAACGCAATGCTTTTTCTGAGATTTGAACTGTAATTTTTTTCGTGTTTTTTACAGATAAATCTTCTACTGAAACTTTATCTAAATACTCTCCCGAGTTCAATATTTTAAAAATCAATCTATCGCCTTCCTCACCATATTTTCCCATTAAAGTATCCGAATTTTCAAAAGAAGGGGTTTCAATAGGTTGAAAACCAAATTGTTCGAAATTTGATTTTATTATAGAAAAAATATAATTTCTTTTTGCTACTTCTGTAGATGAAAAATCGCGAGTTCCTTTTCTCTCTTCTCT
>CAZQGY010000036.1:2849-17113 GCA_964593435.1 uncultured Flavobacterium sp. | reverse complement strand
TCATTGCGTTAATGTATACGTTTAGTAGTCCAATCGGAAGTCCGTTATCATTTGTGTTGGCTTTTGTATTATCCATATTAGAAATTTTAGTAGCTTTATTACAAGCTTATATTTTTACGATGTTAACGGCTTTATATTTTGGAGCTGCTAAAGAAGAACATCACCATGATGAGGAAGCGCATCATTAATAAATTGAATGTTTAATTAAATATATATACATTATGGAAGGAACTCTTAACCTTGTAGGAGCTGGATTAATCGTTATCGGTGCTGGTTTAGGTATCGGTAGAATTGGTGGATCAGCAATGGATGCTATTGCTCGTCAACCAGAAGCGTCTGGAAAAATTCAAACGGCTATGCTTATTGCAGCAGCGTTAATTGAAGGAATTGGTTTTGCAGCGTTATTCGCAGTAAAATAATTAAAACAAACAATTGTTGTAACGGTTGGTTGCAACAATTGTTTACATTGAAAATCAAAATTAAACAATATATATAATGGAAGAATTATTAGGTCAATTTTCATTTGGTTTATTTATCTTGCAAACGGTTTTATTCGTAGGGTTAATCCTTTTACTTAAAAAGTTTGCTTGGAAACCTATCTTAGATGCAGTAAACGAACGTGAAGAAGGTATTAAAGAAGCTATTCTTTCGGCAGAAAATGCAAAAAAAGAAATGATGGCTTTAAAATCGGATAACCAAAAATTATTAGATGAAGCCCGTGCTGAAAGAGATACAATGATTAAAGAAGCAACTGCTATCAAAGAAAAAATGATTGCTGATGCCAAATCTGAAGCACAATCTCAAGGCGCAAAAATGATTGAACAAGCAAAAGCTACAATCGAAAGCGAAAAAAATAATGCAGTTGCTGAAATCAAAAATCAAGTATCTTCATTGTCTTTAGAAATCGCTGAAAAATTATTAAAAGAAGAATTATCTAACAAAGAATCTCAAACTAAATTGGTTGAGAAAATGTTAGCTGATGTTAAATTAAACTAATCCAAAGTTATGTCAAGAGCTGCGATTAGATACGCAAAAGCAATTATAGATATCGCTACAGAAAGCAATAACGCTTTAGCTGTAAATAACGATATGAAAACTATTGGTGCTGCCATTAAAGAAAATAATGAGTTACACGATTTTTTATCAAATCCTATTGTAAATGGAACGATAAAAATGAATGCATTAACGGAAATATTTCCATCTTTACAAGCAGAAACTAAAGGTTTGTTTCAATTGTTAGTAGCAAATAAAAGATTTGAAATTTTGTCTGCAATTACTTTTCAATTCAATACATTATTTGATATGGCAAGCGGTATTGAGCAAGCAGTTGTTACTACAGCTGTTCCGTTAACTGCCGAATTAGAAGTGCAGGTAACTAATAAGTTGAAAGAATTTTCTTCTAACACAATTTCTATTACCAACGTAGTAGATCCTTCTATTATTGGAGGTTTTGTTTTAAGAATTGGAGACAAACAATATAATGCATCTGTTGCAAACAAATTACAACAGTTAAAAAGAGAATTTACATATTAAATAAATACCATTAAATATATATAAAATGGCAGAAATTAAACCAGCTGAAATTTCAGCAATATTAAAGAAACAATTATCAGATTTTCAATCTGGCGCTACGTTAGAAGAAGTAGGTACTGTACTACAAGTTGGTGATGGTATTGCTCGTGTATATGGTTTATCAAATGCGCAGTACGGTGAGTTAGTACAATTCGATAACGGATTAGAAGCGATCGTATTGAACTTAGAAGAAGACAATGTTGGTGTGGTTTTATTAGGACCATCAACTGGAATTAAAGAAGGTTCTAACGTAAAAAGAACTAACAGAATTGCGTCTTTAAAAGTTGGTGAACAAATGGTTGGCCGTGTGGTGGATACATTAGGTAACCCAATTGATGGTAAAGGACCAATCGGTGGCGAATTATACGAAATGCCTTTAGAGCGTAAAGCACCTGGAGTTATTTTCCGTCAACCGGTAACGGAACCATTACAAACAGGTATCAAAGCTATCGATGCAATGATTCCAGTTGGACGTGGACAACGTGAGTTAGTTATTGGTGACCGTCAAACTGGTAAATCTTCAGTTTGTTTAGATACCATTTTAAATCAAAAAGAATTTTACGATGCGGGTCAACCTGTATTCTGTATATATGTTGCAATCGGACAAAAAGCGTCTACTGTTGCATCAATCGCAAAAACATTAGAAGAAAAAGGCGCAATGGCTTATACCGTTATTGTAGCTGCAAATGCTTCTGATCCAGCGCCAATGCAAGTATATGCTCCTATGGCAGGTGCTGCAATTGGTGAGTACTTCCGTGATTCAGGTCGTCCTGCTTTAATTATCTATGATGATTTATCTAAGCAAGCCGTTGCATACCGTGAAGTATCTTTATTATTAAGAAGACCTCCAGGACGTGAAGCGTATCCAGGAGACGTTTTCTACTTACACTCTCGCTTATTAGAAAGAGCTTGTAAAGTAATTAACGATGACGAAATTGCTAAAAATATGAATGATTTACCAGATTCTTTAAAAGGAATTGTAAAAGGTGGTGGTTCATTAACAGCGTTACCAATTATCGAAACACAAGCGGGTGACGTTTCTGCATATATCCCAACAAACGTAATTTCGATTACGGATGGACAAATTTTCTTAGATGGAGATTTATTCAATTCTGGGGTTCGTCCTGCAATTAACGTAGGTATTTCTGTATCTCGTGTTGGAGGTAATGCACAAATTAAATCAATGAAAAAAGTATCGGGTACTTTAAAACTAGACCAAGCACAATTCCGTGAATTAGAAGCTTTCGCGAAATTTGGATCTGACTTAGATGCCGTTACTTTAAATGTAATTGAAAAAGGTAAACGTAACGTGGAAATCTTAAAACAAGGTTTAAATGATCCGTTTGCTGTTGAAAATCAAGTAGCAATTATTTATGCCGGAACGAAAAACTTATTAAGAAATGTTCCTGTAAATAAAGTAAAAGAATTTGAAAAAGATTATTTACAATTCTTAAGCTTAAAACATAAAGACGTTTTAGATGCATTAAAAGCGGGTAAATTTGATGATAACATCACAAATGTACTTGAAGCTGCTGCAAAAGAAATTTCTGCAAAATACTAATAATTAGGTATAAGGGAAAAGGTCTTGGGTATTTGGTAATACGGATACCCAACACCATAAACCCAACACCCAATAACCAGACAAGATGGCAAATTTAAAAGAAATACGTAATAGAATTGTATCTGTATCGTCCACGATGCAAATCACTTCTGCTATGAAAATGGTTTCGGCTGCTAAATTAAAAAAAGCACAAGATGCTATTACTGCAATGCGACCTTATTCTGAAAAATTAACCGAGTTAATTCAAAGTTTAAGTGCTTCTTTAGAAGGCGATGTTGCGGCAAATTATACTACGCAAAGAGAAGTGAAAAAAGTATTAGTTGTTGCTATTACTTCTAACAGAGGATTATGTGGTGCTTTAAATTCAAATGTATTAAAACAAGTTAAAATTTTAACTGAAAAATACGGTCACGATAATGTTGGTATTTTTGCCATTGGTAAAAAAGCAAATGATGGGTTACACAAAACAAACTATGTAATAGCTAACAGAAGTGATATTTTTGACGATTTAACTTTCGATAATACAGCTGAAATCGCACAGGCATTAACGCATTTATTTTTAGATGGTGAATATGATAAAGTAGAATTGGTTTACAATCAGTTCGTGAATGCAGCTACACAAAATGTTGTAAACGAACAATTTTTACCATTAGCACCAATTAAAGGCGGTGCTGCTATTTCATCTGATTACATTTTTGAACCTTCAAAAGAAGAAATTGTATTAGAATTAATACCAAAATCGTTAAAAACTCAATTGTATAAAGCGGTTAGAGATTCATTTGCTGCAGAGCATGGAGCACGTATGACAGCAATGCACAAAGCAACAGATAACGCAACTGATTTAAGAAATCAATTGAAATTAACATATAATAAAGCACGTCAGGCTGCAATTACTGGAGAAATCTTAGAAATTGTGGGTGGTGCGGAAGCATTAAATAATTAATTTATTTACTGTTTTATAACTTCTTAAAGTCCCAATGTATTGGGACTTTTTTTATTTATACCAATTGCTAAATTAATTTTTCATTTAATCCGTGGCGAAAAAAATTATATATTTGTATAAACCGATTTGATATGAAAAATATTTTTACTGCGCTTTTTTTACTGTTTAGTTCTCTTATAATTTCACAAAATCTTCAATTAGAAGAAATAATGAAAGGTAATGAATTTATTGGTCATCAGCCTTCCAATCACCGTTGGTCGGTAGATGGAAAAACTATTTATTTTGAGTGGAATCCAAACAATGAAATTGGTGATAAAACATATTATTGGCAGAAAGGTTTTTCTCAACCAAAATTAGTACCAAAAGTGGCCTTTAATTTTTCGAATATTCCATATCAAGAGCAAGAAAAATTTGATGTAGTATATTACATCAATCAAGGAGCACTATTTTCATATCATAAAAAAACGAAAGAAAACAAGATAATTTATCAAACAAATTCAACTATCAATGCGGTTCAAAGAAGCAGTAACCCCGATATAATTTATTTTCAACAAAATAAAAATCTCTATCAATTAAATGTAAAGAATTTTCAATTACTTCAACTTACAAATTTTAAATCTGGAACAGCTTCTTCAGAAACCAATAAAACTTCTTTTCTAAATGATCAACAAAAAGAATTATTTCAATTTGTAAATGAGGAAAAAGCCAAATCAGAATGGAATAAAAAACGTGCCGCAGAAAACAAACTTAAATTTTCTTCGGAGATTTTATATGGTACAACTACTTTAGAAGCTATAAAAATTAACCCAAATGGAAAATTTGTTACGTATACAATATCGGAATATCCAACTACAAAAGATACAAAAGTTGAAAACTTCATTACAAGTGATGGATATACTAAAAACAAATCGGCACGTGAAAAAGTGTCTATAAATAACAATAGCAAACATAAAATGTATTTGTATCAAATTGAGAAAGATACGGTAATGTCAATTTCATTTTCAAATTTAACAGGGATAAAAACCTATCCAAAATATTATCAAGAATACGATAATTTAAAAAATTTAGAACAAGTTGAAAAAGCAATTACGATACAAGCGCCAATATATAATGCATTGGGGAATTTAGCAGTTTTTGAAGCCAGAAGTTTAGATAATAAAGACCGTTGGATTCTTCAATTAAACCTTAATGACGCAACAGTTTTTGAATTAGATTACCAACACGATGAAGCTTGGATAGGTGGACCAGGAATTCCAGGTTATAATTTTAGTAATGGAACGTTAGGGTTTTTAGCCGATAATAAAACAATATATTTTCAATCAGAAGCAACGGGTTTTTCTCATTTGTATACTTTCAATTTGGAAACAAAAAAGAAAATACAACTGACCACTGGAAAATGGGAAGTTCGCGATGTAGTTTTATCAAAATTATCTAATTCTTTTTATATTACAACTACCGAAACGCATCCTGGAAATCGTTCGTTTTATAAATTAGATATTTCTTCAGGTAAAAAAACACCTATTCTTATTGGTGATGGCGCTTATGAAGTGGAATTATCACCAGATGAAACCCAATTGGCTATACGATATTCATTTAGCAACAAACCTTGGGAAATATATCTTGCAGAAAACAAATCTAATCCAATATTAAAGCAAATTACGGTTTCAACTTCTACTGCTTTCAATAATTACAATTGGAAAAAGCCTGAAGTCATTTCTTTTAAAGCAACAGATGGAACTGATGTTTTCGCCAGAATGTATCAGCCAAAATCAGAAAATAAAAATAAAGCCGCTGTTATATTTGTTCATGGTGCAGGATATTTGCAAAATGCACACAAGTATTGGAGTACATATCATAGAGAATATATGTTTCATAATTTGTTAACCGATTTAGGCTACACGGTTTTAGATATAGATTACCGTGCAAGTGATGGTTACGGACGCGATTTCAGAACCGGAATTTACCGTCATATGGGAGGAAAAGATTTATCAGATCAATTAGATGGGAAAAAATATTTAGTTGAAAATTTAGGTATCAATGCAAATAAAGTTGGAATTTATGGCGGATCTTATGGCGGATTTATAACGCTTATGGGATTATTAACGAAACCAGGTGAATTTAAAGCAGGTGCAGCATTGCGTTCGGTTACAGATTGGGCGCATTATAACCAAGGATATACCGCAAATATTTTAAATTTTCCTGAAACTGATCCAGAAGCTTTCAAAAAAAGTTCGCCAATTTATTTTGCGGATAATTTACAAGATAAGTTGTTAATGCTTCACGGAATGGTTGATGATAACGTACAATTTCAAGATATTGTTAGAATGACACAACGTTTTATTGAACTTGGAAAAAAAGATTGGGATTTAGCCGTTTTTCCTGTAGAAGCGCACGGATTTCAAAAAACCTATTCTTGGGTAGATGAATACCGAAGAATTTTGGATTTATTTAATGAAAATTTAGTAGATAAAAAATAATGGAAATTCGTATTTTAACTCAAAAAGCCGAAATGTTAACCCATTTGGATATCGTAAAACAATTATATCCTGATTTTACCGTTGAAAAATATGGCACGCTTTTAGATGAAATGCTTAAAGCCAACTACCAACAAGTTATTGTTACTAAAAATAACAAAACAATCGCTCTAACAGGTGTTTGGATTGGAACAAAATTATGGTCTGGGAAATACATAGAAATTGATAGTTTTGTGGTTGATGAAGATTTTAGAGGGCAAAAAATTGGTGATATTTTAATTAAAGAAGTACATAAAATCGCAGAAAAAGAAGGTGCAAATCAGATTGTTTTAGACGCCTTTACAACCAATTTTACCGCTGGAAAATTTTATATCAATCACGGATTTCAACCAAAAGGATTCCATTTTGTTAAAATATTGAATTAAAAAAATGAAAATAATTGGACTTCTCGCAATAGCGTTTTTGAATTTAGTTTCTTGTTCTTCTAATAAAGTGCATCAAGAAACCAAACACTATTTTGAAAAAATTACGTATCAAAATTGGGTTGGCGGCGTAAAAGGTGCTGGAGGCGGAACTATTTTAACTATTACATTACAAAAACCGGTACCAAAAAACACAGAAATTATAAAAATTCAATTTCAAGAACGTGAAGGAAATATCACAAAATTAAATGATTTATCCTATCAAGCGTCAATTAAAACATTTGATAATGAGTCTGAAACGATTCCAACACCTACATTAAAAACAAATTTAAAACCCAATCAAGCAAAGGTTTTCTTAAAAATTAATAGTAAGAAAAGCACCATTATTATTGAGGATGTAAAAGAATTACCAATGTTAGCCTATCCTTCTGCAAAACCAATAAATAATTAACTATTTTTGTTCTTTAAAATAAAATAAATTGAGCTCAAAAAGAAGCCTTTTAAAACAAACCCTAATTTATGGCATTGCAACGGTTTTACCCCGTGTGATGAGTTTTTTATTGGTGGGATTGCACACAGATTTAATGCCAAAAATCGCATATGGTGAAATAACAATTTTGTTAGCCTATATGATTTTTTTCAATGTTATTTTATCTTATGGAATGGAAACGGCTTTTTTTAGATTTTATCATAAAGAAGACACAAGCACCAGCGAAATTTCGCAACAACATAAAAAAGAAGTCGTTAGTACGGCTACAGTTTCTATTTTTTGGAGCACCATTTTGTTTTTGTGTATTGCCCTTTTATTTCAGAAAACACTTGCTGGTTTTTTAAATATAGATAAAGAATATATAAACTACGCCATTTGGATTTTAGCTTTCGATGCGCTTGTAATTATTCCGTTTTCTAAGCTTCGCGCAGATCAAAGACCCATTAGATATTCTGTATTAAAAATTTCTAATGTTGTAATCTATCTGCTCTTAAACGTATTTCTGTTGGCAATATTACCCAAATTAGCACAAGCCAATCCACAAGGTTTTTGGAGTTCTTTTTATGTGGAAGACTATCAAATTGGGTATGTTTTCTTGTCAAATTTAATGGCGAGTTTGTTTACTTTTGTCTTGTTTATGCCGCATTATTTTAAACCCAATTGGTTTTTCAATACCGATTTATGGAAAAAAATGCTTCATTATGGTTGGCCAATACTATTTGCAGGTTTGGCTTTTGGAATCAACGAACATTTAGATAAAATTTTATTGTCAGAATGGTTAGATCCTACAATTGCTAAAGCAGCTGTTGGAGCCTATTCGGCTTGTTATAAAATTGGTTTATTTATGGTTTTGTTTCGTACTGCATATACTTTGGGTATTGAACCGTTTTTCTTCAGTCAAGCTGGAAATGCCAATGCGCCTCAAACGTACGCAACCATTACAAAGTATTTTGTCATCTTAGGGTCGTTAATTTTATTAGTTGTAGTTGTTTTTGCAGATGTAATAAAATTCTTTTTAGTACGACAAGAAGAATATTGGGAGGCAATGACAATAGTGCCTTTAATCATAATCGCGAATTTCTTTTTAGGGATTTATACGAGTTTATCTGTTTGGTATAAATTAATTGATAAAACAATAATTGGAGCCTACATTTCAGCAATTGGTGCTCTAATTACGTTAAGTATGAATTATATTTTAATTGTAAAATTCGATATGAGTTACATAGGTTCAGCGATTGCAACAATTTGTGCTTACGGCAGTATGATGGTGATTTCGTATTATTTAGGAAAAGAAAAATACCCAATTCCATTTGAAATGAAAAAGATCTTAACCTATCTTTTTGCGTCCATAACTTTAGCTTGTATTTCATTTTATGTTCAAGAATTAAGGGAAACGTTTGTTTTTGGAATACTTGCAATCATTGGCTTTAGTTATTATATTTACAAAAATGAAAAAGAAGTAATTTTAAAAATAATAAAACGAAAATAAACAGACTTTACGGTCTTAAAATAAATAAAACCTTGCGAACTTTGCGAAATAATTTTGCGACTTTGCGGAAAAAAAACAAAACAATGCAAATAAAAATTATAAATAAATCGCAACATCCATTACCAAATTATGAAACGAATGCTTCTGCAGGAATGGATTTACGAGCTAATTTAACCGAATCAATAATCTTAAAACCTTTAGAAAGAACGTTAGTAAAAACGGGGCTTTTTATTGAATTACCAATTGGTTATGAAGCGCAAGTTCGACCAAGAAGTGGTTTGGCTTTTAAAAATGGGATTACTGTTTTGAATTCACCTGGAACAGTCGATGCCGATTATCGTGGTGAAATTGGTGTGATTTTAGTAAATTTATCCAATGAAGATTTTGTAATTGAAAACGGAGAACGCATCGCGCAACTAATCATCGCCAAACACGAACGCGCCGAATGGCAAGAAACCATAGAATTAACCGAAACGTCTCGCGGAGAAGGTGGATTTGGTAGTACGGGAGTAAAATAAAAAATAATAATTTAAAGATTTAATAATTTAAAGATTTCGAAATTGAATTTTTAAATATTTTAATCTTTCAATCTTTCAATATAATATGAAAATAATAGTACCAATGGCTGGTCGTGGTTCACGTCTTCGCCCACACACATTAACCATTCCTAAACCATTAATTCCAATTGCAGGAAAACCAATTGTACACCGTTTAGTAGAAGATATTGCTAAAGTAATTAATCAACCAATTGATGAAGTAGCGTTTATCATTCACGAAAGTTTTGGTGAAACAGTAGAAAAAGATTTACTTGCGATTGCTACAAAAATTGGTGCAAAAGGAACCATTTATTACCAAAATGAAGCTTTAGGAACGGGTCATGCCATCATGTGTGCGAAGGATTCATTATCCGGACCAGCAGTTATAGCTTATGCAGATACGTTAATTCGTGCCGATTTTGAATTGGACGCCACTGCTGATAGCGTAATATGGGTAAAACAAGTCGATCAACCAGAAGCATTTGGTGTAATTAACTTAAATGAAGCTAATGAAATTATTGAGTTAGTAGAAAAACCTAAAGAATTTGTGTCTGATTTAGCCGTTATCGGAATTTATTTCTTTAAAGACGTAGCGGTATTAAAAAACGAATTACAAGCGGTTTTGGATAACAACATTATTCACGGTGGCGAATACCAAATTAATGACGGAATCAAACAAATGATGGCAAAAGGTATGAAATTCGTCCCTGGAAAAGTAGACGAATGGATGGATTGCGGAAATAAAGATGTTACCGTGGATACCAACAACAGAATGTTAGGATTTTTACATCTAGATGGCGAAGATTTAGTGGCTAATGATGTGCGTTTAGATAATTCACAAATCATTCCACCTTGTTTTATTGGCGAAGGAGTGCAACTTATTGATTCCATAATCGGACCAAATGTTTCTATCGGAAAAGGGTCACATGTTCAAAATAGTAAGATTCAAAATAGCTTAATTCAAACGCATTCACATATTAAAAATGCAAAATTAGATAATGCTATGATTGGAAATCACGTAAATTATAATGGCGAGTTTACGAGCGTAAACTTAGGTGACTATTCAACAATGGAATAATTTTTGCAATACTTTTATTTAACAACAAAATATGTATAAAATAATAGCATTTCTTTTTCTTTTTCAAATTTCTTTCGGACAAATAAATCCAGAAGAAGTTGCAACTGCGGAAAATGAATTTGAAACTAATTTTTTTGATGCTTTAAAAGAAAAAGCTATAGAAAATTACGACAAAGCTATTATAGCCTTACAAAAATGTTTGCTAAAAGAACCTGTAAACCCAGAAATTCATTACCAGTTGGGTGTAAATTATTTAGCTCAAAAAAAGTATATAGAAGCAGAAAATGCGTTTCAAAAAGCAGTCGATTTAGAGCCCAAACAACGTTGGTATTGGAATGGTTTATACGATGTACACTACCAAACCAAAGCGTATGAAAAAGCAATAGTCATAGTTGAAAAATTAGTCACTTTCGATGTAAATATGAAAGAAGATTTGGTGTCGTTATATATGACCACACAACAATTTGATAAGGCAAAAACAGCAATTGACGACATTGAAAGTAAAGGTACATTATCTAAAACAATTGAAATGTATCAATTGCAACTTCAAAATATGTCGAAAGGCAACAAGCCAAATATCAACGATTTAGTTGAAGCCATAAAAAGCAACCCTAAAGCAGAACAAAATTATATCGATTTAATTTATGCGTATTCTGTAAACAATCAAGATGATAAAGCATTTGAAACGGCTTTGTTGTTAGAAAAAGAGCTGCCAAATTCTGATTTAGCACACGTTAGTTTGGTCAAATTTCATATTCAAGCGAATGATATTTCAAAGGCTACAGATTCTTACAAAAGAGTTGTAAAAAGCAGTAAAATTGATTTTAAAATTAAGCAACGCGTTTTAAATGAATATTTAATTTTTGCTACAAAAAATCCGCAATTACTAACCGAAATTGATAATACATTAACTTTCTTTGACAACACTGTTGGAATGGATGTTCATAAAGAATTAGGAAAGTTTTTTTACAATAAAAATAATTTTGATTTGGCTCAAAAATACATGGAACAATCAAAAGAGAATGACATTGAAGCTATTGATTTACTTCTAAATATTTACGATTTCAATAAGGAATTTGAAAAAATGGGAAAAAAATCAGAGGAATATATTGACTTATTTCCAACAAAAGCCAATTTGTATTATTACGCTGGAAAAGGAAACAACAACTTAAAAAATTATAAAAAAGCAAAAGATTTTTTAGAAATGGGAATTGATTATGTTATTGATGATCCAAATTTAGAAGCCGGATTTTGCAAACAATTTATATTTTGTGCCGACGGTTTATCGGATTTAAAAATGAAACAAACCTATCAAAAAAGATTAGATGTAATTTCTAAAAAATAATATGAAAAAACTTTTCACATTCCTTTTATTAGTAGTCGTTATTGCTTCGTGCAAAACGAAAAAAACAGTCGTAGAACAATCCGTTTCTAAAGAAGTAGTTGTGGATAATATGGCTAAAGAAATTATTGAGAAACATTATGAAAATAAAGTAGATTTTCAGACCGTTTCTATTCGTTCTGCTGCGGATTATGAAGATCAAAAACAAGCTATTTCCATTAGTGCCGATATTAGAATGAAGAAAGATGAAGTGATTTGGATTAATTTAAAATTTTTCGGTATTCCAATGGCAAAAGCACTAATTACGCCTACTCGAGTAAGTTATTATGAAAAAGCAAATAGCACCTATTTTGATGGCAATTATTCTATTTTAACTAAAATGATAGGAACCGATTTAGATTTTCAAAAAGTACAGAATTTGTTGTTAGGACGGCCTATTGACGATTTAACCAAAGAAGTTTTTATCGCAGAAATAGTAGCTAATTTGTTCCAATTAAAATCTAAAAAACAAGCAGATATTGAAAAATTATTTCGTTTTGAAACCGCGAATTATTTGTTAAAAGAGCAATTTATCAACCAAATTTCAAAAAATAGAAACGTTTTGGTTACTTATCCTTCTTTTACAAATCAAGACAATATATTTTTGCCAACAGGCGTTACTATTATTGCCAATCAACAAAATCAAGTAAAAATTAATGTAGAATATAAAAAAATTACGTTTAATGAATCATTATCGTTTCCATATTCTATTCCAGATGGTTATTCTCAAATAAAAATAGATTAATTTCGTAAAAAATTTCAAGCATGAACAAATTTCTTTTATCCCTATTCGTACTATTTTTTACTTTTTCTGCAACAGCACAAATTGATGAGAAAGAAAAATTAGAACAAAGAAAAGAACAATTACAAAGAGAATTGTCTGAAGCCAAAACCAAACTTCAGAACGAAAAGAAAAAAGAAAAATCTGTTTTGAAAGAAATTGCGGGACAAGATGCCCAAATTAAAATTTCCGAAAAAATCATTTCTACAATTGCTAAACAAGCACGAATTTTAGACGACAATATTTATTTAACTCAATTAGAAATAAATAAGTTAAATAAAGATTTAAAAATAATGAAAGAAGATTACGCTAAAATGATTGTGAAATCCTACAAAAGCCGATCTGAACAAAGCCGATTTATGTTTGTGTTGTCTTCTACTAGTTTTTTACAAGCTTACAAGCGAGTACAATATATGAAACAATATGCAGGCTACAGAAAACGTCAAGCAGAAGAAATTAAAGTGAAACAAGCCAGATTAGGAGTAGCTGTTAGCGAACTGCAAACCAACAAAAAAGAAAAAGAAGTAGTTATTGTAGAAAAAACAAAAATCAAAGCCGAACACGAAAAACTAAAACAAGAAAAAGTAGCAACGGCAAAACTTATACAAAAAGATAAGAAAAAAATCGCAGCCGATATCGCTAAAATGGATAAAGAAAGAAAATCCATCGATAAAAAAATCAAGAAAATGATTAACGATGCGATTGCTGCTGAAAACAAAAAAAATGCCGCTAAGAAAAAAGCTGCAGCAACTGCTTCAGGGAATACCTCGCCTGTGAAAACAGCACCGGTTTCTTCTACAAAAATCGAATTAACACCTGAAGGAAAATTATCGTCAGACAGTTTTAAAGCCAACAAAGGGCAATTGCCTTGGCCAACAGAAAAAGGATATATTTCCACTGGATACGGAGATCAGCCACATCCAGATTATAGCAATATTGTGATTCATAATAGTGGAATCGACATCACTACCGATTCTGGTTCTTCGGCACGTGCCGTTTTTGCTGGCGAAGTTTCTGGCGTGCAAGTGTCTCAAACTACAAATACTTATACGGTACTGGTGCGTCACGGAGATTTCTTTACCGCATACAGTAATTTAAGTAGCGTTTCGGTTTCTGTAGGGAACAAAGTTTCGGCAAAACAAACGTTGGGCAAAATTAAAACAAATGCCAAAGGAAATTCGGTATTAAAATTTGTAATCAATCAAAATACAACGGTTTTAAATCCAAAAAGTTGGTTAAAGCCTAAATAATTTTTAGGAGCAAAACCCTTATTTCCAGAAGACGTTCGGTCCCGCTATCCGCTATATTTTTTCTTCTCTTGCCTGAGGTACTCGTAGGCAACAAAAGAAAAACATGCCGCTCCTATCGGGGCTAAAACACAACAACTGTTTTCAAAATAACTTTCAACGATAAACCGTAAAATCAGTTGAATCTGTGTACCCATCAAATTCATAAACTTTACTTATCTTTGCACTTTTTAGTGCTACGCCGACCACCGGGATCTACACTCTTCCCCTACACGCCGCTCTTCCGATCT
>CAZQGY010000036.1:0-2839 GCA_964593435.1 uncultured Flavobacterium sp. | reverse complement strand
ATAAACTTTACTTATCTTTGCACAAAATTGTACTATGCCAAAAATAGGAAACATAATTTTGCCCGATTATCCCTTGCTTCTTGCCCCTATGGAAGATGTAAGCGATCCGCCATTTCGCCGTTTGTGCAAAATGCACGGAGCAGATTTAATGTATTCTGAATTTATTTCTTCTGAAGGTTTAATTCGTGATGCTATGAAAAGCAGAATGAAACTCGATATTTTCGATTACGAACGACCAGTTGGCATTCAAATATTTGGTGGCGATGAGGAAGCAATGGCACTTTCTGCAAAGATTGTAGAAACGGTTCAACCAGATTTGGTAGATATTAATTTTGGTTGCCCTGTTAAAAAAGTAGTGTGTAAAGGTGCTGGCGCTGGTGTTTTAAAAGACATCGACTTAATGGTACGATTAACCAAAGCGGTTATTAAATCAACACATTTACCTGTAACTGTAAAAACCCGTTTGGGTTGGGACGAAAGTTCAATAAATATTGATGAAGTAGCCGAACGTTTGCAAGATATTGGTGTACAAGCCTTAACCGTTCACGCCAGAACCCGCGCGCAAATGTATAAAGGCCACTCCGATTGGACACATATTGAACGTATCAAAAACAATCCTCGAATTTCTATGCCTATCTTCGGAAATGGCGATATCGATTCTCCAGAAAAAGCGTTAGAATATAAAAATAAATTTGGTTTAGACGGCATGATGATTGGTCGTGCGGCCATTGGATACCCTTGGATTTTTAACGAAATCAAACATTTTTTCAAAACGGGCGAAAAATTAGCCCCACCAACTGTAGCAGATAGAGTAGAAGCTGCTCAAAATCACTTAATCTGGTCCATGGAATGGAAAGGCGAACGGGTGGGAATCGTAGAAATGCGTCGTCATTATACCAATTACTTCAAAGGTATTCAAGATTTCAAACAATACAAACAGCGCTTAGTTACCACCGACGGACACAACGAATTATTTGATATTTTCAATCAAATAAAAGAAGTATATGCTAATTACGAACAATTGGTTTAATTGATAATCCAATCTTTTATCGGAATATACAATGAAAAATTCAAACTTTTAAAATCGAAAGTCTTCTCGTAAAATAAATTGGCATAAATTCTAAATGATTTTGCGTTTGTATTTATTCTAAATGATTTATCAATTCCTATTTTGTAATTTGTAATTTTATTTTCAAAAAAGGATATTTCATAATACGGTTCTAAATTAATAGATCCAAATCTTTTACTAAATAACAAGCTTAAGCCATCATATGTTTTTTGTGTATTTAATTGATTATAAGCAACTCCAAAACTGAAATATTTATCAAAAGTTCCACTATAATTAATTTTCAAATTTTCAAATTTTGGAAATGTTTTTATATAATCAAGTCTATTGTATTCATAAGTCAGTCTAAAAAAATCATAGTAGGTTTTGTTATTTCCAAAAATCTTTCTTTTTGAAATTATATAATCAAAGTGTAAGTTGTTATTAAAGTTGCTATTAACATTAAAATGGGTGCTGATATTTATGTTTTTCTTCTTTGTTTTGTTTACATAATAACCAAATGTAAAACCAAATGGTAGTCTATAATTTCCTAAATAATCTAAGAAAACTGATGAATTTGCCATTTTGTAGTAAGAGGAATATCCATTAGTAGTATAGCTAAATCCAGGTTTCAAACCATTGTTAAACTCCTGATGTAAACTATCATTTTTTGATATAAAATTAATTTTTTCACAAAAAGCCACAATTTTTTTAGCTTCAATTATTTTAGAGTCTTGTACTGAAGGTGTCCAATAGGATTTGATTTGGTAATTGTGTCTATTTGCAAATTCAAAAGTATAAGTAGTTCCATCTTTTCCATTCTCCCAATTTTTTATTTGTTTTTCTGAAGGGATTTCTAAAATCTTTGATTCGTTAATTAATTTGTAAATTTCTTTAGGATTATTTATTCGATACTTATTGAAAATTGTATCTCGTTTATTGGTTTTTATATTATTTCTATAAATATATTTAGTTAGTATCCCATTTAAGTTGTCTGTTGAATCCTTCCACATATCAATTTTGGATCCATTAAATGAAAGTCTAAAATAAATATCTTCTTTTGTGTTGAGTAAATCTGGAAGTTGAATTTTCTTCAAAAGTGATGAATCATATTTGTCAAAATCTTTTTTCTCTATAGAATCATTAACCGTTTTTTGTCCAAAAACAGTAGAGAGGAATAAAAGGAATAAAAAAGTAATTTTTTGTTTCATATAAATCAGTTAACTCAAAAATAAGGTTTTTTATTATAATACTTTAATTTTTTAAGAGAATGTTGTAATGAAAAATGTTATATTGCGAATCTCTCTGTAAATCCTTAACTTTCCGTTTTCAAAATCGATGCTATGCAAACTATTTCTACTATAAAAATTCTTCATCTTGATACCAATCATCCGTTGCTTTGGGAGCAATTAAAGAAGGAAGGTTTTCAGAATGAAGCAGATTATACTTCCACCAAAGAAGCAGTAGAAAGTAAAATTGAAAACTATCACGGCATTGTGATTAGAAGCCGATTTAAAATTGATAAAACCTTTATTGAAAAAGCAAAAAACTTACAATTTATTGCAAGAGTAGGGGCGGGTTTAGAAAGTATCGATTGTGAGTATGCCGAAAGTAAAAACATAAAACTAATTGCCGCTCCTGAAGGAAACGCTTCAGCTGTTGGCGAACACGCTTTAGGAATGATTTTATCCCTTTTTAATAAATTAAATAACGCCGATAAAGAAGTGAAATCCGGACAATGGAATCGTGAAAGCAATCGCGGAACAGAATTGGACGGCTAAACAGTTGGAATTA
>CAZQGY010000035.1:0-17735 GCA_964593435.1 uncultured Flavobacterium sp. | reverse complement strand
CTTCTAAGAAATTAGATATGATTATTTACTACGAAAGATACGTAGTAATCCAAGCAGGTATTGCTAAAGGTCCAGAAGGAGAAGAATTAAACAGATTAGATTTCTTAACAGAAGAAGAATATCTAAATATTGTGGATACTTTACCAATGGAAAACCAATATTTAGATGATAACGATCCAAATAAATTTATCGCCAAAATGGGTGCTGAATGTATTATGGATTTATTAGCACGTACAGATTTAGATGAATTATCATACAAATTACGTCATGCAGCTAATAATGAAACGTCTAAACAAAGAAAAACAGAAGCATTAAAAAGATTAAATGTTGTTGAATCGTTCCGTGAATCTAACAAAAACAGAGAAAATCGTCCAGAATGGATGATTTTAAAAGTAATTCCAGTTATTCCACCAGAATTACGTCCTCTTGTGCCTTTAGATGGTGGTCGTTTCGCAACTTCAGATTTAAATGATTTATACAGAAGAGTAATTATTCGTAATAATCGTTTAAAAAGATTAGTGGAAATTAAAGCGCCTGAAGTAATCTTACGTAATGAAAAACGTATGTTACAAGAAGCGGTAGATTCACTTTTCGATAATACTAGAAAAGCTTCTGCAGTTAAAACAGAATCAAACAGACCATTAAAATCTTTATCCGATTCATTAAAAGGAAAACAAGGTCGTTTCCGTCAAAACTTATTAGGAAAACGTGTGGATTATTCTGCGCGTTCCGTAATTGTTGTTGGACCAGAAATGAAATTGTTCGAATGTGGATTACCAAAAGACATGGCTGCTGAATTATACAAACCATTCGTTATTCGTAAGTTAATCGAAAGAGGAATTGTTAAAACAGTGAAGTCGGCTAAGAAAATTATCGACAAAAAAGAACCAGTAGTATGGGATATCCTAGAAAATGTTATCAAAGGACATCCAGTATTACTAAACCGTGCGCCTACACTTCACCGTTTAGGTATCCAAGCGTTCCAACCCAAGTTAATTGAAGGAAAAGCAATCCAGTTACACCCATTAGTTTGTACGGCATTCAACGCCGATTTCGATGGTGACCAGATGGCGGTTCACTTACCTTTAGGTCCAGAAGCAATTTTGGAAGCACAATTATTAATGTTAGCGTCTCACAATATTTTGAATCCTGCGAATGGAGCACCTATCACGGTTCCTTCTCAAGACATGGTATTAGGTCTGTATTACATGACCAAAGAGCGTTTATCAACTCCTGAACATGCTATTTTAGGAGAAGGATTAACTTTCTATTCTGCGGAAGAAGTAAACATTGCTTTAAACGAAGGAAGATTAGAATTAAATGCTAGAGTGAAAATTAGAGCAAGAGATTTTAACGAAAATGGAGAGTTAGTAAATCAAATTATTCAAACTACAGCAGGTAGAGTATTATTTAATGAAGTAGTACCTGAAGCGGCAGGATATATAAATGAAGTTTTAACAAAAAAATCGTTAAGAGATATTATTGGTAAAATTTTAGCAGTTACGGATGTGCCTACTACAGCAGCTTTCCTAGATGATATGAAAGATATGGGTTACAAATTCGCATTTAAAGGTGGATTGTCATTCAGTTTAGGTGATATTCGTATTCCAGAACAAAAAACGCAATTAATTGCTGATGCTCGTGTACAAGTAGAGGGTATTTCTATGAACTATAACATGGGACTTATTACAAATAACGAGCGTTACAATCAGGTAATTGATATTTGGACGTCTGCCAACGCACAATTAACAGAATTAGCTATGAAAAATATCCGTGAAGACCAACAAGGTTTCAACTCGGTATATATGATGCTTGACTCTGGTGCAAGGGGTTCAAAAGAACAAATTCGTCAGTTAACTGGTATGCGTGGATTAATGGCCAAGCCGAAAAAATCTACTGCAGGTGGTGGTGAAATTATTGAAAATCCAATTCTTTCTAACTTTAAAGAAGGATTATCAATTTTAGAATACTTCATTTCTACTCACGGTGCACGTAAAGGATTAGCGGATACGGCTCTTAAAACTGCCGATGCAGGATATTTAACTCGTAGATTACATGATGTATCTCAAGATGTTATTATCAATTCTGTAGACTGCGGAACATTAAGAGGTGTAGAAGTTTCTGCTTTAAAGAAAAACGAAGAAATTGTTGAAACATTAGGAGAAAGAATCTTAGGACGTGTGGCCTTACAAGATGTTGTAAATCCATTTAACTCTGAAGTTTTAATTCATGCAGGAGAACATATTACAGAAGCAATTGTTAAAGCTGTTGAAGCCTCACCAATTGAAAAAGTTGAAGTGCGTTCGGCATTAACTTGTGAAGCTAAAAAAGGAATCTGTACAAAATGTTATGGCCGTAATTTAGCGACTGGTAAAATGGCACAAAGAGGTGAAGCTGTCGGAGTTATTGCTGCGCAGTCAATTGGAGAGCCAGGTACACAGTTAACACTTCGTACGTTCCACGTTGGAGGAGTTGCAGGGGGTATTTCTGAAGAGGCGGGAATTTCTGCTCGTTTTGCTGGAAAATTAGAAATCGAAGATTTAAAAACAGTAAAAGGAGAAGATGCAGATGGTAAACCTATCGATATCGTAATTTCTCGTTCTACCGAATTAAAATTAGTTGATGTTAATACAGGTATTTTATTAAGTACACATAATATTCCTTATGGTTCTACTATTTTTGTTAAAGACGGAGATAAAGTAGAAAAAGGAGCAACAATCTGTAAGTGGGATCCTTATAATGGAGTAATTGTATCTGAATTTACAGGTAAAATTGCTTATGAAGATTTAGAACAAGGACAATCATTCATGGTTGAAATTGATGAGCAAACAGGTTTCCAAGAAAAAGTAATTTCTGAAGGACGTAACAAAAAATTAATCCCAACATTACACATTTATGGTAAAGATGGTGAATTAATTAGATCATACAATTTACCAGTAGGGGCACACCTTATGGTTGATGATGGTGAGAAAATTAAAGCAGGAAAAATTCTTGTTAAAATTCCTCGTCGTTCATCTAAAGCTAGTGATATTACAGGAGGTTTACCAAGAATTACTGAGTTGTTAGAAGCTCGTAATCCTTCAAACCCTGCTGTAGTTACTGAAATTGATGGTGTAGTTACTTTCGGAAAAGTAAAAAGAGGTAACCGTGAGTTGTCTATTGAATCTAAATTTGGAGATGTTAAGAAATATTTAGTAAAGCTTTCCGCTCAAATATTAGTTCAAGAAAACGACTTTGTAAGAGCCGGAACACCATTATCAGATGGAGCAATTACTCCAGAAGATATTTTAAGAATTCAAGGACCATCTGCTGTACAACAGTACTTGGTTAATGAAATTCAAGAGGTGTACCGTTTACAAGGGGTAAAAATTAATGACAAACACTTTGAAGTAGTGATTCGTCAAATGATGAGAAAAGTAAGAATCCAAGATCCAGGAGATACGTTATTCTTAGAAGATCAATTAGCACATACTTCAGACTTTATTCTAGAAAACGATAAGTTATACGGAATGAAAGTTGTAGAAGAAGCGGGTGATTCTTCAAGCTTAAAACCAGGACAAATTATTTCTCCAAGAGAATTAAGAGATGAAAATTCATTATTAAAACGTGAAGATAAAAACTTAGTTTCTGCAAGAGATGTAATTACGGCTACAGCAACACCAGTTTTACAAGGTATTACTAGAGCATCGTTACAAACAAAATCATTCATTTCTGCGGCATCGTTCCAGGAAACTACTAAAGTGTTAAATGAAGCCGCTGTTGCTGGTAAAATTGATACATTAGAAGGATTGAAAGAAAATGTAATCGTAGGTCACAGAATTCCTGCTGGTACAGGTATGAGAGATTATGATCACATAATTGTAGGTTCTAAAGAAGAATACACCGAATTAATGGCTGGTAAAGAAGAATTTAATTACTAATTCTTATTCTTAATATACTAAAAAGGCCTAATAGATTTTTTTCTGTTAGGCCTTTTTTTTAATCAAAAGGTTTTTGTATTATTGCATTAGTCGAAAGTCTAAAGTAAGAAATTATTCATAATCCATTACCCAACACCTAACACCCAATAAAAATGGAAAACAACAACCAAGAAGGTCAAATCAATATTGAACTAGACGAAAAAGTAGCAGAAGGAATCTATTCCAATCTAGCCATAATAAACCATTCGAATACCGAATTTGTATTGGATTTTATTGCTCTAATGCCAGGCGTGCCAAAAGCAAAAGTTAAATCTAGAATTATATTAACACCACAACACGCTAAAAGGCTTTTAAAAGCTTTAAATGAAAATATTCATCGTTTTGAAAATGCACACGGCCAAATAAAAGAGGAAGAGCATCCACCTATTCCACTAAATTTTGGGCCAACTGGTCAGGCATAATAAAGAAAAGCATTTAATTTTAAAATTATAGATCTGAAGGTGATTGCATTTTTTTGTAATCGCCTTTTATTATTATGATACACTTAGAAAAAATCACAAAAAATCAATTGCTAATTATTAAGGATTTGGCGTATACAATTTGGCCAAACACTTATGATGAAATCTTATCAAGAGAACATTTAGATTATATGTTAGATACGTTTTATTCAATTGCCAATTTAGAAAAGCAAATGGATAATAGTCAAGTTTTTGAGTTACTGCTTGAAGATGCCAATGTTATTGGATTTGTTGCTTATGAATTAAATTGCAACTTCGAAAACCTGAGTCAGCCATTAACTAAAATACATAAAATTTATTTGTTACCAGAAATGCAAGGTAAAGGTTTTGGAAAATGTATGATTGATGAAATAGTAAAAATCGCTAAAAGCAATAATCAGAAGGGCATCTTTTTAAATGTAAACAAATACAATCCGGCTAAGTTTTTCTATGAGAAATTGGGTTTTGTTATTTCAAAAGAAGAAGTAATTGATATTGGAAATGGTTACGTTATGGACGACTACGTAATGGAATATCTGTTCTAATGAAAACAGCATTTGCGTTAGTGGTTGTAGCGGCATTCTTTTTGTTTTTCGTTGTTTAAGGTTTTCTTAGGTAACAAAAAATAAAAAGATATAGCGGAAGACACGACCTGAAAGGGAACGCTTAAAAAAATTATCTATTTCGCTTATCGTAATTTCGGCTTCCGTAATTGGTTTTCTTATCTCTCAAAATACTTGCGTCTTCTGTTTTACTCGACGGTTCAATCAGTGTATTTAATTCTACGATTTCTTTATCTGTTAGTGGTCGGTATTTTCCTACGGGAACGTCTAAAGTGATATTGATAATTCGGATTCGTTTCAAAGAAGTCACTTCGTAATCTAAATATTCACACATACGACGAATTTGTCTATTTAAACCTTGTGTTAAAACAATTTTAAATACAAACTGACTCATTTTTTCTACCTTACATTTTTTGGTAATCGTGTCTAAAATAGGCAAACCATTACTCATTTGCTTAATGAACGTTTCAGTAATTGGTTTATCAACGGTAACTATATATTCTTTTTCGTGGTTGTTTCTGGCGCGTAAAATTTTGTTTACAATATCGCCATCATTGGTCATAAATATTAATCCTTCACTGGCTTTGTCTAATCTTCCAATAGGAAAAACACGTTCTGGATAATTGATGTAATCTACAATATTGTCTGGAATGTTTAAATTAGTTGTGCACTCAATTCCTGCAGGTTTGTGAAATGACAAATAAATAGGTTTTTTATTCGCGTTGGTTACCAATTCGCCATTCACACGAACTTCGTCTCCTGGAGCTACTTTGGTGCCTAATTCTGGAGAGTTTCCGTTGATGGTGATTCTGCCTTCTTCCAATAGTCGATCGGCTTCTCTACGAGAGCAAAATCCGGATTCTGACAAATATTTATTTATGCGTACTAATTGTTCTTCCATTTGACAAAGGTAGTATTTTTAGTTTATATTTTTTTGAGGTTTATTTTGTTTAAAATTCCAATAAAAAAAATTCCAAATTCCAAATTTAAAACTTGGAGTTTGGAATTTTTAATTTGGTTTTTTTATTGAGTAAAAGTCTAATATTTCGACTTTTAGACCTTTGACTTTTAGACTTTCGACTAATTATATTACATTTTGGCGAAAATTTTCTCCATTTTTTCTCTTTCTTCATCAGCTAAAACACTGTCAACTAAAATACGACCACTGTGCTCATCTGTTAAGATTTTCTTTCTACCTGCAATTTCCATTTGGGTTTGTGGTGGAATGGTAAAGAAAGAACCTGCAGAGGCGCCACGTTCGATAGAAACTACTGCTAAACCATTTACAACACTATTTCTAATTCTGTCGTAAGCCGCTAATAAACGCGCTTCAATTTTTCCTCTAAAATCATTAGATTTTTCGATTAAAAAGTTTTCGTCTTTTTCAGTTTCTGCCATAATATCACTTAATTCTGCTTTTTTATGTTTTAAGTGATTTTGCTTACTATCCAGTTTGTCTTTAGTTTGATTAACAATTTCTTTTTTGTTTTCTAAAGTAACTTTCATTTCTTTAATATGCTTTTCAGCTAATTGAATTTCTAATTCTTGAAATTCAATTTCTTTTGATAAAGAATTAAATTCTCTATTATTTCGCACATTTTTTTGTTGCTCAGTATATTTTTTTATTGCTGCCTTATGGTCATCAATATTGTTCTTTTTTTCTTTTGCTTGATTATCAATGTTCTTTAAATCGTCGTTTAATTTCTCTAAACGTTTTGATAATCCAGCTACTTCATCTTCTAAATCTTCCACTTCTAAAGGTAATTCTCCTCTTACGTTTCTAATTTCGTCAATTTTAGAATCAATTAATTGTAAAGCATAAATTGCTCTTAACTTTTCTTCTACGCTTAGTTCTTTTGTATTTGCCATATTGTTAAAAATATTTAACGGGATTTGTATTTAATTCTGATAAAATGATTGCAAAATTAGTGATTTTTTCTTTAAGAAAGTCAACAATATAATTTTTTGTATATCTTTCGCTTTCAAAATGTCCAATATCCGCTAAAAGGAGTTTGTTTTCGGCTTCGTAAAACTGGTGATATTTTAAATCAGCGGTTAAAAAAGCGTCTGCTCCAGCTGCAATTGCATTTTTTATTGCAAAACTTCCACTACCGCCTAAAACTGCTACTTTTTTGATTGGAGTTGTTGAAAATTGACTATGGCGAATGCCACCACATTCCATTTTTTCTTTCACAAATTGTAAAAAGTCGTTTGGCTTCATGGGCTGTTCTAATTCGCCAATCATGCCTAAGCCAATGTTTTGATGTTCATTTTCTGTTTTGTAAATTTCATAGGCCACTTCTTCATACATATGATTTGAAAAGAGGGCACCTAAAATAGTATTTTGTAATTGTTTTTCAAAAGTTACTTCGATTTTAATTTCGTCTTCATTTTGTAAAACATGTTTTTCACCTACTATTGGATGGCTGTTTTCATTACCCATGAAAGAGCCAATTCCTGAAGAAACGAAACTGCAATTTTCATAGTTACCAATACTACCTGCACCAGCCTCAAATAAGGCTTGTTTTACTTGATTTTCATTTTCAGGTTTGGTATAAGTCACTAATTTATAAATGAAATTTTGTTTAGGAATTAAAACTTTAGTATTCTTTAAACCCAAAGCATCACAGAAAATTTTATTTACCCCATTTTGATGATTATCTAATGCGGTATGAACGGCATAAATGGCAATATCATTTTTTATGGCTTTGATAATGGCACGTTCTACATAATTTTTTCCGGTTATTTTTTTTAATCCAGAAAATAAAATAGGATGGAAGCAAACTACTAAATTACATTTTTTCGAAATGGCTTCTTCAACAACTTCTTCTAAAGCATCATGGCAAACTAAAATTCCAGTAATCTCATTGGTATGACCAACTAATAGTCCAACATTGTCAAAATCTTCGGCGTAAGCCAAAGGAGCTAATTGCTCTAGATGTTTTGTTATTTCAGATAATTGCATTTTATATTTTAGTAATTTTGTATTTTTCAAAGATAAAAAATGCAATTGATTTTAAATATAATTTACTTGAAATTTAATTCATGCGATTTTTGTACTTTTGTAGGTGATAATTTAGATAACTAACTATGGTTTTTTTAAGAAAATTACTTTTTCCGCTTGGAGGTTTATATTGGTTAGTCACTTTTATTAGAAATTGGCTATACGATTTAGGTATTTTTACTTCAAAATCATATGATTTACCAATTATTGTAATAGGAAATTTAAGCGTTGGAGGTACTGGTAAAACGCCTCAAACAGAATACATCATTCGATTATTAAATGACACATATAAAATTGCTGTTTTAAGTCGTGGATATAAACGAAGTACAAAAGGTTTTGTATTGGCAAATGATAGTATTTCTGCTGCCGAATTAGGTGACGAGTCGTATCAAATTCATACAAAATTTAAAGATATTGCTGTGGCCGTTTGTGAAGACAGACAAACTGGAATTGAAAACTTAATTTCGAATATCAATCCAGATATTATTTTGTTAGACGATGCGTTTCAACACAGAAAAGTTAAAGCAGGTTTTTATATTCTATTGACAGCATATGACGATTTATTTTCAGATGATTTTATTTTGCCTTATGGAAATTTGCGGGAAAGTGCCAACGGTAAAAAGCGCGCCAACATAATTGTTGTAACGAAATGTCCACAAAATATTACAGAAAAAAACAAAGATGAAGTAAAACTAAAATTAAACGTAAGTGTACCCGTTTTTTTTACTTCAATTGATTATGATTCTAATGTTTATAGCTCTTTAAACAGTATAGAAGTTTCTGAAATTAAAACAATAGAAAAAGTAATTCTTTGCGGAATTGCTAAACCAAAATATTTTATTAATTCTTTAAATTCGGGTAATGATAAAGTTATGATTTATCCCGACCATCATAATTTTTCAGAAGTGGAAATTTTAGAATTAAATGAACTGTTAAAAGATAAAATTATAGTGACTACAGAAAAGGATTTAATGCGTTTAAATGGAAAAATAAATTCGAGTAACTTGTATTGTTTACCAATTCAAACTAAATTTATCTCAGAAAAAGAAAAATTTGATTCGATACTTATTAGTTGGGTAAAAAAATTAAACTAAATATTCACTAATTACAGTATAAAAATAGTCTGGATTAAAAGGTTTGGTTATCACTTCATTCATACCAAATGACAAGAGCATTTCTCTATTTTCGTTTAAAGAAATTGCGGTTAATGCTATAATCGGTGTTGTTTTATCAAATTTTCTTATCTCAGCGGTAGCTTCTGTTCCATTAATTCCTGTTAAGTGTACATCCATTAAAACCAAATCAAAGGTGTTATTTTGCATAGCTACAATAGCATCTTCTCCATTGTCAATAATACTGCAAATCATACCTTTGTTTTCGACCATTTTTTTAGTAATCATTTGATTAATTTTGTTATCTTCAACCAATAAAACGGTTTTATTTTTTAAGTTTACATATGAAGTAACTTTCTTTTTCTCATGATTTAAAATAATTTCTGCGTTAGACTTCCCAAAATTTAAATCGAAATACAGTTTAGTCCCTTCGTTTTCTTTACTTTCTAAATGGATTTCACTACCTAATAATTCAATAATCTTTTTGACGATAGAAAGTCCTAAACCAGTTCCGCCATATGTTCTGTTTATTTCTACAGAACCTTGAGAGAAACTATCAAAAATGTTTGCAATTTTGTCTTCTGGTATTCCAATGCCATTATCTTGAATTACGAAATTTAACGTTACCGTATCATCTTGTTCATTTATCATTTTTACGGAAAGCGTTACCTTGCCATTTTTAGTAAATTTGATGGAATTATTGATTAAATTTATTAAAATCTGAGATAATTTTGTAGGATCGCCAAGTAAATTTTTGTGGTTTTCTAAATCTAAATCTAATTTAAAATCAATATTATTTTGTTCTATAAACCCATTGAACGATTCGCGAATATTTTGAATTAATTCTTCTAAATTGAAATTAATTTTTTCAATTTGAATTGTATTTGATTCTAGTCGGTTAATTTCTAATATGTCATTAATAAAACTTAAAAGATAATTTCCGGAAAACTCTAGCGATTTTAAATAATTTAATTGCGTTGATTTTGGGTTTTCTTGCAAAAGTAAATGAGTAATTCCATTTATAGCATTTAAAGGTGTTCGTAACTCATGACTTACAGTAGATAAAAACTCAGATCGGGCATTCGAGGCAAGTTCTGCTTTTTCTTTTTGTTCAGTTAATTCTTCGTTTTTTTCCTGTAAAAGTTTATTTGTTACGGTTCTAATTTTATTGTTTTTGTATAAAGAAAAACTCAATAAAGATAAAATAGCTATTAATACAATACTCATTATACTAATTAGTTTATTAAATCGAATGGCTTTTAATTGGTCGTTTTTCTCTTTTTCTAGTTTTTCAACAATTTCTAGTTGATTGTCGTGTTCTTTTTTATTAATAAGTAAGTCTGTATTGGCTAGACTTGAGTTGTTTTTAATTTCATTTAACGTTAAAAATTCTTTTAAATAAAAATTAGATAATTTATAATCTTCTTGTTTTTCACAAATTAAAATAAGGTTATTTAAAATTTTCTTTTTTGAAATGCCAACAGTATTATTTTCCACTAATTTCAAAGCTCTTTTAGAAAATTCTAATGCTTTATCATAATCTTCTTGTGTGTAGTAAATTTTGCTTAGTTGATAAAGTGCTTCAATTTTACTGGGTTCCACATCTCTGCTAGTATTAGCGATATTGTCAAATACAAGTATTGCTTCTTCTAATTTGTTATTGGCTTTTAAAGTTAATCCTTTTTGAAGTTCAATTAAGACCAAAGTATTATTAGAGTTAATTTTATTGTAAATGGAATAAGACTTGTTGAAATATAATTTGGCGATTTTAAAATTTCTTTTTTCTAAGTATAAAGTTCCTAATGCATAATTAGTTTTTGCTACTTTTGAAGAGTTTATTTGATTGATTTCGTAGTAATTAGAGCACTTTATAAAGTTAACAATTGCGTCATTATAATTATTGGTTTCTAAATATAAACTTCCTAAAAAATAATAGCAATCATATAGTTTTTCATTATTTTTATACGCTTTTGAATATTCAATTGCTTTCTGAACGTACTTTATGGCATCTTTAGAGTTGTATTTTTCTTCGAAAGAATAGTTTGCTAATTCTAGAAAATAGGTAATGCTGTCAGGTTTATTTTCCTTTGTCTGGGAAAAAGTAAATAGAGAGAAAAAAGTAAGAATAAAAAGGATTTTTTTCATTATTTATTATTCAAAACGTGTAATTAATAATGTTAAAATTAGTATTTATTTTTCGATAAAAAAAGAATTAAATCAATTATGCGAGAAGAATATCCAATTTCATTATCATACCAACCCACTATTTTTACCATTTTATCAATTACGGAAGTTAGTTGTGCATCAAATACACACGAATTTTTATTGCCGATAATATCTACAGAAACAATTGGGTCTTCTGTATAAGATAAAATACTTTTTAATTCGTTTTCGGCGGCATTTTTAAAGGCTAAATTAATTTCTTCAATAGTAACTTTTCTATTTACATTAAAAGTAATATCTGTTAACGAACCATCTGGAACTGGAACTCGAATTCCACATCCACCAATTTTTCCATCCAATTCTGGAAAAATTTTTGTAATTGCTTTTGCAGCACCCGTCGTCGTTGGAATTATAGATTGCGAAGCACCTCGTGCACGTCTTAAATCTTTATGAGGTTGGTCGTGTAAGCTTTGGTCGGTAGTGTAGGAGTGAACAGTTGTTATATAAGCTTGTTCAATACCACACAATTCTTGAATTATTTTTAGCATTGGTGCGGCGTTATTTGTAGTGCAGCTTGCGTTTGAAATAATTGTTTCCGAGCCATCTAAAATATGTTCATTAACACCTAAAACTACAGTTTTGATTTTTTCATCTTCTGGTGGCGCCGATAAAATTACTTTTTTTGCACCGGCTAAAATATGTAAGCCTGCGGTCTCTGTAGTTTTAAACTTTCCAGTCGACTCAATCACAAAATCGATATTTAGGTTTTTCCAAGGTAATTTAGAAATATCTCTTTCGTGGAAAAATTGAAATTTTAAATCGTCAATTAGTAACGTTTCATTTTCGGTTGAAATAGCATGTGGTAAAATACCGTGAATGCTATCATATTTCAATAAATGACTCATGGTTTTTACATCTGCAATATCATTTATAGCAACAACTTCAATATTTGGATGATTTATAAGCAATCGGAAAACATTTCTGCCAATTCTTCCAAAACCATTTATAGCGACACGTATTTTCATTTTTAGGTTGTTTGTTTATTTGTTAATTCGATTGGTTGTTAAAAAGGTTTACTTCTAAACAAAAAACAAATAACCGAATAAACTATTTTAATGAATATGTTTCTCCGCATGATATGAAGAACGCACTAACGGGCCACTTTCTACATGTATAAAACCTAATTCTTTACCGATTTTTTCGTACTTTTCAAATTGTTCAGGTGTGATGAATTCTTTTACAGGCAAATGTTTTTTACTTGGTTGTAAATACTGACCAATAGTCACTACGTCTACTTTAGCAGCTCTTAAATCGTGTAAAGTTTGAATAACTTCTTCTTCTGTTTCACCTAAACCTAACATAATTCCTGATTTTGTTCGGTTTAAACCCTGTTCTTTTAGATATTTTAAAACCGCTAAGCTTTTATCATATTTTGCTTGAATACGTACTTCACGTGTTAATCTTCTTACGGTTTCAATATTATGCGAAACTACTTCAGGCGCAACTTCAATAATTTTATCTAAATGTTTTTCACTTCCTTGAAAATCTGGAATTAGGGTTTCTAAGGTAGTTTTCGGATTCATTCTTCTGATGGCTTTTACAGTTTCCGCCCAAATAATGGTTCCCATATCTTTTAAATCGTCTCGGTCAACACTCGTAATAACTGCGTGTTTGATATTCATGATTTTAATGGAACGGGCTACTTTTTCCGGTTCTTCCCAATCTACATTTTCAGGGCGACCTGTTTTTACGCCACAAAATCCACAAGAACGGGTGCAAATATTTCCTAAAATCATAAAAGTTGCGGTACCTTCTCCCCAACATTCTCCCATATTCGGACAACTACCAGAAGCGCAAATGGTATTTAATTTGTATTTATCAACCAAACCTCTAAGTTCGGTGTATTTTTGTCCAACGGGTAATTTTACGCGTAACCATTTTGGTTTTGGTGTAGGAGGAAATACGCTTTCTGTTGTCATAATTTGAATATAAAATCTACCGCAAATATACAAAACGCATTAAAATTAAATCCAATTTTAAAGTGTTATTTTTCAATTGTAACATAACACTAACTTTTGTTTAATTATTTTGTTTTACTCTGTTTTTAGAATTGTTTTCTAAAAAAAAACCACATAATAAACGTATTATGTGGTTTTTAAAATTATAAGAAAATATAGCTTTATTCTGTTTCAAGCAGATTAATTTGAATTGGAAGTCTTTTTTCGCTTCTTACCACTTCGCCATTAACGCGGCCTGGTGTCCATTTCTTTTTCATAGAAGTTAAAACCCTAATAGCTTCTTTCTCTAATGCTTTATCTCCTTTACTTACCATGCGAATATCAGTCATTGAACCATCTTTTTCTATCACAAATATCATTTCAATAAACAATACCTCTTGATCAAAAGAATTTGAAACTTTATAGTTTTCAGCAATAAAAGTTCTGAACTTGTTAATTCCCCCAGGAAAACTTGCTTCTGTACCTAATATCCCTTTATATACATTTGTGCTAGTTCCATTTCCTGGTGTAGTTGTTGTAATTGGAGTAGTAGAGGTGCCTAAAGGATTCCCTACTGGCCCTGGATTTCCATTTTCACTTCCATTTGGATTGAAGGGTGTAGTGTAATCTGGATTTTTAGGTTCCACAATAGGTTTTACTTCTGTTCTATCCACAACAACTGGTGGGACTTTTTCAGGTGTTACATTTAATTTTGGATTATCAGTACCTTTAGTTTGAATTGCTTTTTCCGTAAGAACTTTAGGTGTAAATTTTACAATTGTTACAATTGGAGGCAAAACATTAGGTTCAGGTTTTACTATTGGTTTAGTTTCAGGAGTTGTAAAGGAGAACAATCCAATTCCAAAAGCTATAAACCCGAAAGTTAACAACATTGCTTTTATGGTAGTTGCATCGCTTTCTTTTCTTAATTGGTAAGCACCGTATGCTTTGTTCCGGTCTTCGAAAGCTATTTCTAACCAATTGTCGGTTTGTACATTGAAGTTTGACATAATATATAGTTTTTAAGGTTACAACTTTGTGTATAATTTAAACTATATGAAATAATCGTGCCAAAAAAACTATTATTGGAGTAAAAAGATGAATTATTGTTATTTATTACTAATAATTTCTGCTAATAATTTTTTAGCACGAAGCAGTTTTATTTTAATATTGTTTAGCGGTTCGTTCAATTGTTCTGCCATATCTTGATAACTCATTTCTTGAAAGTAGCGTAATTGTATAACTTCTTGATAGGCAGGTTTTAATTGCTTAATTTGTTGTAGTAATTGCGATAAGTTTTGTTCAGTAATTAACTTGTCTTCAATAGTTGGTGTACTGTCTAAAACTTGATTGGCTAAGCTATCTTCTTCGCTGGTGATTTCTAAAAACAAGGTAGATTTTTTTTTGCGAAGTAAATCAATATGAGCATTTTTAGCAATAGCAATTAACCAAGTATTAAATCCAAATTCAGGGTTGTACGTACTTATTTTATCAAATGCTTTAGCAAAAGTTTCTATTACGATATCTTCAGTATCTGTTTCATTTTCAGTACGTTTTAACATGTAACCGTACACTTCATTCCAATAAAAATCTAGAAGAAAAGTAAAAGCCACTTGATCGCCAAGTTTTGCTTTTTGAATGTTTTTGAGTATTTTCTCTTGTTTTACTTCCAATGTTCGTGTTTGTGTATCAAATTGGTAAAAGCCACTCGTATTTGAGTTATTATTAAAATAATTTCAAAAATTGGATACCAAACAATAATATCTTTTTCTTTTAATTTAGCCGCGCCATAACCAAAAACTATCCAGTTAAAAACGTATCTAAAACCTAAAACGCTTGATACAATAATCCAATTATATTGATAAGATAGTAAAATTATCGCCAAAATAATACATGATACTTGCGAAATGAAATATAGTGCAAGTTGTAGCTTGTCAAAACTTTTATAATGTTTTTTTGTTGAGGTTTCTTTTCTTTTCTGATTTGACCATTCTTTAAAAGTTGTTTTTGGTTCAGAATAGCTAAAACTTTCTGGACTATAACAAATGGTTGTATTGCTTGCATTTGCAGCTTCATTAATAAATAAATCATCTTCTCCAGAACGCACTCGGATGTGATTGATAAATCCATTTACGTTAAAAAACTCGGATTTTTTATAAGCCAAATTTCTACCAACTCCCATATAAGGTTTTCCGATTTTTGCCCATGAAAAATATTGTATAGCAACAATAACAGCGTCAAAACGAATTATTTTATTTAATAAAGAACCTTTAATTTTATTATATGCACCATATCCTAAAACGATTGTTTTTTTGAACGAAAAATGTGAGGTCATTTCTAATATCCAATTCTCAGAAATTAAACTGCAATTCGCATCTGTAAATAATAAATATTCATTTTTTGCTGCTTTTATTCCTAAGGTTAATGCAAATTTTTTGTTTCCCCAAAAGGCTTCATTGTTTTTTACTTTGACTAATTTAACAAAAGAATATTGCTTTTCGTATTCTTCAAATAAGTCTAATGTTTCGTCGTTAGACGCATCATCAATAAGAACTAACTCGTAATTTGGATACTTTTGAGAAACTAAAACAGGAAGTTGTGTTACTAAATTTTCATATTCGTTTTTTGCCCAAACAAGTACAGAAACAGGTACGCTTTTTGGAGTTTCTTTCTTAGGTTTTACAAATGAAAAACGACTAAAAACAAACGATTGATAAACGAATTGAACGGCGAAAAAAACTAAAAATGCAATAAAAAGTATAAATAATGTTGTTTCCATATTCTTTTTAAAAGTTGTGCAAATTTAGTCTTATTTGTTTAAAGATTCAAGTTTAATTTTTACGTGTATACTGTAAATTATATTTCGTAAATTAAATCACATTTACTTCAGCTTCAATACGAATCCCGTATTTTTCAAAAATAGTTTTTTGAATATTTTGCGCAACGTTCCAAATTTCATTTCCTGTCGCATTTCCGTAATTCACTAAAACTAAAGCTTGTTTGGTATGAATTCCAGCATCTCCGAAACGCTTTCCTTTAAAACCAGCTTGCTCAATAAGCCAACCCGCAGGCACTTTTACAAGTGTTTCCGAAACTGGATAATGTGGCATATCTGGATAATTCACTTTGGCTTTTTCGTAAACTTCAATAGGAACAATCGGGTTTTTAAAGAAACTTCCGCTATTTCCTAGTTCTTTCGGATTGGGTAATTTACTTTCACGAATGGCGATTACGGCTTTACTAACCTCTTGAATGGTCGGGTTTTTGATGCCCATATTTTCTAATTCAACATCAATAGCACCATAAGATGTATTTAGTTTGTGATTCTTTTTTGTAAGTTTAAAAATTACAGATAAAATCACGTATTGATTTTTTAAATCGGCTTTAAAAACACTTTCTCTATACCCAAACTTACAAGCAGCTTTGTCAAAAGTGGTAATTTCTTGTGTGTCAATTTTCATCGCTTCACAAGAAACAAAGGTGTCTTTAATTTCCACACCATATGCACCAATATTCTGAATTGGAGTGGCGCCAACATTACCAGGAATTAAAGATAAATTTTCAATTCCACCATAATTATGTTTGATACAATATTGTACAAATTCGTGCCAAACTTCGCCAGCATTACCTTTTACCCAAACAAAATCGTCATTTTCATCAACTACTTCAATGCCTTTATTGTTGATGTGTAACACGAATGCATCGATATTCTGAGTTAAAAGCATATTGCTTCCACCACCCAAAATAAACAGTTTTTTCTGTTGATTTTCTTTTAAAACGTTTGCTAAATTGGTAATTGAATTCACTTCGCAAAATTCCGTTGCAAACGCTTCAATGCCAAAGGTGTTGTATTTTTTTAACGATTGTTGTTTTACGATATTCATATTTTTTTATTTTTTAACACATAGATTTTGATTTTGCTATGTGTGTTAAAAGTAGCTACCCTAAACATAGAAATCATAGAGAATTCTAAAAAAAAACTATGTGCCTATGTGTTTAATTATAACACTTTTCTCAACTCTTCTTCGCTAACGAATTCGTTTTTAAAGAACGTTTGTTTTCCGTTTTTAATTACAATAATTACTGGTAAACCTTGGTAGCCTAATGCATTAAATAACGATTTGTTTTTATCGGCATCAATTCTGTGAATAATAACATTGTCCGCCATTTCTTTGCTGATTTTATCTAAATATGGTCCCATTTTTTTACAAGGTCCACACCATTCTGCGTAAAAATCAATTACAACTGTTTTGTCAGAAATCATTAGTTTATTGTATGCATCTTGCGTCATACCAGACCAAACGCCATTAGTTTTTGGGTTTGCTTTTTCCCAAGCCATATAACCGCCGTCTAATTCGATAATGTTTTTAAAGCCTAATTCCACTAAATGATTGGCTGCTTTTTTACTTCTTCCGCCGCTTAAGCAATATACAAAAACAGGTTTGGACTTATCTAAATTAGCTATTTGATTCCTCCGCC
>CAZQGY010000034.1:0-20748 GCA_964593435.1 uncultured Flavobacterium sp. | reverse complement strand
GGAAAGAACAATTTCCCGAAGTTTTTGAAAAAGGTGGTTTTGATGTGATTATTGGTAATCCTCCTTATGTATTTGCAAGAGATAATTTCCGTCAAGAAGAAAAAGACTATTTCGTATCTAAATATGTTTCTGCCAAATATCAAATAAATACCTACTTGCTTTTTATGGAAAAAACAGTTCATATTTTGAAGGATAATGGTATTCATGGTTTAATTATTCCAAATTCTTGGCTAATGATGTATTCTGGTGAAGGATTACGAAAGTTTTTATTAGAAACTAATAAGTTAAATCAAATTATAAATTTAGCTGGTTATTCATTTGAAACCGCTAGTGTTGAAACCGTAATTTTATTAGCCGAAAAACAAAAAATTGAAAAAGAAAATTCAGTTGAAATATTATTAAACAATGGAAATGAATTTTATTTGTCACATTCAAAAAAACAAACTGAATTTTCAAAAAATCAAGGATATGAATTTAAGGTTTTCTTAGATGATGACAGTGATGTATTAAATTTAAAAATAGTTAAGAATTCTGAAATATTAGATAATCTTGTAGAAATAAAGGCAGGTTTACAAGCATATGAAAAAGACAAAGGTGAACCAAAGCAATCGTCTCAAGATGTAATAAATAGACCTTATGATTATGATTATAAATTTGATGAAAATACTCATAAATATTTAGACGGAAAAGATGTTGGTAGATATTATACCAATTGGTCTGGATTATATTTAAGATATGGTAAACATCTTGCTGCACCGAGGACATTTAACTTATTTAATGGAAAAAAAATAATAGTAAGAGAAATAACAGGAGTTTATCCAAAATGTATAATTGCTACTTATAATGAAGAGATCTATTTGTACAACAGAAGTAATATTGCAATAGTTGAAAAAGAAGGTTCGAATATTTCGCTAAAGTATATTATTGCAGTTTTAAACAGCAAATTGTTATCTTATTATTTTGTAAAGAACACAGCAAAATCAGTTAGAAAACTATTTCCAAAAATCATTTTAAATGATTTACGTAAGTTTCCAATCAAGAAAATAAAACCAGAGTTTCAAGAGCCATTTATTGAAAAAACAGATTTGATATTGGCATTAAACAAAGAATTACAAGAACAATCCCAAAAATTCCAAAGCACAATTCAACGTAAATTTAATTTAGAGGATTTACCAAAAAAACTCCAGGACTGGTATTTGTTATCTTATGCAGAATTCATAAAAGAATTAGCCAAAAAGAAAGTAAAACTTTCACTATCTGAAGAAGCGGAATGGGAAGATTATTTTGAAACCGAGAGTAAAAAAGCACAAGATTTAAAAGCTCAAATTGACAAAACAGATGCAGCAATAGACCAAATGGTTTATGAGTTGTATGGATTGAGTGAAGAGGAAATTGGGATTGTAGAGAAAAGTTAGAAATAAAAAGTTTATTATTATGGTAGTAGGTTTGTTTTTAAGAAGTTATAAAACATATGAAAATTTTAATTTTATACCTTTTACAGAAGGAAAGAATGAAAAATTCCATCTTTTTATTGGGAACAACGGAGCAGGTAAAAGTTCAATTTTAGAAGCATTAGATACTTTCTTTAATGATCGTCCCTTTATAGTGCATTCAAATTCAAAGTCTGAAAATTCTAGTATTGCTCCAGTTTTTTTGATTGAAAAGTCAAAATTAGCAGATTCAAATATTAAAAATTTTATTAATAAGATTAGTGATCAAATTTGGGAAAATGAAATCCCAACAAATTTGACTGCAAACAATGTAAGTATTTTGAACTTTTCAAAGTTTATTACAAACTTAAAACAATCAATTAATCATCAAGATTACTTTATCTTTTTAATTGGAATTACTCCAATCTTGGGTAAGGACTATAATCTTATTTCTTTCCAAACTCACATAGCTGAAAAACTTCATGAATATTCTACTGATTCATTCCGAAGAAATTTAATTGGAGCATGTAATACTATTAAGAATTTATATAAATACGTTTACATTCCTGTTGAAACTTCTATAACAGAATTTTTAAAGTTAGAAGATAATGGAATGCAAGCTTTGATGGATCAAAATCTAAAAAATAGTATCGAAGAGATGCTTACTGAAAAAATTGAAGTTGATGGTAAAGGAGAAAAAAGATCTAGAAATAGAAAAGTATTAATGATGTCGTTAGTCAATGAAAAATTAGAATCATATGTTTCAGATGTTGAAAAAACTATTCAACGTATAGATAATACTTATCATTTTAACAAGGAGACAAGGTCTAAACGAGTTAATCCTAAAGATTTCACTAACATAATTATTGAAATTTATTTTAAAACAAGAAAGTTACAAAAAAGCAAAAAAGATATCGCGCATCTTAGTGCAGGTGAAAGAAAAAAAGCGCTAATTGATATTGCATACTCATTTGTTTCACAAAGTAAAGTTACTGAGAAAGAAATTATTTTAGCAATTGATGAACCAGAATCATCTTTGAATATTTCTATGTGTTATGACCAATTTGAAAGAATTGAAAGAATGGCAAATTATTATAAAAAGCAAGTCTTCGTTACAACGCATTGGTATGGAGGATTACCTATTTTAAATGATGGTCGGCTTTATCATGTACAAAAGAAAGAAAAAAATGAAAAGCAAGATCAAATTATTGATTTAGAAATTTTTGCTTTAGAAAACTATTTTGAAGAAAGAGGAAGTTTTCCAAATGACATTAATCTAAAAAGTTTTTATGATTTAACTTCATCATTAGTAAGCGCAATTCGAAATTCTTCGACAAACTGGTTAATTGTTGAAGGAAATACAGATAAAAAGTACATTCAACACTATTTATCTAATGAGATTGATGTTAAAATACTTCCTGTTGGTGGAGCTCCAATAGTTAAAAAAATTTACGAATATCTTTATTTACCTATTAGCATAAATGAAGAACTTAGTTCCTTCAAGGGAAAAATATTGTGTTTAATTGATACTGATCCAGTTTCAATAAAATTAGATTATTTCGAATCAGAAACAAGAAATCAAAAATTAAAAATTAGAAGATTACAAATTGAAAAAAAATATGAATTTGATACAGTATCACTTTTGAGATTAGGCGTAGGAACTGATACTGAATGTGAAATTGAAAATGTATTAAATCCAAAAAAACTTTACGATTCTATTAATCTTGTTATAGATGAATCTTTTGATGAGGAGTCTAATGAAATAAAAGAATTACTTTTAAAATATAAATTTAATGACAATTCAAAATTTTCGAAAATATTGGATTTTAATTCGATTTATTTACAAAATTCTTTAGAATGTAATACTTCGCAAGATTTAGAAAAACTTCAAAAATTCATAGACAAACGAAAAGATAATATTTGTAATAAGTATATCAGTATGGAATCATCTAATAAACCAAATTGGATAGAGGATATTGAAAAACTATTTAATGAGTAAATTTTGAAATTATTTTGATTATACCCGATGTCGCGGATTTGTAATTCGTGATAATTGGTAGAAAAATAAAACAAGATTTAAAAGCTCAAATTGATAAAACAGATAATAAAATAGACCAAATGGTTTATGAGTTGTATGGGTTAAGTGAAGAGGAAATTGGGATTGTAGAAAATAGTTAAGATTATGATTAAAGTATATTTAGACTGGAATGTTATGTCAGGGATGAAAAATAATCGTTTTCAGGAACTAAATAACATAATTGTAAATAAAGAAAAGTTTCTTTTATTATATTCAACTTCTCATATTGGAGATATTTTCAGTAGTATTAAAAACCATAGTGAAGAAGAACAAAAATTAATTCGAGAAGATTTGGATTATATTACAGAGCTAACTAATGATTTATGCCTAGTGAATAATTCTAAAATAATTGTTTTAAGTAGATATGAACCAGGAGAACTACTTGATGACAGGATTAGAGAAGCCCCTCTTTTTGAAGATTTCAGCCTTGATAATTTATTTAAACCAATTGAAGGCGATGAGGTTATGAGCAGTTTGATTAATTCTTTAAAGACTATGATAGCATCTATACCAATAGAAAATGCTTTTAAAGAAGCTTTCGAAAATCCTGAAAGTGCAGCAATGCTGAAACAGATGTTTCCAGGATTAAAAGAAGACCAAACAATGAATGGTTTTTTTAAAAGTTTTGGCAAAATGTATCATAATCTCAACGAGAAAGAAGATTACAAAGACTTGAGAAGTATTGTGCAAAAAGTTGGGGTTAATAGTGGTCATTTTAATGATGACAAAAATCCTTTTGAAGTTATAGACAATGCTTATAAAAAAACAGGAATAGAAAGTTTTGAACCTAATAAATACTTCGATAAATCTAAAAATGCACCTGAATGGTTTAATAATATTACTAATGAATATGTAATATTAGATATGCACGGCTATAAAGCTGACAAAGTAAAAGTAACCAACAAGGAGAAGAATACATTCAAAAATACGACAGAGGATGCTTCACATGCTGCATTTGCATCGATGTGTGAATTTTACATTACTAATGATGATAAAAATTATCAGAAAACAAAAGCTGTTTATCAAAAATTAGGTGTTTATACATTAGTATTGAAACCAAATGAATTTATTGAATACTTTAATTCATTCTTAAATGTAAATAGTTTTGACGATCATTTTAGAAATATAATCGAAGTAATGAAGAAAGGGGAAAATTTTCAAGAGCAAAGATATGAAAATGGCGATAGTTTTGGTTGGATAAATTATACAAATCAATACTTTTTTAATTTTTTCAATAAAATCACAATACCTCGACCAGAAATAAACGATGCTATGTTTATACTAGGAAAAGAAAACCCTTCTCATAATTATATGATTGCTCAAGAAGAAATTGAAGCTACTGTAAAAATGTTTTCAGATAAATTGGGAATAGATAAGAATGGTAAATCATATTATGAAGTGGGAGAAATAAAAGAGTGTGAAGATTGGACAGGTAGAACTTGGGAAACTAATGTTGGCTTAATTGGGATTAAACGGCTTAATGGTTGGTTTCAAATGTATTTTTTTCCTGATAACACTGAAGACAAAATAGATTGAAAAAAAAGATATGATTTTAAATAATAAAACTCTTGAAAAGCTTAGATTGCTAATCCCCCCGCTCGTGCGCGAATCCCTTCGCGTTCGTGTATAATTTTTAGTAAATTAATAAATACAAAATAACAATAGTATGGCACTAAAACCAGGACCAAAAAGAATCACCCCGCTCGTGCGCGAATCCCTTCGCGTTCGTGTATAATTTTTAGTAAATTAATAAATACAAAATAACAATAGTATGGCACTAAAACCAGGACCAAAAAGAATCGCCACCTCAACAGCTAAACCAGACCAACGTCAACGTGATAACAAATCTACTCCAGGTAATACGACATCCTTAAAACCTTCAAAAAAGTAGTCTACTTTAGTTTGAATACATACATTATTGAAATTTTTGTGTTTCAAAGAAGTAAAACTATTGATTACAAAAGTTTAAAAAAAATAATGGAAGAATCTGTTTTGAGTAACAAATAAATGTAATACAAAGATTTCATTAATCATTTAATTAAAACATAGCAATAAACACAGCTAAAAACAAGCTATTTAATAAAGTTTATCATTAGTTAAAAAAACGGCGATAATCGCCGTTAAAATTAATTTTTGTAAATAAAATAATTTACATTACATTTGTATAACGGCGATTATCGCCGTCAAAAGCTAAATATTTAAATTATGGCACTCAATGTAAACAGACGAATAGAATTATATAACATACTGCCAGAAGGGGTAATAACAACTCGTAAATGGCTTATGGATAATAATTTTACCAACCATGCAATAGACAATTTGGTAAAAAGTAGCCAATTAGAATCCATCAGCAAAGGAATATACGTAAGAAATAAAAACAAAATAACCTGGCAATCAATAGTGTTCTCTTTGCAGTCAATGCTAAAGACAGATTTGGTAGTAGGCGGTTTAACAGCTTTAGAAATGCAAGGACTATCGCATTACTTATCATTTTCTGAAAATAAAACCGTACACTTATACGGTAATGATGCTTTGCCAAAATGGGTAATGGAAATAGAGGGTAATGTAAAGTTTATAAAACATACAACTAAGGGATTCTTTGAAAGTAATGAAAATGAAAAACAAAAAGATCAATTCACAATAGAAAGAGAATGGGACAATGAGGGAAGAAAACTAATCGTGGCAACACCTGAGAGAGCTTATTTAGAAGTGCTTTTACAAGTACCCACTAAAACAACCTTTGAACACGCAGATCAACTCATACAAGGACTAACAACGTTATCGCCACGTAGTTTACAAAAACTATTGGAGCAATGTCAAAACATAAAAGCAAAAAGACTATTTCTTTGGTTTGCAGACAGACAAAACTACGGTTGGTTAAATAAATTAGATCGTGATAAAATAACATTAGGTTCCGGAAATAGAATGATAGCTAAAGAAGGAAAATTAGATAACAAATACAAAATAACAGTACCCGAATGGCTTTAGAAGCAAATAATCAATATAGAAAACAAGTACAATTGTTAGTAAGAGTACTACCATTAGTGGATATCGAACAATGCTTTGCTTTAAAAGGAGGTACAGCTATCAATTTATTTTATAGAGAGCTACCAAGACTTTCAGTAGACATCGATTTACTTTATATACCTAGAGATGATCGCGATACAGCATTAAAGAATATTAGAGAAGCACTAACAAGAATAAGCGAAAGAATTACCAAGGCAATTCCAGGAACTAAAGTACAAGAAGCTCACGAACAGAGTGATGCTTTACGGCTAATTGTAAGTCAAGGAGAAGTACGTATAAAAGTAGAACTTTCACCTGTAATTAGAGAAACCGTATTTCAAGAAGAAATTTTAGAAGTAACTGAAAAAGTAGAAAAAGAGTTTGGTTACGTAGAAATGAAAGTAGCTTCACTTCCCGATTTATACGCAGGTAAAATCTGTGCAGCGCTAGACAGACAACACCCACGCGATTTATTTGATGTAAAATTCTTATTAGAAAATGAAGGATTAACAAATGATTTACGAAAAACATTCCTAATTTTTTTAATCAGTCACCAAAGACCCATTTCAGAATTATTAGCGCCAAATAGAAAAGACATTAGCGAAATATACGAGACAGAATTCAAGCAAATGGCAGAAGTAGATGTGCCATTAGAACAGTTAGAAGAGGCTCGTGAAAATCTAATTCATCAAATCAATTCGCAAATGACAGAGAATGAAAAGAAATTCCTACTAACATTCAAAAATAAAACACCAGACTGGACACTCTTAGAAATGGAAAACGTTGAGGTAATTGCCAATTTACCATCAGTAAAATGGAAATTGTTGAATTTAGAAAAAATGCCAATCCAAAAACACCTGGAAGCATTAGAAAAATTAAAAAACCATTTGTTTCCAAAAAAATAACAAGGCATAAATGAATATAGTCATATTTAGCATAACAATACTTCTAGTTGTATACATTATAGTTAGATACAAATCTGAGAAAAACAAATACAACAATGCTATTTTCAAAGAGAATCTTGTCCAAATTAGTTTGTTTTTTGAATTAGTAGATAAGTTAGATGATTATATAACTTGGGTAAAACGCGATGAAATAAAAACTCAATTTTCTTCAATAGGCAGGTTTTTTAAAAACAAAACAAAATATTACAGCAAAGTAGATGAGGTAAGAAAATTCAATGAAATTTTTGGTGATTTCGATAATTTTATCGTAAAGTACAATCAAGACTATGTCACTTCTCAAAAAGAAAGATTAAAACACTATTTTGATGATATTGAAGGAAAAGTATTAGATAAACAACAAAGAACAGCAGTAGTAACAGATGAATACTCCAACTTAATTGTAGCCGGAGCAGGTTCAGGAAAAACACTTACAATTCTGGGTAAAGTAAAATACCTTATCGAGCAAAAAAATTGTTCCCCAGACAATATCTTATTACTATCGTTCACAAAAAAAACAGTAGAGGATCTAAATGACAGACTAAACAAAATTAATCTTGGTATTCAAGCAACAACGTTTCATAAGTTAGGGTATGATATAATAAAAAAATTCAATAAAAACATCCCTGCAGTTACTAATGAAAACACGCTTAACAATGTGGTTAAGGAATACTTGAAAAATGAAATTTTTAATAACAAGGTCGCATTACAATCTTTTATACAATATGTGGCTTGCTATATGAATATTCCTGAAGAATATGATAATTTTAATTCTTTGGGTGAAAAAATTGATATTGAAAAAGGAATCGATTTTCAAACATTAAAATCAAAATGCGAACCTTTAAATAAAGTTTCAAAATCATCCCTCGATACGATGAAAGGCGAGAGAGTAAAAAGTGTAGAAGAACTAATAATAGCCAACTTTTTATATTTAAACGGAATTGAATATGAGTATGAGCAACCATATCCTTTTGGAGACGTCATGTATCGACCTGACTTTTTTTTAAAGGAGTATGATATTTATTTAGAACATTTTGGAGTTGATGAAAACAACCGAGCAAAATGGCTAAGCGATTTCAATGAAAAGGAATATATAAGAGGAATGGAATTAAAAAGAAAAGCCCATAAAACATACAATACCAAATTAGTTGAAACCTACTCTTATTACAACAGAGATAATATTCTATTACAGAAACTAGAGGAAATATTAAAAGCTGAAAAGGTCATTTTCAAACCACGTGATTCAAAAGATATTTATGAAAAAGTTACGGAAAATGATGAAAATTTCGGGAAGGAAATTATCAAATTAATAGAGAGTTTTATCAATCTTTCCAAATCAAGAAAACTGAAAGTTGAGGCACTAAAAAAATTGTTCCAAGAAAGAGCCAAATCTCAAAATGAGTTCATGTCAGAACGCCAAGAATTATTTCTAAATTTTGTATTTCCAATTCTTGAAAAATATGATACCGTATTAAAAGAAAGAAATGAAATCGATTTTAATGATATGATTAATAAGGCGACTGATGAAATTCAGGTTAACCAGCCTATTTATAACTATCAATACATAATTATAGACGAATATCAAGACATCTCATACGCTCGATTTAATTTAATTAAAGAAATACGACAATTGTCAGGCGCAAGATTAATTTGTGTAGGCGATGACTGGCAATCTATATATCGTTTTGCAGGAAGTGACATTTCTTTGTTTAGCAACTTTGAAAAATATGTTGGTAAATATGAGTTATTATTAATAGAACAAACATATCGTAACGCTCAATCATTGATTGATATTACATCAAAATACATTCAGAAAAATAAAAAACAAATTACTAAAAATCCAAAATCCAAGAAAGGACCAGTATCTGAGCCTATTAAATTTGTTAATTACAAACAAGAGGAAGTAGAACAAGTATTTATTAGTGAAATACAACAACTAGTTCTTAAACATGGTAAACAATCAATTTTAGTTTTAGGTAGACATAGTTTTGATATCAATGATTTAATAAAACAAACCCCAAGCAATAAAATTAAATTTTTAGAAGCTTCAAGTAAAATTGTAATTGAAGGTTTTGAAGATGTGGACATTAAGTTTTTAACAGTACACAAATCAAAAGGAACGGAGGCAGATAATGTTATTATTTTAAATCTTAAAAATCATTTACTAGGGTTTCCTAATAAAATGACTGACGATCCTATCTTATCGCTATTAATGAGTGATAGTGAAGAATATCGATTCGCAGAAGAAAGACGCCTTTTTTATGTAGCTTTAACGAGGACTAAAAATGAAGTAGTAATACTAATACCTTCAGATGTTTCATTGTTTGCTGAAGAATTATTAATTGATAATAATTACTTAGTAAGCGACAATCAGGGATCGTTGCACGCAACAAATTGTCCTTACTGTCAAACGGGTAAATTAGTGATTAGACAAAATTCTGCTACCAATGGAAATTTTTTAGGTTGTTCACATTATCCTATTTGTGATCAAACGTTTAATGATATAAACATTCTTAAAGATAATTTTATTTGTCCAAAATGTGATAGTGGTTTTATGGTAAAAAGAACGAGTAAATTCGGAGATTTTTTAGGATGTACTAATTTTCCAAAATGTAGAAATACAATTAATTTCGGATAAATAAACGATCTAATTATGATATGATCTCAATATTAGTTTACGTCCATGATTAAGATAATTTTGATGACAAACCCAAAAAATCATAATTAACATTTATTAATCATAGCCTCTGCCCAACGCTCCCCACCGCACACGTGGTATTTTGTATATTTTTAGCACTTGTTTTCCCCAAAGTAAGTCAATAAAAAAAGGCATTTTGTTTTCCCAACCCCTCGCACAAAAAATGCATTTTTTTATCCACTTACAGCCAACCCAAAAACAAACGCTAAAAACACACAAAAACCACTCCCAAGCTATTATTACATAATAAGTGTTATAATGCCTTTTCTCACCCATAGCACCACCAGCGGCAGTTATAACAGTTATTATGTAAAATATCCGCTCAGCCAACGCGCCCACCCGAAATAGGTATAGTATTTTCATTGTTTTTTGAAGATGCTTCCCATTTTCAGTTCACGTACTTTACTGAACACTAAAAACTGAATACTGAACACTTTCAAGCATCCTCAAAAATCAAAACCCCAACAAGAGTGTGCTTTTCAAAATCATAAAGGCTATTCACTAATCACTAGTTACTAATCACTAAATAGAATCACACCCTTGTTCCGCTACTGCCCAAACACTAGGTAGTAATGCATTGTTTTTTGAAGATGCTTCCCATTTTCAGTTCACGTACTTTACTGAACACTAAAAACTGAATACTGAACACTTTTAAGCATCCTCAAAAATCAAAACCCCAACAAGAGTGTGATTTTTTTTTTCAGTTTCCAAATGAATATCAACTTATCCCTTTTTTCTTATCCCTTATCTCTAAAAAAAGCACACCCTTGTTCCCTATTTCCATCAGAAAACCCCAACCTTTAACCCAACACCTTTAACCTTTAACCAAAAAAAAGAAACATTTTTACAAAAAAAAGGATAAAAAAGAAGGCAAATATTTGTTCCAGGTAGTCAAAAAAGCAAGTTCAAGCCTTCGGTTTCGGATAAAATCTCCACCCATACATTTCCTAATTAGCTATTCACTTATCACCAATTACTATTCACTCATAAGGGTAGTATTTTATCCGAAAAACTTGCTTTTTTGATACCCTCCACAAGGCATGACGGCTTTCTTTTTTTTCCTTTTTTCTTTTGCAAAAATGTGTGAGGCACCTCGACAACAATTCACGATTTTAGCAACCGATACAGGAAGACGAAGAAAGTTAACCTTTTAAATCCTTGTATTATGGACACTATCTTTATCAAAACACACAAACTGAACACACAGTATGCGAACCCGCATTTTTTCGTATTAAACAAAGGACAAAACAGCGGCAAACCTCAAAACGAACCTTTTACCAATAGCTTTGTTTTGGTCTTCCAAACGGAAGAACAAAAAGAAAACGTGTATTGGATAGCCATGAGTTTATGGAAATCCAAGTTCTGGCACCAACATCTAAAAGGTTCTGTTATACCATTTATTTCAATTTACGAGTTTAAAAATGAGTTCAATCCAAAAGTTACAAGAGTAATGCGTGAACACGAGCAGCACTTAAAAAATGTCCAAGCACTAAAACTTCTGCAAGAAAAAGAAAACAATTTCAACAAAAATATTCATCTCATCAATGAACTAAGAAGCGCTATTTTAATAAGGTATAGGTTAAAATAACCTAATCCTTTGCACAGGGGTTAAATAAAAAAGAAAAAGTTTTTCAATATCATTCTATGTATTAATTTACTCAAATTAATAATAATGTATGAGTAATGTTACTCATAAAAATTAAGTGTAAATACGTAAAAAAATGTAGTAATGCATAAGTTAAGTTTGAAAAAAATTATTAAGCAATGAACAGAATAAATTAAATAAATTAAAAAGTAAGAAAAATGAAACTTTCGCTAATCTTGTCCATTAAGTAAAATACTAGCCAGAAAGTTTCGCAAATAAAAGTGTTGGAGGAAAATTTTGAAAATCACGCAAAAAAAAGACGAATCGTTTGAAGATACAATGGAATTCATTCAAAGAAATACGAAATTTAGCGGGCTTTTTCTTATATTTAACTTTCATTGGCGGAGAAATTAACTTAAAAAATGTTCTAATTCGTCAATAATAGTAGAAATACTATAATGAGAACAAAAAACTATTATGAATAAAATAAAATTATTTTTTACAGGAATTATTTTCACTACAATATCGCTAACTTCTTGCAGTAGCAACGAAAGTGTTGTAGAAGCACCGGAAACCGTAGAATTTGCAAAAACAACTGATATGTTAAACTTTGAAAGTTCTTTAAAAACATATTTTCAATCAAAACAGCAATCGTCTTCAGATTCTAAACTAAAAACACAAGCAACAGAAGAAACTGTAAAGGTTGCTAATGAATTATTAAATTCAATTGGTAAAAAAGAATTATCAAAACAAGCAGAGCAAAATCCTGATTTGCTTATTAGAACTGCTATGAAAGAATATTCGAAAAAGTTAACTGAAATGTACAACCAACAAAAAAACAACTAAACAAGATGAAAAAAATATTATTAATTGCAATGATTTTGTTTAGTTTGCAAAATTTTGCACAAAAGAGATTAGAAATTTATAATTATACTGGTCAAACAGTAAAATTAGCTGATATTATTACTAAACCTAACACAAGTGTGACCTACCCAGAATATCACAGTAAACCAAATGGTTTAATTACAATTGCTCCTGGTGGTGTGTATATTTTAGAAAATACTACTGCACCTGTAAACACGTTAAGATTTCCATTCTTATCTACTGCAAATTATTTGCCAAAATGGGAAAGAGCAAATTCTTCATCTAGTACAGTAATTCAAACAAGTAATGTAGCTTGGCCATTAGGAAATGCTCAAGTATTTACAAGAATGTTATTTTATGTTGGTAGCAGTTATAATTTATTGCCAACAGTGCCGATTTCAACTACCTCATATTCAATGTCACCTGCGGCAGCAGGTTCTGGTTGGCAAGCTGATTATGATTTTTTTATTTCAGGTTCTTTACAAATTTACACTATCGTAATTTATTAAATTTACCAAAGCAAGAAAGCAACAAAGTTGTTTTCTTGCTTTTTTTACAATTATTATTATTAATATTATTATGAAAAATATAAAAATAACCTTAATATTATTTTTATTAAATAGTATTACAGCCTTTTCCCAATTCAATTTCCAACGTAGTTGGGGTACTTATTTTGGCGATGAGCGCTTTGAACTTACTGACAGTAAAATTGATAGTAATGGTAACCTTTATATTGTTGGTTCATTTTATGGTACAGATATAACTAGTTTATATCCATTTACAAATGCAACCTCATATCAACAGCTTTATGGTGGTGGAGATTATGATGGTTTTATTGTAAAATTTAATCCACTGGGTAATATTGTATGGGGAACTTACTTTGGTGGTTTAAGTGACGACAAAATAAATGCCATTGATATCGATAATAATAATAATATTTATATTATTGGTTCAACATTAAGCAACATAAATATTGCTACTGTTGGTGCATTTCAAGAAAATCTTGCAGGTTCTAGCGACGCATTTATATCAAAATTCACTGCTGCTGGCACTTTAGTTTGGAGTACTTATTTTGGTGGAAATGAATTTGACATTGGCAATAAAATTGCATTTGATACTCAAAACAATATTTATATATCTTGTGACAATTTTAATAGCGTGAATTTGGCAACAACTGGAGTTTTTCAAGAAATGAAGGGAAGCTCTTCATCAATAATTGCTAAATTTGACTTGGGTGGAAATAGAATTTGGGCTACATACTACGGAATTGGTAATGGAATTTATGACATTAAAGCTAATTTAACTGGTCTTTATGTAACTGGAAATACTTTGGATTGCCCACCAAATAATTCCTATAACACTTATTACGGTACTTCAAACGGATTTAAACCTTTGCCTAGTAATTGTAGAGAAATATATTTTTCAAAATTTAATACAATTGGGCAGCGTGTATGGAGTACCTATTATGGTGGGAATCAAAGTGAAGGAACAAATAAAAATAGTATTGGATTAAATGGTGATAAAATATATCTGTCTGGCATTTCTCCCAATTATACAAATCAAGAAGTTACAACTAATAACACATTTCAACCAAATTCTATTAGTCCTTCAAATTTTATTGTACAATTTAATGAAGATAGTTCTCGTAATTGGGGTACTTATAACGGTAATTTTAGTAACTCTTCAAATGTATTTTCAAGGTCTTCTGTTTCAACAGATAGAAATTCAAATATTTTTTATAATTATGGTTATACAGGTATGGATAATAATATTACAACACCTGATGGATATTTAACAACAACTAACAGCCAATATACTGGTGATGCGTTTATTTGTAAATTTACTGACCAAAACACCAAGTCTTGGGGAACATATTACGGGGGAGAATTGAATGAAAGAGAAATTTATTTCCATCCTTATAACGGTGGAAATAAATTTTATATTGTTGGTTCAACTCAAAGTTTAACACAAATGAGCACACCAACAAGTTTACAACCAGCTAAACAAGTGTTTGATTTAGTTAATAATACTCAACAAAGTGCTTATAATATTTTCATTGCGCATTTTGAACCTAATCCACTTTCAAATGAGAGTTTTATCAATAATAATTTAATTAGTATTTACCCAAATCCAGCAAATAATTTAATAATAATAAAAAATAACAAAACAACAACAGAAAATTTTAACTATATAATATTTGATGTAACAGGTAGAATTGTAAAAAATGGCATTTCAAAATTCAATATGAGCATAGATATTGAGAATTTTAGCGTTGGAATATATACAATTAAAATAGAAACTGAAAACGGAGAAAAGTTTTCTAAAAAACTAATTAAAAATTAAATCTTCCTCCAATAAGCATTTTTCAAGATTGTGGGTTTTGGGCATAATTTGAAGTTGGTTGTTTATTTGAAAAATCAGAGGTTAAAAAAAAGTTAGGCTTCTTTAATCCGCTACTTCTAAAAACTGTACAACGTTCAGAAAATATTAGAAAACTCAATTTAAAATAACATTTATGGTAAATGAATAGTAAATATAGACATTGTCATAATATACTAAAATTTTTATATGATGACAGAAGATCAAATAATCAGCAAGAAAAATTAGTTGGATCTGTAAGAATTGCTGAAGATACAAATATCCCAATCTTAAAAATCCATGAACTGCAGCATATCTTAGTAAATAATGGAGATATTGTAGCATTAGATAACGATGGGCAATCAATGATGTCAATACAACAACAAGGAATTACATCTTTTGTTGACAGAAAATATCTTAAAGATGGAACGAGGGAATTTTGGGATGGTATTTTTAATTGGGCAAGAATATTAATTCCATTACTTGCTTTAATATTATCACTTATTAACTTTTTTAGTAATAATTCATTAAGTAAACGTATCAGTAATATTGAAAATAGAATAAAAAAAATTGAAAATATTAAACATTAAAACTTAAAAAATGATAGGATATAAAGTTGCATATATAAGTGGAGAAGCAAGTAATGTTGCATACTCACTAGAACAAACTATTAGTGACATCAATAGAAGAAATGGAGAAATTAAAGAGATTGTTCAATCACAATCAACAAACTCTCTAGGTAAAACCATTGTAACCATAACTATAATATATTCAATGCCATTTGGGAATATAGGCATGGGTTTGTAGTGAAGCTATCTAATAACAATAATTAATAGGTATAGCTTCGAGTTCGATAAGATAGCAAAGGTTTTTATGAAAAATATTTTATCTAGGAAAAAACTTGAATCCCTTTTGATTAAAAACACCCCATTAAAATAGTTATATTTGTTAAATAATTATTGTCTTAAATCTATAATATCAAGATCAAATTATGTCAAATACAAATTGGTTCAAATGGAATGAAAGAAATAAAATGGAGGATAAAAACCAACCTGCTATTTACTTTATTGCTTACACTGAACAAAACATTTCAAATACTAAATTTTCTTTGATAGAAGAAATTATTTACATTGGAATGACGATAGCTACAAAAGGGTTAAAAGGGAGATTAGATCAATTTGAAAATGCAATGAAAGGTAAAAATGGAGTTCATGGAGGCGCTGAAAGAGTTAGATTTAAACACCTAGATAAAGATTATTTTTTTCAAAATGTCTACGTGTCTGCCTATATTTTCAAACTATCCGAACACAAAAACACACCCAATGATTGGATAATTAAAGGCGATTGTGTTGGTCATGAATATAGATCATTTGCCGCTTATTTGGAACGATACAATCAGCTACCAGAATTCAATGACCACAATAAATCAAAGAAGAAATAGTTAACGCCACTAATCTCTTGACATTAAAACCTATTCCAACTTACTACAAGTAAAAATATACAGTAAATAATAACCCGAAAAACCCTAAAATCATATGGTCTTTTATTTTTAATTTATAATTAATAAAATGTAACTTTCGCTAATCTTGCCCTTTAAGTAAAATATTAGTCAAAAAGTTTCGCATATTTATGAGTTAGTGGCAATTTTAAGCAGACCGTAAACAAACAACAAATAATTTAAGACAATGGCACTTTATCCCAACATATTATTTCATTTTACTACAAAGAAAAGTCTTGAGACAATTTTAAATAGCACATTTAAAGTTTCATATGCTAGAGAAAGAATACTCGGAGGAAACTTGACAAAAGAATTTGCTGTCCCAATGGTTTCATTTAGTGATTTAAGACTTTCAGAACTAAAAGACAATATAGGAACATATGGAAAATTTGGAATTGGACTAACAAAAGATTGGGCAATAAATAATGGTTTAAATCCTGTTATGTATGCAAGTCAAAATAGTTTATTTACTGAAAACTTTATGACTGGAATAGAAGAATTTTTCAGGCTTGTAAATAATTCACCTGACACTAGTGGAAGATATGAAACAGCATACAATAACACGATAAATACTTTACGTTATATAAAAAACTACAAAGGAGATTTAATACGACCTGGGAGAAATACTGATGTAGACTATGTTTTTGCTAATGAACGTGAATGGAGATATGTTCCACCAATTACAGAAGATATTTTATCTTTTGTCCCAATCGAAAAAATTAGGACATCGCAACAAAAGTCTGCTTTTAATCAAAAAGTAAGTCATCTTCGATTAAATTTTCAACCAGACGATATTAAATATCTCATAGTTGAAAAAGACAGTGATATTAATGCTCTAATAAATCATTTAAGACACGCTAAAAGTAGATTTTCTAGCGAAACAGTTGACAGACTTGCTAGTAGGATTTTAACCTATGAGCAAATTGAAAAAGATGTATAAATAATTATGGTAAAAAAAATATTCAACTCAATTGACAGCGGAACTTTGGAAGGGTTAGCGAAAATTTTAGCTGACACAGGGCAGGGGCTGACAGGAACTGAACTATCTAAATTTATTCCAGAAGCAGGGCTTATTGACGTTGACCCATCGAATACAAAGTGGAAAAGGCTTTACAATAGTTTCGTTGATTTTCAAATCAGAAATCAGAACTCTAATAGCATTTTGAAATTCATAAACGTATCTTTAAAACCCTCACGTTTTATAGGACAGAATGATAAATATGAAACTATTAGAGCTGAATTAAATAAACGACTTTCATTTATCGGGTTACAGCTAAATGAAAATGGAGTGTTTAATCCTGTTGCAGTAGCGACAACAATTACAGAAGCTGAACAACGAGTGAATAGGTTCAAATCAAAACTAGAAAACCGAAACATTCATTCGAAAATCTATGAATACTGCAATTCAGAACTAATTTCAGAAAACTATTTTCACTCGGTCTTTGAAGCAGTTAAAAGTATTGCAGAAGAAATAAGACAAAGGACGAGTTTAACTCTTGACGGTGCTGAACTTATTGACAGAGCATTATCAGTTACAAATCCTCTAATCAAAATTAATTCTTTGCAGACCGGCACAGAACAGAGTGAACAAAAGGGTTTTTCAAATTTAATAAAAGGAGTTTTTGGAATGTTTAGAAATACAACCGCACACGCTCCAAAAGTTGTTTGGACAATAACCGAGGACGAAGCACTAGACATAATGACAACAATATCATTAATACACAAGAAACTAAATAAAAACAGTCACTAACGGCACCTAAAAGAAATTGGCGGTTCAGTGCTTCGTATGACAGTTTTGTGGTTCAACAAACTTTCGTTCTTCGTATGAACATTTGTGATAAAAATCGCCAACTTCTTGTAGCTGCCAAACGTTAAATCAAAAAAAGCCAGGTCTTACGACTTGGCTTTCATTTTGTTTAACCCAAAGGTCACCACAACTAGGGCTAAACTTATTTTTTGTGCTTCTTATTTATACTTTTAAGCAGTAACGAAATCGCAAAACTGACAACAGCACCAACAGTAGCTAAGATAACCGTTTTCGCAATATCATCAGAGGAAAGATTAGGTACTATACTTAATAATGTGCCTCCAGCGGTTCCTGCTAATGTTGAACTATTGGCTGTCATCTGTTGTAGTAAGCTGACTTGCAGCTGACAAAACTCCTCCAGCTACTGCAGCATAACCACCAATTGTAGTTACTATAGCAGGTAAAACAATTGGAGCAGCTAAAATAGTGCCTCCAACGGCAGCTAATGCTAAACCAACAGTTCGAAGCACTTTGAAAAACTTTGGTATGGGAGCTTTTGCTCTATTAATGATTTTTTTCATAATTTCCTTTTTTTGTCATCTTGTAAAAGATCTAATTCGTATTTCAACACGTTCTTTTTTGTCTAATGCATTGTAAACTAATGTTTTTAACTTCACAAATGCCTTTCTAGACAACAAACCTAAACCAGGTCCTGAAAGTTTTGTAACAGGAGCAATACAACCTTGCAATTCTTTTTGCGAATTATTAGCAGGATGAAAAAGAATAAGCTCTCGTTTCGGCACATCCACCAATTCCAAATGCCATTTGTGTTTTGCACTGTATCGCTTTCTAATAAAATATTTCCCTTCCGGAACACAGGAAACCTTCGTTTCGTTCATCTTCCACGGCAATTCGATTGTATTGCAAATCAATTTGCCTTCGCATTCGAGTTTACCATTCGTTCCTTCAGGGAAATAAGTTCTAGTTAACCAAATAACCATTACACACCGCTATCAACTTTCGCTACAGACAATGGGTTAAAAGCACCATTTTTCAATGGATACATTTGCCCATTAATCTCTTGATAGAACTCAACACCTAAAGCCAAAAACAATGGCTTAGTTGAGTTAGCAGTAACTGCATTCACTTGGTTAATTGGAGCAGTAGCAGTTCCATCCCAAGGCAAAATTGCCGTTTCAGAAGTAGCAACCACATACGTTTCAGCTTCAAAATCAATTTCAGCTCCACCAGAAATGATTTTGTAGTGAGTAGTTCCACTTGGAGCAGCAATCATATTCGCAGGAATAAATGATGCCAAATCCACAGTAATTTCACCAGCCACACGGTCAATAGTTGCCACAAACGGAGCAAACAAAGTTGTACCAAGCTTACCACGAATATTGAATTCAAAACCAAATAATAATTCAGCTTCACCATCAATCACGTTACGCAAACCACGTTCACTTACTGTATCCGCTTGGATAACTTTAACCATCGCTTGCGTTAAGCGACTAACCATTCTACCATCGGCAGAATTGATTAAAAGCGGACGTAAAGCCGTTCTCAAAATCTTTCCTGCTTTACCAGCTCTACCAAACTCGGAACCATTCTCACGAGTTCTTTGAAACGCAGGATCACTTGCAATTCTACTAGCGTCAATTCCGCCTTTTTCTCTTGCCAAGTGTCCATCTTGCGTTTTGTAAAAAGTAATATCTCCGATAGTACCTTTCAATTTAATTATGCCTTTCTGTCTTGCCATAATTTCAAAATTTTGTTAAACATTTATTTAAAACTTTTCTTCATTCCACATTAAGTTGCAACCTCATTCTGAATGATTAAGGCAAATTTTACAAAGCATTTTTTAAAATAAAAAACAACGCGTGTACCATATGTCCAAAATCGACATAAGTGTCTCAAACAAACACAAAAACACAATAAATAAGTATGAAAAATTATAACTAAATTGCAAAATATTTTCTGCACGTCAGAAGGAAGTTAAAGCCCATTCAAAGGCATATATAAAGTATGAAAAGTAGCAATCATAGGGTCTGCATCTATCCAAAGGACATACAACGCATAACAGGCAAGAGTTATCGTCAAAGTACCAGATTAATGCAAAACATCAAGAGAGACCTCAACAAGCTCGATAAAGAGTTCCTAACAATAGAAGAGTTCTGTACATATACTGGCATAAAATATGAACAAGTAACTCACTTGATTTTTGGTTAAAACAGAAAATTACGTTATAAATGTTTTAGTCAAAATAAGCAGAACTGAACACGTAAATAACTAGTTTAATTATTGGTAATGTTTATTAAATTTTTATTTGTTATATCGTTGTAAATGAGTATATTTACAACTCACAAATGAAATGAATTATTTACGATTAAAAAGGGGGGTAAAATCGGTTACCCAAATAAAAATTCAATTATAAATAGCTGGAATATAATACGTTGAAATTGGAGGTCAAATCCCTCTTTCTCCGCCAACTGGAAAGCAAATTGAACTAAAACCCTTAAAATCGTATGATTTTAGGGGTTTTTT
>CAZQGY010000033.1:0-22839 GCA_964593435.1 uncultured Flavobacterium sp. | reverse complement strand
CTGGAAAGCAAATTGAACTAAAACCCTTAAAATCGTATGATTTTAGGGGTTTTTTCTTTTTATCACATATCAAAATATTCATTCATTCGTGAACCTAAAGGGATAAAATCGGTTACCCTAAAAAAATCCTAATCTAGGGTAACCGATTTTTGTCTCAGACTAACATTCACAAGGCTTTACAGCCATTTCAACAACCAGTTTAATAACTGTACATCTTGTGGATTAGTCATATTGAAGTTACATTTAATAACACTAAAAAGGTCACCACAATGAAAACAAAAGTATCAATTCTCTTTTACACAAAGAGAGCAAAAGCAGCCGCTAATGGTTTAGTTCCTATCTATACCAGAATTACTATCAATGGAAAACGTTTTGAACAAAGTACAAACCGCTTTGTAGAAATTTCTAAATGGTCTACAGAAGGTAACAAAATGAAAGGCACTTCAGAAGAAGCTCGTTTAATTAATAATCATCTCGATTTACTCAAAAATCAAATACGAGATGCTGAAATGGAATTAATCCATAAAAAGACACCAGTTACTATTGAAACAATTAAGAGCAAACTTTTAGGAATAGATGAAAGAGCAAGAATGCTTGTACCCATATTCCAAGACCACAATAACAAAATAAAAGAGCTCATTGGAAAAGAATATGCACCAGGAACATTAGAACGTTATACCACCTCATTGAAACATACCATTGAGTTCATGCAATGGAAATACAACGTTTCAGATATCGATATTACCAAAATTGACCATGCTTTTGTAACCGATTACGAGTTTTGGCTTCGAAGTGTTAGAAACTGCGCAAACAATACAGCAGTTAAATACCTTAAAAATTTCAATAAAATCATCAAGCTATGTTTGGCCAATGACTGGCTAGACAAAAATCCATTTGCAAACTACAAATCAAAAGTCAAAGAAGTGGAGCGCGTGTATTTAACTGAAGAAGAAATCCAATCTATAATTGAAAAAGACTTTAAAACAGAAAGATTATCACTTGTACGCGATATCTTCCTTTTTAGCTGCTTTACAGGTCTAGCTTACATTGATGTCAAAAACCTAACAAAGTCGCATATAAGCTATGGTATTGACGGTGAAAAATGGATATTCACACACAGACAAAAAACGGAAAGTGCTTCCAAAATTCCAATCCTTCCAGTTACACAAATGATAATCGACAAATACGAAAACCATCCACAATGTAATAACGAAGATAAACTACTTCCTATTTTATCGAATCAAAAAATGAACGCTTATTTAAAAGAAATAGCGACTGTTTGTGAAATCGAAAAAGAATTAACCTTTCACATTGCCCGACACACCTTTGCCACAACAGTAACGCTAACTAACGGTGTGCCTATAGAAAGCGTGAGCAAAATGCTAGGACATAAAAACCTTCGCACTACACAACATTACGCCAAGGTTTTAGATAGAAAGGTAAGCGAAGACATGAAAATGCTCAAAGATAAATTCTCAAAGAATACTATGCTTTCTAAAACTTCATAAGGGGTGTGTTTTTTGAATGAATAAATACGTATAAACACGTATTTATTTAAAATATACTACCAATTAAATTACAAAAAAATTATCACAATAAAATTGTAATATAAATAAGTAGGTAGAAAATATATTGAAAACCATATCAAAAAAATGACAGATGAAAATAAAAACAATAAAAATTAAAAATTTCAGGAGTTACAAAGAAGAAGTAGAGATCGTATTTGGCGATTTAACAGCATTTGTTGGAAAAAACGATATTGGAAAATCAACAGTCTTGGAAGCATTAGATATATTCTTTAATGACAGTAAAGGCATAATCAAAATTGACAAAGACGATGTAAATAAACAAGCACTTTCAGAAGGAGATACTGAAACAGTCATATCTGTTTATTTTGAAGAGTTGCCAACTAGTATTGTGATTGACAGCACAAACCATACTACTCTCCAAGACGAATACCTTTTAAATTCAAACAATCAACTTGAAATAATTAAAAAGTATTCAAATGGAGGTAAAGAAAAAGTATTTGTAAAAGCAAACCATCCAACAAGTAACAGTTGCAAGGACCTTTTACAGAAGAAAAATACTGACCTTCATAAAATCATTAGAGACAATTCAATTACTTGTAACAATCAGACAATTAATGCAGTAATGAGAACTGCAATATGGCAACATTTTAGCACAGACTTGCAGTTGGAAGAAATTGAAATTGATGTTACTAAAGGAGACACGAAATCAATTTGGGACAAACTACAATCTTATCTACCTCTATACTCTTTGTTTCAGTCCGACAGAAAAAATAGTGACGGTGACAATGAAGTGCAAGACCCTTTAAAGGAAGCTGTTAAACAGATTTTAAATGATGCGGCATTAAAAGCAAAGTTTGACGAAATTGCAACTGAAGTAAAAACAAAACTACAAGATGTTGCTTCAAGGACATTAATAAAAATTCAGGAAATGAATCCTGAAATTGCAAGTAGTTTAAATCCAATAATTCCCTCAAGCGACAGCTTGAAGTGGAATGATGTTTTTAAAAACGTTTCTATTTCAGGTGACGAGAACATACCCATAAACAAAAGGGGCAGCGGAGTAAAAAGACTTATACTATTGAACTTTTTTAGAGCCGAAGCTGAAAGAAGAAAACAAGCTGAAAATATTCCGAGTATTGTTTACGCAATAGAAGAGCCCGAAACCTCACAACACACCGACCATCAGAAAAAACTAATAAAAGCATTTTTAGACCTATCCAATACAACTAATACTCAAGTTATTATTACTTCGCATAGCGCTGCATTGGTTAAGGAATTAGAGTTTCTACATCTTCGACTTGTAAAATCAGACAGTTCAACCAAAACTATTGAAAAGGTATTGCCCAACCGACTACCATATCCATCTTTGAATGAAGTGAATTTCCTTGCGTTTTCAGAAATTACTGAAGAATACCACAACGAGTTGTATGGTTATATTGAGTTAGAAGGAGAAATGACAAACTACAAAAATGGAAAACCGACAGTGCCATACAATAGACTTAGAAAAGATGGTGTAACCTTAGTTATTGAAAACGTAGTTTTGACAGACTATATAAGACATCAAATTCATCACCCTGAAAACAAAAATAATATTAGATACACATTTCAACAGATGAAAGACTCTGTGGAACTAATGAGAAACTTTATACAAACCTTAACTCCATAAGATTCTAAAACATAAACAGACGATTGATTCATTAGACTATTTGCCGAGACTACTTGGGTTTTAGGCTTAAAAACCAAAATTTATTTTAGTCTAGAAAGTTTGAATGATACAATTGAAGTATAAACCATAGTAAAAACAACAATGAAAAAGACTTACTTTTTATTAATTCCTTTATTTTCTTTCTCACAAGTTAAATTTCCTATGATTCCACAACCGACAGATTTTCAAAAATATGGAAATCCAAACATTGTGCAACCGCCAAAACCATTGGATATATTTTATGGAACTAACGAGCAACAAATAATTCAAAAAAACAATCAACAAATAATTCAGGATTTTCAGCAACATGAAAAGCAAAAGCAAGAATTATTATATAATTTAAAAAAAGAAATCAATTCAGAAAATAAACCCGACAACCTAAACTATAATCTTCCAAGTTTATCAAATATTAAAGGAACAGAGTATTACAGAAATCTGTTTGTCAAAATGCTCAATTTAAATACCGAAAATTATTCAATAAAAGATGTGAATTTTGAAATCGAAAATGCTTTTTTTGAGAATAAAAAAGATAAAGCTCAATTCGATCAAGTTATTAAACAATCAACAGATTATATATTAGCTAAAATGAAAGAATCAAAATATGATTTAAATAGCAACACTGCAAAAAATTATAGCCTATTTCAATTCTTTTCAGAAACAATACAACTAAAAAATGACACTCGTAAACACTTGCCTTTCAAATATGATTTTGAAGATTATATAGGTGAAAAAGATTATTCCAAAACATTTGTTATTAAACTAGCAGAATATCATTCTGGTCAATGTCGATACATGCCTTTATTTTATCTAATGCTTGCCGAACAAATAGGAGCCAAAGCACAATTAGCATTTTCACCAAATCATTCATTTATTAAATTTAGCGATGAAAATGACAAGTGGTACAATATTGAATTAACAAACGGAATGTTTACTACCAATTCTTTTATGATAAATTCAGGTTACATTAAAGCCGAAGCATTACAAAATGAAATTTATTTAAAAAGCTTATCAAAAAAAGAATTGCTTTCGCAATTCTATGTTGATTTAGCAAACGGATATATTCACAAATTCGGATATGATGATTTTATAGAAAAAATTACTGAAAAAGCATTGCAATTATACCCGGATAATGTTCACGCACAAATGATAAAAGCAAATTACAACGCTATTAAATTTGAATTTGTAGTAAAACAATTAGGTATTAATCCGAGAGTTAAAGAACAACTACAAAAAATAAAAAATTATCCTAAGGTTATAGCACTACTAAAAAAAGCAAATTCTGAAAGTCAAAAAGTTGAAAATTTAGGATTTACGGAAATGCCAGCAGAAGAATATCAAAAATGGTTAAGTTCATTAAAACAAGCCAAACGGAAACAAGAAAATGAAGCATTTAAAGGAGAATTCAATATGAAAATAAATAATAATTTTAAAGATTAAAAAATGAAGAAATATATAATTTTACTACTCCTTTTTTCAACTTTTTGTATTAACGCACAAAACCAAGAAAAACTATTTGAGCAAAGCTTCTCTTTGCTTCAAAGTATGATTAATGACGATAATAATTTCAGTTTTAAAAAAGCGGTTTTTTCTATCGAAAACACTTCTTCAGATCAAAAATTAGATACGTTATATATCAATAGTCAAATCAAATTACTATCTGGTTTGTGTAACTCGTTAATTGAAAACCGATTTTTAGCATATGTAGAAACCGACAAAGAAAAAGTAAACAAATGGGCATCTGTTTATCAAGTTATGTGTGACACAATCCTCCTAAATATTAATGATAAATTGTATAAATATGAGCCATTTGGCTATGATTTTAACGATGTTTTTGGACATCAAAATCGTCAAAATCTCTTTGTGTCTAAACTTCTAGAAACACACAAAGGCAATTGTCGTTCCTTACCTTATTTATATAAAATCCTTTGCGAAGAATTAGGCACTACAGCACATTTGGCACTTGCACCTAATCATATTTATATCAAACATCAAAATAAAAAAAATGGTTGGTATAATACCGAACTTACTAGTGGAATTTTTCCTATTGATGCTTGGATAATGGCATCTGGGTATGTTCATTTAGATGCTATTACTAATGGAGTGTATATGAAAGCACTTAATAATAATGAAACCGTTGCACTGTTACTAATTGATTTAGCTGATAATTTCAATGCAAAATTTCCAAACAACGATGGAACTTTTATTTTGCGATGTTGCGAGTTAGCCATTCAAAACTTTCCTCATTTTGTAAATGCTTTAATATTAAAAGCAGAAACAATTAAAAAGCAAATTAAAGTTGAATCTGACATTGACAAAGCAAACAAAATGTTTTTCGATTTAGAAAACCAATACAAGTTCATTCACAAAATCGGTTATCGAAATATGCCTGAAGAAATGTATCTCAATTGGTTAGTTTCATTAAAAATAGAAAGAAGTAAATACGAGAACAAAAAATTAAATACCTTTAACAAAAATTAATTTATATGAGTAAATTTTATTTTTTATTAATTTGCCTATTTTCTTTAGGATTTCTTTCAGCACAAGAAAAACTAACTAAAGAAGAAAAAGCACGCCGAGACAAAAACATACAAGCAGGTAATCCTTTTGCAAAATTTGGTTCCAAAGTTAAAATTGCAACATTAAGCAAAGGTAAATATCTGGAATTTCACGATTTAGATAGCATTGTAATCATAGGTACTATTCGTTGGCATGTTTACAAAAACAAAATTGTAGGCGATATTATTATAGACAGTATAAACCCCGATGCTCGTCCAATTGGCGACGTAGCAGGTTTATGGATTTCGCCCGACCCATTAAGTGAAGAATTTCCAAGTTGGTCGCCATATAGTTTTTCATTTAATAATCCTATAAGATTCGTTGATCCTGATGGGAGGGCACCTTTCGACCATATATTTAACGCAAATGGTAGGTTTATTAGAGATACAGGTGTTGGCAATGCTGTAAAAATTCAATTAGCAAACGGTAGTTTGGTTAATCCTTCTCAATTAAGTACAAGTGGTGGTTCTAAATATGCAATGCGAAATATAGCAGCTTTTTATGCAGCTAATGTTGGTGTACCACACGGTACATTAATTGGTACTGCTAAAGACAATATTCCTTCAAGTAAAAGTCAAGCTCATACTTTAGGTCAAAGAATAAATTTAAATACAAATGGGGGGTTTAGTTCGGACTTAAATCATATTGAGAATTTTAAAAGTATTATTAAACATGAAGATTTTCATAGATTAGATAATTCAAACCCAGAATTTAGAGGATCAACTTTATCTACTCATGCCGATGTTTACCTTAGTCAAATGAATGATGAATCATTTGATAAAACAACAGATGTTTTTAAGATGTCAATGGCAGGTTCTTTCGGGAATTATTTATTAAATATGGATGCAAGAGAGGGTGATTTTAGTAGAAATGATATAATTGATAAAATTGATTCTTTTAATCAAAATCCGCATGGATTATACATACAACCTCCAAGTCAAAATTATGCGAGAGGTAGTTTACAAATAAAAATTAGTCACAATGGACAATCTTACGAACCAATTGAATATAAAAAAATAGATGAATAAAATACTAATATTAGCATTTTTTTTACTCATTTCTTGTAGTAAAAAAAGAGAAATTGAAAATATTTTCTTATGTAATAAGAATGAATATTGGAAATATTCGGATGATTGTTTAGGTCATGGAACTTATTTTAGATTTCATAAAAAAGGTGATTACGATAAATACTTAAGTAAACCAATAAATGACGGTAAAGGTTTTGATTTGTTTAATAATGATGGTGACGTAAAAAGTGGTCCTAGAAGTTGGTCGATAAAAAACGATACTTCTTTAGTTTGGGATAAAGGGAATTATAAAATCGAGAGTAGTAATCAACAAAAAATTATTCTAACTTATTTTCATTATAAAGAGAAAAATAAAAAATGCACTGTGACACTTGAGAAAGTAATCGATGAATAAATTAATAATTTCAATACTGCTTATTTCTTTTTTTTCTTGTAATAAAAAAAGTGAAATAGAAAACATATTCATTTCCAAACAAAATGAATATTGGGATTATATAAATGATTGTCAAAGTCATGGAATTTATTTTAGATTTCATAAAAAGGGAGATTATGACAAATATAATCGTGATATTTTTAATGGTTTTGAATTATTTAATAATGATGGTGATTTAGTAAGCCGTAAAAGGACTTGGTCTATAAAAAATGATTCTATTTTTGTATGGCATGAAGCTGAATATAAAATTGAAAGCTATACTGAACAAAAGATTATTTTGTCTTATTACCATTATAAAGAGAAAAATAAGAAATGTACTGTAACATTTGTGAAAGTAATTGATAAATAAAATTGTAGGAGATATAGTTTTATAATATAAATATAATTTCAAATATTTCTACCCATGCAGCAACATATTTAGTTACAAGTAGTAATGGTACTATTTATACTTGGTCAAAAAATGGTATGATTGACAAACCAGGTATTTTTACTCTACCAGGTTTAGAATCATTATACGGAAAAAATCAAGGTGTGGGCCCTACAAAAAATTAAATACCTTTAACAAAAATTAATTTATATGAGTAAATTTTATTTTTTATTAATTTGCCTATTTTCTTTAGGATTTCTTTCAGCACAAGAAAAACTAACTAAAGAAGAAAAAGCACGCCGAGACAAAAACATACAAGCAGGCAATCCTTTTGCAAAATTTGGATCAAAAGTTAAAATTGCAACATTAAGCAACGGTAAATATCTAGAATTTCACGATTTAGATAGCATTGTAATCATAGGCTCTATTCGTTGGCACGTTTATAAAAACAAAATTGTGGGCGATATTGTTATAGATAGTATAAACCCCGATGCTCGTCCAATTGGCGACGCAGCAGGTTTATGGATTTCGCCCGACCCATTAAGTGAAGAATTTCCGAGTTGGTCGCCATATAGTTTTTCATTTAATAATCCTATAAGATTCGTTGATCCTGATGGGAGAGCAGCGATGGATCCAAGAATAATATTTGTTAATGGACATCTTATGTTTGGAAAGTATAAAGCTGGAAAGGCTTATTGGTTGGATGCAAAAAATTCTAGGTCATTTATTGAAGGTGCTACAAATTTTGTAAATCCAAAAGCGTTAAATATGCAACAAACTTTTATCGAGCATAATCCAGATTGGAGTAGTACAGCAGAAAGTAGATTTAAAGATGGTTATAATTATGCAATGACTAACTATTCTATATTAACAGAAAACATGAATAAAGATAAAGATTCTTTCAATTTCGTTACACATAGTATGGGAACCGCTTTTGGTGAAGGGATTGCTTCTTTTATGAGTAAAATGGGTTGGAAAACAGACAATATGATTCATATTAACGCATTTCAAGCAGCTGATATTAAAACTTTAGAAAGTAAAACTATAATGAGGGATGAAACTAAAACGATAGATTATCAAAATACAAATGATCCAGTTATAAAGTATTTTCCTAGCGCAAGTCCAGGAGATATTAACGGTGCAGACATGAAAATTAGGGAAAATTCTAAACAAATTTTAGATTGTATTCATGCAGGACCAATAGCAAAAGGATTAAAATTTTGGAATGAATTATATAAATCAGTTAAATCAAATGAGTAAGAAAATTAAATATTTATTATTAATAATTGGAATTATTTTCATAGAATATATTTTAATTAATTTAATTATGTTTTCATATTTTTTAAAGCATCAAAAAGTTGATGGAAGCGAAAATGAATCTAATAAATTAACATATTTATTATTATTTATTTTACTAATAGTTACTTTTTTTTTAATAAAATATTTTTATAAGCTTATAATGATTTTTGTAAAAAAATAATCACCGAATGCGCGGATATGAATATATGGCTTGGATATGTCGTCAAACGGATAGCGAATATTTGCACACGAACGAAGTGAACTAACTAATCCGTATCCACAAACAGATAACAATACACTTTCAAAACAAGTCTTTCCCAACTTATATTCCATACGTATAAATACGTATATCTTTTCATGTAAATCCAATTTACATTGCCAAAAAATTACAGCTAAAGTGATATTAGTTAGTAAAAATCATTGGTAAATCTCTAAATATGAGTAGGTTAAATGTAATAAAACGGTCTAGAATTACAGTTAATTTATCCATGAAATTAACTGATTTTATATTACAATCTGATTTCCTCTAAACTATTTCATTCATACGAATCAAATAACAACTTATAATAATCTGAAAATTATAAACAGTAAGTTAAAGGCTCATTTTCAATTTTTTAAAATTGAAAAAACGAGTTATAACTTTATTAGTTATGCTTTTCTCAAAATTAATTTTGTCCATTATGCATTTTAAAAATACATTGGTTAACGGTATAAAAATCGTATTTCTACTACTAAGTCTAAATTCATTTAGTCAATCGGAATATATAAAAAATAATGCCACACTTTGGCTCAAAAACGATACCGTTACAAATTGTTCTAGTAACAATTACAATTGCGCTTTAACGCAATTAGAAAGTAATTATAAAATGTATAGCAATCAATTTTCATTCTTTATTGCTTATAAAACAGATGGTAATGTAGAAAAGGACATAGTATCATTAAAATACGGAACTAAAACTATAAAAATTTCAAACAAAAATGTAATCAAGCAAAATGATACCATTTCAGTTTTAGATGAAAATAGAAATACCAAAATTGTAAGTTACTTACATAATGACCCAACGTTCTCTAAAAAAGGGAAACTATTTATTGATTTAATAAACACTCAGGAAGATAATATTTTAGAAATTATTTTTATTCCTAAAGTTGTAAGTAAGTTTCACAAAGAAAAAATTGAAACCTATTTATCTTTAAAATATGGCTTTTCATTAAATGAAAATCAATATTACAGAAGCGTAAAAAATGACACATTATGGAATCCTATTTCATTAGCAGCATTTTCTAAAGACATCACAGGTATGGGAAATGACAGCGAGAATTTTTACAACAGAAACAAAAGTTATAATCACAATCTTAAAGGGTTTGAAATATATACCGATAGCACTTTTTTAAATAATAATTACGCAGTATGGGGGCATAACGGAAAAGTTAAAATGATTCCTAATCAGAATGAATTATCCATAGAGAACTATAAAATTTGGCATTTCAAAAAACAAGTAGATTCAATAGATAACAGACTTTTTAAACTTAAAATAAAAAAAGAATTACTAGATAGTGTTATTGATACGTTGTTAGTAAATGAAAAAATCTATTTATATGTATCTCATACAAATACCCAAGAGTCTATTGATTTGTCTTCCGGACAACATTATGTTGGCGTATTTAATTCTAATAATGACATCGTCTTCGATAATATCAATCTGCTCGATAACTCAAGATTTATTTTTATTAAAGCACCAGAAACAAATATATTTTCAAGAACATCAAACAAATGTGGAGAGACTAGCCAACTACATTTAGAGTTTCTTGAAAGCAATTATCCATTTAACATCACCGTAAGTAACGACAAACTTCGTAAAAATTATTTTGTTGAAAACTCAAAATACGTCATTAACAATTTACCAGAAGGGAAATATAATGTTGAGGTAACGGATGTTTTTAAAAACAAAAAAAATATTCAAGTAGAAGTAAAAGATGAAAATAAATTCCAACTCAAATTAAAAGAAACGTGGAATTTAAATGAAAACAACCAGGTAATCGTTTCACCTGAAATACTTAAATCAGATAAAAAACTACAATATACTTGGACTAAAGAAGAGCAAGTAATAGGAACGGACAACAGCATTCAATTAGAAACAGAAGGGAATTATATGCTTCAAGTTTCCAATGGTACTTGTGAAGAGGAGTTCATGTTCAAAGTAATTTCTAACCCAAATAATTCTATTTCAGTATACCCAAACCCAAGTAAAACAAATGAAGACGTTACAATTAAACTTTCACAAAAGAGTAACGAATTTGTAGAAATAAAAATTAATGATACAAATGGAAAATTAATTCAGTTCCTTAATTACAAGAACTTAGACACGGATATAATAAAAGTAAACTTCGATTTTTCAGGGGTATATTTTGTGCATTTAAAAACAAAAGAAACCAACAAAATTTTTAAAGTTATCATTAATTAAAATAGCATACTAGCAATCCACTTTTTATAAATAAAATCATTCCTTACAATATGTATCATTTCTTTAAAAATAACAAAACCAATAAATATTTTGTTTATTTCTTAGTCTTAAGTTTTTTTAACTCGGGTTATTTCGCATATTCAAATGAGCTGCTAAAAAACTATATCAAAGTTAAATGGAATCCGCAAGCTATAAATCATTATGTTGGCAATGCACAGCCTATAATTAATCCTACAAATACTTTTTATAATGAGGTAGCATCTAAAACAAATAATAAAAAAGTGGCTACTGCGAAAGTAAAATTTGTTAATAGCGATAACACTAATATGGTATATGCTTCTGACATAAAAGAAGGTAATATTGGTATTAGTAAGAAAGGAGATTTTGATTTCATTTATGATAATATTTTCAAAGTAAATATTAATGATAAAGAACTTGCTGGTAAAGAGATTTACTTATCATACGATATCAAAGGAATTGACAAATCAACCCTTCCTTCAAGAAGTATTAACTTTAATAAAGTAGTAGGTGGTTATGTTGTAAAGTTCTCTAACGAATGGCAAAACGTGGAAGAAAAAATGAGTGCAACCTGGTTAAAAAATGGAGTGAACACAATATTTTTTACCTTACCAAATGAAGCAGTGTACAATTACAAAATTAAAAATCTTAAAATTCTTACCAAAGCGAAAAGCGAGAACCATATAATTGAATTAAAAAATCTAATTGCGTTTAAAAACGACAATAAAAATATTTATTTAAACGGTTTTATTAATCTGCCAAGTCAATTAGAAAATTCAGGATATACTTTAACGGCAAATGACAAACCAGTTACTATTATAGAGAATCAGTTTGAGGAAAAGTTCGCGAATGTAGCCAATAAAGAAGTTGTCTTAAAATTATTTCAAAATAATACAATAGTCGATATAATTGAGGTTAAAGCAGTGCAATTTATTAAAGCTGATAGAAATTATAATGTAGAACCATTAGATGCTAAAACTAGTGTTGCATCTAATGTAGTTGCAGCCAAAAACTATGCAGAATATGAATCTAAAAAACATGCTATTGCAGAAGTAAGACTTATCGACATCCCTCAATTCGAATCAAGTTTTATTAATGTTACAAAAAACAAAACAGCGTATCGTGTAACTAATTTAAAAGTTAAAGATTCTACTGCTTTTAAATTATTTATGGAATACGATGCGTCACTAATTCCAAACGGATATACTGTAAAAGACATCCAAACATTCCATTTTGATGCAGATAATAAAAAATGGATTCCTGTAGAAAAAGATAGTTTAATGGTGAGTGATAATGTTATTGTAGCGCTTTCAGACAAAGATGGCGACTATGTAAACGGAATTATTCAAGTGCCAGAAAGTCCGCAAACAAGTTCTTTCACTCCAACAATGATGAGTGATATTAAAGCAGCTGATCCATCAGCTGAAATGACAATTATAAGTCCACCAGAAGTTTCTCAAAAAGGAGAGGCAAATATCAGTTACCCTATAAAAATTCCTGCTGGAAGAAATGGGGTACAACCAAATGTAAGTATTAACTACAGCAGTGATGGTGGTAATGGCTGGTTAGGCGAAGGATGGGGAATAAGTACTCCAGCAATTACTATTGACACGAAATGGGGGGTACCAACATTTGATCCCACAAAAGAATCTGAGATTTATAACTTGAATGGGGAGCAGTTAATGTATCCTAAAGAAAAGGGACAAGATTGGATGCCAAACAGACACCAAGTAATAGGTGGTTTATATACAACGGAGTCTAAAAACAGGACTTCTAATTTAAATTTCACACCTAGAAAACAAGGTAGCTTTACAAAAATTGAAAGATTAGGAAGTACTACATCCAATTACACATGGAAAGTTACTTCAACAGACGGAACGGTAAGTTGGTATGGCGGTAAAAATAGTGTCGAGCCTAATGCTGTAATAAAAAACGTTCAAAACAATATTGTGCATTGGGCTTTATATATGGTGGAAGATGTTCATGGAAATAATATTAAATATTTTTACAATAAAGAAAACTTTACAACAGGAATTGGTGCAAATGAAAATTTAAACGGAGGTTTAGTTTATAATTTAAGTAAAATAAAGTATACAGGACATAATGGTTCAGATGGCGTATATAGTGTTGATTTTATTAATGAAACATCAATAACTAGACCTGATATTTCTATAAATAATAGGTTTGGACTAAAACAGATTATGCCTTATAAGCTAAATAAAATTATAGTTTCTTTAAATTCACATCAAATTAGAAGTTATAAACTTGAATATGTATTAGGAAAATTTGAAAAAACCATATTGAAAAAAATTATTGAGCAAGATAACAAGAGTGCAAATCTATATGAGCATGTTTTTGATTATTATAATGATGTTGCGGATAATATTTTATTTGAAAAATCTAGAGAAATTCAATTACCTGATGTTAACCCAGATTATTTATTAAATTTTGGTGACTTACAAAATGCAAGTTATTTAAATACAAGTCAGAAAACAGAAATGGGCTGGGATGTTAGACCAGCTATGGGGCTTGAACTATTTTATAAATCCAATAGACCTCAGAGAAATTTCACCATTGGGTTACCTTTTGGAGAGTCATACCCAAGAAGTAAAGGAAAAGTTGTTTTTGCGGATATAAACGGTGATGGGTTAGATGATATCCTTTATAAAAAAGATGATAAACTTTTTTATAAATCAAGACTAAATAGTAACGATTTAGATTTTGGTGGGGATACTGAATTGTTTAATATTAATGAATTTTCTAAAAATAAAGGAAAAACAAAAACTATGTTTTTAGAATCTTTTGATTTTATGTATGGTAATTTTTACATAGGTAAAAAACGATTTAAATCAGAAGAAACTACATCAATTTATTTAAATGATAGCAATGGCGATCAATTGCCAGATATTGTAAGAGATGGAGTGGTTTACTTTAACAATGGAGCAAATACTTTTGAGACTTCATCAGCAAATACACCGAATATGTTAATTACTGCTGATATTTATCAGAAAGAGGTATTACCAGATCCTGAACCTGAACCAAATGATTTTGATTATTCAAAATATGATGTAGTCCGAATTTGGGAGGCACCATATGATGGGAAAATAACAATAAATGATAACATAGAATTTTTTCCAACAACTTCTTCAAGTAGTACGTTGTTTTCAATTGAAACACAGTTGTCAGAACCTAGTGCTCTACCATTTAGGATTTACTTAAAACAATTCAACTTTTCTAATACCAGTGAAGTTTTGAATATTACAAATTATTCTGGAAACAATCCTCCTTTAGGGAATTTCTTAACTGGTTTAACAGTTAAAAAAGGACAAAAAATATTTTTTAGAGTTCAAAAAAATTCTGATGCTGTAAATGATGTTTTACAGACATCTCCAATAATTAAATATATTAGTAGTACTGATTATACAGATGCAAATGGGTATAGTACAAAAACCTATGATCATGCTATTGGGTTTAAATTAAATTCTGACACAGGTGAAGTACTAGTTGAAGAAAGTGGTACAGTAACAATTAATTGGTCAGACTTACCTTTAAATTTAACTGATGATGTAAAATTTAGAATTGTTCGTAGAGATTTTAATGAGTCAGGTATAGGAGTTGAATCTATAGTTTATGAATATGATTATTTGGCAAATACAAATAGCATATTATATGGTGCTAACTTAACACAAATTATAGAATTATCTGATGGAAGAAAAGGTAATGTAGGTTTTTATTTTGAAGTTATCTCAGATTCCAATGTCAATTGGAATGCTGTTGATTGGTACCCAGAATTTCATTTTACTCCAAGTAATTCCACGTCGCTTAATGGTGGATTAAAATATGCAATTCCAACACACACCATATATCAAGACGCAAATGATGTAAATATTAGAAATGTTGGCAATAATTTACAAGGTAATTACATATTTAAGTGTACTCCTGTAAATTATCAAAATATAAGTACTGATAATGTCTATTATGTAAAACCTATAACGGCAATCTCTACATCAACTAATCCATACTCTTTTTTACCAACAGATTCAGGTTTCTTCACTCTAGTAGTTAAAAAAAATGGAATCTTATTTGGAAAAAGAAAAGTTGCAATTAATCAAGGGGTATTTAGTATAGACGATTCTAATCCAATTGCTTTTACAACATTAAATTCTAACGAATTAAATGGTATTTCTTTTGAGTATTATGTTGATGGAGAAACGAATTTAAAATTATTTTATAAATACACCAATCAAGTTTCTTATGATTCTTCTTGTGGTGTTTCAAATGAAACATTCAATTTTACTCCAAATGCAGCTAATATAATAATTGGAACTTCTTCGTCATTTGCGAATGGAGAAGCAAATTCACCTTTTTCAGAATTCAGAAGAATATTAATCCATCCTTGTATAAACACAAATAAAAATTTAGGTTCTATGCATAGAAACTGGGGGCAATTTTTATATAATTCTGGATTTAATAAAAACATAGCGATTCCATCTGACCAATACGGTAAGTTAATAGATATAGATGATTTAAAAACAAATGTTAATCAATTTAATCCAATCTCTTCAAATTGCGACGTTTATGCTGATAATCAAGAAGCATATGAGAATTGTATTAATAGTGCTATGGATAATACTTTTAATCCACCAGCTGAAGGTGATATTAGTCCTGAGAATATTGGAGGTTTTTCAGATACTTTTTTTAATAATCCTTATTTTGATAATTTCAATATGAATGTAGCGTTCATGCAAATGGTCGCAAAAATTGAAACAAATTTATCAAGACGTTGGAATGGTATATTTCAAAATCAATATTCAGAAGTTAATAAGATTAATACAGGCAATACCCAGAGTGGATATTTTCCTGAAGATTACTTTGGTAATGAAGGAGAAGAATATCCACCGTTACAATCAAATTTATTTACTGGAATGTTTGCCGTAGATAAGGAACATAGAAGCGTTTCTGTTTCATATTCTGGAGGGTATGGTCAGTTTAACGCATCTTCAAGTAATTCAAGATATAGTAATTTAGTGTCTGACTTTACAGACATAAATGGGGATAATTATCCAGATATATTAACCACAAATTCTTTCTTTAAAACTACAATGACAGGTGGCCACAGAAGTTTAGGTAATGGCTTTGGTATTGTCAACGCATCAGATAGTAATAATTTTGCTCTTGGTTTGAGTAAAAGTTATCCCATAGCTGGAAGAGGGGGAACTAAATCAAAAAAACAGGACAATGGGAATCCTTCTTTTTCTGCGGGTATTGGAATAGGATTAAACTTATATGGAAGTAATAAAGAAAATAACACGCTAATTGATATCAATGGAGATGGCTTGGTTGACGTTTTTAATAATGCTAATGGATATAAAATTCGATTCAATTATGGAAATAACTTTGGAGCCGATAATGAACCTTTTACTTATTTAAATCCTTTAGAAACTAAACCAACAGCCTTAAATGCACCTTCATTAAACTTGAGTTTAAATTCAGCAGCAGATGCTAATATCCCATTTTCTATATCAGCAGGATATTCTTCAACTAGTGGCAATACTAGTAAAACTTATATTGATTTAAACGGTGATTCATTACCTGATTTATTAACATTTTCTGATAACACAGCAAACGTTAGATTCAATTTAGGAAATAAGTTTTCAGATACTACAATAGATATTAAGTATGATACTATTGCACCATTACTAAGTTTATTAAAAAACAATAAATCAAGTAGCGCGTCTATACAAGGTAATCTTTCTTTATTTTGGGGTACTTGTATTTTATGGTTAGTAATACCAATTCCTCCAGTATTTATAATTATAATTCCACTATTATTTTTTAAAGCAGGTGCAACAGTAGGAGGAAATGCAAATTTAACCATTTCTGAAAATAACAAAGAATTTAAAGATATGAATGGGGATGGCTTTCTTGATTTTGTAGAAAATACAGGAAATACGGTTAAAATTTATAATTCAAAAATAGGGCGAACTAATAAATTAAGTACTGTTAATAATCCACTTGGAGGAAGTTTTGTAATTAATTATGAGAAACAACCTGTAACCTTCGACAATCCACATGCAAAATGGGCTATGACAGCTGTGACTGTAAATGACGGTAGAGACCTAGTTAATGATGGAGCCGATGTTTTCACAAAATCATTCGTATACAGTAACGGAAAATACGACCGCAGAGAACGTGCCTTTTACGGGTATGAAACGGTAGAGGTAAACGAAGTATTGAATGCAAATACTTCTAGAAAATCAGTTACGAAATACCACAACAAAAGTTATTTTTTAGAAGGATTAGTAAAAGAAGCAGCTGTATATAAAGTTTTTAATAACATACCAGCATTATATTCTAAATCTGAAAATACGTATGAAATAAGAGAAACCAAAGCGCTAGATGGCACATTTGATTTCGGTACTACACTACCATTAACTTTCGACGTGGGTGGAAAAGAAGGTAGAAGACAAGCTGGAGTACTTTTAACCAAATCGGTAAACAAAATATATGAGTTTGGCTCAACACCACTTACCTCTGAAATAGTTTTTAAATATGACGGATACGGTAGGGTGGAAGAATATACAAATAAAGGAGATATTTCTAACGCAAATGACGATTACAAATCTAAAATAAAATACCATACAGGGCTAAACAATAATCTTATTAACATCCCAAATAAAATACAAGTATTTACAGGGCCAACTTTTGATAATCTTGTAAGACAGCGTGAAATAACGGGAGTAAATAGTAATACAGGTGATATTTTGACCGTAAAAACTAAGTTAAATAGCAATGAATATGCGCAAACAGACATGACGTATGATGAATATGGAAACCTTAAAACAATTGCATATCCGCAAACAAGTTTTGGTCAAATGACATATAATTATACCTATGATACTACACTATATAAATATCTAATTGAAGTTGAAGATACTTTTGGATACAAATCGTCTTCTACTTACGATTACAATTTTGATGTGGTTTTAAATACCAAAGACAGAGCAAATAATAAAATAAATTATGAATATGACAATATTGGGCGCCTAACAAAAATTATAGCGCCTAAAGAAAACACAAATAATTCAGACGATTATACTATTTCGTTTCAGTATATGCCTACTTATAGTCAAGTACAAGCAAACGGTTATGGTTCTTTTGTAACGCAAAATAATTTTATACCTTTTGCAGTTACGAAGCATTATGATATCCAACACCCAAAAGACCCTATTGAAACCATTAACTTTATAGATGGTTTAGGTAAAAACATTCAAGTAAAAAAAGATATTGAAGTGAATACGGGTTCACCTCAAGAACCAAATTACGAACAAAAAATGTCCGTTTCGGGCTATGTTACAAACGATGTTTGGGGTAGGGCAATTAAATCGTACCAACCCAGAAGCGAAAATAAAAACAACACAATAAATTTCTTAATAAACCAAGCAGCTACTCCTATCTCTTCTTTCAACTCAGTGGAGTATGACGTGCTAGACAGAACCACCAAAACCATAGACATGGAAGGGAATGAAAGTGTTATGAGCTACACGATCGCAAATGATCCTTTCGGAACATTAGCGTTAAAAACTAAAAGTCAAGTGCAACAAAATAGCACGACTCAAGTAATCAATGAAACATTTACAGATATAAAAGGGCAAAATATTTCAACGTTAAATGCTGGAAGTATCAAAACAAAATTTGATTATGATGCAATTGGACAATTAATGGCATATACTGATGATCAAAACATCAATACTTCCTATAAATACGATATAGCTGGAAGAAAAACGCAAGTCACTCATCCAGACAGCGGAATCACAAAATACGCCTTTGATGTAGCCAATAATCTTACCAAAGTACAAACGGCAAATTTAGAGCAACAAGGGACGGCTATAGAATATTATTATGATATTAATAGAGTATCTAAAATTAGATTCCCAGAAATTGCTGGGTCAGCTAATGTAGCCGATGTTACCTATCAGTATGGGTTACCAAATACGGGTAACACTAGCGGTAGACTAATAGAGCAAAATGATGCAACAGGTAAGCAAGTGTTTGATTATGGAGTAATGGGAGAAACTACTTTAATAGAAAGAACAATTGTTGCCCCTAACTTGCCAACAAGAGTTTTTAAAACAAGCTTTAGTTATGATAGTTTTAACAGAATACAAAGTTTAGTATATCCTGATGGCGAAAAAGTAAGATATTGGTATAACACAGGTGGAAATGTAAACCAAATAACTACCCAATTAAATGGAATAGAGTATGAGTACGTAAAACAAATTGATTACGATTATTTTGAACAAAAAACCTATATGAAATATGGTAATAATACAGAAACAGTTTACAATTATACACCTGAATTAAGAAGATTGCAAAATTTAAACGTAAAAGCTTCAGATGGACAAAGTATGTTCAATAATGTCTATTCATATGATAAAGTAGGAAATATTACAAAAATTAAAAACATTGCTACTTACAATACTATGAATTACTTGGGCGGTACATACTCTCACGATTATGATTACGATAATTTAAATAGACTATCAAGAGCCTCAGGTTCCTTTTCTGGACTTACTAATAATAATAGTGGTTATAGTGAGTATAAACTTACTATGGCATACAATACCACGCATGGTATTACTCAAAAAAGACAATTTCATTCCACACAAAACGGAACACCGGCATATCAAAACACCTATTCTAATGGGTATGAATACATACCTGAAACGCATAAAGTAAACAGCATCACCAATTCTGAAAATAACACAACAGAAAATTTTAAATATGATGCAAATGGTAATATCTTTGATAATACTAATCAAGAAGGGTTTAGAAAAATGTATTGGGACGAAAGCAACCGTTTACGAGTAGTAAATGATAACGACCATCAAATGCAACATTACATTTATGATGCAACGGGCGAACGTATCTTAAAAGCAAGTTCACAAATAGAAACCGTTTACGAAAACGGGCAAGTAGAATCAAATAACACCACTATGGGATTATACACTACGTACGTTAGCCCTTATATGGTAGTAGATGCCAATCAAAAATACAGCAAACATTATTTCAATGGCACGCAACGGGTAGCCTCTAAAATAGGAGAGCAAGACATTGCCATATTTGAAAACGGCAACCAATATTTAAAACAAACAAATAGCAAAGCAGCTGAAAACACACCATCTACTGATTTTGATACGTTGAAAAACAAACAAATTACGGATTTTAGTTACTATTTAAGTAAAAGCACAAACAATACAACCGCTAAAAACCTAAAAGTTAACTATACCGAATACAAAAAAGTAGTTACAAATACAGAAACTACATCAGCAAAAGCAGCAGATAACAATAGTACCTACGCAGCCCAGCAGTACGCTGAAATATACTACTACCACAGCGACCATTTAGGCACAGGAACATTTTTATCAGATTTTGAAGGAAATCCTTATCAATTTTTCTTAAATTTACCGTTCGGAGAAACTATGGCGGAACAACATAGCTATTCTGGAGAGTACACAAATAGGTATAAGTTCAATGGTAAAGAGTTAGACGAAGAAACAGGTTTCTATTATTACGGAGCAAGGTATTACAATCCGAAGTTTAGCATTTGGTTAAGTGTTGACCCGATGGCGGAGAAGTTTCCAGACTGGAATCCTTACAATTTCTGTTACAACAACCCACTTCGATTTGTTGACGCTAATGGAAGAGAAAGTGATGATATTGTCATAAGAGGTTCCGATAAAAAAGAATGGAGAATAAAGGCAAAAGGTGATGATATAGTTTTTGATGTTCCTTTTGATTTAAAGAAAAGTGCTACTATGGATATTGGTGTTAAAAATGTTGATCCAAGTAGATTTGCGATTGGTTATACTGTACAAGCAGATGCAGGTTTTTCTGCTTTAGCTGGTGTTAGCGGTGGACTAGAAGTATCTGTAATGCAATTCACAGACAAAAATTATGGTGGTTATAATTATGTGTATGGAGGTGTTCATGAAAATATCTCAGCAGGTGCTCAGGCCTCAATTTCAGCAAGTGTAGGTGGTAGTATTTCGATAGCTTATAATACTTCGAGTGATAAAATAAATCCAAATTCATACGCAGGTATAACAACAGCTGCAGGTCTATCAGCAGACGTAAAATTCATAGTAGGTGGTGGAGTGAACGCAAGTGTTTTTTCTGGCTCTGGTAAAGCTCCTGGTTGGAAAGGTATAATATTAGGTGCAAGTGTTGGTGTTGGTGCAGGAGGTAATTTAGGTTCTGCATCTGGTACTCTTTCAAAAACATGGCTAATAAATGATGTTAAACCTACTTCAAAAAGAGGATTTATGGATAGAGCATATAACATTTTAAATCCAATTAGTTCAGCTATTTTGACAGGTTCATTTGATAAAATTAAAAATTACATGAGAAGATAATGAGGTATATGCGTTTTATAATTTTAATAATTGTATTTATTTTGATTGTTTTGTATTTTTTTTCAAAAACAAAAAGTCAAACCATTAAATCGAACCATGTTTTGAATAATGATGTCGTTTTTGAAGGTACGATTTCAAATTTTAAAGTTTCCAATAATCATAGTTTTGGGATTCTCTTTATAAATTTGAAAAAAAGTAATAAAAAGGAATTGAATTTAGAATTGGATAATGAAATGTTTCCATATCGAATAAACAAAGGAAAGGCTGAAATCTACTGTACAGTATCTATAGATAGAATAAAAGGAGAATTAATAAAAGTTAATTCTAATGATGAATTGATTTATTATTTGGATACAAAAGATAATGAAATTGGAAGTTTATCCTTAATTGATGATATATATAACATTAAGTTTGTTAAAGAAAATACCCTTTTTGATATTAATTAAAAAAAGTAACCCCGATGGCGCGGATATGTCTCGTAATGAATAGCCCCCCCGCTGCCGCGCGAATCCCTTCGCCCCCCGCTGCCGCGCGAATCCCTTCGCGTGGTAACTAAAAAACGAATACAGTAATTATCAAATACAACCCGATGGCTCGGATATGTCTCCCCGCTGCCGCGCGAACCCCGATGGCGCGGATATGTCTCGTAATGGATAGCGCGGATTTGCAATCCGTGCCCACAAAGTGATATTAACACATCATAAAATTTTGAAAGTGAATTCGAATTCAAATAACTTCCGTGAAATGTTTTGGGACGAAAGCAATCGTTTACGTGTAGTATATGACCAAAACAGCTATCAAATGCAACATTACATTTATGATGCGGCAGGGGAGCGTACGTTAAAAGCGAGTTCAAAAATAGAAAATGTATACGAAAACGGGCAAGTAGAAGCAAATACTACCACTATGGGATTATACCCCCCCGCTGCCGCGCGAATCCTTTCGCGTGGTTCTATCTCCAACCATGGTTCTAGTCATATGAATTAAAATATATTGTTATATTTGAAAAAAGTAAAATATGAGTAGA
>CAZQGY010000032.1:0-27779 GCA_964593435.1 uncultured Flavobacterium sp. | reverse complement strand
TTACGTAATATTTTAGTTTGATCTTCTTCTAATAATTCAGCATCATCAGGGTGAATTCCTGTAATACCTTCTTTATCCATTGGAGATGGTAAGTATTTACATACGGCATCTAACATGAATTGAACTCCCTTGTTTTTGAAAGACGAACCCGCAATCATAGGAATAATAGCCATATCCATAGTAGCAGCTCTCAACGCTTTGTTAATTTCTTCTTCTGTGATAGAGTCTGGATCTTCCATGTATTTATCAAGTAAGTTTTCATCATAATCAGCAACTGCTTCAATAAGAATATCTCTATATTCTTTTACTTCAGCAACCATATCAGCTGGAATATCAACAATATCAAAAGTTGCACCTTGAGTAGCATCATGCCAAACGATAGCTTGGTTTTTTACTAAATCAACAACACCTTTAAAATCGTTTTCTTCACCGATTGGCAATGTAATTGCCACAGCATTAGATTTCAACATATCTCTAACTTGCTGACATACCATCAAGAAGTTAGAACCTTGACGGTCCATTTTATTTACGAATCCCATTCTTGGAACTCTATATTGATCAGCTAATCTCCAGTTCGTTTCAGATTGAGGCTCAACACCATCCACTGCACTAAACAAGAAAACTAAACCATCCAATACACGTAAAGATCTATTTACTTCAACAGTAAAATCAACGTGTCCTGGAGTATCAATAATATTAAAGTGGTAAGATTCCGAAGTTGGTAATACCTTACCTTGCTCTGTTGGAAAATTCCATTCACAAGTTGTAGCAGCAGAAGTAATGGTAATACCTCTTTCTTGCTCTTGTGCCATCCAGTCCATTGTTGCAGCACCATCATGTACTTCACCAATTTTGTGTGATTTTCCAGTGTAGAACAATATACGTTCTGTAGTTGTAGTTTTACCCGCATCAATGTGCGCAGCAATACCTATATTTCTCGTGAATTTTAAATCTCTAGCCATTTCTGTACGAATTAAAATCTAAAGTGAGAGAATGCTTTATTAGCATCTGCCATTTTGTGAGTATCCATTCTTTTCTTAACTGCTGCACCTTCTTCTTTGGCCGCTGCTAAAATTTCTGCAGCTAATTTACCAGCCATAGATTTTTCATTTCTTCTTCTAGTGTAAAGAATTAACCATTTAATTGCCATAGATACTTTTCTATCTGGGCGAATTTGCATTGGAATTTGGAATGTAGCTCCACCCACTCTACGTGAACGAACTTCTACGTGAGGCATAACGTTAGTTAATGCATCTTTCCAAATTTCTAATGCTGATTTCTCTGCATCTTGTTTTTTTGTCTCAACTATATCTAAAGCATCATAAAATACTTTAAAAGCAACTGATTTTTTACCATCCCACATTAAGTTGTTTACGAAACGTGTTACCAACTGATCGTTGAATTTTGGATCTGGCAAAAGAGGTCTTTTTTTGGCCTGTCTTTTTCTCATGTCTTTTCTTTAAAAGTGTTAAATAATTACTTTTTAGCTGCTTCTTTAGGGCGTTTTGTACCGTATTTAGATCTACGTTGTGTTCTGTCTTTAACACCTGCTGTGTCTAAAGCTCCACGCACAATGTGGTATCTAACTCCTGGTAAATCTTTTACCCTTCCACCTCTAACTAATACTATCGAGTGCTCTTGTAAATTATGCCCTTCTCCAGGAATGTATGCATTTACTTCGTTTCCGTTTGTTAAACGAACCCTAGCTACCTTTCTCATTGCTGAATTTGGTTTTTTTGGAGTCGTAGTGTAAACACGAGTACATACACCTCTTCTTTGAGGACATGAATCTAAAGCCGCCGATTTACTCTTCTTAGTTATTTTGGTTCTTCCTGTTCTAACTAACTGCTGAATTGTTGGCATAATTAAATTTTAATTAAACTTTGTTTATTGTTACCTTATTTTAAGGGATGCAAAGGTAGAAATTATTTTTAATTATCCAAACTCTATATTATTTATTTTTAATTTTCTAACTTTTTGATAACCAGATGATGCCACAAATACCCTTTTGAAACGCATCTTACAATTTAAATTGACTTTTATTAAATAAATCCCAGAAAATAAAAATTATAAAAATTACGTTATATTTGGACTATGAAATATTTGTTTTTTCTATTTTTACTTTCACCTTATATATATGGTCAGCAATTTTATTTAAAAATTGAAGGAAGTTCTTCTGTTGAAAATAAAATAATTGATAGTATTGGCTACACTAAAAAACATATCGAAATCAAGAGCATTTTAGAAACACAAAAAACATTTAATCAAAGTCTCTTAAAAATTGGCTATTTAGAAAACGAATTACTTCAAACCAAAAAAAATAACGACAGTAGTTTTACCTTTATTTATAGATTAGGAAATTTAACTCGAAATATTGAAATTAAAACCGATAGCCTATCAAATGAAGTGAAAGAAATTTTAAGCTTAACAACTTCTGAAATCATTTTACTTTCGAATACAGAAAATTACATTAATGAAAAATTAAATGTTTTAGAAAAAAAAGGTTTTGCCCAATCGAAAATACAATTAAGAAATTTTACCAAAACCAATAACCTATTGCAAGCTGATTTAATTATTGAATTAAATAAAATCAGAAAAATTAACCAATTGGTTTTCCAGGGATACAACCAATTTCCGGAAGGCATTAAAAAAGTGTTTTTAAAAAAATACAATACAAAACCTTTTAACAAAGACGTGATTAAAAAAATTCATTTCGATTTTAATGCGTTGCCTTTTGTATCACAAATAAAATATCCTGAAGTTTTACTAACAACGGATTCTACCAAAGTATATTTGTATTTAGAAAAAAGAAAAAATAATAGTTTTGATGGTTTTTTAGGGTTTGGAAACAAAGAAGCTACTCAAAAATTACAATTTAATGGCTATCTGGATTTAAATTTATACAATAATTTAAATTCTGGAGAACGCTTTAATTTGTATTGGAAAAATGACGGAAACAAACAAAGCACATTTAATGTGAATTTGGATTTAGCCTATATTTTTAAAAGTCCGATAGCGTTGAAATCAAATTTAAAAATCTTTAAACAAGATACTATTTTTCAAAATAGTAGTTTCGATTTCGATTTGGGTTATATGATAAATTACAATACAAAAGTTTTTATAGGCTATAAGGATAATGTTTCGGAAGCCATTCAAAAAATAGCATCATCTACAATTAAAGATTTAAAATCCACATTTATTACTTCTGTTTTTGAACATAAAAAAGTTAGTTTTGACGATTCTTTATTTCCAGATAAATTTACCGTTTTTACAAAATTCGGAATAGGTAACCGAACAGCAACCGCTGTAAAAACGAATCAGTTTTTTGCTCAAATTCAACTACAAAAATTGCTCGAGTTCAACAAAAAAAACGTTATTCATATTAAAACAGATACCTATTATCTTCAAAGCAATGATTATTTCACCAATGAATTGTATCGCTTTGGAGGCATTCAATCCATAAGAGGTTTTAACGAAAACAGCCTACAAGGAAACGTTTTTACTGGTCTTTTTGCCGAATACCGATATGTTGCCTCTCCAAATTTGTATTTTTATAGCATTACTGATTTCGGATATTATCAAGATAAAGCTAACAACACAAAAGATCAACTTTACGGACTGGGTTTTGGTTTCGGATTACTAAGCAATGGCGGCTTATTTAATTTAGTGTATGCCAATGGAAATACTGGAAACCAAACCATAAAACTCTCTAATTCTATAGTTCAAATTAGTTTTAAAACGTATTTTTAAAATAAATTTGAATAAACTTACCTATATTTGCACCTATGAAAAACGACAATCAGATTTTTGGAATTAGAGCCATTATTGAAGCGATACATTCCGGCGCAGTTATAGATAAAGTATTTATTCAGAAAGAAGCTCAGGGTGACTTAATGAAAGATTTAATGAAAGCTATAAAGGCGAATAATGTCAATTTTAGCTATGTACCTGTAGAAAAACTGAATCGTTTTACTTCTTTAAATCATCAAGGGGCTGTGGCCACTATTTCTCCAATTGCTTTTCACGATTTAGACACGTTAATTGAACAAACTTTAGAATGTGGTAAAACACCTTTGTTTTTAATTTTAGACCAATTATCTGATGCGAGAAATTTTGGTGCGATTATTAGAACAGCTGAATGTGTTGGCGTTAATGGAATTATTGTTCAAAAACAAGGTTCTGCTCCAGTAAACGGTGACACTGTGAAAACAAGTGCAGGTGCTGTTTTTAATATTCCGATTTGTAAAGTAGATCATATTAAAGATGCCGTTTTTCATTTACAAAGTTGCGATATCAAAACCGTAGCAGCAACAGAAAAAACAGAAAACACCATTTATGATATCGATTTTAAAGTTCCTGTTGCAATTATTATGGGTAACGAAGAACGCGGTGTAAACCCTTCTGTGTTAAAAGTGGTTGATGAAAAAGCAAAATTACCGATGTACGGAACTATTGAATCTTTAAATGTCTCCGTTGCTTGTGGTGCTTTTTTATATGAAGTTATTAGACAGCGTCTTTTGTAATTAGACAATGTGCCTATTATTCAATGTGCAAATTAATGAAGTATAAAAAGAAACTTAGTTTTTTAATTTTTGTGATTTTTCTATTATGTTCTATCTTTTATTTTTTAGATAAGAATGAAATTCTAGAAATTAAACACGATGGTTTTAAATCATTTGTTTATTTTGGAATTATTGTTTTTGGCTTCTTTTCTATTCTTTTTTCTTTCTTAAGTTACGAAAAATTAAAATTTAAAATCTTGGTTTCAATTCTACCAATACTTGCATTTATTGAAATTTTAAATTTTGGAATATTACGAACTATTTTTTGTTCATCATCTTGGAAAACGCAAACCATAATTTATCAAAACACGTTGGACGAGAGTAAAAAAGTCGAATTTCAAATGTTGGATAAAGGTGCGTTTGGATATAGAAGAAGAACTGTAGAAGTAAACTATATTACGAATTGGTTTTTCATTTCAAAAGAAAAAGGTATTTACAATTCAGATTGGAAAAAAGTAAATCTTGAAGTTAACGAATTAGGACTAAAATCAATTTAATAGCACATTATTTAATTTTTCATTTTCAAAAAATCATAAATCACTTTTACTGATGATTTAAAATACGAATCTACTTCTGTTTCTTCAATAATTTCAGGTTTTGGTGGGTTTATAAAATTGCCGTTTTCGTCAAATTGTTTAAAGAAAGGTTTGTCTGTTGGATCAAAATCTGGATGTTCCCAATCATAAAAAATTGGTGCCGAAAATTGAGGTGTTTTTATAAAAATTCCTATAATCAAACCCGTTACAAAACCAGCAAAATGCCCTTCCCAAGATACGCCTCCGTTTAATGTTTCTGCATTGGGAAACATATACCAAATAATTCCTCCATATAATAATACAATGGTTAAAGACAAGGCGACTAATCGGTAATATTTTGTTAAAATTCCTTTAAAAAAAATAAAACTTACCAAACAATACACCAATCCACTTGCACCAACATGATAGGAATTTCTACCCAAAAGCCAGGTTCCTAACCCTGTAAATAAAACACCTAAAAAGAGTACTTTAAAAAACTGTTGACGGTAAAAGTATTTCAAAGCCATTACCAAAAAGAAAATCGGAATAGAATTATTAAGTACGTGTTTGAAATTTCCGTGAATAAAAACATGTAATGGAACGCCTCGTAAACCTTTAATCGTTTTTGGTAAAATTCCGTATTGATACATTTCTGGAAAATAATGTAAATTCAAATAATACGTAAACCATAATATCATTACAAAGAGTAACGGAAATAGTAGCACGGAAAATGAAAAATAAAAATTTTTATCTATAGACGATTTAATCATATCAAATAAAAGTCAAAAATGAAGCCAAAGCACAAGGTATGAAAATTTGGCATATTATATTAAAATTAAAAAAAATTGGTTGAGAAGATTGCATTGTTTAAATTTGCTTTATGACAATACCTTTAGCAGAACGAATTCGTCCGAAAACTTTATCGGAATATATTAGCCAATCTCATTTAATTGGTAAAAGCGGCTCGTTAACCCAACAAATTGAGAAAGGAATTATTCCGAGTTTAATTTTATGGGGGCCTCCCGGAACAGGAAAAACAACCTTGGCACAAATTATGGCACAGGAAAGTAAACGCCCGTTTTACGAATTGAGCGCTATTAATTCAGGTGTAAAAGACATTAGAGACGTAATTGAAAAAGCAAAACAAAGCGGTGGTTTATTCACAGCTAAAAATCCTATTTTATTTATTGATGAGATTCATAGATTTAGTAAATCGCAACAAGACTCGCTTTTAGCAGCAGTAGAAAAAGGCTGGATAACCTTAATTGGCGCGACTACTGAAAATCCAAGTTTTGAAGTTATTCCTGCACTTTTGTCACGATGTCAGGTATATGTTTTAAATGCGTTTACGAAACAAGATTTAGAAAATATTTTACATCGAGCAATTGCTGTAGATGACTATCTAAAAACTAAAAATATTAGTTTAATTGAAACAGAAGCCTTACTAAGATTATCTGGTGGTGATGGTAGAAAACTACTTAACGTATTCGAATTAGTAATTAATGCCACAGAAGGCAACACTATTGAAATTACTAATGAAAAGGTAATGCAATTGGTTCAAAAAAATACAGTGTTGTATGATAAAACAGGTGAACAACATTACGATATTGTTTCGGCATTTATAAAGTCCATTCGTGGAAGCGATCCGAATGGTGCAGTGTATTGGTTAGCCAGAATGATTGAAGGTGGAGAAGACGTAAAATTTATCGCGCGTAGAATGTTGATTTTATCAAGTGAAGACATTGGAAACGCCAATCCAACAGCATTTATAATGGCGAACAATGCTTTTCAGGCGGTGAGTACAATTGGCTATCCAGAAAGTAGAATTATTTTGAGTCAATGTGCGATTTATTTGGCTACTTCAGCCAAAAGTAATGCCAGTTATATGGCCATTAGAAAAGCCCAACAAGTTGTAAAACAAACTGGTGATTTACCCGTTCCCATTCATTTACGAAATGCGCCAACTAAATTAATGAAGGAATTAGGTTATGGCGAGGAATACAAATATTCACACGATTTTGCCAATAATTTTGCTGAACAGGAATTTTTACCAACCGAAATTTCTGAAACTACTTTCTTTGAGCCAGGTGAAAACGCTAGAGAAAAAGAAATTCGTCAGTTTTTAAAAAACCGATGGAAAAATAAATATTTGTATTGATTGGGTGTTGGGTTTTAGGCGAAAGGTAAGGGGTGTTAGATGTTTGGGAAATTAATCTTTTAACTAAAACAGATACTCCTCAACTACTAATTTATCATTTAGATAATATTCAAAAAAACCTTTGTTTTCTGATTTCGTAAATACCCCTTTTACTCCAAACTTATCCGCAATAAAAATAGCCGGATTTGTGGTGTTGTATATTTGCAAAACCACTTTAAGATTAGCATCCATAATAGCAAAACCATTAGCAATTTTTACAAATTGATATTTCGCTATTGATGAAGAAACAACATCTGAAGGAATTTCAACAATTTCTTGCTTTTGAATTTCAGTTGCTTTGTATTTTTTTAATTCTGGACTTAACAACCCAACGGTTTCAATATAAGCGTTTTGAATATCTTTTTCTCTTGTTTTTACTTCTGCCGTTTCAAACAACAAATTATTTTGACAATCTCTAATTTGAAATTTCATTTTTGTTAAAAATAAATTGCTATTATCTACTAAAACTCCTGTTAAAGCTTTACATCTGTTTTGCGCAATTTCTACAGGCAATACTTCATCTTCAAAAAATACTTGGTAATTATTTGAAACCAAAATAGCTTTAAGCATATTATTGATGTTATACGTGTTTTTTTCTTTTTGGAATTCGTACTTATTTGAAATAATAATCACTTTATTTTGTTGAGCAAATGAATGTATAGAAAATAAAAACAGAACAAAAATTGAGAAATTTTTCATTATAATATATTTTTTAATTGGGTTAAACTATGAATTTGAAGAATTTCATTATTTGAAACCATTTCATTTGCTGGATTGAAAAACACAGCTTTTATTCCGAAATTTTGCGCTCCTAAAACATCTGCTTCAAAACTATCACCAATCATTATACTTTCTGCTTTAGAAGCATTTGCAATAGTTAACGCGTGTTTGAAAATATTTTCGTGTGGTTTTTTATGCCCCGCTGCTTCCGAATTGGTGATGGTAACGAAATATTTATCTAAATTACTTTTTTGTAATTTTACATCTTGAACAAATGAAAATCCGTTGGTAATAATATGCAATATATATTTATCTTTTAAATAGTCTAAAGTTTCAATTGTTCCTTCAATTAAATGATTATTTGAAGTTAAATACTCAATAAACAAATGTGAAATGGTATTTATTTGATCTAATGAAATCTCAAAATTGAGTGCTTCAAAAGCATCTTTAACGCGACTCACACGAAGTGTTTCTTGATCAATCTCATTTTTCTCATACAATTTCCAATACGCAACATTAATAGGATTATAAATATCCATAAATTGTTGAGAATTGATATTGAAATTTAGTTCTTGAAATATTTTTTCAAAAGCTAATGCCGAATTTTTTTCAAAATCCCAAAGCGTATGATCTAAATCGAAAAAAATATGTTTTATTGCTTCCAAATTTATTTTCCTTTTACAATTTCAGCATTATCACAATTATAAATCCAATCTTCTACATCGTCTTCATTTGGACGGAAAGTACCTTTTATTGTTAAATACGTATCGGTTTTTAATTTGGGTGTAGCGCCTTTAAATTTTATGCCCATAATAGTTTCTGGTCCTGATTTTCCGCAGAAAAAACAAGAAGCAAAAACGTTCTTACTCAAAGCGTAATTTTTGTTATCAATAGGCACAATAAATCCACTCATTACAATTGTTTTCTTGGCTAATTTTTTCAATTTTGTGTTAATAATTGGAAAATCAACTTCGCCATACGAGGCATGCTTTTTCTTCATATATTTAATTTCGCCCAACAATTTCCAAGTTAGTGTGTCAGCTGCAACAACTACTCTTTTTGAAGATGTATAAGTAGTTACTTCTACTTGATTTTGAAAACTGAATAAAAAACCGCCAATCAAAAAGGCCATTATTATTTTTACTGAATTACGCATTTGCTAAAGTTTTAGATATATTTATAGTATAAGCTTTTATGGCTGGAATTAAAGCAGCTAACAACCCAATTAAAAGGGTTAAACCAAATAAAAGACCTTCTTTTTCCCAGATAATTTCCATAGGATTAAATCCTAATTTAAAATCTGATTCTGATGCTTTTGACAACAAGATAATTCCTATTCTACCTAAAATAGTTCCGAAAAGATACCCTACAATACAAAGCAAAATACTTTCAAGCAATACTACTAAAAGTAGTTGGTGTTTTTTAGCACCATTTACTCGCATTAAGGCAAATTCCGCTTTTCTCTCTTTTAAGGTGTTGAATAAAGCAATGAAAATTGATATTCCTGAAATTAACATAATTCCGAATGCTAAATATTTCAAGGCGTTTAACCCCACACCAAACATATCGAACAACCTGTTCATTTGATACGTAGGTAAAGCGGCTTGCATTTTTGTATTCTGTGCGATAATATTTGGCCACATAAAAACACCCATTTTATTTTTAAATTCAATTAAAACAGAAGTTATTTCCATATTCGGCTCATCTATAGTCATATCCGATTCGTGAGTATCATGATTGCATTCTGCTGTATGAACATGCTCTTCATCTTCATGCACATGTCCAGGTTCTCCGTGAGCAGGATTTTCAGCAACTTCTTCGTGACCTTCTTCATGGTGCATTTGCCAAACGGTTGGAATATTCGATAAAATTAAATTATCAATTACTTTTCCTGTTTTAGATGCAATTCCTACCACAATATATTCACCGTGGTCGTGAACTTCACCTTCAGCTGCACTTCCATGAGTTCCTTTAAAAGTATCTCCTAATTTTAAATTTAATTTTTCGGCAACATCAGCGCCAACTACTACTTCAAAATTATGCTCGAACACTTTACCTTCAGCTATTTTAGCTTGGTACTTTTCTATATAATCTGGAGTAGTTCCTACAATTTTAAATCCTACATAATTATCACCATAGGCTAACGGAATGGCTTTTTTTACATAAGGATGTTGCATCCACACTTTTACCGAATCGTAACTAATATTTCCTGTTGGATCATCAACTTGATATACTGATGAAAGTACAAGTTGAAGAGGACTTCCTTGAGCTCCAAGTACCAAATCGACACCATCTAAATTGCTTTGGTATTTTTCCTCAAATTGTTTTTCAACTAATATCAAAACTGTAATAATAGCTACAGAAGCCGTTAATAACAAAATGCTCAAAATGGTATTTAATGGTTTAAACCAAATATTTTTCCATGCTAATTTTCCGATCATACCATTGTAATTTGATTGGTGAATTTGGCTTTAATACGACTATCGTGAGTAACAATAATTAAAGCCGCTTTGTATTCTTTAGATAATGATTCCAATAACTCAATTACATTGTCTGCATTTTTATCGTCTAAACTTGATGTGGGCTCATCGGCTAACAACACTTTAGGTTCATTCATTAGTGCACGAGCTATAGAAACACGCTGTTGTTGGCCAACACTCAATTGGCTTGGTTGTTTGTGCGATTGTTCTAAAATATCTAATTTATTTAATAATTCTTTAGCCCGCTTTGTATGCTTTTTTCCGCAGGCTAACCAACTTGCCATTTCTAAATTTTCTAAAACAGAAAGTGATGCAATAAAATGCGATTTTTGAAATACCACACCAATATTTTTACCTCTAAACTTGTCTGCTTTACTTCCTTTAAGATTTGTGAAATCTGTATTATCAATTAAAATTTCACCAGAATTGGGTTGCAACATACCTGCCAATATATGCAAATAGGTAGTTTTTCCTTTACCCGAATTTCCAGTAACCAAAATGGTACTTCCTGCCTGACAAAATAAATCAGGCATAATGAAATTTTGATCTTTATTGTAAGAAAACGTGATGTTTTTCGTGCTTATCATTTTGTAATATATTATGTTGCAAGATAAGAATATTGAAATAAGATTGAAAACGTATTAACAAAAATTTATCTCAATCAAATAAAAGGCGATTATGCCTCGTAATCTTCAACTAATAATCCTTTTTCTTGATTGTAATAAATTGCTAATGAGCCATCAATAAAATCAAAATGAATAAAATTTTCGTTTCTGTTTTCGTAATCATTTACTGTATTTACAGATAAAAGAGGTGTTTTAATTTTATCTTTCCAAATAGTAGCTGCGCTCACATCTACTCTTTTTAAAGAAAGTACTTCTTGAAATTTTTCGGCTAACATTTTTTGTTCTTCTTCAAAATTATAGTCGGAAGAAATTGTGTAACCAGTATCTTCATCATTAATTTTGAAAAAATAGGTGTTAGTTTTATCAAAAACGATTTCGATTGTATCTACAAAAACAAATTTTTCTTCCGGGTTGACTAAATTAATCCAAAAATGATAAAAAATAGCCGAAATATTTTGATGCTGCTTAATCTGTGAAACCAATGCTAAATCGGAATTGGAAAATTGATATAATTCGTTCATTGTATTAATTATAAATTTATTTTGCAAAAGTACATTAACTATTTTAAACACATAGGTGCATAGATTTTTTTATTTATTTTTTAAAAAACAAATCCTTGAAATCTGTGTACCTATCCTTAAAAAATTCCAGCATCTTTAAAACTCAGATAACCAAATTCCGTAATAATAATATGATCTAATATTAAAACGTCTAAAGTTTGACCTGCAGCTTTTAGCTTTTTTGTCAATTGTAAATCGGGTTCACTTGCTTGTAATTTGCCAGATGGATGATTGTGACATAAAATTATTGATGTGGCATGATATTCAAAAGCAGTTTTGAACACCATTCTATTATCAACCACAGTTCCTGTGATACCACCTTTACTAATTTGCGACTTATGAATTACTTTGTTAGAATTATTTAAATATAATACCCAAAATTCCTCGTGAGGTAATTCACCTATTATGGGTTGCATGATTTCATATACGCTTTTGCTTGAAGTGATTTTTGACAATTCGGTTGCTTCTTCCAACCTTCTCCTTCTGCCCAATTCTAAAGCGGCTACAATACTTATGGCTTTAGCTTCGCCGACACCTTTAAATTGAATTAATTGATGAATTGAAAGTTTACTAAGTTGATTAAGATTATTGTTTGATTCAGCTAAAATTCGCTGACACAATTGCACTGCGCTTTCGTTTTTGGAGCCTGAACCTATTAATATAGCTAATAATTCCGAATCGGATAAGGTTGATTTACCTTTAAGTTGAAGTTTTTCTCGTGGACGATCGTCTTCAGCCCACTGATGAATTGGCGTGTACATAAAAAATATTTTGGCGTTTATAAAAATCAAATTTAACTAAAAAAATGAAACCAAAAAATAATATTTTTTTAATACAAAAAATCCTTCTAAGAATTGTAAACTCTTAGAAGGATTAAATCATAGGCACATTGACTAATTGACCAATTGTTTCACTTCATCAAAATTCAATCCACCATAATTCCCTGAACTCATTAATAATAAAGCAGAATTATTAAAATCTTGTGCAAATAAATAATCTTTAAATTCTGCTGGGTTCGTATAAATAATTAAATCTTTTCTATTAAATGCTTGTGCAATTTGCTCTTGTGTAACTTCATTTAATTGCTTAATTTTTACCGCATCTGGTGAATAAAAAACAACAGCTACATCTGCTGCGTCTAAGGCACCTTCGTATTCTTTTAAAAATTCGGCATTTAAGCTACTATAGGTGTGTAATTCTAAACAAGCAATTAATTTTCTATCTGGATACTGATCTTTTACAGCTTTGGTAGTAGCTGAAACCTTACTTGGCGAATGTGCAAAATCTTTATAAGCGACTTTATTACTATTCTCTGCAATTTTTTCTAAACGCTTACTTGCGCCTTTAAAAGTAGCTATCGCTTCGTAAAAATCAATCTCATCTACACCCATACACTGGCAAATCCACTTGGCACCCGCTAAATTATTTAAATTGTGCGCTCCAAAAACTTCAATTGGCATTGGACCTTCTGGCGTGTCTAATAAAGTCGTTCCGTTTTCTACAGTATAACTTGGTGTTTGATAGGCAATTTTACGAATTGGGCTTGTAGTGTCTTCGGCAACATGTTTTACGGTTGCATCTTCTTCATTATATACTAAAATACCGCCATTTGTTATTTGCGAAGTGAAAATACTAAATTGTTCTACATAATTTTCAAACGTAGGAAACACATTAATATGATCCCAAGCAATACCTGAAAGTAAGGCAATATTTGGTTGATATAAATGAAATTTTGGTCGTCTATCCATAGGAGAAGATAAATATTCATCACCTTCTAAAACTATAAAATCATTAGTTTCTGTTAGATGCACCATCGTATCAAATCCTTCTAATTGTGCGCCAACCATATAATCCACTTCAATGTTATGATAATGCATTACGTGTAAAATCATAGACGTGATGGTTGTTTTTCCGTGAGAACCACCAATTACAACTCTTGTTTTGTTTTTAGATTGTTCATACAAAAATTCTGGGTACGAATAAATTTTCAAACCTAATTCTTGTGCTTTCAACAATTCTGGATTATCAGCTTTTGCGTGCATTCCCAAAATAACGGCTTCAATATCAGTTGTGATTTTTTCTGGAAACCAACCCATTTCAATAGGCAATAATCCTTTCTTTTCTAATCGGGATTTAGAAGGTTCGAAAATAGCATCATCGCTTCCAGTTATTTGATATCCTTTATTGTGTAAGGCTAATGCTAAATTGTGCATGGCTGCTCCGCCAATGGCTATGAAATGTGTACGCATATTTTTAGTTTATGAGTTTAGAAGTTTATGAGTTTAGAAGTTGGGCGCGATACCTATTAACCTTATAAACCCATTAACTTTTAAACTACTTTTTAATATTTTGTGCTTTATTTTTATCTTTTAACTTAAACATATATAAATCGTATAATTTGGCATATGTTATGGCAGATTTACCTAATTGATGTGCTTTTAACAAATTTGCTTCTGCAGCTTTATATCTTTTGTAATACACATCTATATAACCTTTTGCTAAATAACCTTCTACTTTTGAAATAGCTAAAAGCTCCTCTGCATATTTCAATGATTTGGTTTCACTACCGCCAATAATTCCTGGCAATTCAATATACAACATTACTAACGCCCATCGCGATTCAAGATGCTTTTTATCTAAATTAGCAGCCGTTAAAAAAGCGATTTCAATTTCGTTTATCATGCCAAGTGCTTTAAACTTATTAACGGATTTGGCTTTCATTCCTAATGCACCGCCGTATTTATACCAATATGAAGCACTATTTGGAATTTGAAGTTTTAATTTTTTGTAATAAGAAATTGCAACATCCCATTTTTTTGAATTTCCAGCAATATCGCCTAAATATTCAATGGTTTTTAGATGGTTGGGATCTGACTTTAAGTAACTTTCAAATACCGCCTTGGCTTCTTCAAACTTTTTTTCTTTATATAACTTTTCTGCTTTCTCAAACAAAGTCTGAGAAATCAAGCACTGTGAAAATAACAAGAAAAAGAAAAAGAGTTTTTTCATGAATTAAATTTATTTTCAAAAATAAGAAAACAATTCGTGTTTATCAATAAAAAAGAAATACTAAATACGCGTTTTACTTATTTAAACGGATGACGCTGCTGCCAAACGGTTTCAGGTTCTAAATTTCTAAATATTTTTCCTAAAAATCTATTCACTAATTTATTACTATGGTAAATGAAACCCGACATCATAGTAGGTGTCGCTCCAATAGAACTTTTAATTTCTAAAGCGGTTCTTCCAAATATAATTTTTTTGAAATTATGAGTAATTCCAAATTCAGTCATGTTGTACAACATATTTAAATACAACATTTTATCTTTTTGAATTTGGTCATCGTATCCTAAAAAATAAGTCTCTAAAACCTCATCGTTTAATAAAACAGAATGGAATCCCACTAATTTTTCTTCAAGAAAATAACCGAAAATTTTAAAGCCATCTCCACATTGTTTTTTAAATGTTGAAAAATGATTTTCTGCCAAGAAAAAGGTATTAAAAGGTGCGTTTTTAGCTACATAATGATATAATTCATTGATTTTATTTTCATGAAAAACAACAGCTTCTACATCTAATTCTTTAACTAAAATTCCTTCGAATTTTTTATGAGCTCTTTTATATTGATCTCTATATTTTTTTGAAAAGGCGTTATAATAGTCTTCATTTGATTTCCAAATCGTTGGTATTTCGAAAATCATATTGGGTTGTGTTTTGAATTCATACACTTTTCCGAAAGCATATTTTTTAAATTCAAAAGCACAATTTTGATAAAAATCTTTAAAAGAAACCAAATGAATTTTAATCCCTTTTTGTTTGAAATAAGCCTCTAATTCTTTTGAACTTTGTCTCAAAATAAAGCTAACTTCTTCAAAGCTAATTTCTTTCTGGAATGCAAAAGCATTTTGCCCTGTAATCATGTTATTACCAATAAACAAAGTATGTGAGGCAAAATTTCGAAAAATAAAATTTCGTATGAATGTTTTAAAACAGTTGTCTCTTTCGCCAAACGATTCTAATTTATTCAAATCTAAATATTGCGCTAACGAAACGCCAATAAGTTCTGAATTTTCATAAAAACCAATGTAAAAACATTGCATATTAGTTGGCGCCGAACGTTCTAAAACTTCTAAATAGGGAAGTTGTAAAAAATGATTGGTAACCGCAACTGCATTCCAATTTTCTGGAACGTCTTTTATGGAATCGAATATTTTTATTGTATTTTTTTTCAAGGCATAAAAAAGTCCCACAAATGTAGGACTTCTATTTTATAAATAAATGTTAATTATTTCCATCCACAAATAATTGCACCCATAATAGTCAATGAAACCATCCAATAACCTGATGTAACTAATATATATTTCCAAGATTTTTGTTCAAATAAACTATTTATTGCTGTAATGGGTAAAACAAAAAATAATCCTGTAAAAAAACCATGTAGTGCTCCATGTTGAAAACTCCTAAATGCATTTCCGTAATCTGCCATAAACGCAGCGTATGATGGTAAGGCTTTAGCTACATTATCAGGACCACCAATCATTCCTAAGGCCCCAATTTGATGGATTACAATTGATGATAATGTTAAGGAAATTAAAAAAGAATAAAAAATGGTTAATCCGAAGACTTTAAGCATATTACTTTGTCGTGCTTTCTCTTCAGTCATTCCTGTTTCGTTCATCCAAATTGTACCAAATACTTTTGGATTGTACCAAACAAAACCAACAACTAATGAAACAAAAGTTGCCGCTAAAATTGCATAAAAATTAAAAGGCATAATGAAATATTTAATTGGTTAACAATTCAAATATACTATTTTTTTTTTTTAAATTAATGATTTGCTTCTGTTCGATACAAACAGCAGCCATGAATTTTCGCATACTGTTCGTCAGTAGCCTTAATATCTTTTGTGTCATTACCTGCTTTTGCAATAGCTTTTTCTACATCTAAAACCGTACATTTTGTTTCATCAATAATTAAATGCAAATCCTGATGATCAGCATGCCAAGTTGCACTTTTAACTCCTTTTACAGAATATGCGGCTTTTTCAATACGTTTTTTACACATGTCGCAATTTCCATTTACCTCTACTTCTACTTTTTTATTTTTATTTGGTTGCTCTTGTGCTTTTGCATGAATACCTAAAAAGGCAATAAATACTACTAATACTATTTTTTTCATGATTTTTGTTTTTAATGATTTATATGATTTTGTTCTTTTTTATCTTTTATTTTTAATCGTATTCCTGCATAATACATCGTACCAAAAACGGGGCCATAAATCATAGTACTATCAAAATACGGGCTATTAGGGTTGTCTGAAGCAATTATAGCGTTTTTCTGTTTAAAATTTCCTAAATTTTCTGTTCCAAAATACATTTCAAATGTACTTGAAAATGTTCGCGTTATTTGTGCATTAATAAGCTGATAACTTGGCGTATACTCCGATAATTGATACTGAACTGGATTTGCTTGTGTACTTGGCAATCGCTGCTGACCAATCCAATTATAAGTAGCATCAAATTTCCATTGCTGTCCTTTTTCTAAAATATGCGTTTCATAAGCTATGTTGGCAAAGAAACGATTTTTAGCTTGTAATGGTTTATCTAATAATCCAGTCGCATAATCGGTTTTTACATTTAAATATTTATAGGCCGTTCTAACATTTAAATGTGTCATTAAATTAATATTCCATTCCATTTGAAAAGATGCTGCAAAACTTTTTCCTTTTAAGTTAGAGAAAGTCACTTGCCTTGCATTTTCCATATCTACCACAATTTGATTGGTAAAATCCGTTTTATAATAATCCACAACCAATTCATTTTCTTTTCCAAAAAGATAGAATTTCTGAATAAAACTTGCGCCATAATTCCATGCTATTTCTGGATTTAAACCATACAATTTTCCGTTATCATTTTTAATAATAATAATATCTCTTGAACTGGCTAAAACATTAATGTTTTCAGCAAAAATATTTGAGGCTCTTTTTCCTCTACCGGCAGAAAAACGAAACGTAGTTTTTTCAAATGGATTATATTTAACATGGGCTCTTGGGGTAAAAAATAAACCCAATCTGTTATGATTGTCCGCTCTGGCACCTAAAACGAAACTGAAATTATTTAAATTATCGTAAGAATATTCAAAAAACGAACCAATTGAAGTATCCATTCTGTCATATTCCGCCATAAAATTGGCTTCTAAATGTTCTTGAAATTTATCAAAATTAAAATTAATACCCGTAATAAATTTATGCTTTGTATTGTTAATAATCGAATTAAAAATAAGGTTTGAAAAATAATTTTTATGATGAATATGATGAATTTTGTCTCCAAATTCCGAATGCATTTTATTGTACTGAAAGGCTTGTTGAAATCCAATACTTTGATATGGCATATCAGGATAAACATATCCTATTTTGTTGGAAATTTCTATTTTATCTGTATTGACCTGACTCGTCCATAAATTTGGATTCATTATCATTTCGTGGGAATTGTCGTTTATTGTACCACCCGTTTTTTCATCTTTAAAATATTTTATATTTAAAAACGAAACAATTCCTTTTTCTACATTATTGTATTGCCAACGATTTAATATGTTAACTTGTTTTGCTAACGGATTATCTAAAAACCCATCGTGATTCATATCATTTTTACTATTTCTAGTATTGCCGTGTACTAAAATTAATGAACTCAATTTATCTGAATATTTATTAGCAAAATGGGTATTAAGTTCATATCTGCCATCATTTGAAGCATACACGTTGGCAAAAAACGGGTCTTCTATTTGAGGTTTAATTAACTCATAATTTATTTGACCCGAAATACTTTCGTAGCCATTCACAACACTCCCAGCCCCTTTTGTAATTTGAATACTTTCTGCCCAAGTTCCTGGAATAAAATTTAAACCAGTTGCTTGTAAAGCACCTCTAATTGCAGGAACGTTTTCTTCGCTCATTAAAATATACGGACTGGTTAATCCTAACATTTTAATCTGTTTATTACCCGTTACAGCATCCGAAAAATTAACGTCGATGGACGGATTGGTTTCAAAACTTTCGGATAAATTGCAACAAGCTGCTTTTTGTAGTTCGCCTTGCGATAAATGTTGTGTATTGGTAACTGCTTTTTGTTTTCTACCTAACGTATTTTGCTTCTTTACAATAGTTACAGTTGCAATATTACTTTCAGAAGCTATTTTTTCTAATTCAATAGTAAAATCAGATTTGAAACTTTGTTGTATTTCAAGTTTTTGGAACCCTTCTTTTTCTAAAATTAATACTAGATTTCGGTTTCCTTGAATTAAAGTAAACGAGCCGTTTTCATCAGAATACAAAATGGTATTTAATTCTGAAATGGTGATTTTTACATTTGCAATAGGCGTTTTTTCCTTATCAATTATTTTTACTTGAACACTACTTTGTGCAAAAGAAAATATTGGCATTAAAACCAACAATAAAAGTTTATACATAATTATTTAATAAAGTTTATAATTTAAAAAAACTAAAAACGATATAAATTATGCGTAAAAAATAAGTTGAGAATAGAGTTTGTAAAAGGGTGGTGCATTAGAATTACAATAGTAATCTACATTTTTTTTATTTGAATAAAAGCAAGCTGCTTTACCAAAAAAATCAAGTGTTTCATTTATAAAACTTACACTAAAAAAATCAAATTGAAATCCATTTAAAATAGTATAATCAATTTTTTCATCGGTACTAATTTCCTCATTCGAACAACAACCATCATGTTTATTATCTACAGCATCTGATGGACAGCAAGATGCCTCCGTTGCAGAATCAATTAATTTATTATTTTGATATACCAAAGACACATAAGCAATTTGGTCATGGCAAAAATGCAAAACCAAACTAGCACTACTATTTACTAATAAAATAAATAATGCTAAATAAATACTTATATGTTTTTTTAAATTCATTACTGCAAATTTATAGTATTTTTTGATAACTTATTCTTTATTAATACTTTTTTGATAAAAAAAAGCAGGAACAAATAAGATTAAAAATAAAGGTTGAATTAGAAACCTTCTCACATAAAAAAGAAATAAATAGTCTGGCGTTTTTGAAAAATATAATAAACTAAAAAAAAGTATTGTTAAAACCACAAAGAATAAAGACAATAAAATAGAAGTTAATTTTACTATTGAAACATCTTTAAATAAAAAATATACTATTAGAACTGTAAGCATACTGTTCATGAAATACCTACATAATAGTCCTAAAAACAATTTAATAGTGTTAAATTCTGGTACGATTTTATTTTGTGTATCGCCATGAAAAAAATCTAGAAAAGGATCATAAAACATATCGCTTTCGAACATTCTTATTAGCAGCAAGGCAGTTACCAAAACACCAATAATTACTATATCTAAGCGTTTATTTTTTTTCTTTTGCATACGCTGAAAATTTTAGCACCCATACTACCCACAACACAAAAACTACTCCATAAATAATTAATGGAAACAATATATCGTGTAAAAAAGTACCATATTCTGGATAATTATATAATCCCACAGTTAGCAAAGCAATTCTAAAAATATTCAATATAAAAATCAATATTGCCCCAAAAAATATAAATGAAAAAGTAGCAATATATCTATTTGAAAATGCAAAAATAAACGATATAAATAGTATAATTACACTAATTGAGTTACAACCTTCAACAATCCTGGCTATATATTTGGAATTATAAATGATTTTATAGGAAGGTTCTAATTCATGCTTGATTATTTCGCAATTTGAACCAAAAAAAACGAGACTATTTTTTGTTTGTTCCGCTACAAAATGTGTGATGCCATCCACTTCATTTTTTTGTGTGTGGTATTGGTCTAAATAAAACGAGTATAGTATCGTAACGATAAAATAACATAATAGAAATTTCGTTAGAAAAATAAAAAATACTTGGTGCTGCTGAAATATGTTTTTCAAAATTTTAATTTTAACAAAAATATAATTTTTACTTTCTTATTTATACATAAATTTACAAAAAAATTAAAAAATGGAATTTGAACCTATAAAAACGCAAGTAAAAAATATTATTAATAGTAATGATAGTAAAGATGAAAAGCTTACTCGTATTTGTCAATTATTACAAGATTCTGTTTACTATTACAACTGGGTTGGTTTTTATTTTGCAAATCATGAAACCAAAACATTACATCTTGGTCCTTATGTTGGGGCTGAAACAGATCACACAATTATACCATTTGGAAAAGGAATTTGTGGCCAAGTAGCAGAAAGCAATGCCAACTTTGTGGTTCCAGACGTTTCTGCTCAGGATAATTATATTGCTTGTAGTTTTACCGTAAAATCTGAAATTGTGGTGCCTTTATTTGTAAACGGAATAAATATTGGACAAATTGATATCGACAGTCATGTTATTGATCCATTTACAGAGGCAGATGAACGTTTTTTAGAATTTGTAACACAAGAAGTAGCTATTCTTTTTTAAATTTTTCTAAATAAAATAAGAAATCCGTTACACAAATAGTTGTTAACGGATTTTTTTATTCCTTTTCTGTATTGAAATTCAAATTATTCTACTTAATTTTGTTTACTTTTTTTAACTTAAAATTAAACAAAATAATGCCAGTTGCTCAAAAAACAGAATTAGATGACATTGCCATAGATAGAATTATAGAAATGGCTTGGGAAGACAGAACCCCATTTGATGCGATAAAATTTCAATTTGGCTTAGCTGAAGCGGATGTAAAAGCATTAATGAAAAAAGAATTAAAATTCTCAAGTTACAAATTATGGCGACAACGCGTAGAAAATTGCAAAACCAAACATGCCGCAAAACGTGTTGAAGGTATTGACCGATTTAAATGTAATTTACAAAGAGCTATTTCTAACAATAAAATATCAAAAAGATAAAAGTAAAAAATGAAAAACAAAAAGCCTGATAATATAGTTTATACAGATGAAAAAGGATACAATGCAAGTTTTTTACCCTACGCAACAAGCGTGGGAGCACCAATTATTAAAGTTGATGATGTAGCTGCATGGAAAGGCAGAGGCGTTAGAAATGTGAATAAAGAGTTTGAAAATAAATTTAATGAGCTAAAATTAGAATATCAAAAACTAATTGAAGAATTTGAATGGAACGAAATTATTTACAATTCAAAATTTTCATTTGAACCTGTAATTGGAGAAATTTATCATTTATATGTAGGCAATGAAGGCAATCATTTTTTATCGTTAATTCCACCATACGAATGGAATAAAGAACATATTGGAACTTTTAAACTAAACAGTGATAAAAAATGGGTGAAACAAGAGTAAGACTAAACCAAATTTCTTTTGAACAAATAATGAATATGGAAAAACAAGAACGTGTTCATTTTGCAAATAGTTTGGGTGGTTTTAAAAGTGTAGGATTAATTGGTACAAAAAATAAAAACAACCAAACCAATTTAGCTATTGTCGACTCAATTCTTCATATTGGAAGTAATCCGCCATTATTTGGTATCGTTTTTCGTCCAGGTGTTGTAGAACGTCATACGCTTGAAAATATTTTACAAACAGGTTTTTATACAATTAATCACATAAATGAAAAAATTTACAAACAAGCCCATCAAACCTCAGCAAGATATGATAGAATTTGTTCAGAATTTGATGAAACTGGTTTAATTCCTGAATATAAAAATGACTTTTTTGCACCTTTTGTAGAAGAAAGTAAAGTACAATTAGCAATGGAATTTAAAGAAAGAATAACACTTTCAATCAACAATACCGTTTTAATTATTGGAGAAGTTAAAGACGTATATTTTCCAGAAGATTGTTTGCAAAAAGATGGATTTTTAGATATTGAAAAAGCAGCATCTTTAACTTGCTCTGGATTAGATAGTTATCACAAAACTACTCAGATTTCAAGATTGAGTTATGCCAAACCTGACAAAATAATTACTTCACTAATTTAATTTTGACAAAAAAAGCGATCAATATTGTATGGTTCAAACGCGATTTCCGATTAATTGATAATGAAGCTTTGTTTCATGCCCATCAATCGGGAGTGCCGCTATTGTTGATTTGTTTTTTCGAACCGTCCGTTATGGATTATGATGATTCCGATGTGCGGCATTGGCGGTTTGTATACGAATCCATCCAAGATTTGAATAAAAAATTAGCGCCATTTAGTGCTAGAATCTATTTTTTTCACGACGAAGTCAAAACCATTTTTTTACAATTAATTCAGGAGTATGAGGTCAAATCAGTTTTTTCACATCAAGAAGTAGGAAACAAATTAACCTATGATCGCGATGTAGAAATGAAAGCATTTTTCATTTCTAATGATATTGCATGGAAAGAATTTCAGCTACATGGAGTCATTCGCAAATTAAAATCAAGACAAAATTGGGACCAACGTTGGGAGCAGGTCATGCGGGATACGCCCAAACTAATTAAAGAATCCGATTTAAAAACGATAGAATTAGATCCTGATTTTTATGACAGCATAAAAGGATCTGAGTTAGCCGCCGACATCACGATTCCAAATCCGAATTTTCAGCGAGGAGGTGAATATTGGGCTTGGCGCTATTTGGACAGTTTTGTCAAAGAACGCTATGTCAATTACAGCAAACACATTTCCAAGCCGGCTTTGAGTAGAAAAGGATGCAGCCGATTGTCGCCTTATTTGACATATGGGAATATTAGTATGCGCATGATTTATCAATACACAAATCAACATTATGAAGCGTCTAAAAACAAACGCGCCATTTTAAATTTCGTATCGCGTTTGCATTGGCATTGCCATTTTATGCAAAAATTCGAAGACGAATGCGCAATGGAATTTGAAAATGCCAACCGCGCTTATGATACTTTGGTCAAACCAAAGAACGAAACCTACATCAAAGCTTGGCAAGAAGGAAAAACAGGAGTTCCCATAGTCGATGCTTGCATGCGATGTTTAGTTACCACGGGCTATATCAACTTTAGAATGCGAGCTATGGTAGTGTCGTTTTTTACTTTTAATTTATGGCAAGATTGGCGCGAATTGCATTTCTTAGCAAGGCAGTTTTTAGATTACGAACCGGGGATTCATTATCCGCAAATTCAAATGCAATCAGGGACTACGGGAATAAATACAATACGAATTTACAATCCCATTAAAAATTCTGAAGAACATGATGCAGAAGGTATTTTCATCAAACAATGGCTGCCCGAATTAGCTGAAGTACCCATTCATTTACTTCACGAACCATGGAAAATGAACGAAATGGAACAACAGTTTTACAATTGTAGCATTGGCAAAGACTATCCTGCACCAATTGTAAACATAGAAGAAACAAGAAAATATGCTAGCGATATTGTCTGGAGCTTTCGAAAAAAAGACGAAGTGAAAATAGAAGGCAAACGAATTTTGCAAAAACACGTGAGTAATCCCAATAAACCTAAAAATGCGAGGAGTAAAAAAACAAAACCTACCAACTAAATTGTGTATGGTTTGCCAAAAACCATTCACTTGGCGCAAAAAATGGGAGAAGGTTTGGGAAGAAGTGAAATACTGAAGTGATAGATGTAGGAATGAAAGATTGAAAAAATGAATGATTTAATGATTGAAAAAATGCAAATCTTTAAATCTTTAAATTTTTAAATCCTTTAATCTTTAAATAAAATAATAAAAATGTCAAAAACCCTTCGATTAATTCTAGGAGATCAATTAAACAGCCATCATTCTTGGTTCAAAACTGTTGATGATTCAGTGACCTATGTCATGATGGAAATTCGAACGGAAACCGATTATGCCACACACCATATTCAAAAAGTGGTTGGGTTTTTTTCAGCAATGCAAGAATTTGCGACTGAATTACAATCGCAAAAGCACCAAGTTATTTATTTGCATTTGAATGATACCGATAACTTACAATCTTTCGAAAAAAATATTCCGTTTTTAATAGAAAAAGAAGCGATCACCCATTTTGAATATCAATTTCCTGATGAATACCGACTAGACGAACAGCTGAAACAGTTATGTCAATCGCTTTCCATTACTACATCGGTGTGCGATTCGGAACATTTTATGAGTTCGAGAAATGAATTAGGTGACTTTTTTCAAGGTAAAAAAACCTTTTTAATGGAAAGCTTTTATCATATGATGCGAAAAAAGCATCATGTTTTAATGGAAGGCGATAAGCCCTTAACCGGAAAATGGAATTACGATGGCGAAAATCGAAAAAAATTACCCAAAGACCACAAACCCACTTCGCCTTTGGTTTTCCAAAATGATGTGATACATATTGTTTCTGAGATTCAAAAAACAGATATCAAAACCATCGGAAACATTGATGCTGAAAATTTTGTTTGGCCCATCAATAGAAAACAATCACTAGCATTACTCGATTTTTTTGTAACAGAATGTTTGTCCCTTTTTGGGAGTTACCAAGATGCCATGACACCTAACGAATGGTCTTTGTATCACGCACGGCTTTCGTTTTCTATGAATGTGAAACTAATTTCGCCTTTGGAAGTGATAAACCGAGCCATATTGGAATGGGAAAATAATCCAGAGAAAATAGCCTACCACCAGTTGGAAGGATTTGTGCGCCAAATTATTGGCTGGCGCGAATACATGCGCGGAATTTATTGGAACAAAATGCCAGAATACGCCACGATGAATTATTTCAATCATGAAAACCAACTTCCAGAATGGTTTTGGACAGGCAAAACAAAAATGAATTGCTTGAAAGACACCATCAATCAATCTTTGAATTATGCGTATGCACATCACATTCAGCGATTAATGGTGACGGGAAATTTTGCACTTTTGGCGGGAATTCACCCAGACGAAGTTGATGCCTGGTATTTAGGAATCTATATCGATGCAATTGAATGGGTAGAAATTACCAATACAAGAGGTATGAGTCAGTTTGCTGACGGTGGAATTGTAGGAACCAAACCCTATGTGAGTTCGGCAGCTTACATTGATAAAATGAGCCATTATTGTGGGAGTTGTTTTTATAAAAAGGCAGTAAAAACAGGAGATAAAGCGTGTCCTTTCAATAGTTTGTATTGGAATTTTTATGATAAAAATGAAGACAAATTAGGTAAAAATCCCCGAATTGGAATGATGTATAATGTATGGCGGAAAATGAAACCGGATGACAAAGTAGCTTTATTAGAACAAGCCGATTATTATTTAAAAAACATCCATGATTTATGATAAAGAATGCACTAGTTTGGTTCAAAACCGACTTACGAATTGAAGACAACGAAACGCTTATAAAAGCTATTGCGCAAAGCGAAAAAGTAATTCCTATCTATTGTTTTGACGAAGCCCATTTTGAAACTACTCGATACGGATTTAAAAAAACAGGGAGTTTCAGAGCGCAATTTTTATTGGAATCGCTTCAAGATTTGGATGCCCAATTAAGAACTTTAGGATCTGGCTTGCATATTGTGATTGGCAAGCCAGAAATTGAAATTCCTAAATTGGTTCAAGAATACAAAGCGCAAAAAGTATTTGCCAAACGAGAAGTAGCGTTTGAAGAAATTCAAACTGAAAAAGAAGTTCGCAACGAACTATTCAAATTGCGTTGCGAATTGGAAACGTTCAGCACCAGTACGTTGTATCATGCCGAAGACTTGCCTTTTTCTATCAAAGACATTCCGGATGTATTTACCAATTTTAGAAAAAAAACTGAAAAAGAATCGGAAATTAGAAAACCATTTGCTGCACCAACTAAAATAAATTCACCTGAAATTCTTCCATTGGAATTACCCACTTTAGAAGCGTTAGGTTTGACGAAAACTGCTATTGATTCTCGCGCGGTATTGCAATTTAAAGGGGGAGAAAGCGAAGCACTTCAACGTTTGAATCACTATTTTTTTGAGACCCAATGCTTGTCAACCTACAAAGAGACGCGTAACGGAATGGTAGGCGCTGATTATTCGTCCAAGTTTTCGCCATGGTTGGCCTTGGGTTGTATCTCTCCAAGATTTATTTATGCTGAAATTCAACAATACGAAAAGCAATTTGGCGCCAACGATTCGACCTATTGGTTGGTTTTTGAATTGCTTTGGCGCGATTTTTTTCGATTCATGTTTAAAAAATACCAAACGAAATTTTTCTTGTACGAAGGCATAAAAACGGAGAAAGTGAATTCGAAATCCTTAAATGAAAAGTTGATTTCACAATGGATCAATGGCGGAACACCTTCTGATTTTATTAATGCGAATATGCTTGAATTGCAATTAACTGGGTTTATGAGTAATCGAGGGCGACAAAACGTTGCCAGTTATTTTTGCAACGAAATGAATATGGATTGGCGCTTTGGCGCGGCCTATTTTGAGGAGCAATTAATTGATTATGATGTGTGCAGCAATTGGGGTAATTGGGCCTATTTAGCTGGGGTTGGTAATGATCCAAGAGGGCATCGCTATTTCAATATTGAAAAGCAATCGAATGATTATGATAAAAAGAAATCGTTCCGAAAGTTGTGGTTAAAATAAAAAAGAGTTAAAAGTTGCAACTTCAAAAATAATTTGTAAATTTGCACCCGTATTGAGATACACTCAATCTACATAATAATCATTTAAATAATATTAGCATGTATTTGACTAAAGAAACAAAAGCTGAAATCTTCGCTAAACACGGAGGAAAAGCTGAAAACACAGGTTCTGCAGAAGGACAAATTGCGTTATTCACATTTAGAATTTCACACTTAACAGAACACTTGAAAAAAAATCGTCACGATTACAACACTGAAAGATCGTTAGTACTTTTAGTAGGTAAAAGAAGAAGTCTTTTAGATTACTTAAAGAAGAAAGATATCTTAAGATACCGTGAGATAATTAAAGAATTAGGAATTAGAAAATAGTATACTAAAGGGGCTTTTTGCCCCTTTTTGTTTGCAAATAAGCAGAAAAGTTTGGTTTTTCATTGGGTTAGAGACACGACTACAACAACTTTACAACAACAACACAACTAACCCTTTGTATAACCTTTGAGAATTAAATTTATGATTCCACAATTATTTGTAGAAAAAATCGATTTAGGTGATGGAAGAAGCATCACAATCGAGACAGGTCGTTTAGCGAAACAAGCTGACGGTTCTGTAGTAGTAAGAATTGGAAAAACTGTTATTTTAGGTACAGTTGTTTCCGCAA
>CAZQGY010000031.1:0-27816 GCA_964593435.1 uncultured Flavobacterium sp. | reverse complement strand
GTTTAGAAAAATTAAAAACATTTGATGAAATTATTGTTGTGGATTCTGGAAGTACAGATGCTACCGTTTCAATATGTGAATCATTTGGTGCAAAAGTAATTTCACATAAATTCGAGAATTTTGGATTACAAAAACAATTTGCATTGGAGCAAACAACGCACAATTGGGTTTTATCATTAGATGCTGATGAAGTATTGTCAGATGCCTTAATATCAGAAATTCACAACATAAATCACCAAGAAAATGTAAAGGCATATACCATTCCAAGAACACATGTTTTTTTAAATAAAATTTTTAAAAATGGCGCCGAAAGTAAACGACCTATTTTAAGATTATTTAATAAAAATTTTGGAAAATTTACTCCCAACAAAGTGCACGAAACCATTGAAATAAATGGTACAATTGGAAAACTACAACAGGAAATGCTTCATTATACAGTTTTTGACATAAATACTGCCATACAAAAACAAATTAAATATGCGTTGTTAAGTGGTGAATTACTTCACGAAAAAAAGAAAAAAAGTAGTATTTTAAAAATAGTTATCAAATTTCCATTTGATTTTATTAGATATTATATTTTGCAACGCAATTTCCTTAATGGGTATGAAGGATATACATGGAGTATGTTTGCCGCATTTAGCAATTATCTTAAATATGCTAAGTTGAAAGAACTTGTTGATAACAATTCATAATATTTTTTGCAATTTCTTCATCATTAAATTGCTGAACAAATTGAAATCCCTTCTCTTTCATTTTTGAAGCAAGTGACGAATCTTCTAAAATAAGTGCAATTTTGTCAGATAAATCATTCACATCAAAAGGTTCAATGTATAACGAATTTGGTCCAGCTGATTCAGGAAAAACTCCGCTTTTTGTTGTTATCACAGGTGTTTTTGAAAATAATGCTTCAATTATAGGAATCCCAAACCCTTCAAATAGTGATGGATAAACAAAAACAGAAGCTAATTGATATATAATTGCTAAGTCTGTGCTTGTTAATCCTTTCAAAAAATGAACTCGTTTTTCTAAATTATTATCAATAATATATTGGTGAATTTTAGCTGCATAATCTGTTTGCTTTCCAATCAAAACTAAATCGATATCTAAGTTTTTTATTGCTTTTACAATAGTTAAAGCATTTTTTCTTTCTTCAATTGTTCCAACGTTTAAAACAAATTTTTGAGGTAAATTATATTTTTTGAAAACAAGTTGCTTTTCTAATTCTGAACATTCTTTTTTAAAGACCTCTTGGCAACCTTGATAAACGACTACTATTTTGCTCGCATCAATATTTAAATACGAAATAATATCTTTTTTGGTTTGTTCACTAATTGCGATAATTAAATCGGCATTAATGGCTGCTTTTTTAAACTTATAAAAATGAATTTTTCTGTCGAAAAAAGAATATAATTTAGGATATCTAACAAAAATTAAATCGTGAATAGTAACAATAGATTTAATACCTTTTTTAGCTAAACCTGAAGGCAATTCACCTGAAAGTCCGTGATATAAAACAATTTCATCTTTAACTAAATCTTTACCTACTGCATTTTGCCGCCAATAATTTTTAAATTTTTGATTAAATTTTGAAATCGGATTTCTTTCGAATACGTTTGTATTATTTGATATGAATAGCATTTTTGTATTCTTTTTAGGATTGTACAAAAAATAGTTGTGGTCAGGAAAATAATTACTTAAAATCCGAACTAAATCTCTACTATAATTACCCAATCCCGTTTTATTATGAAAAACTCGTTTTGCTTCAAATCCGATATTCATTTAACTACAATTAAAATTTAAAAAATCATGTAACTTTTCTTGAAAGTAGTTGGGTTTAAATTTACTGTATTTTTCAAATAAATCGCCTTCACTAGGTAAATCACCTTCATAATCATCATAATGAACAGAAATATTGGTTGTAGTATTCTCAAATACATTCCAATCTGTCTTTATTATACCTGGAGAATAAATACTGAAAGTTGGAATTTCTAGTGCCTTTGCCATATTTGCAGCGCCACCTTCATTACCAATTAATGCTTTACAATGGTATAAAATTGCTAAAAATTTCCGTAAATCCTCTTGAAAAAAATCAATGAATATATTATTTTTAGTGGTTTCATTACATAAATTATATATTTCAATTGCCTGATTTTGTTGCCAGGGAAGGTAATTAAACAAAATCTGCACATCTTTTTGTGCTACAATATAATCTAAAACTTCCGCCATATAGTGCAATGGATAATTTTTGATATCCTGACTACCTAAAGCACTAATCATAAATATGTTTTTAGAAATATCAATTTTTGCTTCAACTAATTTTTGCTCACCAATACTAATTTCTTCTTCAGATAAAAATATTTTTGGGGCGATTAAATTAAAATCAATTCCTAATGGTTTTAATAAAGCCATTCTGTGTTCGATAGCTTTGGATGCGTTTGATTCTGAAGAAATATTTCTATTGACTACATGTGTTAGAAGTAATTTGGAATACCTTTTTTCAAACGAGATTGTTTTTTTTGCACCAGAAAACCAAGCTAATATCACACTATTTGGTTTTCCATAAGCATCAATAACTATGTCGTATTTTTCTTTTCGTATTTTAAATAAAAAAGCAAGAAAGGCCAACTTTCCCTTTCTTGATTTTTCATCAAGAACAACTATTTTATCAATGAATTTATTGTTTTTTACAACGGCGTAACTGTTTTCATACACTAAATAATGTAATTCAGCATTTGGAAAACGCTCTTTGAGTGCTTCCAGAATAATAGTACTTGTTAGTACATCTCCAATTCTTTTTTTCTGAATTACTAAAATTTTCATTATACGGCTACGTTATATTCGCGTAAAGCATCGTTTAAAGACGTTTTTAAATCTGTAGAAGCTTTTCTTTGTCCAATAATTAAAGCACAAGGCACTTGAAAATCTCCAGCAGGAAATTTCTTTGTATACGTTCCAGGAATTACTACAGATCTTGCAGGTACAACCCCTTTATATTCAATTGGTTCAGATCCCGTAACATCAATAATTTTAGTAGAAGCGGTTAAACAAACATTGGCACCTAAAACGGCTTCTTTTTCTACCTTTACACCTTCTACAACTATACAACGAGAACCAATAAATGCGCCATCTTCAATTATTACAGGTGCTGCTTGTAAAGGCTCTAAAACGCCACCAATACCTACACCTCCACTCAAATGCACATGCTTTCCAATTTGTGCACAACTTCCAACTGTTGCCCAAGTATCTACCATAGTTCCTTCATCTACGTAAGCACCAATATTTACATAAGATGGCATTAAAATTACACCTGATGAAATATAAGCACCATGACGAGCTACTGCATTTGGCACAACACGAATTCCTCGCTCAGCATAATTTCGCTTTAACGGAATTTTATCGTGATATTCAAAAATACCGGCTTCTAATGTTTCCATTTTTTGTATGGGAAAATACATAACTACTGCTTTTTTTACCCATTCATTTACTTGCCAACCCGAAACTACAGGTTCAGCCACACGAAGTGAACCATTATCTAATAATTCTACTACTTCTCTTATGGCTTTTTGTGTAGTTTCTTCTTGTAATAGCTCACGGTTATCCCATGCACTTTCTATAATTGATTGTAAATTTGTCATAACTCTATTTTTAACAAAGATAAAGTTTCAAATTAGTATTACAAATAAAAAATCCTGCTTTTAGCAGGATTTAAAATATTATTGACAAGAAGCATCAATATGCCTTCTTTTATTGAAACCCGGACTTCCGAAAACTAGTCCAGAACAATCAGGAATTAAGTTATAAGTATACCATCCTGTAACTCCAGTAGCAATACGAATTTCTTCTATAGTTAATTTACCATCATTATCGTCGTCAAAATCAGCATAATTTGGTTTTCCGTCTCCGTCAGTATCTAGCGCAGCGCCTGATGTAGGTCCGCCATATTCATCTTTAGATAAAATCTTATCACCATCATGATCTTTGTATCGAACATTCATTAATTTAAAAGTAAAAATAATTGGTGTGTAAGAACCAATTGATCCCGCACTTTGATTGTAATAAGCTAATCCAGAAGGAACAAACATAATTCCTGCTCCAAAATTATTAAAAGTAATTGTTCCATCAGGGTTAATAGATTGCCCACCTGAGGATTTAAATTCTGGAAAAACTTCTTGCCAACCTTGAATTACATCTTGTAATTGAAACCATGTAGGAGTTGATGCCGAATCAAAACTAGATAAATCAGTTTTATATCCTTTGTAAGATGCGAAAACTGAATCCAATCTTGTGGGATTACTACCTACACCCTCATTAAGTTTTAAGAAATATAATTTATAATCTACCCCTTCTTTTGAAATAGTTTTAAATTTTAATGGTTTTGCTGAATCGTTTTGATTTGTAGATGTATCTAAACCATCAAATATTGGTGTTCCTGGTGTTGTGGCAGTAATTTTAGTAAAAGTCACATTATAATTAGCGTCTAAAGATATAAAATGATTATCCATAAAATCTTCAATTTCAGTTATATCTTCATTATAAACCTCTAAATAGGATCTTAATTGTTCCGGTTCAGGTGTATCAGTTCCAGGACATCCTACCATGAGGAATATAAACGGTAATAAAAGTAGTAATCTTAATGATAATTTCATTTTGAAAAAAATTTAATTTAAAAAAGTGGTCGCAAGATACGATTTTCATTTATTTTTGTACAAATATTAACATTCATTTTTGATTTTTATGCGAATTGATAAATATTTATGGTGCATCAGATACTTTAAAACAAGAGGTTTAGCTGCTGAAGCAATAAAAAAAGGACATGTTTCTGTAAATAATGTAAAAGCAAAAGCATCAAGAGATGTGTTTCCTTTAGACAAAATTACGCTTAGAAGAGACCAAATAAACTATATTATTAAAGTTTTAGACGTTCCACCAAGTAGAGTCGCAGCAAAAATTGTAGATTTATACAGAAAAGATGAAACGCCGCCAGAATCCTTTGAACATTTAGAACTCATTAAACTTTCAAAAGAACATTATAGAGCTAAAGGTGAAGGAAGACCAACGAAAAAAGACCGTAGAGATATTGACGAATATACCGAATAAAAGATGTTGTTAAATAAAGAATATTGGGAAGAAAGATACGAATCAGCAACTACAAATTGGGATATTGGAGAAATTTCAACTCCATTAAAAGCATATATTGACCAATTAAAAGATAAAAATTGTCGTATTTTAATTCCAGGAGCAGGAAATGCTTATGAATTGGATTATTTAATTGAAAATGGTTTTCAAAATGTCTTCGTTATGGATTATGCAAAACACCCATTAGATGCCATTATAAAAAGAAATAAAGCATTAGAAAAACATGTAATTCAAGATGATTTTTTTAATCATAATGGTACTTATGATTTAATTATAGAACAAACCTTCTTTTGTGCCTTACAGCCGAATTTAAGATCTAATTATGTTGCTAAAATGTATGATTTGTTATCCAAAAAAGGGAAAATTTCTGGATTATTATTTAATTTTCCATTAACTGAAGAAGGCCCCCCTTTTGGGGGAAGCCAAGAGGAATATATAAATTTATTTTCTAATACGTTTTCAATAAAAACATTAGATATTGCATATAATTCTATAAAACCTCGAGCAAATAAAGAATTGTTTTTTACATTTGAAAAAAAATAAATCATGCAACACATTATTTTATCTCACAAAGAAATAGAACACAAAACAAAACGTATTGCGTATCAAGTATACGAAACATTTGCTAACGATTCTGAATTAGTTATTGCTGGAATTTCAAATAGTGGCTTTGTTTTTGCACAAAAAATTGCCAAACAATTAGAAACAATAAGTGATATAAAAATTACTATTTGTGAAGTAAATATCAACAAACAAAACCCTTCTGATACGATTACCACATCATTACCAGAAGAAGCTTATGCTAATAAAAACTTAGTTTTAGTTGATGATGTATTAAATTCTGGTGCGACCTTAATTTATGCTATTAAACATTTCCTAAATGTACCTTTAAAAAAATTTAAAACTGCCGTTTTAATTGACAGAAATCATAAAAAATATCCTGTAAAAGCAGATTTTAAAGGATTATCGTTGTCTACTTCTTTACAAGAACACGTACAAGTAGTTTTTGAAGAACAAAATTCCTATGTGTATTTAAGCTAATTTAGAAATAATTTCTGAAATAATTTCCTCTTCGTTTTTATTGTCAACAGTAATAACTGTTTGAACTTGGTTGTAAAAATAATTACGTTCGAATAGATGTTTTGCAATAAATTCATTTAGCGCTTCATCATTCAAATTAGCCACCATTGGCCGAGTTACTTTTTGAAATTTCAAACGTTCCATTAAGGTAGTTACAGATGCTTTTAAATAAAAGCTTTTAATATCCGCTTTCTGATATAAATTAAAATTATCATAATAACAAGGTGTACCGCCACCTAAAGCCAAAACATAATTATCTGTATTATTTAAAAATGATTTTAACAGTTCTCTTTCATTTTTTCTAAAAAAAAGTTCGCCTTTTTGTTCAAAAATTTCATTTATTGTTGCTTTAAATTCGAGCTCAATAATCGAATCTAAATCATAAAAAGGTATTGCTAAAAACTCTGAAAGTGATTTTCCAGTAGTTGTTTTTCCAGAAGCCATGTAGCCAATAAGAATTATTTTCATATTAAATTTGAAATTTTACGGTATAAAAGTATAATAATTTAATGAATTTTTAATTATTAAATAAACCAAAAAGGCAACAAACTCTTCTTAATTAAGGGGTTATAAATAAAATATAAAAAAATATAAAATTATTATATAAAAGCTATTGTGAAATAAATAAATCATCATATATTTGCACCCGCAATGAAGAAATAGTTTTAGACTCTGTAGCTCAGCTGGTAGAGCATTACACTTTTAATGTAGGGGTCCTGGGTTCGAATCCCAGCGGGGTCACAAAAATATTTCAAAATATACAAAATTACAACTTCATTGCTACGACTCTGTAGCTCAGCTGGTAGAGCATTACACTTTTAATGTAGGGGTCCTGGGTTCGAATCCCAGCGGGGTCACAAAAAGAAGTTAAGCAACCGCTTAGCTTCTTTTTTATTTTTGGCCATGTGGAGAAATTGGTAGACTCGCCATCTTGAGGGGGTGGTGCTGCAAGGCGTATGGGTTCGAATCCCATTGTGGTCACTTTAAAATCTTGCTTTTGCAAGATTTTTTTTCTTTTTATTGCAATTGTTTCTATTTTTTATGTATTTTTGTTTAAACTTTTTATATAAAAAATGAACAATATAAAATCTACATTCAGTATTAAAGACTTGGAAAACCTTTCAGGTATCAAAGCTCATACTATTCGTATTTGGGAAAAAAGGTACAATTTACTTGAGCCTATGCGAACTGATACTAATATTAGACTGTACGATTTAAAAAATCTTCAAAAACTATTAAATGTAGTATTGTTAACAAATTTTGGATATAAAATTTCTAAAATTTCTAAACTAAATCAAACCGAAATTGAAAAGTTTGTAGTTAAAATTCAAACCGAAAAAACGGTTAACAACCACGTTTTAAGCAGTTTCAAAATGGCAATGTTAAATTTTGATCAGCCGCTTTTTGTAAAAACTTACAACGAATTACTGAGTCAGAAAACTTTTAGTACAGTGTTTTTTGAAACATTTATACCTCTTTTAGAAGAAATAGGCGTTTTATGGACCACGAATACGATAACACCTGCACACGAACATTTTATTTCTCATTTAATAAAACAAAAAATATTAATTGAAATTGAGAAATATCAAATTCAACAAGATAGCGTTTCAGATCAAACATATATATTATACTTACCATTTAATGAAATTCATGATTTAGGGCTTTTGTTTTTACATCATGAAATAGTAACAAAAGGACATCATTCCGTATACTTAGGAAGAAGTTTACCAATTGAAAATTTATTAGAATTAAATAATCATTTTAAGAAAATAACATATATTACCTATTTAACTGTAGAACCAAGTGAAGATGAAATAGAAAACTATATTCAGATTTTTAAAAATACGATATTAAAAGACAATTCAAACGAGCTTTTGATTTTTGGTAGGAAAGCACAGATTATTGATAAAACTAAACTACCTATAAATATTAAAACTATCGAAAATATCAAAGATTTCTTATTTACTATATAAATACAAAAAAATAATTACATATACATGCCAAAAACAATACACATTATAGGATCTGGATTTTCATCATTAGCTGCGGCTTGTTATTTAGCCAAAGAAGGAAATAAAGTATCTGTATTTGAAAAAAACTCGAGCTTAGGAGGTCGTGCACAACAATTTACTACAAACGGATTTACGTTTGATATGGGCCCATCATGGTATTGGATGCCCGATGTTTTTGAAAGTTTTTTTGCAGATTTCAATAAAAAACCTTCAGATTATTATAGTTTAGAAAAACTAAATCCAGGTTACAGAGTATTTTTTGAAGACAATACCCATTTTGACGTATCAGAGAATTTAAATACCATTATTTCCGATTTTGAAAAAATTGAAAAAGGAAGTGGTAAAAAATTAAGCGAATTTATTGACAATGCTAAAAAAAATTACGAAATTGCTATAAAAGACTTAGTATATAGGCCAGGCGAAAGTATTTTAGAATTAATTACACCACAAACCGCACTTAAAATCGACCAATTTTTTTCAAATATAAAAAGAGATGTTCGTAAAAAATTAAAAAACAAAAACTTACAACAAATTTTAGAATTTCCAGTCTTGTTTTTAGGGGCAAAACCTTCAGACACTCCATCATTTTATAGTTTTATGAATTACGCTGATTTTGGCTTAGGAACCTGGCAACCAAAAAATGGTTTTTTTGATGTAGTTCAAGCCATGGTAAAATTAGGAACTGAATTAGGTGTAACATATCACACAAATGCTACTATTTCGAAAATTATTGTAGAAAATAATGCTGCTACCGGTATAGAAATAAATAATGAAATTTTAAAAGCAGATGTAGTGCTTTCGGGAGCAGACTACCATCATACTGAAACTTTGTTACCCAATGAAAACAGACAATATTCTGAAGCCTATTGGAACAAAAAAACATTTGCGCCTTCTTCCCTATTATTTTATGTTGGTTTTGATAAAAAATTAGAAAATGTGTGTCATCATAATTTATTTTTTGATTCTGATTTTGAGAAACATGCAGTTGAAATTTATGACAATCCAGAATGGCCTTCAGAACCTTTATTTTATGCTAATTTTACTTCTTTAACCAATAAAGAAACTGCTCCAGAGGGTTGCGAAAATGGCTTTTTTCTAATCCCAATTGCACCAGATTTAGAAGATACTCAAGAAGTAAGAGAAATCTATTTTGAAAAAATAATGAGTCGATTTGAACTCATTACGAAACAAAGTGCAAGAAAAAACATTATCTTTAAAAAATCTTTTTGTGTAAAAGATTTTAAATCAGAATACAACTCCTATAAAGGAAATGCATACGGAATGGCAAATACATTATTACAAACTGCCGTTTTACGACCAAAATTAAAAAGTAAAAAAGTTAAAAATTTATATTTTACGGGACAATTAACTGTACCTGGACCTGGTGTGCCACCAGCATTAATATCCGGTAAGTTAGTTTCTCAATTGATAAAAAAATACCAATAATATGAAGGCATTATTTGATACCGTTTCTTTCGCATGTAGCGTTAAAGTTACCAAAGCATACAGCACCTCTTTTTCATCTGCGGTAAAGATGCTGGCGCCATCAATCCGACAAGATATTTATAATATTTATGGTTTTGTTCGATTTGCAGATGAAATAGTAGATAGTTTCCATGACTATAACAAAGAAGTTTTGTTTGAAAAATTTGAAAACGAATTAGAAGACGCTATTCAGAATAAAATTAGTTTAAATCCTATATTAAACTCGTTTCAACACACTGTTAATAAACACAATATTAGTCAAGATTTGATTGATGCGTTCATGAAAAGTATGAAACTTGATTTAGTAAAACAAGAATACAAAACCACAGAAGAATATCACGAATATATTTATGGAAGTGCTGATGTAGTTGGATTAATGTGCTTAATGGTTTTTGTAAATGGTGATGAAAAAAAATATGAAGAGCTAAAAGCATCTGCCATGAAATTAGGTTCTGCTTTTCAGAAAGTGAATTTCTTGAGAGATTTAAAAGCTGATTTTGAAGGTTTAAATCGTACTTATTTTCCAAACACCGATTTGAATAAGCTAACAGAAACTTCAAAAAAAGAAATTATTGAAGACATTGAAGCAGATTTTAAAATGGCATATGAAGGAATTTTACGTTTACCAATTGAAGCTAAGTTTGGCGTATACACCGCATACAGATATTATAAACGTTTGTTAACGCGTTTAAAAACAACACCTTCTACTGAAATAAAAAATACAAGAATCAGAGTGCCTGATTATCAAAAAGTAGAATTATTAGCACGTTGTTATGTAAAATATAGATTAAATTTACTTTAATCATTAAAGAATTAAATACATTTTTAACATTAAAACTTTAAATTAAAAAAATTATGTGGTTATATATTGTAGTGTTTCTTATAACATTTTTTATGATGGAATTTATGGCGTGGTTTACACATAAATTTATTATGCATGGATTCCTTTGGAGTTTACATGCTGACCATCACAAAAAAGACCACGATTCGTGGTTTGAAAGAAATGATGCGTTCTTTATTTTTTATGCTGTAGTGAGTATGACGTTTTTCTTCTTATGGCAAAACGGAATATTAGTAATCGGATTGGCAATCGGGTTAGGTATTTTCGCTTATGGATTAACCTATTTCCTAGTTCATGATATTTTTATTCACCAACGTTTTAAATTATTTAGAAACGCAAATAACAAATATGCTCGTGCCTTAAGACGTGCACACAAAATGCACCATAAACATATTGGAAAACATCAAGGAGAATGTTTTGGAATGTTATTATTTCCATTTAAACATTATAAGAATGCATAAAAAAAGCTCCTTTTGGAGCTTTTTTTTTTATAAATAATATATTCCTATTTTTCAATTTCTTTTAAACTTTCCATTTTTTTATGTGCCAAGAATCCTTTGATATCTTCAAAATGTTCTTTAACACGTTTATTTCCAAATTCGAACACTTTTGTGGCTAAGCCATCTAAAAAGTCACGGTCATGTGAAACTAAAATTAACGTGCCATCAAAATCGCGTAAAGCATCTTTAATAATATCTTTAGTCTTCATATCCAAATGATTGGTTGGCTCATCCAAAATTAAGACATTCACAGGTTCTAATAATAATTTAATCATCGCCAAACGTGTTTTTTCTCCACCAGAAAGCACTTTTACTTTCTTTTGAATGTCATCACCTTTAAACATAAAAGCACCTAATAAATCTTTAATCTTAGTACGAACATCACCAACTGCAATTTGGTCTATTGTTTCAAAAATTGTCATTTCACCATCTAATAAAGAAGCCTGATTTTGAGCAAAATAACCAATCTGAGAATTATGTCCCACTTCTAATTTGCCTTCAAATTCAATTTCTTTCATTATGGCTTTAATCATAGTAGATTTTCCTTCTCCATTTTTCCCAACAAAAGCTACTTTCTGCCCTCTTTCAATAACCATATTGGCATCTTTAAATACAACGTGGTCGCCGTATTTTTTTGATAATCCTTCTACTACCACTGGATATTGTCCAGATCGTGGCGATGGTGGGAATTTCAACTTTAATGCTGATGTATCGACTTCATCCACTTCAATTGGTACAATTTTTTCTAACATTCTAACACGAGATTGTACTGCATCTGTTTTAGAAAATGTGCCTCGAAAACGGTCAATAAAAGCTTGATTATCTGCAATAAATTTTTGTTGCTCGTCAAAGGCTTTTTGTTGATGAATTCTTCTATCTTTTCGCAATTCTAAATATTCAGAATATACAGCTTTGTAATCGTAAATTTTACCCATTGTGACTTCAATAGTACGATTTGTAATATTGTCTACAAACGTTTTATCATGGGAAATCACCATTACTGCTTTTGCCGAATTAATTAAAAAATCTTCTAACCACTGAATACTTTCTATATCCATATGATTGGTTGGCTCATCTAACAGAATTAAATCCGGTTTTTTTAATAAAATTTTAGCCAATTCAATACGCATTCTCCAACCTCCAGAAAATTCTTTAGTTAATCGAGTAAAATCTTCTCTTTCAAAACCTAACCCTTTTAAAACTTTCTCTACTTCTGCCTCATAATTTACTTCTTCAATGGCATAAAATTTTTCAGAAAGTTCAGAAACGCGTTCAATTAATTTCATGTACGCATCACTTTCATAATCCGTTCTAATGGTTAATTGCTCATTAATTTCGTCAATTTCATTTTTCATATTTAAAACGTCCGCAAAAGCTTTAGACGCTTCTTCCATAACAGTACAATTATCGGATGTTAATAAATGTTGCGGTAAATAAGCAATTACTGCATCGCTTGGTGCAGAAATACTGCCACGTGTAGGTTTGCTTTCTCCAGCTACTATTTTCAATAGGGTTGATTTTCCTGCGCCATTTTTACCCATAAGGGCAATTTTATCATTTTCATTGATGGCAAAAGTAACATCGCTAAAAAGAGTGGTTCCGCCAAATTCAACGGCAATATCATTAACTGTAATCATTTCTTAAGGTGTAAGGTTTTTGGTAATGGGTTAAAGCTTTAAGGATTTGTAAATTATACAAAACTTTTCACTAGTTACTAAAATTACATATTCATTTTAAAATCTTCAATTGCATCTCTCACTTTCATAAAATCATCTTCTTCAATAAACAATTCAATTATAGCGGTATTTCCTGAATTTTGTTTGTTTTCTCGTTGAGTTACAAATACATTACCCGATTCTATTACTGTTTGTAATTTTTGTGCAATTGTTTCTTTTCCAGAAAAAATTTTAATAAGCCCCATATTTATATGTTTGGATTTTTGAGGTGCAAATATAGTCTATTTGAATAATTTTAGCCAAAATTGAAAGATTAATAAATTATTGTATTACATTTTAATTATAAAAATTAGTGAAACCAGATTTGAATAGGTTGAATTTCAATAAAAGAAGTTATCTTTACGAAACAAATAATGCGAAGTAATTAGAAAATTCAAAAATCATGGCTAAAAGTCAAGACGCAAAAAAAGGTCAAAAAAAAGAACCTTTAAAAACTCCAAAAGAGAAAAAAGAAGAAAAACGCGATAAAAAAAACAATCCGAAACGTGATTAAATAACCTGTCCTGAATTAGCAATAATTGAGGATTTTTTTATTCGTAACTTTTAGTACTTTTACAAAAAAAACTGAATGAACTATTCTGAACAAATAAATTCTATATACGAACACTTAAAAACCAGCTTATCTAATGGAACTTTTGCAAAGTTAACCTTAGGAAAAACCATTGGAAAAACGGAATTAACAAATATATATTTTCGTACAATTGTAGATAATGATACTTTAAAATTCAATGTAACGTTTAGATATTTATCGGAAGAGATTATAGAAATAAAACCTATTGAAGATGTAATACTGCTTTTAAATCAATACTTAAACAATCCGTTTTTAACTGTGATTTTATTTACTACTGAAAAAGATATTTTGATAAAACTTAACAAAAAACGAATTGCCTCAATTACTGAAATGGACAATACGTTTAAAAACGCAGATCCAGTTTTGTTGGAATACTTGAAGAAATAAACCCGTTTTTTTTTACAACTCGTCAGGGAAAATTTTCCCAGGATTTAAAATATTATTTGGATCAAAAACAGCTTTTATTCTTTCCATGAGTTCTAAATGACCTTTGTTAAAAGGAATATCCATATAATTTTTTTGTACCAAACCAATGCCGTGTTCTCCAGACAAGGTGCCTTTTAATGCGACTGTTAATTCAAAAATTTCTCGAATTCCTTTTGGAACTTCAGTTTTCCAATTGCTATCAGTCATTGTGCCTTTAATAATATTTACGTGTAAATTTCCATCACCTGCGTGTCCGTAACACACCGATTGAAATCCGTATTTTGAACCAATTTCCTTAATTCCTTTAAGTAATTTTGGCAGTTCATATCTTGGTACAACCGTATCTTCTTCCTTGTAAATAGAATTTGCCTTTACAGCTTCTGCTACACCTCTACGCATTTTCCAAAGGGCATTTTTCTGATCTTCTGTATCCGCAAACAAAACTTCATCGATTTCAAATTGTTCTACCACTTCCAATATTTTTTCTGCTTCTTGCATTAAAATTTCCGGGTAATTACCATCTACTTCAATTAATAAATGTGCCTGATGTTCTGGTTTTACCTCTACAGAAATGCCATCTAAATGGTTAACTGACCAATCTATAGCATCGCGCTCCATAAATTCTAAGGCACTCGGAACTATTCCGGCTCTAAATATTGCAGAAACCGCTTCACAAGCTTGTTCAGCCATATAAAATGGAACCAAAAGCAATACATTATGTGTATTTTTAGGTATTAATTTTAAAACAATTTTGGTTACTATCCCTAAAGTACCTTCGCTACCCACCATTAATTGAGTAAAATTATAACCCGTTGAATTTTTTAACGTATTAGCACCTGTCCAAATAATAGCACCCGTTGGCAAAACCACTTCTAAATTTAATACATAATCTTTAGTAACACCATATTTTACAGCACGCGCCCCGCCGGCATTTTCGGCAACATTACCACCAATCCAGCAACTTCCCATACTAATTGGATCTACAGGATAAAACAGATTTTTTTGGGCCACAGCCTCTCGTAATACTTGAGTAATAACAGCGGGTTCGGCAGTGACTTGCAAATTATTTTCGTCTATTTCAATAATTTTATTTAGTCGCTCTAAGGATAAGCCTATTCCACCAAAAATAGATAACGCACCGCCACTCAAACCCGTTCTTGCTCCAATTGGAGTAGTTGGAATTTTATATTGGTTGGCTACTTTTAAAATTTCCGAAATTTCTTGAGCATTGGCTGGCTTAAGAACTACTTGTGGTGGAAATGACAAATCTTCGGTTTCGTCATGACCAAAATGCAAGAGCGTTTCGGCATCTGTAAAAATATAATTTTCGCCAACAATTGCGGTTAATTTTTGAAAAGCTTCGGTATTGAAATTCATAGTTTTATATTTTATTTCCTATCCATTTCGAAGGAATCGAATAGTAAAAGTTCTGTATTTTTTTTATGTTTTTTGAAATTAAATTTACTTCTTTTGAAAACTAATGCCCTTACCTGATAAGATTGGTATACTTATATTTTACTTGTTAAAGAGTGAAATATAAGATTTAGCGGATAGCAGGAATGACTTCATTTAAAAAAAATTATTACTTTTACACAAAGCAATTTTAATTGAGTAAAAATAATAAAATATCTGCACTTTCCGAAAAAGACGGAATAATTAAACCTGAGATAGTAAGTTCTCAGGTAGCAAAGCACATTCAGGCGTTTAGAAAGCAAGAAGTTAGTGCGGCTGAGTTGATTGAAAAAATTATTTTAGGTGACAAAGTGGCTTTGAGTAGAGCAATTACTCTAATTGAAAGTACCAACCCACTCCATTTTGAGAAAGCCAATGAAGTCATAAATGGCTGTTTGCTTTATGCTAATAATTCAGTTCGAATTGGAATAACGGGTGTACCCGGTGTAGGAAAAAGTACTTTTATTGAAGCGTTTGGGAAACACCTAACTAGCCTTGGGAAAAAAGTAGCTGTTTTAGCTATTGATCCTAGTAGCACATTGAGTCACGGAAGTATTTTAGGTGACAAAACCCGAATGGAAGAATTGGTAAAAGATGTACATGCCTTTATTCGACCAAGTGCTTCTGGTGAAAGTTTAGGTGGAGTAGCCAAAAAAACTCGGGAAGCTATTATTTTATGTGAAGCCTGTGGTTTTGATACCATTATTATTGAAACTGTTGGTGTTGGACAAAGTGAAACTGCCGTACACAGTATGGTAGATTTCTTTTTGCTATTAAAAATTTCGGGAGCTGGCGATGAACTTCAGGGTATAAAACGCGGTATTATGGAAATGGCCGACGCAGTTGTAATAAACAAAGCCGATGGCGACAACATACAAAAGGCAAAAATGGCGCAAATAGAATTTAATAGAGCGTTGCATTTGTTTCCTATGAAAGATTCGGGATGGCAACCTAAAGTAACTACCTGCAGCTCGCTCACTACGAATGGTATTGCTGAAGTGTATGCTATTATTTTATCCTATATTTCTAAAACTACAGCATCTGGTTATTTTAATTCGAACCGAGAAACGCAAAACCAATATTGGATGATGGAAACAATTAATGAACAACTGAAAAATAGCTTTTATCAACATCCAGAAATTAGAAAACAATTAGAATCCGTAAAAAAACAAGTAGTACATCACGAAATATCTCCTTTTGTAGGCGCCAAGTATTTATTGGAGCTTTTTAAGAAATAACTTCAATCAAAATAACAATAACAATCAAAATATATTATTATGAAAAAAATCATTACGCTCTTAATTATTTTAATATCTACTTATTCTTTTTGTCAAGAAAAAGAATCTTTTTCTATTGTAAAAACAAATTCCGGAGAAGTTAAAATTCCAGGAATTTGGGAACAATTAAACACCATGGACGATTCTGGGCAAACCTATTTAAAAAACAAAGAAGACATCATAATTTCCATTGCACAAAACCCTAAAAATGCCTATTCTTTTTTTAAAAGTACTGCTTCAAATTTTGTAAATGTTAAGTTATTTTACAAATGGGATTCAGACTTCAGAAAAGAAAATAATTTTAAAACCGATAAGATTAAAGAAAATTCACAAGATGAATATATCATATGGAAATATAATGATGGAAAACAAGATAATGTATTTCTATTTGGTTCAAGTAAAAATACATTTTTAAATATATTAGTTTATACTTCTATTTGGAATGAGTCAGAAAAAATACTTTTTTTAGAAAACATATACAAAACAAACAAACTTTAACATTTTATATGCAAAATATTGAAACCGTATTACAATTAGATGACGAAATAGCTATTATTGAAGCCATTGGTACTCATATTTGGGATAAAAAACAAAAAGCAGATTTAAACCACGCTGAAAAAACATTCGTACTAATAGATATTTTTGAAGCAGCTATGAATGAAGGCGGTTTGCATTATTTCTTCAACAATGAAAGCGGCGATTTTGCAACTGAAATTATCCAAGCGTATAAAGAGATTGAAGCTCCTAAAACGGTAATGTTACTTACCAAAGCTTTTCAATTATTCACAGTAAAATATACTGAAAACACAACGAAAAGACAAGGAATTATTGCCAAACTTGATGAAAAAATCATCTCGGGTTGGGAAGACTTAGATGAAATTTTCTTTACTGAAGAAGAGGAAGATGTAGTAGCACTTATTGTGGCGTATATTCGAAAAAATAAAACAAAATTTCTTAACGAATATTTGTAACAACATATAATTTCCATCGTCTTACCTATAAATTAAATAAGTAAACCTATTGGAAACTATATTAAAAATTAGCAATCTTCATAAAAAATACGGCAAAGTTCATGCGGTAAACAACGTTTCAATTGAAATTAAAAAAGGGAATGTGTATGGAATTTTAGGCCCTAATGGATCTGGAAAATCAACTACTTTGGGCATTGTGTTAAACGTAGTAAACAAAACATCCGGTGATTTTCAATGGTTTGGTGGGGCATATACTACACACGAAGCCCTAAAAAAAGTTGGCGCTATTATCGAACGTCCCAACTTTTACCCATATATGTCAGCAGAAGACAATTTGAAATTAGTTTGCAAAATAAAAAACATTCCTTTTACAAAAGTCTCCGAAAAATTAGAATTAGTAGGTCTTTTAGAACGAAAAGACAGCAAATTTAAAACGTTTTCTTTAGGAATGAAGCAGCGTTTGGCTATTGCCTCTGCCCTATTAAACGACCCAGAAATATTAATTTTAGATGAACCTACAAATGGTTTAGATCCACAAGGAATCAGACAAATCAGAGATTTAATCCGAATTATTGCCAATCAGGGCACAACAATTCTGTTAGCGTCTCACTTATTAGACGAAGTAGAAAAAGTATGCTCACACGTAATTGTAATAAGAAATGGAGTTACTTTATACCAAGGAACGGTTGACGGAATTACAGCAAATGAAGGATTCTTTGAGTTAGAATCAGATAATTTAGCACAATTAAAAATCGCGTTACAATCGTTTCCACAAATTGAAAAAATAGTAGAAGAGGATACAAAAGTATTGGTGTATTTAAATGCAAATTTGGATGCATCAGAATTAAATTCGCACTTATTTAAACAAAATATTACGCTTTCACATTTAGTGAAACGTAAAAACAGTTTAGAAGAGCAGTTTTTAGAATTAACGAGACAGAAGTAAAATTCAAAAACTCAAATTCCAAAACCCAAATTCCAATAACTAAAACCTTATACCCAAAAAAATGAAAAGATTACTTTCTATAGAATTACAAAAAATATGGCAAAACAAAGCCAGTAGAATATTAACCATAGTCTATTTTTTATCGCTATCTTTATTAGCTACGGTAGCATTAATTGAATTTGATTTTGGTGTATTTAAATTTGAAGCCGCCAAAAGTGGATTTTTTAACTTCCCCTATATTTGGCACTTTAACACGTATATTGCGTCTTGGTTAAAGTTGTTTTTGGCCGTAATAATTGTTTCTATGATTGCTAATGAATACAGTTACGGTACATTAAAACAAAACTTAATTGATGGCATGTCAAAAAAAGAATTTCTTTTATCAAAAGTATATACCATATTAGTATTCTCGTTAGTTTCTACAACTTTAGTCTTCCTAATTAGCTTAATTTTAGGTTTAAAATATTCTTCATTTTCAGAAATTGGTATTATTTTTTCAGATTTAGAATATTTGTTTGCTTTCTTTTTAAAGCATGTTGCGTTTTTCTCTTTTTGTTTGTTTCTTGCCTTGTTAATTAAACGATCTGCATTTACATTAGGGTTTATTTTTATTTGGTTTTTAGGTGAAAATATTGGTCATGCCATTTTAAAATATGAAATTTTAGGCTATACACATTTAGACAAAGACACTACTTCAATTGATTTTTTAAAAAAAATGTTTCCATTAGAATCGATGTCAAATTTAATTGTAGAGCCCTTTACAAGATTAAATTTTGTAAAATCGGTTACTACTACAGTTGGCGCAACTATTGAAAAAAATTATGCTGTAGAGCCTATTAGTATTGCCATAGTACTATTTTGGACATGCTTATTCTTATTTTTATCTTTTTACATCTTAAAAAAACGAGATTTATAGTATCTTTGCTGATGCTATGAAAAAAATAATATTTTTATGTTTTGGCGCTTTATTTAATGTAAGTTTTTCGCAAAACATAACTGTAAATCAAACCAATACAGCACAACAATTAATTGAAAACATTTTAGTTAATAGTGGGTGTGTTTCTGTAAGTAACTTTTCTGCATCTGGCGGAAATTTTGGTTCAGGAGAGTTGAGTTTTGGGTATTTTAACGCTAATGGTTCTGTATTTCCCTTTCAAGAAGGTATTGTTTTAAGTACCGGAAAATTAAGTTCAGTTGTTGGACCCAACACAAATTTTTCTGATTCAGGTATTGGAATGAATTGGAATGGAGACTCCGATTTAAATACTGCTTTAAACTTAACCAATACATTTAATGCTACTGTTTTAGAGTTCGATTTTATACCCAATGCAAATACAATTAGCTTTGAATATATTTTCGCATCGGAACAATATCTATTAAACCCAGCTGCAAATCAGTGTAATTATACGGATGGTTTTGCTTTTTTACTTAAAGAAGCTACAACCACATCATATCAAAATTTAGCTTTAGTTCCTGGAACATCCATACCTGTTCGAGTGAATACCGTTCGAGGAAATGGTACAATTTGTCCAGCCGCAAATGAAACGTATTTTGATGCATTTAATACGGGTACTTATCCTACAACTTATGATGGTCAAACCAAAGTTTTAACAGCACAAGCGACAGTAACACCTGGAACCTTATATCATATAAAATTAGTAATTGCAGATGAAGGAAATGCCCGATTTGATTCTGGAATTTTCTTAAAAGCCGGAAGTTTTGTATCAGAAAAAGACTTAGGTACTAATCGATTACTTTTATCAGGAAATTCATTATGCCCTAACGAAACATTGACATTAAACGCTACACAAGCTGGCGCTACAAATTACCATTGGTTTAAAAACGGAAATCCCGTTGGAACAAATAGTGCCACTTATGACGTAACTTCAGCAGGTATTTATACAGTAGAAATAAATGTTACTACTACTTGCATAATTACAGGTTCAATTGAAATTGAGTATGCACCAAATATTACCACTTCAACTACTAATTTCACTGCTTGCGATACGAATTCGGATGGATTAGCTACCTTTGATTTAAATATCATTAAAACGCAAATATTTAATAACTTACCAAGTAATTATACTGTAGCATTGTTTGAATCTACAACAGGAACAACTGCTTTACCAGCAAACTTTACAAATACTACACCAAATCAACAAATCATTTATGCCAGAATAGTTTCTCTTGAAAATTGCTATTCAAATATTCCTATTACACTAAACGTAATTTCATCTGGTGGTATTTTAGCAACCGAAATAATAAATATTTGCAATAATACAAATACAACTATTAGTGCACCAAGTGGTTTTTCTAATTATAGTTGGAATACTATACCCGTTCAAAATTCGCAATCCATATCCATTTCAACCTCTGGAAATTATATAGTTACACTAACAAGTGCCAATGGCTGTACAAATACAAAAACATTTACTGCAATTGAATCTGAAATTGCTACTATCACGAATATTGAAGTAAATGATTTTGAGGAAAATTTAACTGCTTTAATTACTATTACTGGAAATGGTAGTTACACTTACTCAATTGACGGCGTAAATTTTCAACAGACATCCTATTTTAACTTGCCAGAAGCTGGAGAATATCGTATTTATGTCAAAGAAGAGAATTGCGGAACGGTTTCTGATACCTTTTTTGCCATATCCTATCCAAAATTTTTCACTCCTAATGGAGATTCTTTTAACGATACGTGGCAAATTAAAAATTTAGATAAAAAAGGGTTAGAAAACAGCAAAATTTTTATTTTTGATAGATATGGAAAACTTATAAAAGAAATAAACAAAACCAACACCAATTGGGACGGAACTTTTGATAAACAAATGCTTCCCTCAACAGATTATTGGTTTGTTTTAGAAGTTTCAAACGGCAAAAATATAAAAGGGCATTTTAGTTTAAAACGATGATAAAAAATATATTTTTAGTACTGCTGGGCGGCGGAACTGGTAGTGTAGTTAGATATTTGTTGAGCTATTTTCTTACTAAAAACAGTACTAATCTGTTTCCTTGGGCCACTTTCATTGCAAATACCTTAGGTTGTTTGTTAATTGGATTACTTTTTGGATACATTCAGAAAAATAATGTACAAAATGAAACGTTGAAACTTTTACTAATAACCGGATTTTGTGGCGGATTTACTACTTTTTCAACATTTAGTTTAGAAAACATACAATTCATTCAAAATCAAAATTATAACTTAGCGCTTTTATACACAATATCATCGATTTTTATTGGTTTTTTAGGTGTACTAATTGGTTTTAAACTATTTAACTAATGCAACATATAAACGAAAATCAAATTTCTGAAATAAAACAACTCTTAGCAACTCCAAAAAAAATTGCTATCATTCCACATAGAAATGTGGATGGTGACGCAATGGGTTCTACGCTTGGGTTATATCATATTTTAAAACAATTAAATCATCAAATTACGGTTGTTGTACCCAATGAAATTCCAGATTATTTACAATGGATTCCAGGTACAAATGATGCAACAATAATTTTTGAAGGCGCACATACCAATAAAGCAACTTCTATCTTAAAAGAAGCAGAATTAATTTTTACCTTAGATTTTAATGCGTTTCATCGTACAGGTGAGCAAATGGAAACGGTTTTAAAAACACTTTCTGCAACATTTTTTATGATTGACCACCACGAGAAACCGGATACCTATGCAAAATATATGTTTTCAGATATCGAGTATAGTTCCACTTGCCAAATGGTATATGAATTCATCCAAAAATTAGAACTTGGCGACTACATAAATTTAGATGCAGCTACGTGTTTATATACTGGAATTGCAACAGATTCTGGTGGATTTCGCTTTCCAAGAACTACCGGAAACTTACACCGTATTGTTGCGAATTTAATTGATATTGGCGTGAATAATTCGCAAATTCATGTAAATTTATACGATAATGGCGATTATAATAAACTTCAAATTTTAGGAAAAGCACTGTCTAATATGAAAGTGTTACCCGAATACAAAACAAGTTACATTGCACTTTCGCAACAAGAACAAAACGAATTACAAGTTAAAAAAGGCGATACAGAAGGTATAGTAAATTACGGCTTAACTATTAAGAATATCGATTTTACAGCTTTTTTCACTGAAGTTTCAGAAGAAAAAATAATTAAAATTTCGTTCCGTTCGCAAGGGGATTTTGATGTCAACCAATTTGCCAGAAATTATTTTAATGGTGGCGGACACAAAAATGCCGCTGGCGGAAAATCTTTTGATAGTTTAGAAGACACAATAACTAAATTTATTGCTATTTTAGCAGTCGAAAAAAAATAAATTAACAAAAATGAACTTATTCAAATATATTTTACTTGTTGCAGCAACCATTTTCATTGCTTCGTGTTCTGAAAAGCAAGCGCGTAAACCCATTTCTCACTCTTCAGGAACTTTTATGAAAGAATCCATTGACAGAAATAAAAAATTGAATGAACAAGAAAAACTAGTCATCGCAAAAATCATTCAAAAAGACACAGCATTCCTTTATAATCGGTCTGAAAAAGGATTTTGGTATGCATATGAAAATAAAAGTACTGAAAACGTATTTCCAGTAAAAGGCGACATAGTAAATTTTGATTATGAAATTACAGATTTATACGGAAACAGCATTTATAGTGCTGAAGAATTAAAAACCCAAACCTATCATGTAGACAAACAAAATATCATGAGTGGTTTAAGAAATGGGATCAAACTTATGCATAAAGGTGATAAAGTGAAATTTATTTTCCCATCACAATCTGCATACGGATATCACGGTGATGATAAAAAAATCGGAACGAATCAGCCTATTATTTGTCACGTCACGTTAAATGAAATTAAAACAGAAACCCCAGAATAATTAAAAATGAAAAAGATACTTACATTCCTTTTTTTTAGCACGCTACTTATTTCTTGCACAAGCAAAGTTGAAAATGGTAATTTATCAGATGGTTTATATGCTTTAATTGAAACATCTAAAGGAGATATTACTATAAAATTAGAATTCGAAAAAGCGCCTTTTACCGTAGCGAACTTTGTTACATTAGCTGAAGGAAAAAATAATTATGTGAACTCCAAATACAAAGGCATTCACTTCTATGACGGATTGACTTTTCACAGAGTCGAAGCAAATCCGCCAATGATTCAAGGTGGTGATCCTTTAGGCTCAGGACAAGGCGGACCTGGTTACAAATTTAAAGATGAATTTCATCCAGAATTAAATCATGGAAAAGCTGGGATTTTATCAATGGCAAATTCAGGACCTAACACAAATGGTTCTCAATTTTTCATAACAACAGATCAAACACCTTATTTAGATAGAAAACACAGTGTTTTTGGCGAAGTAGTAGAAGGATTAGATATTGTTAGTACAATTGTGGTTGGTGACAAAATAAATACAGTAAAAATCATCAGAATTGGTGATGCTGCCAAAAAATTCGATGCAGTTAAAGTATTTAAAGGATATTTTGACAAACAAGTCGAATTACAAAAAGTACTTGAGCAAGTTAAAATCAAAAAAGTAGCTCAAATTGAGGATATTAAAGCGACAGGAACCAAAACCAAAACAGGATTAATTTATAAAATTATTTCATCTGGAAAAGGTAACAAACCGGTTTACAGTCAAGAAGTATTTGTACACTATGCCGGCTTTTTTGTAGATGGCACACTATTTGACACAAGTTATAGCCAGATTGCTGAAGAAAATGGCGTATTAGATGTAGCCCGAAAAGAAGCAAACGGATATGCACCATTCCCATTTACTTACGGTAGTAAAACTGGCCTAATTCCTGGGTTTATTGAAGGATTAGAAAATATGAAATTTGGAGATAAGATGGCCTTATTAATTCCTGGTCATTTGGGTTATGGCGAACAAGGCTATGGTGCAATACCACCAAATGCTACGCTTTTATTTGAAGTAGAACTATTAGAAAAACAATAATTATTTAAACATGAAAAAGTTAGTATTACTATTGTGTGCTTTAACAGCCACTGTTTCATCAGCACAAACTAAAAGTGCGAAACCAAAACCAGTAGTTTTGGAAGGTATATTTGCAGAAATTTATACCAACAAAGGTAAAATTGCCTTACAATTAGAATTTCAAAAAACACCTATTACTGTTGCCAATTTTATTACGCTAGCAGAAGGTAAAAATGAATTTGTAACCAACGAAAGAAAAGCAAAACCCTATTATGATGGTTTAAAATTCCATAGGGTTATTGCTAATTTTATGATTCAGGGTGGTTGTCCTTTAGGAACTGGAGCCGGAGATCCTGGATATAAATTTAAAGACGAATTTGATCCAAGTTTAAAACACGACAAGCCAGGAATTTTATCAATGGCAAATTCTGGACCTGCAACAAATGGGTCGCAATTTTTCATCACACATAAAGACACACCTTGGTTAAATAACAAGCATAGTGTTTTTGGGCATGTTATTGAAGGACAAAAAGTGGTTGATGCAATTGCTCAAGATGATGTAATTGAAAAAGTTGTAATCGTTAGAAAAGGAAAATTAGCTAAAGCTTTCAATGCAGAAAAAGTTTTTTCAGAATACATGAAAATAAAACCTGAATTAGATAAAAAAGAAGCAGAAGAAAACAAAATTAAGGCAGAAGCTGCCGCTAAATTAGAAGCGGAAAAAAGACAAAAAGATGCGGAATCAAAAGCTATTGCTGATAAAGAAATGAAAGAAAAATTAGGTCCGCTTTTAGCAGCTAAAGTTGCTGAATTAGCCGCTTTAAAAGCAAAAACTACAACTACTGCTTCTGGTTTACAATATTGCATCTTACAAAAAGGAACTGGTGTGAAACCTGCAGAAGGAAAAGATATTTATGTGCATTATGCTGGATATTTAGAAGATGGTACTCTTTTTGACAGCAGCTACGAAGCCATTAACAAAATGTATGGTAAATTTGACCAAAACAGAGCTAATCAAAATGGTTACCAACCTTTTCCATTTAAATACGGAAGTAAAGGTGGTTTAATCGAAGGATTTTTAGAAGGAATTAACAATATGAATTTCAATGATAAAGCTATTTTCTTTATTCCAGCTAAATTAGGATATGGCGAAAGAGGTGCAGGAAATGTAATCCCACCAAATAGTAATATCATTTTTGAAGTGGAAATTTTAGAAAGTTTACCAGCTGCCAAACAATAAATACAGAAATATTAACTTTTAAATCTCATCTTGATTAATCAAGGTGAGATTTTTTATTTGCACTAATTCATACTTTTACATAGGGTTTTACTTACTTTTGTACTTAAATTAATTAAATGGCACGAATTTTATCCATAGATTACGGACTAAAACGAACTGGAATTGCGGTTACAGACGACTTTCAAATTATTGCAAGCGGACTTACCACTATTCCATCTACAGATATAATTGCTTTTTTAAAAACGTATTTTTCGAAAGAAAATGTGGAAACTGTACTCATCGGAGAACCAAAACAAATGAACGGCTTACCAAGTGAAAGTACAGAAATTATAGAAAAATTCATTTCGCAATTTCATACCGAATTTCCAAATATGAAAATGGAACGTGTAGATGAACGTTTTACTTCAAAAATGGCATTTCAAACAATGATTGATAGCGGCTTAAAGAAAAAACAACGCCAAAACAAAGGGTTAATAGACGAAATTGCAGCAACAATACTATTGCAAGATTATTTGAATTACAAGAAATAAATAGTAAATTTGAATTTAAGATTTACAAAATTACATATACGAAACCTCAAACAAAAATATACCATAATGAATTTAGAAAGTCCAAAAACAAACGTAGAAAAATCTACAGAATACATTTTTAATGCCTTATCAGATATTAAAAATTTCGAAAAATTAATGCCGGAAAATATGGCGAAATTTGAAGTTATTGATGAAAATTGCTTTGAATTTGGTTTAAAAGGCATGCCAGAAATTAAATTAGTAAAAAAAGCAAGCACGCCAAATTCAGAAATTGTTTTAGGAGCCGCTTCTAGTAAATTACCGTTTACTTTAACCGCAAAAATAAATGCAATTTCAGAAAACACAACCGATATACAATTATTTTTTGAAGGTGAATTTAATGCGATGATGGCGATGATGGTAAAAGGACCAATTACCAAGTTTATTGAAACATTGGCTAGTAATATGAATAAATTGTAGTTATGAAGAAACTATTTTTATTGTTTTTTATTGCGATAGCATTAAATTTATTTTCTCAAAATGGAAGAATGAATCAACAAGTATCTGGTGTTGAATTTTATTTTGGAAAAAAAGATTTTATACCTGCAACGGTTCAACTAACAAATGGAAAAACATTAATGGGTGAAGTTCAAGATTTTGATTCTCCAAACCTAATTGAGATTAGAGATTTTGGTTTTAAACCTAGTGATCTTGAAAACGACATTAATTACAATAGAAAAAAAATTAGATTTAGAAAAAATGCTGAAGATGCTTCAATTCAAATTTCAGCAGATTCAATTAATTATATCACACACTTTGATACCGAAACAAAAGAAATTAAAGAATTTAAACGATTAAAAATTTTAAGAACAAAGAATAACGGTGAGATTGAAGAAACTGACCGTATTGTATTTCTGCCTTTAATTAAAAAAGATTCTATAAATTTCTATGGCTATAATATGATTGCGCAAGGTAAATATGTTAGAACCGTTTTTTATTTAAATAATTCAAAAGATAATTTGGCAATAAATCCTTTAGATTTTAGTATGCTGGATTTATTTAAAAATCCAAGTGAACTTGGTCAGGAAGTAGTAAATGCAATTAAGCAAGTTACAAATGATTGTCCAGAGTTTCAGAAAGTACTCGATCAAAAGATGGACGTTACTGAGGAATTAAAAAAAGACGCTATTAAGAAATACAAGAAAATGGAAAGTGATATCAGCGAAGGAAAGAAAAACTTAAAAACTAAAAAAGAAAAACGAGATTTTGAAAGTACCGTTTTTGCAAATTATTATTTAGAACCGTTTATAAAACTTACTGAAAGTTATAAAACTATGTGTAAATAAAAAAAAGCGACAAATGATTTTGTCGCTTTTTTTAAAAGTAATTTTAAGGTAGATTATTTAAAATCCCATTTTTGATCTGTTACGTAATGCAATTGTCCGTTTTTAATTTCTAAAGGACAATCGAAATTATTGGTATATAAACCACCTGTTCCTAATCCTTGTGGCATTTTGTTATTTAATGTATATGTAAATTGCGCAATCGCATTTAATCCCACATTACTTTCCAAAGCCGAAGTAATCCACCAACCAATATTTCGTTTTTCGGCCAATGCTATCCAATCTAAGCTGCCTTTTATGCCACCAATAAAACTTGGCTTCAAAATAATATATTGTGGCTGTATGGCGTCTCTCTCCTTCCC
>CAZQGY010000030.1:0-28360 GCA_964593435.1 uncultured Flavobacterium sp. | reverse complement strand
AGATGTAAAGGCAGTAATGTCATAGTCGAGTAGTACTAATAACCCGTAAGCTTATTGTAAGAGTTTCTCCCGAGTAATCGGGAGAAACGAATTTCTTTCCAAAGAAAGAATTGTTTACTACTTTTATTATTTTTATCTCAGTATGTTAAGATATTTGCATCCGATTAATCGGAGCTGTTATGCTTGACAATCAATTTTGTACAAACATAACAAACCATTAAGGTGGTTATTGCGTTGGGGCTCACCTCTTACCTTTCCGAACAGAGAAGTTAAGCCCAACTGCGCAGATGGTACTGCAGTTATGTGGGAGAGTATGTCGCCGCCTTCTTTTATTAAGAGGCTATCTGAAAAGATAGCCTCTTTTTTTTGTTATAGGTACGGCGTGTTGGCAAGCTGGTTTACCAAATCTAACTTATCAAAACAAAAGCATTAGTGGGTGTAGTGACACCCTTTTTTAAAAGTAACACCAAAAACAAAACAAACCACCTGAATCGAAATATATAAAATAAAGTAGATGTGATTGTTTAAAAAAGTATAATTTCGATATATTATGGAGTAAATTTTCATAAATGTTCTTGGATGAGTTAAGTATTTAATTTTTACATCTATCATTGAAAACATTTAATATTTCGAATATTTTAATTGTTTTAATATAAAAAAAGAGTCCAAATAGGACTCCTTAAATTAAATTCTTTTTAATTGTTGTTTCATCATTACAATTTGATCTTTCAACATATTGTGCTTATCTAATTTTTTTGCTTCACTTAGCCATTTTTCTGCTTCAATTTTTCTCCTTTTTGAAGCTGCAATTCCTGCTAATTGAAGTTTAGCTAATGCTAGGTCTTGATCCATACTTAAACCTAGTTCAATTGCTTTTCTAAAGTATTTTTCTGCTTGATTTAGGTTAGTTTGAGAAACCATTAATCCATTTAAATAATTGTAATAGCCTTGTTGTTTTTTTACCAAAGCTGTCTCTGGGTTACTAATTTTGTCTAAATATTTTTTAGCACCATCAAAATTTTGCTTTCTTAATTGTAAAAAAGATAAAACAATTAATTCGTTTTTGAAATAAAGTAAGATAAAAAGTGATGATAATACTAATAAAAATATCCCATTTCCGATATTACCACCTATTATGAATAGGTAAATTGCAAATGAAATTAATCCTGCGGCTGTAATTAGTTTTATGTTTTTATTGAACATGATATATAGTTTAGTTTGCAAAGGTAATAAAATCTATTAAAAATAATTTTAAAAAAGTATTTGTATTTGAAAAAAGTCTTTGTATATTTGCACTCGGTTTAAAGAAAGCCATATTATTAAAGAATTATATAGAATTTAAAAATACTAACAATGAGTAAGAGAACATTTCAACCATCAAAGAGAAAAAGAAGAAATAAGCACGGTTTCATGGACAGAATGTCATCTCCTAACGGAAGAAAAGTGCTTGCTCGTAGAAGAGCTAAAGGAAGACATAAATTAACTGTATCTTGTGAACCAAGACATAAAAAATAATGGTATTAGTTAATCAAAATATCAGGGTGTTACTATTTTAATAGTAGCACCTTTTTTTTATATTTGCATTAAATTACAATCTACAACAACACAACAACATGCCAAAAGACAATTCAATAAAATCGGTATTAATTATTGGTTCAGGACCAATAGTAATTGGACAAGCCTGTGAATTTGATTATGCGGGTTCACAATCCGCACGATCTTTAAGAGAGGAGGGAATTGAAGTAATTCTTATTAATTCAAATCCTGCAACTATCATGACAGATCCTACTATGGCTGATCATGTGTATTTAAAACCATTGACTACTAAATCTATAATTGAAATTTTAAAAGCACACCCGCAAATTGATGCTGTTTTACCAACGATGGGTGGTCAAACTGCTCTGAATTTATGTATTGAAGCAGATGAAAAAGGAATTTGGAAGGATTTTAATGTTAGATTGATTGGTGTTGATATTAATGCTATAAATATTACTGAAGATAGAGAGCAATTTAAGAATTTATTAAATAAAATTGGAATCCCTCAAGCACCTGCTAAAACAGCAAATTCTTTCTTAAAAGGAAAAGAAATAGAGCAAGAGTTTGGTTTTCCTTTGGTAATTAGACCTTCTTTTACCTTGGGTGGAACAGGTGCAGCCATTATTTATAAAAAAGAAGATTTTGATGCGGCTTTGACATACGGTTTAGAAGCTTCTCCAATTCATGAAGTTTTGATTGATAAAGCTTTAATGGGGTGGAAAGAATATGAATTAGAATTATTACGTGATAGTAACGATAATGTAGTAATTATCTGTACGATTGAAAATATGGATCCAATGGGAATTCATACTGGAGATTCAATTACTGTTGCGCCTGCGATGACTTTATCAGACACAACGTTTCAGAAAATGCGTGATATGGCTATTTTGATGATGCGTTCTATCGGAAATTTTGCAGGAGGTTGTAATGTGCAATTTGCCGTTTCGCCTGATGAAAAAGAAGATATTGTTGCGATTGAAATCAATCCTCGCGTATCACGTTCTTCTGCATTAGCATCAAAAGCTACTGGATACCCTATTGCGAAAATCGCATCGAAATTAGCTTTAGGTTATAATTTAGATGAGTTGCAAAATCAAATTACAAAATCTACTTCCGCTTTATTTGAGCCAACTTTAGACTATGTGATTGTAAAAATTCCTCGTTGGAATTTTGATAAGTTTGAAGGATCTGACAGAACGTTAGGTTTACAAATGAAATCGGTTGGAGAAGTAATGGGAATTGGGCGCTCCTTTCAAGAAGCGCTTCATAAAGCAACTCAATCGCTTGAAATTAAGCGAAATGGTTTAGGAGCTGATGGAAAAGGTTATAACAATTACGATCAAGTTATTGAAAAACTTACCTATGCAAGTTGGGACAGAGTTTTTGTGATTTATGACGCCATTGCGATGGGAATTCCATTGAGTAGAATTCATGAAATCACCAAAATAGATATGTGGTTTTTGAAACAATATGAAGAATTGTTTCATTTAGAGAAAGAAATTTCAAAATACAAAGTAGATACTTTACCTAAAGAATTATTATTAGAAGCCAAGCAAAAAGGATATGGTGACAGACAGATTGCTCATATGATGGGATGTTTGGAAAGTCAAGTTCATAAATTACGTGGCGAAATGAATATTCAACGCGTTTATAAATTAGTAGATACTTGTGCCGCAGAATTTAAAGCACAAACACCTTATTATTATTCTACTTTTGAGGCCGAAATTGAAAAAGCAGATGGAACAAGATACGTTCATAATGAAAGTATTGTAACAGATAAGAAAAAAGTAGTAGTTTTAGGTTCTGGTCCAAATCGAATTGGACAAGGAATTGAGTTTGATTATTCTTGTGTGCATGGCGTTTTAGCTGCTAAAGAATGTGGTTACGAAACAATAATGATTAACTGTAATCCAGAAACGGTTTCTACCGATTTTGATACAGCTGATAAATTGTATTTTGAACCTGTTTTTTGGGAACATATATACGATATTATTCAGCATGAAAAACCCGAAGGTGTAATTGTGCAATTAGGGGGTCAAACCGCTTTAAAATTAGCTGAAAAATTATCGAAATACGGAATTAAAATTTTAGGAACATCATTTGACGCCTTAGACTTAGCAGAAGATAGAGGAAGGTTCTCTGATTTGTTAACAGAATTAAAAATACCATTTCCACAATTTGGAATAGCTGAAAGTGCTGAAGAAGCTTCGCAATTAGCAGACACATTAGACTTCCCATTATTAGTTCGCCCTTCTTACGTGTTAGGAGGTCAAGGAATGAAAATTGTAATCAATAAACAAGAATTGGAAGAGCATGTAATTGATTTATTAAAATCGATTCCTGGAAATAAACTTTTATTAGACCATTATTTGGATGGCGCTATTGAAGCTGAAGCCGATGCTATTTGTGATGCCGATGGGAACGTATATATAATCGGAATCATGGAGCATATTGAGCCATGTGGTGTGCATTCTGGCGATAGTAACGCCACTTTACCTCCTTTTAATTTGGGTGAGTTTGTAATGCAACAAATAAAAGATCACACTCATAAAATTGCAGTAGCCTTAAAAACTGTTGGATTGATAAATATTCAATTTGCAATAAAAGACGATATTGTTTACATTATTGAAGCCAATCCAAGAGCGTCTCGTACGGTGCCTTTTATTGCAAAAGCGTATGGAGAACCTTATGTGAATTATGCAACTAAAGTAATGTTAGGTGAAAACAAAGTAACCGATTTTACTTTCAATCCGCAATTAAAAGGATATGCAATAAAACAACCGGTTTTCTCTTTTAGTAAGTTTCCAAATGTAAATAAAGCTTTAGGGCCAGAAATGAAATCAACAGGTGAAAGCATTTTGTTTATAGACGATTTAAAAGATGATCAATTTTATGATTTATATGCAAGAAGAAAAATGTATTTAACTAAATAAATAAAAAAATCCCAATCGAAAGATTGGGATTTTTAGTTTATACTATTAATCTTTATTTTATTTTCTAACTGGAATATTTTCTAAAATTTCTAATACAAATTTCCAATATTTTTGAGCGGATGCAATATTTGCTCTTTCATCTGGACTGTGTGCGCCTTTTATAGTTGGTCCGAAAGAAATCATATCCATTTCTGGATAATTAGTTCCTAAGATCCCACATTCTAATCCAGCGTGACAAGCTACGACGTGTGGTTTGGTTCCGTTTTGTTTTTCGTATATTGAAGTTAAGACATCTAATATTTCTGAGTTGGCATTTGGCGTCCAACCTGGATACGAACCACCAAAAGTAACTTCACAACCCATTAATTCGAAAGCGGAGCGTAAGGCGTTTGCTAAATCAAATTTTGAGGTTTCTACCGAAGAACGTGTTAAACATTGTACGTTTAATTTACCGTTAGCTACCGTAATTTTTGCAATGTTATTTGAGGTTTCTACTAAATTATCAAAATCGGCACTCATTCTATATACGCCATTATGAGCAGCATAAATAGATCGAATCATGTAAAATTGAGCCATTGGCGGCATAACTTTAGTAGGTGTGGTTGCTGATTTTTCGATTACAATTTCTAAATTTGGTTCTGTAGTTTTAAACTCAGCTTTTATTTCATTGATAATTTCTTGCATATCAAATGTAAATGCTTCATCGTAAATAGGAGCAATGGCTACTTCCGCTATACTTTCTCTTGGAATAGCATTACGTAAGCTTCCACCATGAATAGTTGAAATTTGTAAACCAAAATCTTCAAAACCATTAAATAATAAACGGTTCATAATTTTGTTTGCATTTCCTAAACCCTTGTCAATATCCATTCCAGAATGCCCACCATTTAAACCTTTTACGGTAATGGTGTATCCAACAGCATCTGCAGGTGCATCTTCTTCATCGTATTCAGCTACTGCAGTAACGTCTACACCGCCTGCACAACCAATATCAATTTCATCATCTTCTTCAGTATCTAAATTTAATAGGATTTCACCTTCTAATAAACCCCCTATTAATCCCATTGCACCTGTCATACCTGTTTCTTCATCTATTGTAAATAAGGCTTCAATGGCAGGGTGTGGAATTGTTGTACTTTCTAAAATTGCCATAATTGTAGCAACTCCTAAACCGTTATCGGCACCTAAAGTAGTTCCTTTCGCACGAACCCATTCCCCATCCACATACATTTCTATTCCTTGTGTATCGAAATCAAAATCTGTATCATTGTTTTTTTGATGTACCATATCTAAATGCGATTGCATTACAATGGTTTTACGATTTTCCATTCCAACAGTTGCAGGTTTTTTTATAATTACGTTTCCTACTTCGTCTTTAATGGTGTTTAAACCTAATTCTTGACCGAATTTCATCATAAATGCAATAACGCGTTCTTCTTTTTTAGAGGGACGTGGTACGGCATTTAAATCGGCAAATTTGTTCCAAAGCACTTTTGGTTCTAAATTTCTTACTTCTTGGCTCATTTATGAATTGTCTTTTTTATATTATTTATTCAGATTTTTTTTGAAATACAAAGTTACAAAGTTTAATTTCTTAATAAATGAAATTGTAGTTATATTTACAATTTAAATTCATTTTGTGAAGAAGGTATACTTTTTTATTATTCAAATTATTCTGATTAAAGTACTCTCGCTTTTTCCAGACTTCATAGAGCGCTTTTATAGTAATGGCTTGTATTTGTATCTTTCTAAGATTAGTCGATTGCTTTTAGGTTGGATTCCTTTTTCTATAGGTGATATTGCTTATATCGTTTTGATGCTACTTGTTTTTAGATGGTTATTTATCAATAGAATTGGATTTTTTAAAAATTGGAAATCAAACGGTTTGACTATTTTGAATTTTATTTCGATGTTGTATTTCTTATTTCATTTTTTATGGGGATTGAATTATTATCGAATTCCATTACATGAAAAAATAGGTATTGAAAAAGAGTATACTAAAGAACAATTACAAAATTTGACCTTGAAATTAATCGCTAAAACAAATCAGTTACAACTTCAAATTGAAAAAGTACATTATAAGAAAGTGGTTTATAACTATTCAGAACAACAAATGTATGAGATGGCAATAAACGGATATACTAATTTGCCTAAACCGTTGTCGTATATTCAATATCAACATAGAAGTATTAAATCATCAATTTTTAGTTTGCCATTAAGTTATATGGGATTTGGAGGGTACCTCAACCCATTTACCAATGAAGCTCAGGTAAATTATTTGAAGCCAAAATATTCTTCACCATTAACTATTTGTCATGAAATGGCACATCAAACTGGAATTGCTTCTGAAAGTGATTGCAATTTTGTTGGATTTATGGCTGCTTCGCAAAATAAAGATGTTTATTTTCAATATTCGGCGTTTGCTTTTGCTTTAAATTATTGTTTGTATAATTTGGAAGTAATGGAAGCGGGAAGCAGTAAAACATATAAAGTATTTATAAACAAAGGTGTTTTGGATAATTTTAACGAAAACAAAACCTTTTGGAAACAATATCATTCGTTTGTAGATACTTTTTTTGAATACATTTACGACACATTTTTAAAGATGAATCAACAAAAAGATGGAATGGAAAGTTACAGCAAATTCATTGGATTGTTAATTAATTACGATTTAAAACACGAGATCATTCATGCAAATTAACCCATCAATTAACGGTTGGATTGACAAGTTTCTAAATCAGTATGGAACTGCTGTGTCAGATTACACAACAGATGAGTCGTTTTTTTTAGCTTGCCAGAAAAGTGGACTAATCTATGGTTATGTAGTAAATTATCATCTGGATAGTAATTTAGATGATACAAAATGGGATAATGAAGAAAAAATGAAAGTTGGTTTTTTAGCTACTTTATTTGCATTATATAAAACAAAAAAAGATGCTGATTATCAAATGTTTATTGAAGATTTATTTCAATTTTATGCGGTAATATCAAAAGGAAATTTCAGTTTTTTAAATATGGTTTTGCCACATGCCAATGCATATCAAAAATTAGAAAGTATTATCAATGAACGTTTACAAACAAACGATAATATTGTTGCTAAAAATTTCACACATTTGGTAACCAATTCCATGTTGTATATTGATATTTTGGCATTTGAATATTATTTGAATCATAATACTATTGATCTTGATTTTTTTAAGAAATTAGAACGTAAATGTTTGGCGTTAATTATGTTTTCATTAAATGTAAAAAAACATAAATCAGAGTATGATATTATGTTGTTAAAAATGTTTGAAAATTCGTTAAGGTATTCTAAAGTTTCTAAAGTGAAAAGTAACGAAATTATCGATGTTGTTTTTGAAGGAAATCGTTCTGAATTAGAAAGTTTGTATTTGTATGAAATCGCTCATATGACACTGTTAAGTGATGGCATAGTCTATGATAACGAACAAGTTTTTCTATCTGATTTTGCTTTAAAATTAAGTTTAAATAAAAATTATCAAAATTCTGGTTATGAATTAGTTAATTTTATAAATGAGCATAAAAAAAGTTTGCCTTTTTATAATTTAAATCATCCAGTAAAACAATTTTATACAAACACACAAGATAATATTGCAAAGTTAGTAAGCAGAAATAAAACCAGGTTACTTAAGGAACTTTCAGAAAGTAAAGAATTGGTAAAATTATTAGGGAAATCAACTCAAAATGAATTGACTTTTGAAGAAAAAAAGAAAGTAAAAAAACAGTTATTAGACATCTGTAAAAGCATTCCGTCGCTTACTATTTTTTTACTTCCAGGTGGTGGTTTATTATTGCCAATTTTAATAAAGTTTATACCACAATTATTACCTTCAGCTTTTAATGAAAATTTAAAAGATTAATAATTTGAAATCCATGAAAAATATGTATTTTTTATTTCTTCATGTGAGGTATTTATATATTTTAAGTAGGCATTAGCAACTGGACTAAATTTTTTGCCTTTTAACCAAATTAAGCGCCAGTTAGTTACGATTGGTAAATTTTTTACTGGAATTATTTTGAGATCACCTTTGTCTAATTCATTTTTCAATCCAATTAATGGCATTATCGAAAGCCCTAAACCCGCAATTACAGATTGTTTTACAGCTTCATTTGAAGTTAATTGCAGTTTCATATTAGGTTTAATTCCGTTCTGATCTAAATAATTTTCCATTGTAATTCTAGTTGCTGATCCAGATTCTCTGAATATAAGCGGAAAATTTGCAGCGTATTCAGCTAAATCATTTTTTGGACTAACCTCGACCAATTTATTTCCAATCAAAAACAACTTGTTTTCTAAAATAATTTTAGATTCAACTTCAATATCTTTTGGGAGTATTGAAACTAAAGCAAAATCGATTTCATTATTTTTTAATGATTTTAATGTTTTTGTTTTGTTAGTCACATCCATTTCTAATTCTACTTCTTTATTATTTTTAATAAAATCACTCAAAAAATAGGGGATTACATATTTTCCTGTTGAAACTACAGATAATTTTAATCTTCCTGATAATTGTCCCTTATAAGCCTGCGTTTTATAGTTAATCGCATATACTTCATTAAGTATGGCTTCAGCTGCGGCTGCAATTTCTTTTCCAAAATCAGTAATATAAATTTGTCTGCCCACCATTTCTGTCAATGGAATATCAAATTGGTTTTGAAAATTTTTCAATTGTATTGAAACTGCTGGTTGAGTAAGAAACAATTCTTCAGCAGCTCTGGTAATACTCAAAGTTTCAGTTATTTTATAAAAAACCTGAAGTTGATGTAAGGTATAGTTCATAAAAATATGTTATGGTTTACATTACAAATATAAATAAAATTTTATGAATAAAAAGTATCAATTTTGCAGCGTAAAATAATTAAATACTAAAAATACAATGGAAAAAGAACATGACTTCAAATTTATTGACGGTATTTTTACTTTCGATGATGCAGACAAACTTTTAATAGCATTACTTAATTATAAAATTGATTATCATGACAGAGAAGATTTTAGTAATCACATCCGATTTAATCATGAAATGGCACATTCAAAAGCTCGTATTCAAGAATTAGTAGCAACTAAAGATGAAATTAAACAAGTTATTGCCAGTGCAAAAGAGAAAAATAAAAGATTGGTAATTAATAGTACACTATCCATTCGTTTAGAAGAGTAATATGTTTGCAGGTCGAAAAGTACTAATTGCTACAAAACACAAAAAAGAGCTTGTTATGGCTCCCATTCTCGAGAAAGAGCTTGCGATTACTTGTTTTGTTTCTGAACAATTTGATACGGATATTTTAGGAACATTTTCAGGAGAAATTGAACGAAAAAATGACGCTTTAACCACATTAAGAAATAAATGTATCCTTGCTGCAAATACTACAAAATCTGATTTTGTAATAGCTAGTGAAGGTTCTTTTGGAGCGCATCCATCGATTTTTTTTGCTCATGCCAATCAAGAATTAGTAATGCTAAAAGATTTTAAAAATGATCTTGAAATCATAGCAAAAGAAATTAGTTTAGAAACCAATTTTAATGGTCAAAAGATTTCGAATAAAACAGATTTACTGACTTTTGCCGAAAAAGTAAATTTTCCGTCTCATGCACTTATTTTAAAAGATAACGATGTTAGTTTTTCTACTATTTACAAAGGAATTCAATCAGAAGAAGTATTACTTGAAAAGTTTCATGAATTACTAAAAAAGAGCGGTTTCGTTTATGTTGAAACGGATATGCGTGCCATGTACAATCCTACTCGTATGAAAGTAATTGAAAAAGCAACTTGGCAGCTGATTGAAAAAATAAAATCGATTTGTCCTTCTTGTAAAACGCCAGGTTTTGATATTGTCGATGCTGTTTCAGGTTTGCCCTGTGAGTTATGTAAGTGTCCTACACGGTCTACTTTGTATTATATGTATCAATGTAAAAAATGCAATCATAATAGTAAAAAAATGTTTCCAAGAGGTATTAATTATGAAGACCCAACATATTGTGACACTTGTAACCCATAATTTATGATTCAAATATCAAAAGATTTAGACTTAGCCAAAAATCTTCTCGAAAATGATGAAGTAGTAGCCATTCCAACAGAAACGGTTTACGGTTTGGCAGGAAATATATTTAGCGAAAAGGCAATAAAAAAAATATTTGAAACCAAACAGAGGCCTTTTTTTAATCCGTTGATTGTTCATGTGCATTCCATAGATAGTTTGGCAGAAGTTTGTACGGACATTCCTTTAAAAGCAAAATTATTAGCAAATATGTTTTGGCCTGGACCGCTAACACTTGTATTAAAAAAACGAAATTCTATTTCTGATTTGGTTACAGGCGGAAAAGATACAGTTGCGGTCAGAATCCCTAATCATCCATTAACTTTAGATTTATTATCTAAGCTAGATTTTCCATTAGCAGCTCCAAGTGCAAATCCTTTCGGTTCTATTAGTCCGACTACTGCAGAACATGTAGCAAATTATTTTTCAAATACACTTCCATTGGTTTTAGATGGTGGTAATTGTGAGAATGGTATAGAGTCTACAATAATCGGATTTGAGAATGAAGAGCCAATTTTGTATAGATTAGGAGCTATTTCAAGAGAAGAAATTGAAATCGTTACGGGTCCAATTTTACTTAAAAATAAAAACGAGAAAGCTCCAGAAGCTCCAGGGATGCTTACCAGACATTATGCGCCCTTAACAAAAACTATATTAGTTAATGATGTAAAAAAAGAGGTTGAAAAATATCCTACGAAAAGGATTGGATTGCTGTTATTTAATAATATTACGATTGATAAAGAAGATGTAATTATTGAAACTCTATCAAAGAAAGGGAGTCTTAAGGAAGCTACAGCTAATTTATATGCGGCAATGCATCGTTTAGATACTCAAAATTTAGATCTAATTATTGCTCAAAAGTTTCCAGAAATCGATTTAGGAAACTCAATTAATGATCGTTTAGAACGAGCTACTAAAAACAATTAAAATGAATTTAGATTTACTATTTGAAAACCTTACGAACCCAGCGTTACTTTTTTTTATATTAGGAATTGTTGCTGTTAAATTAAAAAGTGATTTAGAAATACCATCTAATTCTTCCAAGTTTATATCACTATATCTATTATTCTCTATCGGATTTAAAGGCGGACAGGAGTTAGCTCATAGCGAATTTACATTGGAAATTGTTTGGTCTGTTTTGTTCGGTGTAGTTATTGCATTGATTATTCCGATATATTCTTTCTTCATTTTAAGAAGAAAATTTAATGTTTTTGATGCCGGTGCAATAGCTGCCGCTTATGGTTCAGTAAGTGCAGTAACTTTTGTAACTGCTGCTTCTTTTTTAGAGATTCAACACATGACTTTTAGCGGGCATATGGTAGCTGTTATGGCATTAATGGAAGCACCAGCCATTATTGTAGGTGTAATATTAATCCGAATGTTTGATAAGAAAAAAGAAACGAATACCTCACTTATATCTTTAATTAAGCATTCTTTTACCAATGGTAGCGTATTCTTAATTTTAGGTAGTTTAGTAATTGGACTGCTTGCTAGTGAAGAGCAGGCGATGGGAATAAAACCTTTTACAAATGATTTATTTAAAGGTTTTTTAGCCATATTTCTTTTAGATATGGGAATTGTAAGTGGTAAAAAATTAGGAGATTTTGTAAAAAGCGGCTGGTTTGCAGTATTTTTTGCTCTGTTTATTCCTTTGATTAATGGAAGCGTTGTAGCTTTATGCAGTCAAATAGTAACGGACGATATAGGCAATCGATTTATGTTAGCGGTTTTAGCAGCAAGCGCATCATATATTGCTGTGCCTGCTGCTATGAAAATTGCCGTGCCAAAAGCAAATCCAGGGTTGTTTTTACCTATGACATTAGCAGTAACATTTCCTTTAAATATTACGATAGGAATGCCTATTTACTTAACGCTAATTAAATGTTTGTAACTGTTTTAGTTAAAAAATTTTAATTGATACAATAGATTAATTGCCCATAGCTGTTTTAACCTTCATAACCGTAATGCTGCAAATAATTTAGCATAATCTTAAATATCTAATATATTCGTGAGAATTAACAACATATTACGATGTAAAATTGATGTTATATTTCGGTTAATAAAAACTCGAACCCAGTAAAACTTATTATGTAAGAAATATTAATACAACACCTATTTAGGTTTTTTTAAATTTTGTTTATCGGAAAACAAATGTGAATGTAATATTTTTGCAATCAAATAAAATAATAATAATTAATTTGTAAATTTGCCAAACAACATAAACAAAATGACTACTTCACAACTTATTGAGCAAATTCAAACTAAAAAATCATTTTTATGTATTGGTTTAGATGTGGATTTGACTAAAATCCCAACCCATTTATTAACAACAGAAGATCCAATTTTTGAATTTAATAAAGCGATCATTGATGCCACGCACGATGTATGTGTGTCATACAAACCAAATACAGCTTTTTATGAAGCATATGGCATCAAAGGTTGGCAAGCTTTACAGAAAACAATCGATTATATAAACAATAACTATCCCAATATTTTCACAATTGCTGATGCAAAACGCGGTGATATTGGAAATACATCAACAATGTATGCCAAAGCTTTTTTTGAAGATTTAAATTTTGATTCGGTTACTGTTGCGCCTTATATGGGAAAAGATTCTGTAGAACCTTTTTTGGCTTTTGAAAACAAACATACCATTATGTTAGCTTTAACGTCAAACGAAGGTGCTTTCGATTTCCAAACGTTAGATACCAATGGTCAAGAATTATATAAAACGGTTTTAGAAACGTCTAAAAATTGGAAAAACAGTCAAAATTTAATGTATGTTGTAGGGGCTACAAAAGCAGAATATTTCACAGAAATTAGAAAAATTGTTCCTAATAGTTTTTTATTAGTTCCAGGTGTAGGTGCGCAAGGCGGAAGTTTAGCCGAAGTATGCAAATACGGAATGAATGAAAATATAGGCTTGTTAATCAACTCTTCAAGAGGAATTATTTATGCTTCAAATAGAACTGATTTTGCTGAAAAGGCTAGGGAAGAAGCTTTGAAGTTGCAACGAGAAATGGAGCAAATTATGAGTAAAAAGTAAAAAAGTTTTTTTATAAATCAAAACCCTTTACCCAATACCATAAACCCTTCACCAAATAATATGAAACATTTCACTGACCAATTTGGTACAACTCACACATTCGAAAACGCACCTAAGAGAATCATTTCTTTAGTGCCATCACAAACTGAATTATTGTACGATTTAGGTTTGGAAGATGATATAGTGGGAATAACAAAGTTTTGCGTGCACCCGTTTTATTTAAAATCTACTAAAGAAATTATTGGCGGTACGAAAACCATTAAATTCGATAAAATAAAAGCCTTACAACCAGATATTATCATTGCCAATAAAGAAGAAAACACGCAAGAAATTGTAGAGCAATTAAGAACTATTTGTCCAGTTTGGGTGACAGATATTGTTACTTTTGCCGATAATAATAAAATGATTGAAGATTTCGGAAATCTGTTTAATAAAAGAACCAATGCACAAAAGTGGATTGATAAAATTAACTTCGGATATCAAAAAATTCAAACTCTTGTAGCTTCAAAATTTGAAGAAAATGCCAAACAAAAAGTAGCCTATTTTATTTGGGCAAACCCATATATGGTTGCTGCTGGCGATACATTTATTAATGAGATGCTAAAATTGAATGGATTAGAAAATATTTATGATACTAATCCAAAATATGAAGGACGATATCCTGAAGTGGTTATTAATAAAATGCGAATTCAAGGTGATCCCGATTTCGTGTTTTTATCTTCCGAACCTTTTCCTTTTTCAGATGAACACGCTTTCGAGTTAGGAAGACATACGCACCACGCAAAAACTATTTTTGTGGATGGCGAAATGTTTTCTTGGTATGGAACTCGTTTAGTTAAAGCATTCGATTATTTCACTTTGTTACAAGAAAAGCTATACATTTACAAATAAAAATGATAGCTTATACCACATACGAAAACAAAAACACGACTGAATGGGTAACATTTGTCCATGGTGCAGGAGGCAGTTCTTCTATTTGGTTTAAACAGATAAAAGAATTTAAAGCACATTTTAATATTTTGTTATTAGATTTACGTGGTCATGGTAATTCAAAAGAGAAAATCACAAAAAAATACACATTTGAAGCTATTGCGAATGATGTTTTGGAGGTTTTAAATCATTTAAATATTGAAAAATCACACTTTATAGGTATTTCTCTAGGAACTATAGTTATCCGACAATTTGCAGAAATGTACGAAAATAGAGTCCAAAGTATGATTATGGGCGGTGCTATTTTGAAAATGAATTTTCGCTCCCAAATTTTAATGCGGTTAGGAAATACATTTAAATATGTTTTACCTTATTTGGTTTTGTATCGTTTTTTTGCATTTGTAATTATGCCAAACAAAAATCATAAACAATCACGTTTGTTATTCATTAATGAAGCAAAAAAATTGTATCAAAAAGAATTTATTAAATGGTTTAGGCTAACTGCTGAAATTAATCCTATTTTAAAATGGTTTCGTCAAGTGGAATTGCAAGTACCAACTTTATATGTAATGGGTAACGAAGATTATATGTTTCTACCTTCTGTAAGAAAAGTTGTGGAGAGTCACTACAAAACCTCAAAATTACTCGTTTTAGAAAACTGCGGTCATGTAGTAAATGTTGAAAAATGGGAATTATTTAATTCGGAAGTAATTCATTATATAAAAAATCAAAATAAGGTATAAAAAAACAACTGAAATCAAAATCCCAGTTGTTTCTTAACTAAAAACTAACCTTAAAAAACTATTTATTTAGTCGCAAATATCAGAATAATAGTTAGTTAATATTGTTAAGATTTTGTTATACTTATCCTTTAACATGTTAAATTTCAAAATAATTGCTTCAACTAATTAGAATTTTTGGTTAATAATTAATGATACTTTTTCAATTTAAGATACTTCACATTTTATATTTTCAAATAAGACATTAATTTTAAATTTTTATTGATTTTTTACATCTATAAATTAGAAATAAAAATTATTAAATTCGTAAATTGCGCCCTTAAAATCGATTAATATTCAAAAATGGAACCACAAATACCCTATATTCCTATTAATAAAGTAAGAATTGTAACAGCAGCGTCGCTTTTTGACGGACACGATGCAGCCATAAACATTATGCGTAGAATTATTCAAGCTACAGGTGTTGAGGTGATTCATCTTGGCCATGACAGAAGTGTTGAAGAAGTCGTGAATACTGCTATTCAGGAAGATGCTAATGCAATTGCAATGACGTCTTACCAAGGGGGTCATAATGAGTATTTTAAATACATGTATGATTTACTTAAAGAAAAAGGAGCTGGTCATATCAAAATATTTGGCGGCGGCGGCGGTGTAATTTTGCCTTCAGAAATCTCAGAATTACACGAGTACGGCATTGAAAGAATTTATTCTCCAGATGATGGCCGCGCCATGGGATTACAAGGTATGATTAACGATTTGGTCAAACGTTCTGATTATCCAATTGGAGATAAATTAACAGGAGAATTAATTCATATTGAAGAAAAAAATCCAACAGCTATTGCACGATTAATTTCTGCGGCTGAGAATTTTCCAGAAATTGCTAAATCGGTTTTTGATCAAATTCACCAAAAAAACGAAACTTCAAAAATCCCTGTATTAGGGATTACAGGAACGGGTGGTGCGGGAAAATCATCTTTAGTAGACGAATTAGTGCGCCGTTTTTTAATTGATTTTCCTGAAAAAACAATCGGATTAATTTCGGTTGACCCTTCAAAACGTAAAAGTGGTGGTGCCTTATTAGGTGATAGAATTCGTATGAATGCGATTAATAATTCTCGTGTTTACATGCGTTCGTTGGCTACTCGTCAATCCAATTTAGCTTTATCAAAATATGTAGCTGAAGCTATCGAAGTATTGAAAGCCGCTAAATACGATATCATAATTTTAGAAACGTCTGGAATTGGACAATCCGATACGGAAATTATGGATCATTCTGATGTTTCGTTATATGTTATGACGCCAGAATTTGGTGCAGCAACACAGTTAGAAAAAATCGACATGCTTGATTTTGCGGATTTAGTAGCTTTAAATAAATTTGACAAACGTGGTGCCTTAGATGCCATTCGAGATGTGAAAAAACAATACCAACGTAATCATAATTTGTGGGATGTTGATACTAATACTATGCCAATTTTTGGAACGATTGCATCACAGTTTAACGACCCAGGGATGAATACGTTGTACAAATCCATAATGGATAAGATTGTAGAAAAAACAGGAGCCGATTTACAATCGACTTTTGAAATTACGCATGAAATGAGTGAGAAAATTTTTGTAATTCCTCCTCACAGAACACGTTATTTATCTGAAATTGCAGAAAATAATAGAAAATACGATGAAACCGCACTTTCTCAAGTTGAAGTGGCGCAAAAATTATACGGAATTTTCAAAACTGTGGAATCAGTTTTGGGAACCAAACCCCTGCTAATAAAAGCTGGTATTGACTATAATCATGTTATTCCTAAAGAATCTCAGGTTTTTATGGATTTACTTTTAGATCAATTTGATAAAGTAAAAATGAACTTAGATCCTTACAATTGGGAAATTATTTTAACTTGGGATGAAAAAGTAAACAAATACAAAAATCCGGTTTACAGTTTTAAAGTTCGTGATAAAGAAATTAAAATTGCTACGCATACCGAATCGTTATCGCATTCGCAAATTCCAAAAGTAGCGTTGCCAAAATACCAAGCTTGGGGCGATATTTTAAAATGGAATTTACAAGAAAACGTTCCAGGAGAATTTCCTTTTGCTTCTGGTTTATATCCATTTAAAAGAGAAGGCGAAGACCCTAGTAGAATGTTTGCAGGAGAAGGTGGACCAGAACGAACTAACAAGCGTTTTCATTATGTTTCTGCCGGATTGCCAGCTAAGAGGTTGTCAACGGCTTTTGATTCGGTAACTTTATACGGAAACGATCCACACATTCGTCCTGATATTTACGGGAAAATTGGTAATGCTGGAGTTTCAATTTGTTGTTTAGACGATGCTAAGAAATTGTATTCTGGTTTCGATTTAAGTCACCCAATGACTTCTGTATCCATGACGATTAATGGACCAGCACCAATGTTGTTAGGATTTTTCATGAATGCAGCTATTGATCAAAACTGTGAAAAGTTCATTACTGAAAATGGTTTACAAGAAGAGGTAGAAGCTAAAATCAAGGAAATTTATAAGAAAAAAGGTGTGTCACGTCCATCGTATCAAGGCGCTTTACCAGAAGGAAATAATGGTTTAGGTTTGATGCTTTTAGGCGTTACAGGTGACCAAGTTTTGCCTTTGGCTATTTATAATGATATCAAAGTTAAAACCTTAGCACAAGTTCGTGGAACGGTGCAAGCTGATATTTTAAAAGAAGATCAAGCACAAAATACGTGTATTTTCTCTACTGAATTTGCCTTACGTTTAATGGGTGACGTGCAAGAATATTTCATTAAAGAAAATGTTCGTAATTTTTATTCAGTTTCCATTTCGGGGTATCATATTGCCGAAGCAGGAGCAAACCCAATTACGCAATTGTCCTTCACTTTAGCTAACGGATTCACTTATGTAGAATACTATTTGAGTCGCGGAATGAATATCAATGATTTTGGACCCAATTTATCCTTTTTCTTCTCAAATGGGGTGGATCCAGAATATGCAGTTATTGGTCGTGTAGCTCGAAAAATTTGGGCGAAAGCCATGAAAAACAAATATGGAGCGAATGAAAGAGCACAAATGTTAAAATACCATATTCAAACGTCTGGACGTTCATTACATGCTCAAGAAATTGATTTTAATGATATTCGTACCACTTTACAAGCTTTGTATGCGATTTACGACAATTGTAACTCGTTACACACGAATGCGTATGATGAAGCGATTACCACACCAACAGAAGAATCGGTTCGTAGAGCAATGGCAATTCAGTTAATTATTAATAAAGAATTAGGTTTAGCGAAAAACGAAAATCCAATTCAAGGTTCGTTCATTATTGAAGAATTAACCGATTTAGTAGAAGACGCCGTGTTACAAGAATTTGACCGAATTACAGAACGTGGCGGTGTATTGGGTGCGATGGAAACGATGTACCAACGTTCTAAAATTCAGGAAGAGAGTTTGTATTATGAAACTTTGAAACATACAGGTGAATTTCCAATTATTGGGGTAAACACTTTCTTAAGTTCCAAAGGATCACCAACGGTTATACCTGCAGAGGTTATTCGTGCAACGGAAGAGGAGAAGCAATATCAAATTGATATGTTGCATAATCTACATCAATCGGGTGCCGAAAAAGTAACTGAACAATTGAACAGTATTCAAGACGCAGCTATCAATAATCAAAATATTTTTGAAAAGTTAATGGAAGCCACAAAGGTATGTTCGTTAGGTCAAATTACCAATGCGTTGTTTGAAGTCGGTGGACAATACAGAAGAAATATGTAATTAACTTACAAATGAAATTATAGTTTAAAAAAAAACCTGATAATCAATTGATTATCAGGTTTTTTTGTGGAGTCGCCGGGAATCGAACCCGGGTCCAAACAAGCAACTAAAGAGCTTTCTACAGGCTTATTTCCTGATTGAATTTTCGATGTTTTGCTAGGCCAGAAACAGCCACAAAACACTTAGTTTTTTTATTTTCAAGTACCGCCCAAAACTTACGATACTCTAGGTTTATATTTACGATTCCCCTAGATCAAATGCTATAAACCAAAGCCTTTGAGGAGAATCCTGCTTTCCTACCTGGTAGGACGAGGCTAATCTTACTATGATTCAGATTATGCAGCAAGAGCGTAGTTTCCTTCGCCGTGTAAAAAGTTTGAAGCCTTTTATTAACGAGAATTACTTCAGTTCTCGACCTGCTTACTTTTCAATTCGACTTGCTGTCAAAACCAGTCGACCCCATAATGCCTTGGAATAGTCAAAAACTGTTCCGAAAATGGAGTTGCAAAGGTAAATCTTTTTTAATGATAAAAACGAATTGATTTTGGTAATTCAAATTCCGAATCATATAATCGTATAATCGTCCCGAAGCTTCGGGATCGTAAATCGAATATCGAATATCGTATATCGAATATCGAATATCGTATATCGAATTATTCTTCAGTATCCATTTCAAATGGGTAATCGCCAAATAAAGGAGCTACTTTTTTTACATTATAAGTACTTTTATTCATCTTATTGGACAAAGCAATAATAGTTACTTGTTCTTTTGGAAGGGTTATGTAAGATGAAGTATTTCCGTGCCACCAACCGTTATGAAAATAAAAATTCTGACCTGTTTTCCAATTGATCATTCGTATGCCTAGACCATAATTTTTCTCACCTTCCTTTTCTTTGCTGTAGCCAACATAGACTTGTTTAGCTAATTCAGGCTCTAAAAAATCTTTTCTATTTCTAGCTCGGTCGAATTTTAACAAATCTCTTGCGGTTGAAAATATATTTTTATCTCCATATACCTCATCGAGATAATCTTTACCGATTTCTATTCCATTGGCTTTGTAGGAAGGAACAATCCGATTTTTATCTTTTTCATAATCGAATACGAATGTATTAGTCATTCCTAGAGGTTTGAAAATCATTTCAGCCATAGCGTCTTTATAACTAGTACCAGTTATTTTTTCTATGATTAATGCTAACAATGCATAATTAGTATTGCAATAAGCAAATCGGGTGTTGGCTTTGGATTCTACACCTATATTTTTGGTAGCTAAAATGTTTAAAATGTCTTGATTTTTCAATCTGTTACGTCTGTCCCAAACTCCGTCATTTCTATCTGTAAAATAGGCGTAATTACGCAGTCCACTTCGGTGGTTGAGTAACATTCTTACCGTAATATCTTCAAATGGAAATTCTTTTAAAATAGATTTCACTTTTTGATCTAAACTCAAACGTTTGGCATTCGCAAGTTTCAAAACTGCAGCCGCTGTAATTACTTTACTTACTGAGGCTATGTGTAATGGAGTAGATGCGGTAATTGTATCTTTTTTATTGAAGTTGGCTAATCCATCGTATTTTTCAAAAACAATTTGACCGTTTTTTGCAACTAAAAAAGCACCATTAGCTCTTTTTTTAGGCCAATTCTTATTGTAAAAATGAGCAATTTTTTTACGAGTATTTGAAATAAAGTTGCCATCCAATGAAGGTTCTTCTACTAAAGGCTTCATTTTTGGCAAAACGTTTTTAGGAAGTTCAGAATCTTTTATAGTGTTTTCGAATTCAACTTTTTTACATGAACTTACTAGAAAAAGTAATAGTACAATTGACAGAGAATAGGATGTATTAATATATTTCATTATTGTGGCACTTGATGCACAAATATATAGAATACATCTATTTTAGAATGCTTTTTTTAAATTATCAATCACTTTTTATTCACATATTTTGTTATTAAATTTCTAATTTATTGTATTTCAATCTTTTTTAAAAATAGATTGCTATTGAATTCTTAAAATAGTTTTAAGTTGATTTTTTAATTATTAAATTTGTGAGGTTACATACCTAATAAAATTAGTAAATTATGAGTAAAAGCGCTCTTAGATTTGGAATTATTCGAGAACGTAAAAATCCCCCTGATCGAAGAGTGGTTTTGTCGCCAACTGCTATAGTTCAGCTACAACAGCTGTATCCTACTGCTCAATTTGTAGTAGAAAGTTCAGAAAATCGTGTATATAAAGACGAAGACTATCAATCTTTAGGGATAGAAGTGACTGATAATGTTGCTGATTGTGATGTTTTAATTGGAGTTAAGGAAGTGCCTTTAGTTAATTTAATTCCAAATAAATCCTATTTCTTTTTTTCTCATACAATTAAAAAGCAGCCTCATAATCAAGCGCTTTTGAGGGAAATTTTGGAAAACAATATTACTTTATACGATCATGAAACCATAGTTGATGCTGAAGAAAAGCGACTTATCGGTTTCGGTAAATATGCAGGAATAGTAGGAACGTATAATGCGTTTAGGGCTTTTGGAGTAAAATTTGAATTGTTTAAGTTACCCAAAGCGGAAACCTTATCGGATCAAGCCATGTTAATTTCATATTTGAAACGTCAGGTATTACCTCCCTTAAAAATTGTAGTAACAGGTACAGGAAAAGTAGGTTCTGGTTGTATCGAAATGTTGGATGCAATGAAAATTAAGCGTGTTGGTGTGGCTGATTTTTTATCGAAAAAATATACTCAAGCGGTTTATGTACAAATAGATGTATTGGAGTATAACAAAAGAAAAGATGGAGGGTCAACCGATAACAATGATTTTTATCACCATCCAGAAGAGTATGAGTCTGATTTTGCCAGATTTGCTAATGTAGCAGATATTGCAATTTTTGGACATTTTTATGGTAATGGAGCGCCTCAAATTCTTTCTCGTGAGATGTTAAAATCACAAGATTGTAAGATCAAAGTTGTAGCTGATATTTCCTGTGATGTAGATGGTCCAATTGCTTGTACAGTTCGCGCTTCTACAATCGCTGAACCTTTTTACGGTTATTTGCCTTCTGAGGGAACCGAAGTAGATGTTTTTCATCCAGCAGCAATTGTTGTAATGGCGGTTGATAATTTACCTTGTGAATTGCCCAAAGATGCTAGTGATGGCTTTGGCGAACAGTTCATTAAGCATGTATTTCCAGCACTAATGAGCGGCGATGTAGACGGACTTTTGCATCGAGCTAAAATTACAGATAGCGGTAGATTAACCGATAGATTTAAATACTTGCAAGATTATGTAGATTTAGGATAGGCACTAGTAAGGTCTATCTTGAAATTTTAACGATTTGTTTTTTATTTTTTTGTTGTCGGGACAAAATATTAAACTTACATTTGTACTTGTATACACTTAATTCCGGAAAACATGTTTACTTTTTCACAGTACTTAGGCTTTTTACTTTTCTTAACTATTTTGACAATGGGTTTTTGGCTAATGTTTTTTTTAGTTGGATTCGTGTCGTATTGGGTAGGTGGAGCTTCTTGGGAAGCTTACAAAGAAAAGAAAGCAAAAAAGAAAGAAGAGCAATCTAATTAAATAGTTTGTTTTACAAAAAAAAGCTCCATTTATGGAGCTTTTTTTATGAATTAACCTAACCTATACTTTTAACCTTGAAATTCCATATCACCACCACCATCGTTTAATCTCTTTGGTTGTCTTTCTCTTTCGTTTTTAGCTTTATTAAAGCGGTACGTGAATGAAAGAGTGACTTGTCTTACTCTCCATTGCATTTCAGATCTTGAACTAATTACACCAGGTAAGAAAGTCTCCATAATTCTTTTTCGACCATTAAAAACATCACTTACATTTAGAGTAAATGTTCCTTTATCTTTCATCACATCTTTACTGAAGGCAAGATTAGCACTAAAATTACCAATCACTCTACCTTGAGCATTAGTTTGACCACCCATATACATTAAATTGGTTTGCCAATCAATTTTGTTTGGAAGTGTAATTTTCGATGTCAATCGGCTAAACCAAGATGTCGCCACATTGTCAAAATTTTGAACAATCTTTACGTTATTAAAATTAGTATAAGTAAAATCGCCATCAGTTTCACTTCTAAAAAAGTTGAAGTTAGAATTCAACTTCCACCATTTGTATGGAGAATAATTTAAGGTAAATTCAAATCCTGAACGATATTCTGTTGCTAAATTGATCGGTGAACTAATAATTATTGGAGTTCCGTTTACAAAACTACCCGATTCTCTTCTGGCAAATTGAAATGCGTCAATCGTTTTGTTTACATACAAAGAAGTGCTTAATGTCAATTTAGACCAACGTTTTATATAACCAAAATCTATTGCATCTGTCATGGATGGATCTAAATCAGGATTACCAACAAAGATGTTAATATTACTAGATAAATTGCTGAATGGGTTTAATAATCTTCCGCGAGGTCTCTGAATTCTTCGGCTATAGCTTATAGATGTACTTGCCTTATCTGATAACTCGTAAGTAAAAAATGCAGATGGGAAGAAATTACCGTACTTCTTGGTGTTAAAATCTGATGTAGCCAACTGATTGATTTCAATATTGGAATCCTCATAGCGCAGACCTAAAAGGAATGAGGCTTTATTTTTTTTGAAACCGTACTGAGAATACAATGCATTTACCTTTTCTTTATATTGTAGGATATTGGTAAAATTCGGATTAATGACTCCGTTAATCATTACTTCATAATCAGTAAATAGTTCAGAAAAATCACCTCTATAACCTGCTTCAAATTGACTTCCATTCTTTAATGGCAACACATAATCACTTTGAATTAAAATTCTGTCTTGTTTCTGATTATTGATTGTATTGTCTATTTTGATTGCGGTCGTGTTCGTAGCAGTTTCGGTAATAAATGCTGTATTGTCATCATTATTTGACGAAATCGAACCATCAATGCTAAATTTATGACCTGGTTTTTTAAAGTTTTTTACAAAATTAGAAGTGTATTCAAAATTCTCACTGTCACTGTCCTCTCTATTCAAACGAGTTCTTGTATTGTCAAATTCATTTAAAGCCGTTCGGTAATTTTGAAAAACCAAATCGTTATTGATCCCTTTATTATTTCTGTAATTTACAGTATTGGTCCAAGTGGTAGATTTATTGATATTTAAATCCATCCCCAAGTTGGCATTATACCCTTTACCATATCGATCATTGGTTCTAGGTTCAATAATATAATTTTTAACTGAATTATCTGGATTAAGATAGGCAGTTTCATTAATCATATTTCCAGGGCTACTTCTTAAACTATAGCCTTGTGTAGTAAATAAACTAACATTTTTAGTTTTGTAGTTTACAGTTCCTGTCAAACCAGTATTTTCTGGAATTCCACCACTAGCGATAAATGTTCCATTAAACCCTTGATTCTTTCCCTTTTTCAAGATAATATTTAAGATTCCGCCACCACCTTCTGCGTCATATCTTGCAGATGGATTGGTAATAACTTCTACTTTATCAATTGCATCAGCAGGAATGATTCGCAGTGCTTCGACTATATTAATTGCATTTGATGGTCTCCCATCAATTAAGATTCTCACATTTTCATTTCCACGCAAACTAACATTTCCCTCTACATCCACAGATACAGAAGGAATATTTGAAAGTACATCACTTACGGTTCCTCCTTTTACCATTAAATCGTTTCCAACATTGAACACTTTTTTGTCGAGTTTGATTTCAACGGTTGTTTTTTCAGCACGAACCACAACTTCGTTTAATTGCGCTGCATCTTCTAAGAGTGCAATTGTTCCTAAATTCGTATTGCTCTGTATTGATTTCGATTTTATTTCGGTAGGTTTAAATGAAATAAATTCTATAGAAATTGCATAAGTGCCTGGGTTGACTTCTACAGCAAATTCCCCTTTGTTGTTGGTAATTCCACCCGCAACTGCTTTAGGATTGTCTGGTAGGCGTAATGTTATTGTGGCATATTCAAGAGGTTGGTTGGTTGTTTTTTCAACAACTTTACCTGTTACTTTTAATTTTGCTTTAATTGGTGCTTGTTGACCAAAGCTTATAATACTGCTTAAAAACAGTAGGATTAATGCAATTGCATTTAATTTTTTCATCAATTATGATTTTTAATTACGGTGTTTAGACTCTATAAACTGGAAAAGGTTACATTAGTCAGTTCATAAATAAAAGTTAAATACGTTATTTACAAAATAAATTGATTCAACTCATCGATTACTCTTCCTATAATAGCTTTGTTTCCTTTTACCACAATTGGTCTTTCAATTAGAATAGGGTGATCAACCATTGCTTGAATAATCGCTTCGTCGGTCAGTTGTTTGTTTTTAAAATTTTCAATCCAAATTTTTTCTTTTACTCGAACCAATTGAATTGGTTTAAAATTGAGTTTTTGAAGTAACTCTTTAAGATTTTGATTTGACAAAGGATTTTCCAGGTATTTGATAATAGTAATTGCTTCTTCTTTTTCAGAAACTAATGCCAAACAGTTTCTTGATTTTCCGCAACGCGGGTTGTGGTATATTTCAATCATAGTATTAATTTTTTGCGAAGTAATGAAAATTGAAATTAAAACTGTATTTTAGAGACATAATTTTACAAATTAAACTATGTTTTTAGAACAAGTTAGCACAAAAGAATCAGTATTTTGGAAATATTTAGTGGGTTCTTTTATTTTGTTTTGTGCTTCTATAGTTGGGCAATTGCCTTTTACCTTGGGAGTACTTCTCAAGTCTTATATAGAAAAGACTCCTTATCCAAGTTCGTATGAAGCAACTATGAATTTTTTTGATTCCAATCTGAGCTTGTTTTTGATGTTAGTCTCATTTGTTTTTGTGTTCTTTCAATTGTATGCTTTAGTTCGGTTTTTTCACAAACAATCATTCATACAAATCATTACATCTCGAACTAAGATAGATTGGCAACGCGTCTTATTTTCATTTTCTATTTGGGCTGGAATTACAATTGGTTCTACAATTCTATTTTATTTTCTCTATCCCCAAGAATTCATTGTTCAGTTTGATTGGATTCCTTTTTTACTTTTATTCATAATAGGATTATTGTTATTTCCTTTCCAAATAGGTTGTGAAGAATTAATTTTTAGGGGATACTTGATGCAAGGTTTTGGAAATTTGGCAAAAAACAAATGGTTTCCATTATTAATTACATCAGTTATTTTTGGGTTATTGCATATCGCTAATCCTGAAGTAGATAAAATGGGTTATAGTATTCTGATCTATTATATCGGTACAGGATTATTTTTGGGGATTATCACTTTGATGGATGACGGAATTGAATTAGCTTTAGGTTTCCATTTTGCCAATAATTTTATCGCAGCTTTATTGGTTACTTCGGATTGGACTGCATTTCAAACCCATTCCATTTTAAAAAGTACCTCAGATCCAAGTGTTTTCTTTGATATTATTTTACCGGTGAGTATTATTTTTCCAATACTACTTTTGTTTTTTGCAAAGAAATACCATTGGTCTAATTGGAGAGAAAAATTAACAGGAAGATTTTAAATATTACCTAAATAAATACTAATGAGTACAGTAACTTATCAAAACGTTCACAACAAGTTCAAATTAAATGGCTTTAGTTTTACCAAAGACGATTTACTTCGCGTAGCCTATTCGTTTATTAAAGAAGGGGAAGCTTATGAAAAACCGCTAGGAATATTTATTCTGGATTGGTTTGATGCAAAACCCTATTTAGAAATGAATACCTCGGGTTCTACAGGAGCACCAAAAAATATTCGTGTAGACAAACAAGCGATGGTCAATTCAGCTTTAGCAACAGGAGATTTTTTTGATTTGCAACCTGGGCAAAAAGTGCTTCATTGTTTACCAACCGATTATGTAGCGGGTAAAATGATGTTTGTAAGAGCCTTTATTTTAGGTTTGGATATGGAGTTTGTAGCGCCAAGTTCGCATCCATTAGAAGGAGTAAAAGGAACATTTGATTTTTGTGGAATGGTGCCTTTACAAGCTAAAAATTCATTGAACGACTTAGGCCGAATTAAAAAGTTAATTATTGGAGGTGCCAAAGTAAATAAAACTTTAGAACAAGAGTTAGTTAAGGTTCCGTCTCAGATTTATGAAACTTACGGAATGACCGAAACGATTACGCATATTGCAGCAAAGCGAGTAGGAGAGACTGCTTTTTCGGTCTTGCCTAATGTAAAAATTACAACTGATGATAGACAGTGTTTAGTGATTGATGCGCATAAAATTAGTACTGAAACTATCAAGACTAATGATTTGGCCGAATTAATTTCAGATACTCAGTTTGTTTGGAAAGGCCGTTTTGATAACGTGATTAATAGCGGCGGGATCAAATTAATTCCGGAGCAAATAGAAGAAAAACTAGCTTCCTCAATTTCAAACTGCTACTTTGTGTACGGACAAATAGATGAGCTTTTAGGTGAAAAATTAGTCTTGTATGTGGAAGGGGAATCAATGCCAATTGACGAATCTATTTTTGACGTGTTAGACAAATACGAAAAACCAAAAGAGATTGTATTTATTCCAGACTTTAAAAGAACCTCTACCGGTAAAGTAATACGAGACCAAAGTATTGGTTAATTAGACTATAAAAAAAGAGAGGTGATTACCTCTCTTTTTATTTTATGTTTGAATCACCCCTAAATTAAATGGTTTCTCAATAGGAGCGTGGTTGGCCGCTTCAATTCCCATCGAAATCCAAGTACGCGTATCTATAGGATCAATAATGGCATCGGTCCATAATCGAGACGCAGCATAATAAGGAGACACTTGTTCGTCATAACGCGCTTTTATTTTGGCAAACAATTCTGCTTCTTTAGTTTCATCGACTTCTTCTCCTTTTGCTTTTAGCGAACTAGCTTCAATCTGCGCCAATACTTTGGCAGCTTGTGTGCCACCCATTACAGCTAACTCAGCACTTGGCCAAGCCACAATCAAACGGGGGTCGTAAGCTTTCCCACACATGGCATAATTTCCAGCTCCATAAGAGTTGCCAACAATGACAGTGAATTTTGGCACTACCGAATTGGAAACGGCATTTATCATTTTGGCACCGTCTTTTATAATACCGCCATGTTCGGATTTACTGCCTACCATAAATCCAGTTACATCTTGTAAAAACACTAACGGAATTTTCTTTTGGTTGCAATTGGCTATAAATCGTGTCGCCTTATCTGCCGAATCGGAGTAAATCACGCCACCAAATTGCATTTCGCCGTTTTTAGTTTTGACTACTTTTCGTTGATTAGCTACAATTCCCACAGCCCAACCGTCTATTCGAGCATAACCCGTAATAATAGTTTGACCATAACCTTCTTTGTAGGCTTCAAATTCAGAATTATCCACCA
>CAZQGY010000029.1:0-30590 GCA_964593435.1 uncultured Flavobacterium sp. | reverse complement strand
GGAGAGGAATGCGATATAGGTGTTTGCCATTTGGTTTATTTAAAACTTATATTTTCTTACAATTTGTAGATGGTTTATTTTTGACCATATAAGGAATGTAAGGTAATATAAGAATGATTTTGTTTTTATTAATACAATTTCGGAAAATTGCTCGGATTGGCTTCGTGCATCATGTCGTACACTTTTTCAAAAATATCTTCGGCACTTGGTTTAGAAAAATAATCACCATCGGTTCCGTAACTTGGGCGGTGTGCCTTAGCAGTTAAGGTTTGCGGTGCGCTATCTAAATGTTTGTACGCGTTTTGATTTTCGATAATTTCTTGCAAAATAAAAGCACTTGCTCCACCAGGAACATCTTCATCAATTACTAATAAACGGTTAGTTTTAGCTACTGATTTTACAATATCATGAGCAATATCAAAAGGTAATAAACTTTGAATATCAATAATTTCAGCATCAATTCCGTTTTCTAATAATTCTTTTGCGGCTTGTTCTACAATTCTTAATGTAGAACCGTATGAAACTAATGTAATATCTTTTCCTTCTTTGATGGTTTCTACCACACCAATTGGCGTTTGAAATTCCCCTAAATTGGTCGGCATTTTTTCTTTTAAACGGTAGCCATTTAAACATTCAATTACTAAAGCAGGTTCGTCTGTTTTTAATAAGGTATTATAAAATCCGGCTGCTTTGGTCATATTTCTTGGTACTAAAACGTGAATTCCACGAATGGCATTAATAATCATTCCCATAGGCGAACCCGAATGCCAAATACCTTCTAAACGATGTCCACGAGTTCTAATGATTAATGGTGCTTTCTGACGACCATGTGTTCTGTATTGTAAAGTGGCTAAATCGTCACTCATAATCTGAATGGCGTATAGCAAATAATCTAAATACTGAATTTCAGCAATCGGACGTAAACCTCGCATCGCCATTCCGATACCTTGACCTAAAATAGTAGCTTCACGAATGCCTGCATCCGAAACACGCATTTCGCCGTATTTTTCTTGCATGCCTTCTAAGCCTTGATTTACATCACCAATATTTCCTGCATCTTCACCAAAGACTAATGTTTCTGGATATGTTTCAAAAATTTTATCGAAGTTATCTCTTAACACTAAACGCGCATCTACTTCTTCGGCGGTTTCATCGTAAATTGGTTTTACTTCAGTAGTTGAAGCAATATTTTGTTTCGATTCTGAATATAAATGTGAACTATATTTGGGTTGTATTCTTGCTGTGAAATTAGAAATCCACGAGGCTAAAGTCGCTCTGTTATCTCCAGAAAGCATTCTTAACACTTTTCTAGCTACTACTAATAAATCTTTTCTAATTGGTTCTTTTATCGCAGCAATATCATTCGCGTATTTTTCAATAAAAACTTTATTTTCAGAGTTTTGTGCGACTTGATTTAGAATAGATACTGTAGCCGCTTGGTCTTCTTTTATAGCAGATAAATAATTCGTCCAAGCTTCTTTTTTACCTTCTAATACTTCTTTTTTTGATGCCGATTCAATTTCTTCTAATTCTTCGGCTGTTGCCAAATTGTTAGCTATCATCCATTTTTTCATTTGCGCCACACAGTCAAATTCTGCTTCCCACGCCAGTCGATCCGCATTTTTGTATCGCTCGTGTGAACCGGAAGTAGAATGGCCTTGTGGTTGTGTTAATTCGTTAACGTGAATTAAAACAGGAACGTGCGCAGTTCTGGCAACTTCAGCTGCTTTTTGATAGGTGTCAACTAAAGCCGGATAATCCCAACCTTTCACACGGAATATTTCGTACCCGTTGTTTGCATGATCACGTTGTAATCCTTTTAATATTTCGGATATGTTTTCTTTTGTTGTTTGATATTTGGCATGTACAGAAATTCCGTATTCGTCATCCCAAACGCTCATTACCATTGGAACTTGTAACACTCCGGCAGCGTTTATAGTTTCAAAAAACAACCCTTCTGATGTAGAGGCATTTCCAATTGTTCCCCAAGCCACTTCGTTACCTTGTATTGAAAAATTATTTTCTGCAGGAATTTCAGTTACATTTCTATATATTTTTGAGGCCTGTGCTAAACCTAATAAACGCGGCATTTGCCCAGCAGTAGGAGAGATGTCGGCACTTGAATTTTTTTGTTGGGTTAAATTTTTCCAATTTCCGTTTTCGTCTAACGAATGTGTAGCAAAATGTCCACCCATTTGGCGACCTGCACTCATTGGATCAAAATTAATATCGGCATGCCCATATAATCCAGCGAAAAACTGAACAATTGACAATTCGCCAATAGCCATCATAAACGTTTGGTCACGGTAATACCCTGAACGAAAATCACCATTTTGAAACGCTTTTGCTAAAGCCAATTGGGGCACTTCTTTACCATCGCCAAAAATACCAAATTTTGCTTTTCCGGTAAGGACTTCTTTTCGTCCTAAAAGACTACACTCGCGACTAACCGAAGCGATTTTAAAATCGTGTAAAACTTCTTTTTTGAAATCTTCGAAAGATAATGTTTCTGCCGTTTTAGTTTTGCTCATAATACTACATTGCTATGTTACAAATTTAAACAAAAAAACGAAATGTTACTACGTAAGTGTTATTTTTATGAATAATGAATAAAAATATTGATGTTTGGTTGTAAAAAACGTAGTATTATTTCGTAATATTAAGTATTATTTACGAATAATGCATAAAAATTACAAATTTAGAAACCGAGATTTGTATGGGAAATGACTAGTTTTAAAACCATCTTCTTGTAAATAAAGAGGTTAATGTTTTTGGACTCAAAGTAATTATAAATCGAATTCTTTCGCCGTAATTTTTGTCGTTTAATTCAAAGCCATTTGAAGAATATATAGGCAAATATAATTCGAAATAATCTTGTACAAAATTTAAGCGAATCCCACTATCGTAGATATATTGCGACTTAAATCCTTGGTTTTTAAATGTCCCTACATCGCCATAAACTTCTATCCAATCCCAAATGGTACAACTAGTATTTACAGATAAAATATATTGATTGGCATATCGAGTAGCAAATTTAGATTTGAAAGCGCCTTCGGCATTTACAAACTGCCGACTAAACAAGCCTGTACTTTCGCTTCTGCCAATTAACGCATAATCAAACAAATAATCTGAAGGACGATCTATACCAAAATTAAAGAAATTGTTTTGAGTATCATTATGAGTGAAAAATCCTGCAAATGCTCTTAAGTTGATGAATCTGTTGTTCTCAAAAAGTTTCCGATATTGAACTTGTCCTGATATTTTTCCAAAACGATTTGAAATTTGGAAATCTGTTCCGTATGAAAATTGTTCTATTAATTCGCTATTAGCATACCCATATCGTAAATTAAATACAGAATAGTTTTCTGAATTTTTTGTTGAAACTATATTTGATTTTTCTCTGTTTACATAAACATGACGCATTAAAAATCCTTCACCTTCGTTTTTTCTGAAATTTGGATTTCTAAATCTAAAATTTATACTTGGTGTAATTTTACTGTAAAAAGCATCTGGAGCATAGTGTAAACGAGAACCTGAAATGGCATATCGAGTGCTAAAATGAGTGCTGTTTCGGTTTAGTTTGTTGAAGCTAAATCCGGCACTTCCAGCAAGTGTTCCAGTTTTTGAAGAATAATTTGGTGTTATGTCGTAAATAAATGGCTTGTCAATTATTGATTTGTTATTAAATTTCATGCCAAGTAACAATCCGTCGTACAAGTTGAATTCGGTTGTGGGTACAAAAAATACTTGGTTGTATTTTGGATTTTCAATATCTTTAAAAAAGGTAAATCTAATTTTTCTATGTCCTAAAAAGTGATTTTTTAATTTGTATGAATTGTTATTGTTATTTAATTCTGGAATTTCATAAGTATCGTTTAAAATTAATTTCGTTATGCTATCATTTTTTATTGAAAATTTAAAAATATCTGAATGATTTTCTATCCAATTTTTACTAACTAATTTGTTTTTATGATATCCTGAAATAGAAATTGGCACTTTGGCATCGCCTACATTTTTGATTGTTACGTCTATCGCATCGTTTGTTTTTTTGGCTTGAATAATTTTGTAATCAATTTTATTTCTGGAATAAATTAATTCTTTAAAAAACCAATTTAAATCTTGTTTTGATTTATTTTCTAAAATGTATTTAAAATTTTGACTATCAGTATATTTAAATTTATTTAATTCTATATATTGTTTAATTGAATTTTCCACATAATTTTCTCCTAAATACGCATTCAAATAATGAAGCGAAAGTCCAGATTTAAACTTTCCTGCTATTCTTTCATTGAATTTTATTTGTGTATTTTTATCTGTTCCAACGGCTTGATCAATATTTTTTCGAGCCATTAATAAATAATTATAAATGAATTGTTCGGTAAAATTCATTGAAATTAGTTTGTATTTTTTTAGTATTTTAAATCGAGCTAATTTTCCAAAAGCTTTACTTTCGGGATACATTTCATCAATATATTTTTTTAAATAATAATGTTGAATGCCTTCCAAAATCCAATGGTCTTTTCTGAAATTAATTTTCAAATTAGCCACTAAATAATTGTTTAAATAGGTTTTTAAAAATTTTAGTTCAAATACAAAATCATCATTAAATGGAGAAATAAAAGAAGGCAATTCATTTAAGCCATAAAACGCTTCTCTATCATAATCTTCTTGCGAAACCATTATTTTTTCTTGTTCCGATTTGCCTAAATTTTCTTCAACATATTTGGAAATTTTATCAATAATTTGCTTTTTTTGTTTTGCACTTAAATCGACAGATTTTAGATTACTGATAATCGTTGTTTCTCTATTTTTAAAAGTTTCGTAGCTATTTTTCTTCTCTAACACAATTACAAAATTGGTTCGAGAATTTCCAGTTAATTTCGAAGTAGTATCATAAAGTTTTTCAACTTCTAAATCAGAATGGATAAAGAAGTTATTGTGTTGAAATTCAATGCTATATGAAGTAATTTCAGTGGTTAAATCATCACTATTTTCTTCACTTTGAGGTTCGGAATGAAATCTAGAAAGCGTTAAAAAACAATTTCGTAAATATAGTTTGTTTTCAGAATAGCCAAATTTTGTGAATTTAGAATTGGGCAATGTTATTTCGTAATTTACTTTAATAGTTGTTGATTCCCCTATAGTAACTGGTTTTTCGAGAGGAATGATAACAATATCAATTTGATTTGGTTTTCTGAAATACAATAACGACTTTTTATTCGCATCAGTAATCGCAATTATATTGGTTCCGCCACGATCTATATTGCTTGATAGGTGATAACTTCTATTGAATTCATCTGAAAACTTTTTGGCTAATGCAGAATTTTTACTTGAAAAAGCATGATTCCAATCGTTTAAGGCAATTTCGGTAAGCGCAGAAGTTGAAGTGTTTTTTATCGTAATTTCCTCAAAAACGGTAATTTTCTTTCCGTTTTCAAGAAGTTTTGCCGCTATAGTAATCTTATTTTGGGAGAAGGATTGTAGTGCAAATAAAATAAAAAATACGATTCTAATTTTTGTCATTTTTTTCTTTAAAGTAGTCAATATTACTAAAAAAAAGGATATAATTCTAAGAAAATAGTTTAATTATGAGTAATTTTGTGTAACTTTTCAAATGAAAAAAAATGAAAATAAAATTATTTTTATTACTTCTGATTTCCAATATTACTTTTTCTCAAGTCGTAATTAATGAAATAGACCCTGATACTCCTTCCACAGATCAAAAAGAATTTATTGAATTAAAATCCGCTACTGCTAATTTTTCATTAAATGGATATGTATTAGTTTTTTTTAATGCCCCAAGTACTAGCCCATATGCAGGAACATTAAGTTATAACGCTATTGATTTAGATGGATATTCTACAGATATTAACGGAAATTTTTTGGTGGGCAATGTATTGCTTTCTCCTACACCTGCATTGTCTATGTTGGATGCTACACTACAAAACGGACCAGATGCTATTGCTTTGTATCAAGCAAATGGTTCTGATTTTCCTTTAAATACTACAGCCACGTCAACCGGTTTGGTTCATGCTATTGCGTATTCAAATAATGCCAGTACACAACCAACGGCATTGATGGCAATTTTAAACCTAACAGTTTGTGTGAATGAAAATGCCACTTCAAATGCGGCAAATCATTCGATTCAAAGAAAAGTTGATGGAACGTATGAAGTAAAGTTACCTACACCTGGAATGAATAATGATGGAAGTGGGATTGCTTTAAATTATATGACTACTACCTTAAATGCTGCTAATTATACAGAAGGACAATCAGTTATACTAACTTTTACAACTGACACACCAGTTTCAGCAACTACAACTTTTTCTATTTCTTTAAACAATGGAAATTTCAATTCAGCTGATTATACTTTTGATACTACTAATATAGTAACTATTCCTTCGGGTGCATCTTCAGCTACAAAAACTATTACCTTGATAGATGATACTTTGGAAGAAGGCGATGAAGAGTTTGTTCTTTTTACTTCTGGTTTACCTGTAAATGTAGTTTCAAGTAACAATTCGATTGTTAGACGAGTGGCAGATACCGATTTTCAAATACTAAATTTCGGAACGCCTTTAGCGCCAACCTACAACACGGTTTCAAGTACCGCTCAAGCAGGTTATTATGCTTCGTTAGAGGGATTGTCCGGTGTGGCATTAAAACAAGCGGTTCAAAATATTATTGCCAATCCTTCAGAGGTTCGATTACATAGTTATGCAGATATTTGGGAAATACTAAAAACTTCCGATCAAAATCCTTTAAACAGTGGACAAATTTGGGAAATTTATTTAGAGCAACCTATGTCTAAAATAGACCAACAACAGAGTTCGAGTATTGTTGGTAAATGGAATAGAGAACATATTTTTTGCCAATCTAGAGGTGGTTTTGAAGTGGCAAATATTGATACTGCAGATGGAATTGGAGTTTGGACTACTACAAGTGCCGCAGCAACTGTTGACGGTGTTTCAGATGCACATCATATTAGAGCGGTTAATGGGCAAGAAAATTCATCAAGAAATAATAAAAATTATGGAAATGTAAATTCGGCTACTGTATATGCCGGAGCTACAAGTTCACAAGGTTCCTGGCGTGGTGATGTAGCTAGAGCTTGTTTTTATATGGCGGTTCGATTTACGGGTCTAAACGTAGTAAATGGAGATCCCAGTGAATATAACGGCACAAATCCTTCAGGAAATATTGGCGATTTAGCGACTTTATTAGCTTGGAATCTATCAGATCCTAGAGACGATTTTGAAATGAATAGAAACAATTACATTCAAACTTGGCAACACAACAGAAATCCATTTATAGATTATCCGTTATTGGCGAATTATATTTTTGGTGCGCAATATGGTCAACCTTGGTTTTCGGCTTTGGCAAATGAAAGTTTTGAAACAACAGATGTAAAAGTATATCCAAATCCTGCTACAGAACATATTTTTGTTTCAGGTATTACGAATCTTTCTAAAGTAGAAATTTATACTATTTCGGGGACAAAAGTTTTGGAAAAAATAGCTAACGAAGACCAAATGATTCCTATTTCTTTTCAAGCAGGAATGTATTTTGTTAAAATTAGCACAAATGATAAACAAATCATAAAAAAAATAATCGTGAAATAACGTAAAATTGTTTCATAATCAATATTTTTGTAAAAAATAACAACTCAATATAATTTATACAATGAAAGTAACAATAGTAGGTGCAGGAAATGTAGGTGCATCATGTGCTGACGTGATTTCTTACAGAGGAATTGCAAGTGAAGTAGTATTATTAGACATTAAAGAAGGATTTGCTGAAGGAAAAGCAATGGACATCATGCAATGTGCTACAACTACAGGTTTTAACACACAATTGACTGGAGTAACTAATGATTATTCTAAAACAGCTAATTCAGATGTGGTAGTAATTACTTCTGGAATTCCAAGAAAACCGGGGATGACTCGTGAAGAGTTAATTGGTATCAATGCTGGAATTGTAAAATCGGTTTCGGAAAATATTTTAAAATTTTCTCCAAACACCATTATCGTAGTAGTGTCTAATCCTATGGACACTATGACATATTTGACTTTAAAAGCTACAGGTTTACCAAAAAACAGAATTATTGGAATGGGTGGTGCTTTAGATAGCTCTCGTTTCAAATATTATTTATCAAAAGCATTAAACAAACCAGCTAACGACGTTCAAGGTATGGTTATTGGTGGTCACGGTGATACTACTATGATTCCATTAACACGTTTGGCTTCTTATAATGGTGCGCCAGTTTCTAATTATTTATCTCAAGAAGCTTTAGATAAAGTAGCTGCGGATACTATGGTAGGTGGTGCTACATTAACAGGTTTATTAGGTACTTCAGCTTGGTATGCTCCTGGAGCTTCTGTAGCGTATTTAGTAGATTCGATCTTAAATAACCAAAACAAAATGATTGCTTGTTCTGTTTTATTAGAAGGTGAATACGGACAATCAGATATTTGTTTAGGTGTACCATGTATTATTGGTAAAAACGGAGTACAAGAAATTGTTGACGTACGATTAAACGATGCTGAAAAAGCAACTTTTGCAAAATCTGCAGAAGCGGTACGAGCTATGAATGGCGACTTAAAAGCGGTTTTATCATAAACACTTTTTAATTATATGTAAAGCCTGTAGGAATTTCTTACAGGCTTTTTTGTTTGAATAGGTACGCAGATTTAGCAGATTTTATTGCGTTCTTTGCGAAATGCTTTGCGTACTTTGCGGTTAAACTTTCAAACTTCTTTTCTGTTTATAATACGCTTTTGTAGCAATATATAGCGTTTTGTCTAATTCTGCAAAAATGGTTCCATTTTTAGCTGTGATATGAAGAATTTTGGTATAATCTATTTCGTTTTCAACTTCTACTTTCTGTAAGATTTCGATAATTTCTGTAGTTGTAAATTCAAACGTAGCAAATGCGTGTTCGTATGCTGGGCGTTTAAATTTGATATCCGTTTTTTTATCCCAAACTACGTAGTCTTTTCCTAAAATTTGCATTAACTGAATCATATAAATTGGATCAGTTGCAGCAAATAAACTGCCACCAAATATGGAACCAACATAATTTCTATTTTTGTATGATAAAGGAATTTTGATTTTCACCACATGTAAATCTTCAGAAGCGAAAATAATTTTCCCGCAACTTCTTTTATACATAGGCGAAAGGTTAAAACCTACTTTAAAAAGTGTCGCTTTTTTAAAATATCTATTTAAAAAAGTAAAGAGCGTTTCGTACATATTAAACCGTTAGTTTTTTTACAATTTCTGCAACGGGTAAAATGGCGTGCGTATCTTCAATACTCGGACCTGCAACCCAAACCGTTTTATAGGTTACCTCAGTTGCGGCTTTTTCAGTTGCCTTCATTCCAATGTAAAAACGAATCATTTTAACCCATTTTTTCAAGCTTTTATTTTTATTTAAAACTTGTTCTAACCAAGTAGTTTTTGTGCCAACTTTTTGAACGTAAGGCGTATTTATTACGGAACAAGGGGTACCAGAAATGCGTTCGGTCATTACAATGTCTTTAGCGCCATAATCTACACAAGCTTGTTTGTATTCTTGCGAAACACCAGCTTCTGTTGAAGCAATAAACGGACTTCCAACAGAAACGCCAATTGCACCATAAGCAAGCATTTTGTCTATATCCGATTTTTTACTTACACCACCTGCAGAAATTACGGGTAGGGAAGTGCCTTCGTTTAATTGCTTGATTAATGCTTCAGGAGAAAGATTTCCTCTGTGTCCACCCGCCAAATTATTTACAGCAATTAAGGCATCACCACCTAAAATTTCCACTTTTTTCGCAAAACTTAAATCGGTAACATCACAAAAAACTTTGATACCTACTTGATGCGCTTCATGAATCGTTTCTTCAGGTGAACCTAAAGACGTTAAAATAAAATCAACTTTTTCTTCACATAAAACACGTAATTGCTCTTTATATTTAATATTGGATTTATTTACAATTAAATTAAAACCAAAGCTGCCGCCTTCTACTTTTGCATTTTTTAGTTCTATAATAGCACTTCGTAACTCTTCTAATGTTCTGTAGTTTAAGGCTGGAATACATCCAGCCACACCACTTTTCATGCCTTCAATAACCATTTTAGTATTGGATACCAAAAACATAGGTGCCATTATTACAGGATACTTTATATTTAAAATTTCGGTTAATTTTTGTTTTTGCATGATTAATTTATTTTTTATAAATTGTATTAGCGTTAATAAATGTTGTGTTTTTACACTTCGAAAGTGTATAAATAATAAAATTTGAGGAATAACTAATGAAATATACTTTTTGATTGTTATTGATAAACTCCTCAATATATTTTTCTTTGCTTACACCGTTTGGAATGGAAAGTAGTTTTATCGTATCATTTTTATTTATAAAATTTCTATAAAATTCTTTAGTTTTTGAATTATAAGTAAAAGGTTTATTTGGTAGGTAGCCTTCATTTATTAGTTTGCATTGTATAAATTCATTTGGTTTTAACTGAATAATTGACTTGCTTTTATTCTTAATTACATCTTTTACGATTTGATTTTCATTATGACTTATTTTATCAAAATTATTTTTCCATAAACTCTCGAAAATCACATAAAAGTATCCAAATAGAGGCCTAGGACCTTCTGGTGTTGGTAAATAAAATCCGCCGTCAAAATCTAAATATACCTTTTTAATCTTAACTCTTTCATCAACATTATACTTAAATAAATACTTTTTACTAATATTTAAACTTTTTTTTTGGTTAAAACCATCTCCAAATGTAAGCGAGTCGGTATTTATTTTTATACCAATAAACCAAATAAATAGTAATGAAAAATAAAAAAGAATTGTATTTTTTTTATTTTGTAGAATTAAATTAAAACCCCAATATAACAAAATTAATATCATTGGAATTAAACTTATTGAATATTTTAATGATGGAAAAAAACCTAGTATAAAAAACGGAAAAATACTGCTAAATAAAAACACAATTTTGTTAATTGTTTTTCCATTAAATTTTTTAATTATATGTTTTATTCCAAAAAATAGTAGAAGTAAAAAAGGAATTGTAAAGAAACTTATTCCCATTGCTATTAAATGAAGTTTTGATCTTTCGGCTTTTTCCATATAGTTATTGCCCCAAAAAATAGTATCAATAAAGTCTTTAAAATTATAGCCGGTAATATTTATTAATACCAAACCAATAGCACATGATAGTATGAAATGTAGGAATGTTAATTGAAATATTTTTTTATAATTTATAGTGCTATTAATATTTTTTAAAAAATAGAAAGAAATAAAAACGGGGTAAAAAATAATAATAGACCACCTAAAAGGAATGGCAATTCCTACACATAAAATTGATAAAATAATATGATAATACTTATAATTTGAAATATACTTCCAGTAAAAAATTAATGATAATAAAGCAAAAAGAAAACCAAGATTTGTAGTGTTCAAAATTAAGTTTATGAATATAAATTCTGGAATAATAAACGGTATCAAGCAAAGAAACAAAACTAATTTGTTGTTGACCTCAAAGATTAAACTAAGAAAATAACCAATTAATAAATATATAAAAAGCCCTGAAAAAAATGAAATATGTATTGAAAATAAAAGTAATTTAGACTCTTTATTTTCCACAAAACTTAATACATAATCAAATCCAGAATTATATTCGGCATAAGGCTGTTGAATATTTAAATTTCTTCCGCATAGATGATAAAGTATGGTACAAGCATCGTCTCCTTCAACATAATTATAACTTAAAGTATTTATATATAGAAACAGATATAACACAAAAGCAAAACCATAAAAATAAAGCATTTTATTTTTCATAAGTAGATGTTTACTAATAGATTGGTTTTTTTAAAATTTGGATGAATTGTAAATTTTCAGGATGATAAACTTTATCAAATATACTAAAAATTATTATGTACCTAGTATTAAATTAAGCTTCAAATAATTAAGCTTGATTTAGTTTAAGAAAGATTATAAGTCAATATTTATTTTTTCTGGTGTTTTATTTCTTCGGATCGTAACGTCGCGTGATTGCGTTGAATTTATATTTATTTATTTGGTTTTTAGTAGATAAATGTACTTCATAATCTTTAGTTAAGGTGAATTCAAATCCTTCTCTTCTTGTTTTGTCAACGGTTTGTGAGGCCGTTTTGTTTTTGTCTAAAAATTGAATCTCCTTAATTTGGCTCACTGTTTGAATGTTTCCTAAAATCTTTAATTTAGTTGCGGATAGTTCCCATATTTCGTTAGAAGTAATTAAAGCATTTTCTTTTTTTAATTTGGTTTCAGTTAAGATATTTTCGGTATAACTAAAATGATATAATTTTACATCGGCTATAGTAAACGATTTGATTTTAAAATTTGTAGGTTGTTGTGCTTTGTCTTGTGTAGTTATTTCTTTTAGGATAATGGTTTCCTTTTTTCCAGCATTATCTAGTAATATGGCTAGTTTTTGTTTGCCACCCTCGGTAATAATTTCGGCTTTTAAATTTTCAAAAGTTGCCAAAGCGGTGGAAGTTACTTTTACAGGTGTTTTAGTTTTTTGTGCCAAACTAGCTGTAGTAATAAGTAGTATCAAGGTAAGAAGTATATTTTTCATTTTGAAAATTTTGGTGTTACCAAAGTACAAAATAATTTTTATAAAAAAAACCGCCAAGAATTTTCATGGCGGTTTTAATTTATATTTTAAAAAGATTTAGTCTTTTTGAGATTGAACAGCTAAGTTATAAATAACTAAACCAAATCCAATTTTGTTGATTGCATCAGCAATGTTGTAAGCGATATCTACACTTCCTTTTCCTAAAATACTTGTGTACCATCCATCAGTACCTAACATGTATCCTAAAGGATAGATAGCCCAACCTACTAACACAAACCAACACAAGATTTTGTGAGCAGCTAATACGTTTCCACCAGCAGCTTTTGCTAATTTAGAAGCAGATCCCAGCCATATTTCGTAAACAATTACAAAATAAGCTAATCCTGAAATTCCACCCCATAAAGCAGCTGAATCTTTGTATACCGTTTCACCTAAGTACCCTGTTACTAACATTACTACAGATAAACCGATCATTTTCCATAATAAATCTGTTTTTGCACCAGCAACTTTTAAGATTAGGAAAAACTCTAAACACATTAACGGCACGGTTAAAATCCAGTCAACGTATCTAAAAAATGTTGGTGATTCTCCAACTTCAGCCCAATATTCTTTCATGTAGAAATAGTGAACGGCTGCAATAAATGTTATTAATCCTGAAACCAATACAGATGTACGCCATTTTTTATCAAATTGGTTTAATGACAAAAAGAAAAAAGCAGAAGCTGCCATCATTGCCATACAACCAACGAAGAACGTGAAACCTACATAATCGTTTGGTAACATTTTTGAAATTAATAATAAATTTTTCATAATTTTTTGTTTTTAATTAATAATAAATGTTAATTTGTTTAAATCAAAGTTAAATAGAATTAAACAAACAAACAAACTTTTGTTTAATTTTTTTTTAAAAAAAATAAACAAAAAATGAAAAATTACTACAAAACTGCCATTATACTTAGCTTTTTCGGATTGTGGTTGACCTCATTTTTTTCAATTGAAAATCAGATATTTACGGGTTTTTCATTAATTTTGACCTTTGGAATCTTGCATGGCGGTAACGATATTTTGATTGCAAAGAATATTTTGTTACAAAAAAGAGACTATTCTTTTACACAAATTCTTAGTTTTTACATTTTAATAATTATTGTTTCGGCTTTGTTATTTTATTTTATTCCTTTTTTGATATTGTTTTTATTTATTTTGGTTAGTGGTTATCATTTTGGGGAACAACAATTACGCTTTTTAGATAAGCAAAAAAACAAAATAATAATTGAAGCAATTCAATTGCTTCACGGTTTATTAATTCTGTTTTTCTTATTTGAATTTCATAGCAAACAAGTTCGAGATATTATTTTTGATATTACTTCCGTTGACATTACACCTAATAGTATTACGTATAGTTTGTATAGTATATTGACATTATTTAGTTTCGGATGCCTTTATTTATTTGTAGAATTTAAAAATTTAATTAAAAAACTATTTAAAGAGTTATTCTTTCTGCTGGTATTTGTAATTATATTTAAAGTGTCATCACTAATTTGGGGATTTACAATTTATTTTATTCTTTGGCACAGTTTGCCTTCCATTATTGATCAAATCACTTTTTTATTTGGAGATTATTCAAAAATAAATTTTATCAAATATATTAAAGCGGCAGCTTTGTATTGGATCGTTTCTTTAATTGGCTTGGGTGCTTTTTATTTCTTCCTTAATGATATAAAACATTTTAACGCCTTGTTTTTTGTTTTTTTAGCAGCAATAACTTTTCCACATGTGCTTGTAATTATTTTAATGCAAAACAAAATAAAAAAAACCGAATAATTTCTTACTCGGTTTTTTACTATTTAATTTATTGGTTTACTTATAAATCTTACTTCGTAACTCGTAAATTATTTTACTTCTTCAAATTCTACATCTTGTGTAGTATCACCTGAAGCTTGTGGTTCTGCTTGTGCAGCTCCTTGAGCATCTCCAGTGTTATACATTTCAGCAGATGCGTTTGTCCAAGCTGTATTGATTTTCTCTAAAGCAGGCGTAATTGCAGCAACATCTTTTGCTTCGTAAGCCATTTTTAACTCAATTAAAGCTAAGTTAATCGCTGTTTTGTTATCTTCTGATAATTTTTCACCAAATTCAGCTAATTGTTTTTCTGTTTGAAAAATCATAGAATCGGCTTCATTTACTTTATCAGCTGTTTCTTTAGCAATTTTATCTGATTCAGCGTTTAATTCTGCATCTTTTTTCATTCTTTCGATTTCTTCAGCTGTTAAACCAGAAGAGGCTTCGATACGAATATCGTGAGATTTTCCAGTTCCTTTATCTGTTGCAGAAACCTTAATGATACCATTAGCATCAATATCAAAAGTTACTTCAATTTGCGGAATACCTCTTGCTGCTGGTGGAATACCATCTAAATGGAAACGACCAATAGTTTTGTTATCCGCTGCCATTGTTCTTTCACCTTGAATAACGTGAATTTCAACACTTGGTTGGTTGTCTGCAGCAGTTGAGAAAACTTGTGATTTTTTTGTTGGGATAGTAGTGTTAGACTCAATTAATTTCGTCATTACATTACCCATAGTTTCGATACCTAATGATAAAGGCGTAACGTCTAATAGCAATACATCTTTTACATCACCGGTTAAAACCCCACCTTGAATAGCTGCACCAATAGCAACAACTTCATCAGGATTAACTCCTTTTGATGGTTTTTTACCGAAGAATTTCTCCACTTGTTCTTGAATAACTGGGATACGAGTAGAACCTCCAACTAAGATAACTTCATCAATATCAGAAACGGATAAACCAGCATCTTTTAAAGCTTTAACAACTGGTTCCATTGAACGCTTGATTAAAGAATCAGCCAATTGTTCAAATTTAGCACGTGTTAAGGTTTGTACTAAGTGTTTTGGTCCTGAAGCTGTAGCCGTAACGTATGGTAAGTTAATTTCTGTTTGAGCAGAAGCAGATAATTCAATCTTCGCTTTTTCAGCCGCTTCTTTTAAACGTTGTAAAGCCGTTGGGTCTTTTCTTAAATCTAAACCTTCAGCCGCATTAAAGTCGTTTGCTAACCAGTCGATAATTACTTGGTCAAAATCGTCTCCACCTAAGTGTGTATCTCCGTTTGTAGATAATACTTCAAAAACACCATCACCTAATTCTAAGATAGAGATATCAAAAGTACCACCACCTAAATCGAATACTGCAATTTTTTGATCCGTACCTTGTTTGTCTAATCCGTAAGCTAATGCCGCAGCAGTTGGCTCATTGATAATTCTCATTACTTTTAAACCTGCAATTTCACCAGCTTCTTTAGTCGCTTGACGTTGTGCATCGTTAAAATATGCAGGAACAGTAATTACTGCTTCTGAAACTGAATGACCTAAATAGTCTTCAGCAGTTTTTTTCATTTTTTGCAAAGTCATTGCAGATAATTCTTGTGGCGTATATAAACGTCCATCAATATCAACACGTGGTGTGTCGTTATCACCTTTAACTACTTTGTAAGCAACAGTAGAAGCCTCTTTAGAACTTTCCGAGTACTTGTTACCCATAAATCTTTTGATAGATGCAATAGTTTTAGTTGGGTTAGTTACCGCTTGTCTTTTAGCAGCGTCTCCAATTTTAATTTCTCCACCTTCTACAAATGCAATTACAGATGGTGTTGTTCTTTTTCCTTCTGCATTAGCAATTACAACTGGTTCTCCACCTTCCATTACAGAAACACAAGAATTGGTTGTACCTAAATCGATTCCAATAATCTTACTCATTTTATTTAATTTTAAATTTTATTCGGTTTATTTTTTAAACTCTTTTTTGGATAAGTCAAGTTTTGTGCCAATATACATATAGGTATAAAATTGGCAGTATTTCTTTTGTGTGGCAAAAATGTCTGACATTGTGTCATTTTATTTTTAGCTAATGTGTTGGTAATCTGTCAAAAATCGTAGGTAATTCCTAAATTAAGTAAATCAAAATTCTCTATTCCACATTCAAAGTTGTATCTTTGCCCTTCAAAATACAAATATGACATTTCAAGATTTACATTTACATAGAAATATACTTCAAGTTTTAGAAGAAGAAAAATATATTACGCCAACCCCAATTCAGCAACAAGCCATACCTATTATATTAGAAGAGCACGATTTAGTTGGTTGTGCCCAAACAGGAACAGGTAAAACCGGTGCATTCGCTATTCCAATTTTAAATTATTTACATCCAATTGTAGGTTCAAAAACGAAACGTAAAGTAATTAGAACCTTAGTTTTAGCTCCTACACGTGAATTAGCACACCAAATTCAAGATAGTTTTGCTACCTACGGAAAATATATGAATACCAAATCGATGGTGATTTATGGTGGTGTAAGTCAAGTGCCACAAGTACAACAACTTAAAGACGGTGTGGATATCTTAATTGCTACTCCGGGTCGTTTTTTAGATTTAAATAAGCAAGGGTTTTTAGATATGGATAATCTGCATCATTTGGTGATTGATGAAGCGGATCAAATGTTAGATATGGGTTTTATTAATGATGTAAAGAAAATCATCAAGTTAATTCCTGAAAACCGTCAAACATTATTGTTTTCTGCTACGATGCCTGTTGCGATTAGAGAGTTGGCCGACCAATTTTTAAAGAAACCTAAATACGTTTCGGTAGCGCCAATTTCAAGCACAGCAGAACGTGTGAACCAAAAAGTATATATGGTTCAGAAAGAAGACAAACGAAAATTACTGATTCATTTAATTGAAGAAGAAAAAATAGATAATGTGTTGGTTTTTGTACGAACGAAACACAGTGCGGACAATGTGGTAAAAGCATTAAAAGTAAAAAACATTTCTGCGGAAGCCATTCACGGAAACAAATCTCAAAACAACAGAATAAAAACGTTAGATGGATTTAAGAGTCAAGAAATCTCTGTTTTAGTTGCGACAGATATTGCCGCTCGTGGTATTGATATCGATTTGTTACCTTATGTGATTAATTTCGATTTGCCAAACATCCCAGAAACTTACGTACACCGTATTGGTAGAACGGGTAGAGCAGGGAATGAAGGTTTAGCCATCTCATTTTGCGGAAAAGACGAATTGCCGTATTGGAAAGATATTGAAAAACTAACCCGTCAGCAAATTAAAGTAGTAAAAGAAAATCCGTATCCGTATAGAGAATTTACGGAAGACGAATTAAAAAACAAAGAAACGGATACCCGAGGCGACAGAAGAAATTCAGGAAGACAAAAACCAAATAACGCACAAAAAGCAGCTAAATCTGCAAATGCGGATAGTTCTAATTCTAGAAAATCGGATGCTGCTAAAAAGAATAAAAAGCGTTGGTATTAGTAGGTTTAGGGTTTTAAGGTATATGGCATAAGGCATAAGGTAAAAGGGATAAGTTCTATAGAATTTGTTCCTTTTTTTGTTTTCAACTACTTATTTCAAATATTTTCACTTCCAACTTCGTACTTTCAACTTCAAATACTATCTTTGCTACTATAACGATTTAGTATATGGAATGTATTTCAGTTTTTGATATGTTAAAAATAGGCGTAGGCCCTTCAAGTTCTCATACTTTAGGACCTTGGCGTGCTGCTGAACAATTTTTAGCCGAATTACGAAATCAAAATATAATTGCTTCGGTACATCGCGTAAAAGTCGATTTGTATGGGTCACTTTCTTTAACAGGAAAAGGGCACGCTACCGACTTAGCTGTGATGTTAGGGTTAAGTGGCGCCAATCCGGAATATGTGCCAATTGATGCAATTGATACGATTATCCAAGACATTAAACATACAAATGAAATGCTTTTGGATAACGAATTCAAGATTCATTTTAATGTGGTTTCGGATATCTTTTTTAATAAGAATTTTTTACCCTTTCACGCCAATGGTATGGTGTTTACTGCCTATACTAATGATGTAAAATATAGTTCAACTTTTTATTCAATTGGAGGCGGCTTTGTAGTTAAGGAAGAGGATAATACAGATACAAATTCAGAGATAAAATGTGCCTTTCCATTTTTGGTGAATACAGGTGTTGAATTATTAGAATTTTGTCAAGCAGAACGCAAGACGATTTCTGATATTGTGTATGAAAATGAAAAATCAATGCGTACAGAAACAGAAATTCATTCTGAGTTAATGCGCATTTGGCACACCATGTTGGAGTGTATGTATATTGGTGCCCACACAGACGGAACTTTGCCTGGTGGTTTAAATGTAAAAAGAAGAGCCTACGATATGCATACCAATTTAATTGGAATAGCCAATTACAATTCACCTCAAGAATGGTTGCAATGCATTCGTCATACGGAAGTGAAATTTCGTCAAATATTAAAATGGGTGTCTTGTTTTGCCTTGGCAGTAAATGAAGTAAATGCTTCATTAGGTCGAGTAGTAACAGCGCCTACCAATGGAAGTGCAGGCGTTATTCCAGCTGTTTTAATGTATTATTTGGTGATTGAAAATCATCATGCAGGTGAAAAAGAAATCAAACAATTTTTAATGGTTGCTGGGCAAATAGGGAGTATTTTCAAAAAAGGAGCTACTATTTCCGCAGCTATGGGCGGATGTCAAGCAGAAATAGGGGTTTCCTCTGCGATGGCAGCAGCAGCGTTATGCGAATTAATGGGCGGTACGCCAGAGCAAGTATTGGTAGCCGCTGAAATTGCAATGGAGCATCATTTAGGTATGACGTGCGATCCTATAGGTGGTTTGGTACAAGTACCTTGTATAGAACGCAATACTATGGGTGCTATAAAAGCCATAAATGCTGCCGAATTGGCTTTAGAAACCGATGCAAAAAACGTGTTGGTACCATTAGATAAAGTAGTAGCCACAATGTGGGAAACCGCTAAAGATATGAACTCAAAATACAAAGAAACTTCTGAAGGTGGCTTAGCTATTGGAGTAGGATTGGCAGATTGTTAATTTTGATAGGTACGCCGATTTAGCAGATTTTATTTGTAATTGAAAAATAAAAAAAGCAACACAGATTTTAATAATTATAATAATTTTATAATCTGTGTTCTGAAAAATACATCTATTTTAAATCCGCTAAATCCTTCAAATTTGTGTACCCATCTAAAATTTAAAACTCAAAACTCATTGTAGTGGTTACTGAAAAATTATCTTTTTTGGTATTGATATCAAAAATGTTTTCTGTGGCGTGATACCATTTTCCTTCTGTTCTTATTTTAAATTTTGAATTGGGTAAAAAATCAAAATTTATTGAATTTCCAACCGTTTCAAAAGGAATTTGATTGGCTATTATTGCCTGCTTTTTATCTTGATAATATTCAATTCTATGTGCCATTTGCCATTTCGAATTGAACGAATATTGAGTAATTAGAACCGGACTGTACCAAGTTGCTTTCACCGTGTTTTGAGAAGAAACATCTTGCATTCCATAATCGAAACCAAGTATAGAATGCCATTTTGTATTCCAAGTTTTGTCCCAACATAAATTACTAAAATAACGCGTATTAAACTCATCAGCGTAGGCTTCTTTACCAATAAAGGTGCTCCAGTTTAAGGTGTTTTTTGTATTTGGTTTGTATATCAATTGTGTACCAAATGATGGTGCTAAATTGCTTTTTGCTTTTTCAATACGTTGCCAACCGTTGGTTAGTAATCCAGCTACACTCCATTTTTCATTAAATTGATGATTTAATTTTACACCCGTCATAAAATAAGGAGAATTTTCTGCAAGTATAGAACGTGTAGCGGTTAAATTAGCGTGAGTTATGGCAGATTCGAAACCAATATAACTGGGCATAATTCCTGCTTCTAAGGTGGTTGTTTTGTTTTTATTTAAATATACTCCTACATACGCTTCGTTTAAGTATTTGGTTTTTTCTGCAGCGTAATTGGCCTCCACATACATTCCTGAATGTACCGAAACTTTTGCATACACGTTTTCATAACTAATCGATGCTCTTAGTAAGGCGATATTGATGTTAAAGCTGTTTTGTTTGTTATAGTTATATAAGAAAGATTGTTTGTCTTTGTTTTCAGACGCATCAAAATCATAAGAAAAATACGTATCTATGTATCCTGAAATGTCAATTTTTAGATTGTTTTTTGTGTTTTCTTGTGCGAATGATAGGCTTATCATTGCCACAAATAAATAGGTAAAAAGACGTTTCATTTCGTATTATTTTCTTCGGGTATCAATTATATGCACAATTTTCCAACTGTTGTTTTCTAACACCAAAGTAAAGGAATTTGTTCCAATATGACTTTGTTTTTCATTCACATAAAATTCGTAAGGTGTCCAAACGTTTGCCATAGTGCCATCTATTTGAATGTTATAACTTAAAAGGCGTTCTTCAATTTTTAGGTTTTTTGGAATGGCGGCTATAGATTTGTAAAAATCTGAATTACTTTGAAATGACAACGCTCCAACCGTGTTTTTCTCCATAATCGATTGCAGTTTCATCTCTTTATGGCAAACCGATTGTATTTTTAGTGTATCACCGGTTTGTAGGCCATCAAAAAATGTTGAAATCGTTTGTTTAATAGCCGTTTCTTCTTGTGCGGAAATTCCTATACTAAAACCAAAAAATAGTAAAATAAATATTTGTCTCATAGTTGTTGCATTTATTTATTGGTATTAAATGTCGAAAAATTGTTACAATCCATATCTTTATATTAATTTTACAAAATATTTCATTCGGTATTTACTGAACACTAAAAACTGATAACTGAACACGAAAGATTATGTCTGTAGCAAAAAAAGATTATAAAAAAATTACAACGAAGTCGTTAATTGATATGAAAGCCAATGGGGAAAAAATTTCTATGCTAACGGCATACGATTTCACAATGGCAAAAATTGTAGATACAGCGGGTATTGATGTCATTTTAGTTGGCGATTCGGCAAGTAATGTAATGGCAGGAAACGAAACTACATTGCCAATTACCTTAGACCAAATGATTTATCACGCCAGCAGTGTGGTGAAAGCTGTAGATAGAGCACTAGTTGTGGTAGATTTACCTTTCGGAAGTTATCAATCAGATCCTAAGGAGGCGTTACGTTCTTCTATTCGTATTATGAAAGAAAGTGGCGGACACGCTGTGAAATTAGAAGGGGGTAGAGAAATTGAATCGTCAATAAAGAAAATATTAAATGCCGGAATTCCTGTTATGGGACATTTGGGGTTAACACCACAATCGATATATAAATTTGGAACGTACACCGTTCGTGCTAAAGAAGAGGAAGAAGCAGATCAATTGTTAGAAGATGCCAAAATGTTAGAACGTATTGGTTGTTTTGCTTTAGTTTTAGAAAAAATCCCAGCGAAATTAGCACAAAAAGTTGCCGAAAGTATTTCTATTCCAGTAATTGGGATTGGAGCGGGTAGTGGCGTAGACGGTCAGGTGTTAGTATTACACGATATGATTGGTATGACGCACGAATTTAGTCCAAGATTCTTACGCAGATACATGAATTTATTTGAAGATATGACCAAAGCCATCGGACAGTATGTAGCTGATGTAAAATCAGTTGATTTTCCTAATGCGAATGAACAATATTAGTATAGACTTCATTGATTTTTAGACAAGTTAGACTGGTTAGACTGGTTAGACTGGTTAGATTTTTAGACTGGTTAGACTTTTTAGATAACTTAGATAATTAGATTGTTAGACTTTGCAACTTCAATACTTTGCAACTTAGCAACTTTGTAACTTCAAAAAATTAAACACAATAAAAATAGTTATGCATAAATTTAAGGAATTGGGTATTTGGCAAAAAAGTAGGTTGTTTTGTTCTAAGATTTACAATGAAACGGCTTCTTTTCCATCAGATGAGAAGTTTGGTTTAATCAATCAGTTAAGACGAGCATCTGTTTCAATTCCTTCAAATATAGCAGAAGGTTCATCAAGAAATTCCAATAAAGAATTTTCAAGATTTTTAGAGATTGCTATCGGTTCTGCGTATGAAGTAGAAACACAGTTATTAATTTCTGAAGATTTGGGTTTTTTAACCCCAGAAAAAGCAAAAGAATTATGCGAACAATTAGAAGAAATTATCAAAATGACTTCAAAATTTCGTTCCACACTAAGAATCTAATAATCTAACCATCTAAAAGGTCTAACAGTCTAACCTTCTAAGAAATCTAACCATCTAACCTTCTAAGAAATCTAATAATCTAATTTTCTAACCATCTAAAAGGTCTAACCATCTAACCTTCTAAGAAGTCTAACCATCTAAAAGGTCTAAAAATCTAAAATACAAATGAAAATAATTTCCGATGCTAAAAATCTTCAAATTTTACATGAAGACAATCATATAATAGTAGTTAATAAGCGCGTTGGCGATATTGTACAAGGTGATAAAACCGGTGATGAGCCTTTATCTGAAATTGTGAAATCGTATTTAAAAGTGGCGTACGACAAACCTGGAGAGGTGTTTTTAGGTGTGGTACATCGTTTGGACAGACCAACTACTGGTATTGTGGTGTTTGCTAAAACATCAAAAGCCCTAACGCGTTTGAACGAAACATTTAAAAATAGAGAAACGCAAAAAACCTATTGGGCGATTGTTAAAAATGCCCCACCAAAAACGGAAGATACTTTAGTGCATTTCTTAAGACGAAATACTAAAAACAATACTTCTAAAGCGCATTTAAAAGAAGTGCCTGATGCTAAAGAAGCCAAACTATCGTATAAAATTATTAAGAAATTAGATAATTATTACGCTTTAGAAATCGATTTGCATACCGGACGTCATCATCAAATTAGAGCACAACTTACTGCTGTGGGTTGCCCAATTAAAGGCGACTTAAAATACGGATTTGATAGAAGTAATCCCAACGGAGGTATTCATTTACATGCAAGAAAACTGTCGTTAATACATCCTGTTACTAAAGATCCATTAGAACTTATCGCTCCAGTTCCGGACGATGTGTTGTGGAAGTTAGTTTAGATTAGGTGTTGGGTGTGAGGTAAAAGGTGAAAGGTGAAAGGTGAAAGGAACCCAATACCCAAAACCAACACCCAACACCCAACACCCAATACCCAATACCCAAATCAAAATAAACTTTACTTATTTGATATTCGGCAAAAATATTTTTTGTACTTTTGATGCTTAAAAATTATTACGATGTCAACAATAACTTTAGGAGGAAATCCTGTAAACACAAATAACGCTTTACCAGCTATTGGTTCTGCTGCACCACAATTTCAATTAGTTGCAACTGATTTATCAGAAGTTTCTTTACACGACTATTTAGGTCAATGTGTTATCTTAAATATTTTTCCAAGTATCGATACGCCTACTTGTGCTACATCGGTACGTACTTTCAATACATTAGCTAATTCGTTAGCCAACACGAAAGTATTGTGTATTTCTAAAGATTTGCCTTTTGCTCAAAAACGTTTTTGTGGTTCGGAAGGATTAGAAAATGTAATTAACTTATCGGATTTTAGAGATGGAAGTTTCGGAAATGATTACGGAGTAACTTTGATAGATTCTGTTTTAAAGGGATTACATGCCAGAGCAATAGTTGTGATTGATGAAAGTGGCAACGTTACCTATTCTGAATTGGTTAGTGAAATTGCTAACGAACCAAACTACGAAGCCGCTTTAAACGCATAAAAAAAAGATGATTCAAGATAAAAGATTTTTTTCAGGTAGAGTTAAAAGTATTGGATTTGCTGTAAAAGGCGCCTTTAAATTAATCACAACCGAACATAGTATAATGGTGCAATTTTCTATTATGCTTTTAATGGTGTTTGCAGGATTTTATTTCCATATTAGTCGTGAAGAGTGGATGTTGCAAATACTTGCTTTCGGTTTGGTATTGGGAATTGAAGGGTTAAACACGGCTGTAGAGAAAATAGCAGATTTCATTCATCCTGAATTTCATGACCGAATAGGTTTTATTAAAGATATTGCTGCTGGTGCCGTTTTATTTGCGGCAAGTAGCGCATTAACAGTAGGTGCCTTAATTTATGTACCTAAACTATTTAATTTATAGAAATTAATGGCTAAAAAAGAAACAACAGGCGCTTCAGATAAGAAACTGCGAACTTCTATATTAAAAACCACACGAGGACAAAAGTTCGTTGTTGGTTTTTTCTTTATTATTGTTGCATTGTTTTTATTGTTGTCTTTTATATCGTATTATATATCAGGTAGTAACGACCAAAGTCAAATAAATGAGCTGGCTAATAGAAACGTAGTCGTTGAAAATTGGTTGGGCAAAATAGGGGCTTGGTTAGCTGATTTCTTTTTGTATAGAGGTTTTGGTATTGCTTCTTTCTTATTTGTTAAGATTTTCTTTTTGATTGGTGCGTACTTACTTATTGATTTGCCATTAGGTAAAATTAAAAAATCTACTTTTTGGGATTTGTATGCGATAGTTATCATTTCCTTATTTTTTGGACTAATGTGGGAGTATGTTCCGCATTTATCTGGAGTAATTGGTTTTGAATTGCATGATTTAATTCAAGATTATACTGGGAATATTGGAACGATTATGATTTTAGTTTTTAGTGTAATTGTATTTTTAATTTTTAAGGTTAAAGTGTCTCCAGACAAATTAAAAGACTATTTAGATGCGAAAGCTTCGCCTAAAGCTGTAGCGGATGCTGCTGAGACTGATGAAGAAGCTGAAACATTAATGGGAACTACTGCCTTAGTTGATGAGGAAGAAGAAGAGGAAACTCCTGTTCCATTATCTACTTTTAAAAAAAGTCCAATTATTGAAGAAACACCTGATGAGGAATGGACGAACATGCAAGTCATAAATCGTAATGCGCCTTCAACTTTTGAAATTGATAAAACGACTTTAAAGCCAACCATTCAGAACGCTTCTGAGATTAACTTAGAACCACAACCTGAAATAATTACGAAACAAGCTGAAATTATTGAAACGGAAGACGCTTCTTTTATTATTGAAAAACCCGAAGAGGAAGATATTTTAGAAGAAAGTATTGCCCAACGTTTGGTACAAGATTTCGGTGAATTTGATCCTACTTTAGAATTATCCAATTTTCAAATGCCTTCTATTGAATTGCTGAAAGATTATTCGGGAGTGGGTATTACTATTAATCAAGCAGAATTAGAAGAAAATAAAAATAAAATTGTAGATACCTTAAAGAACTACAAAATAGAAATCGCTCAGATTAAAGCGACTGTAGGACCTACGGTTACTTTATACGAAATTGTCCCAGAAGCGGGTATTCGTATTTCTAAAATTAAGAGTTTGGAAGATGATATTGCCTTGTCGTTATCGGCATTAGGTATTCGTATCATTGCGCCAATTCCTGGTAAAGGAACTATTGGTATTGAAGTACCAAATGCCAATCCATCGATGGTTTCAATGAGAAGTGCTATTGCTTCCCCGAAATTCCAACAAGCAGAAATGGAATTGCCAATTGCTTTAGGAAAAACCATTTCTAATGAAACCTTAGTAGTGGATTTAGCTAAAATGCCTCACTTATTGATGGCAGGAGCCACGGGACAAGGTAAATCGGTAGGATTAAATGCGGTATTGACTTCGTTACTTTACAAAAAACATCCAGCAGAAGTGAAGTTTGTTTTGGTAGATCCGAAGAAAGTAGAGTTGACTCTTTTCAATAAGATAGAACGTCATTATTTGGCTAAATTACCTGATACGGATGAGGCGATTATTACTGATAATGCGAAAGTAATTAATACGTTAAACTCGTTGTGTTTGGAAATGGACAATCGCTATTCTTTGCTTAAAGATGCGATGGTACGTAACATTAAAGAGTACAATGAAAAGTTCAAACAACGTAAATTAAACCCTGAAAATGGGCACCGTTTTTTACCGTATATCGTTTTAGTGGTAGATGAGTTTGCCGATTTAATTATGACGGCAGGTAAAGAGGTAGAAATGCCTATCGCTCGTTTGGCGCAATTGGCTCGTGCTATTGGTATACATTTAATTATTGCTACGCAGCGTCCGTCTGTGAATGTAATTACGGGTATGATTAAAGCCAATTTCCCAGCAAGAATTGCCTTTAGAGTAACGTCTAAAATTGACTCAAGAACCATTTTAGATTCAGGGGGTGCCGACCAATTGATTGGTAGAGGGGATTTGTTGTTTTCTAACGGAAATGATTTAATTCGTGTGCAGTGTGCCTTTGTAGATACTCCAGAAGTAGAACGTATTTGTGATTTTATTGGTTCACAGAAAGCGTATGCCGATGCGTATTTACTACCAGATTATGTAGGAGAAGATAGTGGCATAAAACTTGATATGGATATATCAGAACGTGATTCATTATTTAGAGATGCGGCTGAGGTAGTTGTTTCGGCACAACAAGGTTCGGCTTCTTTAATACAAAGAAAACTAAAGCTTGGATATAACCGCGCCGGACGAATTATTGACCAATTAGAAGCGGCCGGAATTGTAGGTCCTTTTGAAGGTAGTAAAGCCAGACAAGTTTTAATTACGGATATGAATTCGTTAGAAATATTTTTTAAGAACGAACAATAGATTGAATACAATATAATGAAAAAATTAGTTACACTATCTGTTATCGCCCTATTTTTAGTGGCGTTTACAACTGTAGAAAACAACCCACCGAAAGAGAAAAACGCGGGTAAAGCGTTATTAGATAAAGTAGTTAGCAAGGCCAAATCGTACAAAAATATGGTGATTGACTTTAAGTATGCTATAAATAACTCAGCAGAGAAAATTAATCAGGAGAGTACGGGTAAAGTAATGTTACAAGGTAATAAATATAATTTAACCTTTATGGGCGTTACCAAATTATTTGATGGAAAGAAAATATATACGATTGTTCCAGAAGATGAAGAGATTACGGTTTCTAATCATGATGAGAGTGATCCCAACACTATGTCGCCTAACAAGATATTTACCTTCTTTAAAAAAGGATTTAAATTTGCTATGGACATCAAACAACCTATGGCTGGGAAAACCATTCAGTATGTAAAGCTAACGCCTTCAAGTGTTACGGATAAGCGCAAAGAAATCTTAATTGGTATTGATACCAAAACCAATCATATCTATAACCTAATTGAAGTAGGTAAAAACGGAACCCGAACTACTTTAACAGTTTCTTCGTTTAAATTTAACCAAACGTTAGCAAAAAATCAGTTTACCTTTGTAAAAGCGAAATATCCAAATTATTATATTAATAAAGCGGACTAATCTGTAGTTTTTACGTACAACCACTCCATGAAAATAATTGACAAATATTTATTAAAATCATTCCTGATTACGTTTGCTACGGTATTCGTAATCCTTTTTTTTATTTTCGTTTTGCAAAGTATTTGGTTGTTTATTGCCGAATTAGCCGGTAAGGATTTAGATGCTATGACCATCTTTAAATTTATCTTTTACTATTCGCCTATTATGGTGCCTTTGGTATTGCCGTTGTCTATTTTATTGGCGTCTATTATGACTTTTGGTAGTTTTGCAGAAAACTATGAGTTTGCGGCAATGAAGTCGGGCGGAATATCTTTAGGACGTGCCATGAAGTATTTAATTGTTTGTTCGGTTTTGTTTAGTGGTATTGCTTTTTTATTTGCCAATAACATCATTCCGGAAGCGCAATACCGTTTTATTAATTTAAGAAAATCCATTATCCAAACCAAACCAGCTATGGCTATTGGTGAAGGGCAATTTAGTAAAATAGGGACTACAACTACCATACATGTAGAAAAGAAATCTGGGGAAAACGGCTCGTTTTTAGAAGGCATTACGATGCACATGAAGAAAGGGGAGTTTAGCACGGTTACTACCGTTATTAAGGCCAAAAAAGGGGTATTGAAAAGTGATGAATCGACCAATTTATTGCAGTTGGATTTATTAGATGGGAATTACTACGAAGACATTCAGCCTAAAAAATTTGAGGATCGCGACAAGTTGCCTTTTGCTAAAAGTAGTTTTAAGAAATATACCGTTACTATTGATTTGGCGAAACTTAATGGCGCTTCTGAAGACGGTGCCGAGATTGTAAACGCCTATAATATGCTTAACATGAGCGAATTGAAATACACCATCGATTCGTTGCAATCCAGTTTTAACAAAGATGTGCTTTCGTATAGTGAAAACATTGATAAAACTACCGAGAGTTTAACCGCTAATGCAGTTGTGCCTGTGGTGAATCAAGTGGAATTGCCAAAGTCGAAGAAAGTGTCTGAAGATTTGATGTCGCTTTTTCCTGCTGACAAAAAAGCCTTGGTGGTAGACGTAGCTAAAAACAATATCAACAACACTATTTTTTCATTAGATGGGTACAAAACCGATTTGGAATTTAAACAAAACAACATCAACGACCACTGGATTGGGTATTACGATAAATTATTAGTGGCCTATTCGTGTTTGTTGATGTTTTTTATTGGTGCTCCGTTAGGTGCCATTATTAGAAAAGGTGGGTTGGGCTTGCCTATTGTATTTGCGATATTGATTTTTATAATCTTTAATTTTGCCAATACTTTTGGTAAGAAATTAGCCGGACAAGATGCCATTTCTCCTTTTATAGGAACGGCTGCCGGTGCTTTGATACTTACACCATTTGCTATATTATTTACGTATAGAGCCACTAAAGATATGGGATTGACTATCGATTTAGATTGGCTACTTGTACCTATTAAAAAAATGTTTACGAAACAAAATACTAATTCGCTACCTGGCGAAAACATTACAACTAATGAGTCATAAAATACAACTGAATACCATAGAAGAAGCCATTGAAGCTATCCGTCAGGGTAAAATGATTATTGTGGTAGATGATGAAGATAGAGAAAATGAGGGTGATTTTTTAGCTGCTGCTGACAAAGTTACGCCTGAAATGATCAACTTTATGGCTACGCACGGAAAAGGGCTTATTTGCGTTCCGTTAACCGAATCGAGATGTAAGGAATTGGAATTGCATACCATGGTAACGAACAACACGGACAACATGGAAACGGCGTTTACAGTTTCTGTAGATTTAAAAGGGAATGGGGTTACCACCGGTATTTCTGCTGCCGACCGTGCTAAAACTATTGAAGCCTTAGTGCATCCAGATACCAAACCGTATGAATTAGGACGACCAGGACATATTTTTCCTTTAATTGCCAGACAAGGTGGGGTGTTACGAAGAACAGGGCATACGGAAGCGGCCATTGATTTTGCTCGTTTGGCAGGGTATTCCTCTGCAGGTGTGATATGTGAAATCATGAATGATGATGGTACGATGGCACGTTTACCAGAATTGGTTGAGGTGGCGAAGAAATTCGATTTGAAATTGGTTTCTATTGAAGACTTGGTGGCGTACAGAATGCAACACGACAGTTTGATTAAGAAAAAAGAAGATTTTGAAATACAAACCCGTTTTGGTACGTACCGTTTGCGTGCGTATTTGCAAGTTACGAACAAACAAGTACATATTGCTTTAACCAAAGGAAGTTGGAGTATGGGTGAGCCCATTTTAACTCGTATTAACTCTACGCAAGTAACGAATGATATATTGGGTAGTTTAACCGATACGTTAAATAAGAAGTTAGAAGATATCTTTAAGAAATTTGAATCGTATGAGAAATGTGCGATTTTATTTATCAATCAGGAAATGCAATCGGTGGAATTATTGGATCGTTTGGCTGAGTTGAAACGCTTGCAAGCGGCAGGTGATTTTACGACACCACGAATAGCTATAGATACAAAAGACTTTGGTATTGGTGCGCAAATTTTACATGATTTGGACATCACTAAGATTAAGTTATTAACCAACTCTTACCAAAACAAACGTGTGGGAATGATAGGTTACGGCTTAGAAATAACCGAATATTTAAATTATTAAATAAAAACGCAGGTAGTAAATATTGACTATCAGCTATTTAATAAAAACTTCTAAAAAAAGTAATACAATTGTTTTTTTAATAGAAAAAACCTTTTATATTTGCACTCGCAATACGAAAGTAGTGCACGTCTTATTGGAGAAATGGCAGAGCGGTCGAATGCGGCAGTCTTGAAAACTGTTGACTGTAAC
>CAZQGY010000028.1:0-35357 GCA_964593435.1 uncultured Flavobacterium sp. | reverse complement strand
GAGGGCTAATAGTAATGAGATAGTTCAATTTTTAAAAAATATTTTTATTTAAACATATCCATTCCTGGAATACTTGGCATTCCTGATTGTGCTACTGCTGCCATTTCCGCTTCGTTTACGTTGGTAGCTTTTGTGATGGCTTTGTTTAAAACGGTAACCAAATAATCTTCCAACATTTCTTTGTCTTGCAACAATTCATCGGAAATTTTGAAGTTTTTAATTTCTCTGTTGGCTGTTAAAGTTACTTGTAATAAACCGTCGTTACTTTGTTCGTCCACTAAAACGCTATTTAATTTGTTTTTAGTTTCTTCCATTTTTTGTTGGGTTTCTTTTAATTTACCCATCATTCCCATTAAGTCCATTTTGTTTGTGTTTAACTTGTTACATCTTCTTTTTTTTCGAATAATTCATCTTCATTATCAATTTCTTCGTTTGATGTTGGAAACATCTTTTTTAATTTTCTTATTTGATTTTCTCGATTGAACTTTTCATCATAATAATATGCTAAAGGGAAAGTTAATAACCAAAATATTAAATTATAATCTGAAAGTTTAAGATAAGTACACCCAAATGTTATTATCATACATGTTATGAAACCAAACCATGAATAATAATTTGCTTGTAATAGCTTAAGTTCGAAATCATCATCAATAAATCTTCTTTTAAAGAAAAAGGTTATATACGGAATCCAAATAAAGAAAAATAAGTTTTTTTGAAAAAGTGATAAATCGTCAAAAATGTTTTTTTTAATTAGTTCATTGAATTGAATGATTTTTTTTTCTTTGAATTGTATGATGTCTTCTTCTGTAATTTTTCTTTTAGAAATTTCTTCAAATGCAACAATAACTGCTATTTCAGTATAACTAAACTTATTTTCTATAATTTCTAATAATTCTTCGTTAGATAAATTACTATATCTTTTTTCAAGATCTTGTTTTGTTACCATTTTAGTGTTTTTTACAATTCTTTGATAAAAGTACAACGTTTCTTATGATATTCTGGATCAAAATTTTTCCATAAATTATGTACGGCGTGATTTTCTTCTAATTCAGGTGTTCGAATGCAATTTACTACTCCAATTTTCTTAAAACTGATATGGTTTTCATTAAATAGAATGGCGGTAACGCCTTTACTTTGGTATTCGGGTAATACGCCGATTAAATAAAAAACTGCGGTTTTACATTTGTTTTTCGCTTTTAATAAATGTAAAAAACCTGTTGGAAATAGTTTGCCTTTTGCTTTTTGTAACGCTTCAGCAAAATCAGGCATTACGATGCTAAATGCTACCATTTTACCTTCTTTATTCATCACAAATTTTATAAATTCAGGATTGATAAACGAAATGTATTTCTTTTTAAAATATTCAATTTGAATATCGTTAATAGGCACAAACGATTGTAAAGAGGCATAACTTCCGTTAAATAACGTAAACATTTTGTCTACATACGGCATAATGTCTTTTGTTTTTGTAAAATTCAGATGGGTTAAATCGTATCTTTTTTCAATCATATCCGCTACGCGCTGAAAATTTGTGGCATCAATATTTGAAAAAGGAAACTTACTTTCTAAATATACTTTTTCTTTCACAAAGCCCAATTGCTCAAAATGTGTCGCGTAATAAGGGAAGTTATACCAAGTAATCATTAAACCTCTTTCTTCGAAACCCTCAATTAAACAGCCTACTTTATCCAAATTTGAAAATCCCATAGGACCTTCAATATGCTCTAAATTATGTTCCTTTCCAAAAGCCATTACTTTATCTAAAAGGGCTTTCGTAACGTCAATGTCATCAATAACATCAAACCAACCAAAACGCACTTTCTTTTTTCCTAAAATAGTTACTTCATCCCAATTGATAATCGCCACCACACGACCTACAATTTTATTGTTTTTGTAAGCCAAATAAAAATGTGTATCTGCGGTTTGAAAAACAGGATTTTTGGTTTTATCAAAGCTATCTAATTCTTCTTGAATAATTGGTGGCACCCAATATTTATTATCTTTGTACAACTCAAAAGGAAATTTAATAAATTCCTTCAATTCTTTTTTCGAGAAAATTTCTTTTACTTCTATCATTATTCCACGCCGTCTTTTCTTTTGTTTTTCGCTGCTTTTTTGTCCATTTTCTTATCCATTTTACTTCTTGTGCCGGGTTTGTCCATTTTTACTTCTTTGTAATTTTTAGTAAAACGCCAAGTGAAACCAACACCACCATAAAATATTCCTGGCGTGTTTTTTATGCTGGTACCAATGGATGCATCAAATTGCATATCTTTTTTATGCAAATAAGCAGCACCTAATCTGAAAATACCATCACTGTAATATTTGCCATTGTAACCTTGATTTTCAAGAAATACAGATAAATTTTGATTGATTCCGTGTGTTACGGTTAAAATATAATCGATACTGGCAAAATCAGTTCCTATTTTATTGTAAATTAAGTTGGTTACTAAAACCGTTCTGTCTCCAAAATGGTTTTGTGCAATCGCCATTACTTTTGGACTAAATTTTGCTTCTACCACGGAAGTATTCGCAAATAAATTAGTTTCAGAAAAATTAAAATTGGCTCCTGCATATGCTGAAAATGCTGGAATGAATTGTTTCCATTTGAATCGATGATTGGCTTTCCAACTGTATACACTTGGTTTTTCGGGTCCTTTTTTAAAAGGGTCATAAATTAAATATTTTGCACCAAAAGTAGTTTGTCGTAAGGCACTTCTGCTTGAAGTAACATCATATTGTTGATACGAATCTTTTTGGTATTGAATTTCTGCAATAAGTTCCAATTCTTCTTTAAATAATCCCCAACGTAAAGCTAAATCGGCAAAATACCCTTTTGCGTTATAGTTAAGCTTATCGTGATTTTCAGAAATGTAATTTACACCAGTTTCTGTTTGAATTACACTTTTACCCACTGCAAAGGCCATCATAGATTTTCCTGGACGGTTTGAGTTGACTTCATCGGTATATTGAGCCGCGCAAATAGATGAAATTAGTAATGTTGTAATTAAAACAACTTTTGAAGAAAACGTCATAATGATTCATTTAAATCCCAAATGTAAATATTTTATCATAATTTTAAGTATTAGATTTGATATATTCCTTATTTTTGACAAAAAAAATACAATTATGGATACAGCAAGTGTGCCGGGATTTATTAGAACCATTTTCTACATCATTTTGTTTTATTACTTATTTAAGTTCGCAATGAGGCTATTAGCACCCTATTTGATGCAAAAAGTGGCGAAAAAAGCAGAAGAACATATTAAAAGACAGTTTGAGCAACAGCAACAAAACTATCAGTCAACAGCAGATAACAATCAGGAAGTTCCAAAAAAAGATAAAAAATTAGTTGGTGATTACATCGATTATGAAGAAGTTGAATAATAATTTCCCCCATTCGGGGATTTTTTTATTTTTGTAGGATATTAATTTAAGAAATAAAATGAAGAAATTAGAAAAATTTGCACCACATTTATATGCCATTTTTGGTTTTATAGTAATTGCTATTATTTATTTTTACCCAGTGTTGTCTGGAAAGCAAATAATGCAATCGGATATTGCACAATATACTGGAATGGCAAAAGAACAAAGCGACTTTAGAAATGAGTTTCATGAAGAGCCGTATTGGACAAATAGCGCATTTGGTGGTATGCCAACGTATCAATTAGGTGCGAAGTATCCTCATAATTATATTAAAAGTTTAGATAGCGCCTTACGATTTTTACCTCGTCCTGCTGATTATTTATTTTTATACTTCTTAGGTTTTTATTTGTTATTAATGAGTCTAAAAATCAAACCGTTACAAGCCTTTTTTGGTGCTTTAGCCTTTGGTTTTTCTACGTACTTGATTATTATTTTAGGTGTAGGGCATAATGCAAAAGCACATGCAATAGCCTATATTCCTATGGTTTTAGCCGGAATTATCTTTGTTTTTAGTAAACGATATTTGATTGGTGGGATTGTAACGATGCTTGCTGCTGGATTAGAAATTCAGGCGAATCACTTCCAAATGACGTATTATTTCTTGTTCTTATTTGCTTTCGTAATTGGGTTTTATATTTACGAATTTGTTAAAGAAAAGGATTTCAAACATTTATACAAATCATTCGCGATATTAGGTTTAGGGGCTATTTTAGCTATTGGTGCCAATGCAACAAATTTATTAGCTACAGCTGAATATGCTAAATATTCTACGAGAAGTAATAGTAATTTAACTTTTGATGAAAACGGCAAAAAGAAAACTGATACGAATGCGATGAGTTACGACTATATTACACAATATAGCTACGGCGTTGCAGAAAGTTTAAACTTAATTGCACCTAAATTATTTGGAGGATCTAATGCTGAAGATTTAGGCGATAAATCATCAATGTATCAGTTTATTGTGGGGCAAAATGTGCCTGAAACTGAGGCAAGAGATTTAGTAAAACATATGCCAACCTATTGGGGCGATCAGCCTATTGTAGCCGCTCCAGCGTATATTGGAATAGTGGTGTTTTTCTTAGCTATTTTGGCTATGTTTTTAGAAAAACGTAAAATTAAATATGCTTTAGCAGGAGCAATAGCGCTTTCTTTATTGCTGTCATATGGTAAAAACTTATCGGTATTAACAGACTTTTTTATTGACAATATGCCAATGTATAATAAATTTAGAGCGGTTTCTTCTATTCAAGTGATTTTAGAATTATGTTTACCTGTTTTAGCTATTTTAGGCTTGTCGGCATTTTTAAATGCTGAAGAAACAGCTCGTAGAAAACCGTTATTATATTCATTAGGAATTGTTGGTGGTATTTTAATTCTATTGTTCTTTGGAAGCGGTATGTTTGATTTTACTTGTGAAAACGATAAAATGTATGCCCAACAATACGGTCCTGAATTTATGAAAGTCTTAAAAGAAGACAGAGCAAATATGTATATGTCTACCATTTATCGTTCTTTAGGGTTTTTAGTTGTCGCTTTCGGGACATTATATTTTTATACTAAAAAGACATTTTCACAATTCACAACCGTACTTTTAGTGGGAATTGTAATGGTTTTAGATTTATTTATAGTGGCGAAAAACTACGTTAAAGCCGATGATTTTGTTTCTAAAAGTCAAATAGAACGACCATTTGGCGAACCTACTGAAGCTGATTTACGAATTTTAGAAGATTCCACACATTTCCGTGTTTTTGATGTAGATGGAAATATGAATAGTGCAAGAAGTTCTTTTTATCACCAATCTATTGGGGGATATCACGCAGCAAAACCAAAGAAAATGCAAGAAATATTCGATTATCAAATTGCAAAAAACAATTTTGAAGTCTTGAATATGCTAAATGTGAAATATATTTTAAAATCTAATGAGGAAGGCAATCAGCAGGCATTAGAAAATCCAAATGCGAATGGAAGTGCTTGGTTTGTTTCAAAAATTAAGTATGTAAATTCTGCCGATGAAGAAATGAAGGCTTTGGATAAGTTGAAAACGAAAGAGGAAGCTACTTTTATGAAACCAGCTTTAACTAAAGGTGCTTTTAATTTTGAAACAGGTAAAGATTCCACTTCAACTATTGAACTGATTTCATACAAACCAAATCATTTAAAATACGTTTCTAATAACTCTAAAAATGGTTTTGGTATATTTTCAGAAATGTATTACGAAAAAGGTTGGAAGGCTACCATTGATGGAAAAGATACTGAAATACTAAATGTAAATTACGTATTACGTGGCTTAAAAATTCCAGCAGGAAAACATAAAATCGAGTTTAAATTTGAACCAGATGTTGTAAAAACAGGAAGTACAATTGCTTTGATATCAACTCTTTTAATGCTTATCGCTATAGGTTTAGGGATTTTTTATTGGAGAAAACAAAATAATCAATTAGTTAAGATAAAATAAATTCATATTAAACCTGACAGGTTTCAAAAACCTGTCAGGTTTATAATTTCAAGATAATATTTTGAGTACAAATAAGGTTTTAATCATCACGTATTATTGGCCGCCAGCTGGTGGTCCTGGCGTACAGCGTTGGTTAAAATTTGTAAAATACCTACCAGATTTTGGCATAGAACCCATTGTATATATTCCAGAAAATCCAAGTTATCCGTTACTTGATGAAAAATTACTTTCTGATGTTTCTGATAAAACGATAATTCTGAAAAATAAAATATTTGAACCTTATGCTTTGGCTTCTTTTTTATCTAAAAACAAAACAAAGAAATTAGGTGCTGGTATCATTACACAAAAGAAAAAGCAATCGATTATTGAAAAAATAATGCTTTGGATTCGTGGAAATGTTTTCATACCAGATGCTCGCGTTTTTTGGGTAAAACCTTCGGTAAAATATCTTAAAAAATATATTCAAGAAAACAATATTGAAACTATAATTACTTCAGGTCCGCCACATAGTTTACATTTAATTGGTTTAGATTTGAAAAAGCAACTTAACGTAAATTGGATTGCTGATTTTCGAGATCCGTGGACTACTATTGGCTATCATAAAGAACTTAAATTGTCAAAGTCGGCGAGTGCCAAGCACAAAGTGTTGGAAAAAGAAGTAATGACAACTTGCGATACGATTTTAGTAACTTCACCCACAACAAAAACCGAATTTCAAAGAATTACAAATCAACCTATTGAAGTCATTACAAATGGATATGATATAGAAAAAATTGATAAAAAACCTTTAGATGAAGCATTTACTTTAGCGCATATTGGTTCGTTTTTATCGGAAAGAAATCCACAAATTTTATGGGAATCTTTATCAGAATTAATTCAAGAAAATGAAGCATTTGCAACTCATTTTAAATTAAAATTAATCGGAGCCGTAAGTAAAGAAGTTATACAATCCATTTCTGAATATAAATTGGATAATTTTGTGCAAAATTTAGGCTATGTTTCGCACGAAGAAGCCTTAGTACATCAAAGAAGTTCGCAAGTTTTATTGTTAATAGAAATTGATTCGGATGACACAAAATGCATTATTCCTGGAAAACTTTTTGAATATATGGTTTCAGAAAGACCTATTTTAGCCATCGGACCTAAAAACTCCGATTTCGAGAATATTATAAAACAGACAAATACGGGCGTTTTTTATCAATATAACGAGAAAAACGAGCTAAAAAGTCAAATTTTAAGCTATTTTAATCAATATTTGGAAAATAACTTAAAAGTAAATGCAGTCGGTTTACAACAATATGGCAGAAAAAATTTAACAGAACAATTAGCAAAAACAATTTCAAAATTCAATGGTAAAATTTAAGTACTTTTTAGTTGTTATTATTTGTTTTCTTTCATGCAAAAATGAAATGAAATTCGATTCGATAAAATGGAATTTAAAAGATGATGTCGGGATGTATATTTATCGGAAAAATATGATTAATGACATTATTGAAAATAATTTAGTGAAAGGAAAAAACATTAAAGATCTTGAAAATATGTTTGGAACTTTAGAAATAGGATATTTAGATAATAAAAAAGTAATCATACAAAATATTGAAACTGATTTTGGTTTAAATATTGATCCTGTTGGTTATACAGATTTTATTATTTATTTGAATGATGAAAATCGAGTAGCTAATTATAAAATAGTATCAATTGACAAATAATTAATTACTTTTAATCTAAAAATCTAACCATCTAACAATCTAAAAATGGGTATCGTAATTAAACAATCTATTAAAAACACCATCATTACTTTTATTGGTTTTGCTATTGGTGCGATTAATGTATTGTATATGTATCCTGTTTTTTTAGGTAAGGAATATTTAGGTTTAACCAATTATGTTTTATCGGCGGCTAATATTTTGTATCCTATTTTATCATTTGGTATACAAAACACATTGATAAAGTTTTTCAATGAAAATAATAAAACAGAAGAAGAGCTAAGTAGTTATTTTAGTTATATGCTGTTGTTGCCATTACTTATCATAATTCCGTTTTTTGCGTTATTTTATCTTTTTTACGAAAATATTGCTTTGTATGAATCGTCAAAAAACACAATTGTGTATGACTTTGTATGGGAAATTCCAATAATTGCTTTATTTATTGGTTATTTTGAGATTTTTTATGCCTGGTTGCGTGCCCATATGAAATCGGTATTTGGATCTTTTGTTAAAGAAGTATTCGTAAGAATATTAGTAACTATTTCACTTTTTGCCGTTTATTTTAAATTTATAACATTACCACAATTTGTTCATTCCTTGGTTTTGGTATACGGAATTAGTTTGTTAGTTATCATTTACTATGCTAATAAAACGAAAAGCATTACGTTAAGTAAAAAGTTCCCGAAGAAAACCAAGTCTATTTTTGTATTTACTATTTTCATTATTTTATCGGCAAGTGTAGCCAATATGCTATTAGATATTGATAAATACATGATCAACCAGTTTTTAAAAATCGAAAATATAGCCTTTTATTCTTTAGCTGTGTACTTGGCAATGGTTATTTCAGTTCCACAACGCGCTATGCATCAAATTACTTATCCAATTACGGCAAAATTAATTAGCGAAAATAAATGGCAAGAACTGAATGAACTATATAAAAAATCGTCTGTAACGCTTCAAGTAATTGGTGGTTTAATTTATATTGGAATTTTAGTAAATATCAAGCAATTATATCAAATTTTGCCAGATGAAGGCTATGATCAAGGATTGTTTGTGGTTTTTACCATTGGTTTATCGAAATTTTTTGATGTAATTTTAGGTAATAATAATTCTATAATATTTAATTCTAAATATTACAAAACTGTATTGCTTTTAGGGGTTTTATTGGTATTTGTTATTGTAGGATTAAATTTAATTCTAATTCCAAAATACGGAATAAACGGTGCAGCTTTAGCGACTTTAATCGCTATTGGAATGTATAGTTTAGCTAAGCTATTATTTGTGGTTTTTAAAATGAAATTATTTCCGTTTACTAAAAAAACCGTTATTTCAATTGCAATTACATTAGCGTTGTTTTTCGGATTTTACTTTTGGGAATTTCCTTTTCACCCAATTATTAATATTGGTTTAAAATCGGTACTCCTTTCAGTTTTATATTTGGCTTTACATTATTATTTCAAGGTTTCAAGTGATATTAATTTTGTGATTAGAAATATTTTAAATAAAATAATCAAAAAATTAATTTAATTATGAACAAACTATTATTTATTGTTTTTCTGATTTTAGTATCTTGTAATAGCAATAATTATAAAGAAAAAGACGCTCTAATAAATACACCAACTGATTTTAATAAAAAAGTTATTAATAGAAGAAAAAACAAACAGATTTCTATAAATATAGATAAAGATTCAATTTGGAATAAGCCTGTAAGGTTTTATGTTGATAATCCAAATTGTAACAAAACTGCAACGGCATTTTATTTCGGAAAATTTAAACCAGAAGATAATAAAGAAACTAAAAATTTATTAGAATTAGTAGTTTCAGATGACACGAATTTAAGACCTTTTTATAGATGGATTCTAAATAAAACAATTTTAATTCAAGACGGAGCGCTAGGTGAATATACCGGTTTGCCAGCTAGAAAATATGCTGAAAAATTTCCAAATGAATTTTTTGAATATATGGATTTTGATACATCTGGAGAAAAATATATAGATTGGTATAATTCTATTTTATATAGTGGGTTTTACAAAGGCGACGATTATAAAAAATCAAAAGTTATCAGGCAAAATTTGATAAAAACTATGAAATCAAATTGTAAAAACTGTAATGATAGCATTAATATTAGAATTGAAAAATTTGCTTTAGATTGTTTTCCAGATTTTGAAAAATAAAAAATCCCGCTTCGTAAATACGTAACGGGACTTTTAACAAACTAACTCTTAATTTCTTTTTCTTTCTTCGGTATCTTTTTTAATTTCGTCGATGTCTTCTTTTTTCATTTTTTCTTTGCTACCATCTTTTTTATAGTAGTAATAATCGCCATCGTTTTCAGCATCATCATTGTGATAGTTTCCATCATTATATCCTGCTGGGCAAGGATTGTAGGTATGACCATAACTCATTCTGTTAACAAAACCCACAACTCCAACAATTTGTCCGTGGTAATTATAGAATAAACGCATACCTCCAATTCTGGTTAAAGCAAAACTGTTATAGGTCATAAATACACTTCCAATTCGTTTAATTCTTCCATAATAATCATAATTCACGAATACCGTTCCAATTCTTCTGATTCTACCATAATAGTCGTACTCAATTTTAATTCCTCTACTACCACTTTCATCGATATTTGTTGTAGCTGGAATACCTCCACGTCGAGCTATATAATTGTTGTTTCCAATATTGAAGTCAAAATCACCATTTGGAAAAACATAAAACAAAATGCCTCTTTCTAAAAAAATAATTGGTTCTGCATCTCTATAATCAATTGCGTAATAATTAGGATATCCATTTTGATGTTCATTTCTGCTTCCACGTCTTTCGGTTCTAATTTCTTGAGCATGTGATGCGTTTAATAGGATTAAAAAACTGCTCACTAAAAATGTAATTTTTCTCATGATTTCTAAATTTTAAAGGTTGTACATTTTCTAATTGTTATTGTTATTTAGTTATTTTCAATTGCTATGCCAAAAGAAAAAATGTATCTGATAACGATTTGATAATAACTTGTTAATGATTTATAATAAATTGATATTGAGTATTTTATTTTTATATTTAATTGAAAAGATCTAATTCTACAACAATAAATTACAACACAGATTATACTAAATTTCTAAAATCTGTGTTTCAAAAAAGTAAAAAATTAGACCGAAATTGAATTTAGTTTTTGCTGTTGCCTTTGAATTTACTATTTTAGCACAAATCAGAATCAGCATGCGGAAGTCATTCTATTTATTATTTTTTATAAGCCACTTAGTTTTTGCGCAATATCCAACGGATTACTTTCGTTCTCCTTTAGATATTTCTATAAATTTATCAGGTACTTTTGGTGAATTACGTTCCAATCATTTTCATTCAGGGTTAGATATTCGTACCAATAATATTGAAGGATTACCTGTTTACGCTGCAGCTGACGGAATGGTAGTTAGAATTAAAATATCGCCTTTTGGTTATGGAAAAGCGCTATATATTGCCCATCCTAATGGATATACGACCGTTTACGGGCATTTACAGAAATTTAGCGATAAAATAGAAGCGTACGTTAAAGAACAACAATACCGTCAGAAAAGTTTTGAAGTAGAATTATATCCCGGCAACATTAAAGTATCACAATCTGAAATTATTGCTTTGTCTGGAAATTCGGGTGGTAGTGGTGGACCTCATTTGCATTTTGAGTTTAGAGATACTGCATCAGAAAAAATTATTAATCCAATGGCTTTTGGAATGAGTAAATTGATTAAAGACCAAACAAATCCTGTAATTTCCAGTTTAATGGTGTATCCTGCAAACGATTCAATATCAGTAAATAAAAGCAGAAATCCAGTAAGTTTGTCTTTACAAAAACAAGTGGACGGAACTTTTTTAGCTACAAAAGTCGTAGCCAGTGGGAAAATTGGTTTCGCACTGAATTCGTATGATTTGTCAACCAATAATTACAATAAAAACGGAATTTATAAGGTTGAAAGTTTTTTAAACGGATCACCAAATTTTAAATATGAATTCGAAACGTTTGCTTTTGACGAATCGAAACACGTTAATTATTTTATTGATTTTAATACGTTTAAAAAATTAAAACAACGCTTTCAAAAATTGTTTGTCAAGGAAAGTTATCCTTTATCTATAGTTAGTGGAAATACTAAAAATGGTTTTATAGATATTAAACCCAATATAAATTATACCTATAAAATTGTAGTTTCTGATTTTCATGGAAACACCACTGTAGTGAATATTCCAATTTCTTATGAAAAAGCAGTTCAATTTCCTGAAACACCAAAACCAGTAACAAAAGAAAATTATTTTATAAAGTACAAATCAGAATATAACTTTGAGTTTGAAAAAACCGCTGTTTATTTACCACCAAATACTTTATATGAAAATGCTACTTTAAATATTGTTGAAAAAGACGACATTTTAGATATTGAAAATAATTTCGAAGCCATTCAAAATGGTTTTACTGTTACGTTAGATATATCAGATTTATCTGAAGAAGACAAAAAGAAAGCATTTGTAGGAACTGTTTCTGGGTATAAGTTAGAGTACAATTCATCTTTCAAAAAAGGAACAAAAATAGCTGCTAAAGTAAAATCTTTTGGAAAGTATAAAGTAGGTATTGATAATGTGCCACCTCGAATTTACAATCCTAATTTTATTGAAAATAGCAATATTTCTAAATTAAAAACGTTAAGTGTATCTATTAACGATGTACTTTCAGGTATTGATAGTTACAACGCCTATTTAAATGATCAATGGATTTTAATGGAATACGATTATAAAACCAAAAAATTAATTCATAATTTTGAGGATGGTAAAGTAATTCCAGGAAACAATACCATTAAAATCGTGGTTACGGATAAATTGGATAATACAGCCACATTTACATCAAATTTTATATATTAAGTATGTCTATAAATAGTAAGTTATTTCGAATTATTCTGTTTTTTATTTTTATTTCTACCTTTTCGTTTGCTCAAAAAGCCAGAATTAAAGGTGTGGTTTTAAACGAAAATCAGTTGCCTATTGAAAATGTTTCGGTAAGTTCACCTACTTCGAATACCATCACCAACAAAAATGGATTTTATGAATTAGAAATAGCTGCAAATGTGGAAGTTACAATTTTGTATTATAATTCGTCATTTAAAAAATCAACGTATAAAGTCAATTTAAAACCGAATGAAGATTTTGAATGGAATCCCATTTTAGGAACTTTCACGGAAACTATTGAAACCGTTGTAATATCGGGTAAAAATAGAAAAATTAATGGTGCGACAGCGCTTTCTCCTGTTTTATTAAGACGAATTCCTGGAGGAAATGCCGGAGTTGAAAATTTAATTAAAACCCTTCCAGGTGTGTACTCAAATAATGAATTAAGTACTTCATATGCTGTTCGAGGTGGAAATTACGATGAAAATTTAGTATATGTAAACGAAATTGAAGTGTATCGTCCGTTTTTAGTTCGTTCTGGGCAACAAGAAGGTTTAAGTTTTACTAATACTGATATGGTTCAAAATATTGATTTTTACGCAGGTGGATTTCAAGCCAAATATGGAGATAAATTGGCTTCAGTTTTGGATATTGCGTATCGAAATCCAAAAACATTTCACGCCGGTTTTGAAGCCAGTTTTTTAGGTGGAAGTGTTTTTGCTGAAGGTGTATCTAAAAATCAAAAATGGAGTAATATAACTGGGGTACGTTATAGAAATAACTCACTTTTAGTAAAAAGTCAGGAAACGCAAACCAATTATAAACCTTCATTTTTAGATGTGCAATCGCTGTTTAATTTCAATTTAAACACCAAATGGAATTTTAGTTTTTTGGGTAATATCGCACAAAATAATTACAAGTATCAACCAACTTCTCGTCAAACGAATTTTGGAACTATCAGCGAACCCATTGCGTTATTAATTCAGTACGAAGGACAAGAAAAAGATACTTATACCACATTTTTTGGTGCTTTAAAATCGGTATATGAACCAAATAAAAATAATAAATACAAACATATTTCTTCAATATATCACACCGTAGAACAAGAGTATTATGATATTTTAGCACAGTATCGATTGGGTGAAGTTGATGCAAATATTGGTTCTGAAAACTTTGGAAACGTAGTGTTTTCTCGTGGAATTGGTTCGCAATTAAATCACGCAAGAAATAATTTAGACGCTTTAATTGTAACGAATGAAATAAAGGGAAATCATAAATTAAATGATGATAATGCTATTGAATGGAGCTTTAAGCATAATTTCGAAAACATTAGAGATAGAGTAGTAGAGTGGGAAGTAATTGATTCTGCAGGATTTTCATTACCAAATCCTGAATTGGAATATATTAATGACCAACCGTATAACCCATATTTCGGACCTTTAGCGCCATACCAAAATGTTCGTGCTAAAAATAATACCACCATAAATCGATTCAATTCCTATTTAAATTGGAATTATGAAGGAATGATTGGTTCATATACTTATTATGTAAATGCTGGAGTTCGTGGGCAAAGTTGGATGGCTTCAAATAACGGAATTTCAGGAAATAGTCAATTTACTTTTTCGCCAAGAGCGCAATTTATTTTAAAACCAAATTGGAATAAAGAAATGATTTTCCGATTTTCTGTTGGTGTATATAATCAACCTCCATTTTATAGAGAATTACGTGCCAGCGATGGTTCGGTAAATCCAAATGTTAAAGATCAAAAATCCATTCATTTTGTTTTTGGACACGATTATAGTTTTCAATTGTGGAACAGACCGTTTAAATTAGTAAGTGAAGCCTATTACAAAACGATGACAGATGTAAACGCTTATACAATTGATAATGTAAGAATTAGATATGAAGCAAATAACAACGCTACAGCATATGTCTACGGAATTGATGGAAGATTAAATGGTGAATTTGTTCCAGGGGTAGAATCTTGGTTTACGTTTGGGTATTTAAAAACAGAAGAAAATCAAGGTGGTAAAGGTTTTATTGCACGTCCGACAGACCAACGATTAAAATTTGCTATTTTATTTCAAGATTATATGCCAAACATACCAAGTTTAAAAATGTACTTAAATTTAGTTTACAACACGGGTTTACCTGGTGGTTCACCAGCATATGCAGACCCTTATTTATATCAAACTAGATTAAACGATTACAGAAGAGCCGATACCGGATTTTCTTATGTTTTTAAAGATGCAAAATTAGGTGGGCATAGAAAATGGTTAGCTAATTTTTCCGAATTTAGTTTGGGTTTTGAAATTTATAATATGTTTAATAATCAAAATTCGATTACCAATACTTGGGTGCGAGATGTGTATACCAAAACGCAATACGGCGTACCAAATTATTTAACCACACGAACGTTTAATTTGAAATTAAGTATGAGGATTTAAGTTTGGGAACACAGATTTGACAGATTTTTAAAACTAAATGATTTAGAATTTAGTATATTTGATATTCAAAACAGAAATTATGAAAAATTATATACATATCCTCTTAGCGTCGAGTGTGATGATTTTTTCTTGTCAGGAAGAAAAATCCAAACCAAAAGTAAAATATACTGGAAAAGAAGCCAAATCACTTCAAAAAGACACAACTAAGTTAGAGGTTGCCGATTTGCCTATTCAGTTTGAAGGCAGTAATGTGTTGGTTTATGCTATTGGAAATTTAACCGTAGGCGATATTAATAGAAAAGGCAGTTATGAAAGCAGCTCAGCTTATGAAGGTGTTTCAGGTTTTCACGTTTCTAATTCTATGGAAAATGAAATTACTGGTTATTTACAAAATTTAAAATTTCAAGAAATTGGTTCAGATTCGTTACATGTTTTAACAAATAAAGTCATGCAAATCGAGCGTGTTTCGTATCTAAAAAACAATAAAATGTTAGTGTATGTTTTGGCTGATGTTGATACCAATCAAGACGGTTTGATAGATTCTAATGATATTAAATCGCTTTATATTAGTACAGAATTAGGAAAAAATTTCACCAAAATTTCTACAGAATTACAAGAATTAATAGATTGGAAACATATAGAATCGTCAAATAAACTATTTTTTAGAACTATAGAAGATGCTAACAAAAACGGCGAATTCGATAAAAAAGACAGAATCCACTATCACGTAGTTAATTTAAAAGACAATAAAGTATCGGAATATTTTCCTTTATAATTTGTTATTCTAAAGTTTGTAAAGCTACTAATCTCGCGTAAGTACCGTTTTTCGCAATTAAATCCGCGTGTTTACCTTGTTCTACAATTTCACCTTTTTGCATCACAATAATGTTGTCTGCTTTTTGAATGGTTGATAAACGGTGTGCAATTACAATTGAAGTTCGGTTTTGCATCATTTTTTCTAAAGCATCTTGAACCAATTTTTCACTTTCAGTATCTAAAGCAGAAGTCGCCTCATCTAAAATCATAATTGGAGGGTTTTTCAACACGGCTCTCGCAATAGACAAACGTTGTTTTTGCCCACCAGATAATTTTCCTCCGGCATCGCCAATATTGGTGTCAATTCCATTAGGAAGAGAAGCTACAAACTCATAGGCATTAGCAATTTTTAAAGCGTCAATAATTTCTTCATCAGTAGCATTTGGCTTTCCGATTAGTAAATTGTTTTTTATAGATTCGTTAAATAAAATAGAATCTTGAGTAACCAAACCGATTAAACCACGTAAAGCGTGCATATCCCAATCTCTAACTTCTACACTGTCTACTTCAATCGAACCTTCATTTATGTCGTAAAAACGCGTTAATAAATTGGCAATTGTACTTTTTCCTGAACCCGATTGACCTACTAAAGCAATTGTTTTTCCTTTTTCCACTTCAAATGAAAAGTTTTTTAACACATTTTCGTCTTGATAAGCAAAGTTGATGTTTTTTACAGAAATTTTATTTTCAAAAGTATGTTTCACAAACGCATTTGGCTTATTTACTACTACATTTTCTTGTTCTAACAACGTAAACACTCGTTCAGCTGCAGCTAAACCACTTTTTACTTGGTAAGACGCTTTAGAAATAGCTTTAGCTGGAGTTAATATCGTATAAGCCAGTCCCATATATGCAATAAATTGTGTACCCTTAAGCGAAAGATCTTCTAAAACCATAATTCCACCAAACCATAGTAAAACAGCTATTGTTACGATTCCTAAAAATTCACTCATCGGTGAAGCAAGGTTGTTTTTATTAGCTATACTGGTTGTTAATTTAAGCAATCTATCTAAAGAATCATTGAATTTTTGTATGAAAGAATTCTCAGCATTATAGCTCTTAACTACTTTTAATCCCGTTAAGGTTTCATCTAAGGTTGAAATAAATATCCCTTGTTCATTTTGTGCTCGAATTGACTTTGCTTTTAAATTTTTACCAATTCGTGATATAATCAATCCAGAAATAGGAATAAATATAAATACAAATAAAGTTAATTTTACGCTTATTGCAAGCATTGCAAATATTGAAAAAACTATAGTTAAAGGCTCTCTGACAACTAATTCTAAAATTTGAAAAAAAGAATTTTGAACTTCACCCACATCACCTAACATTTTTGTCATAACATCTCCTTTTCTTTGATCAGAATAGTAGGAGATAGGCAAATGCACAATCTTACTATATAATTTTTCACGTAAATCTTTTAAAACCCCATTTCTAAGAATGGTAATTTGAAAAGAAGCTAAATAATTGAAAATATTCTTTAAAAGTGCAGTTACAATTACAATTCCAACTACCAACAGTAAAGCATATTTTGCTCCATAATCGTCGTTTAATTTTGTAATATAAAATGCTAAATATTCTTGTCCGAAATTACTTAAATCTGCAATACCAGAATACTCAGGTTTTTTTATGACTTTTTCAGTTTGTTTGAATAATACATCTAAAGTTGGAATTAAAGAAACCATTAATACAGTCGAAAAAAATGCATAAAAAACGTTGAAAATAACATTTAAAATAGCATTTTTCTTATACTTTAACGCAAAAGGAATTATTTTTTTTAAATTTTGATCCATTAGTTTAATTTCATTTCAGTGATTATATTCTGAATTTTGGTATCTAAAAATCTATTGGCTTCTTCGAAATCATTTGCTTCTTCTAAAATGGCATTCACACTAAAATAGAACTTAATTTTTGGTTCCGTTCCACTTGGTCTGGCGCAAATTTTAGTGCCATCTTCTAAATAATAAATCAACACATTCGATTTTGGAATGTCTAAATCAAACGTTTCATTATTAATTAAATCACGTGCCGTTGTGTTTTGATAATCTTCAATACACACCACACGTTGCCCGTTTATAGTTTCCATTGGATTGTCTCGTAAATCTATCATCATTTGATTGATTTCTATCAAACCTTCTTTGCCTTTTTTTGTTAAAGATATTAAATGTTCTTTATAAAATCCGAAATCTAAATATAAGTTAATCAGTTCTTTATATAAACTACTTCCAGAAGCTTTTGCTTGTGCTGCAATTTCGCATACCAATAAACTTGCTGCAACGGCATCTTTATCTCTAACTGCATCACCCACCATAAATCCGAAACTTTCTTCGCCGCCGCCAATAAATTTCTGATTTGGGAAGTCTTTAATAAATTTTGCAATCCATTTGAATCCTGTTAATCCTACTTTACATTCAATTCCGTAAGCGCCTGCTAAATCTAGCATCATTGGAGTAGAAACAATTGTAGAACCAATAAATTCTGTTCCTGTAATTTTATCAGCACGTTTCCATTGTTCAAGTAAAAATGCCGTCATAACCACCATAGTTTGATTTCCGTTTAACAACATCATTTTACCATTCGTATCTCTAACAGCTACTCCCAATCTATCCGAATCAGGATCTGTACCAATTACGATATCAGCATTTACTTGTTCAGCTAATTCTAAAGCCATAGCTAATGCTTCTGGTTCTTCTGGATTTGGCGATTTTACAGTTGGAAAGTTTCCATCAGGGATTTCTTGTGCTGCCACAATGTTTACATTTGTGTAACCCGCTTTTGCCAAAACGGCAGGAATTGATTTTACAGATGTTCCGTGTAACGGGGTAAAAACAATATTTAAATTTTCTTTAGCTGATTTTGGTGTATTAAAACTGGCGTTTTCAATTGTTGAATTAATAAAGGCTTCATCAACTGCTTCATCTATATATTCAATTAAACTTTCATTTGCTGAGAAGTTAATATCACTATATTTTAATGCTTCAATTTCTGCGATAATTTCTCCATCTTGTGGTGGTACAATTTGTCCGCCATCTTGCCAATATACTTTGTATCCGTTGTATTCTGGTGGATTGTGTGATGCGGTTAATACAATTCCAGCATGACAATCTAAGTGCTTTAGAGCAAATGATAATTCTGGAGTAGGGCGTAATTCAGAAAACAAATATACATTTATATTATTTGCTGAAAAAATATCCGCTACTATTTTCGCTAATGTATCGCTGTTTTTTCTACAGTCATAGGCTATTGAGACTTTTAGCTCTTCATTTGGAAAACATTTTTTCAAATAATTAGACAATCCTTGTGTGTTTTTACCTAAAGTATATTTGTTTATACGATTGGTTCCAACACCCATAACACCGCGCATTCCACCTGTACCAAATTCTAAATTTTTATAAAAAGCATCTTCTAAACCTTTTGGATCAGATGTCATTAATACTTCAATTTCAGTTTGCGTATTTTGGTCGAAAGTAGGCGTAAGCCATTCGTTTACTTGGTCTAATATGTTTTGTTCTATGTGCATTATTTTATTTTTTATAACCAATTTTTGCTCTGTCTTTTTGTTCTGCTGTTAATTCTTCTTTATCCATTAAATAATTTAATGCCTTATAAATTTCTGGAAACTGATTTTCAATTTCCTCAACTTTAGAAGTTATTTCTTCTAAATTTAGTAAGGAATTTCTCAAAATTACAAAAGTTCTCATAATTGCAATATTTATTTTAATTGCTTTTTCTGATTTTAAAACCCCTGAAAGCATTGCTACTCCTTGTTCTGTGAAGGCGAAAGGCAAATATCTCATTCCTCCATAACTTGAGGTCGCAATTTGCGACCTCAAGTTGTCAAATTCATCTTTTGTTAATTCAAACATAAAATCTTCAGGAAATCTTTCAATGTTTCTTTTAACCGCTTCTTTTAATCTTTTTGTTTCAATTTCATAAAGTGTAGCTAAATCATAATCTAACATCACTTTCTGATTTCTAATAATGTGAATTTTGTTTGTAATAATCTCTAAATTGTTCATTTTGGCGTATATTTAAGTTATTCATTATTCTTGAGGTCACAATTTATGACCTCAAGATTTATTGTTTTCTAAAATCACAATTTGCAACCCTATATTACAGAGTTTCTGCTATTTTATATCGTTCTTCGTTACTTTTGGTACGTAAAATAATTTCGCCTAAAAAACCAGCTAAAAATAATTGCGTTCCAATAATCATAGTGGTTAAAGCAATATAAAATTCGGGCCTGTTTGTAATTAAACGTGCTGTTTTATGTATGAAAAGCTTATCGATTCCTAAGTATATAGTTAAAATAAATCCAATAAAAAACATCAAACTACCAAGCAATCCAAAGAAATGCATAGGACGTTTTCCGAATTTTGAAATGAACCAAATGGTAATTAAATCTAAAAATCCATTCACAAATCTATCGATACCAAATTTAGAACTTCCATATTTTCTGGCTTGATGTATCACTACTTTTTCTCCAATTTTTGAAAAACCTGCATTTTTTGCTAAAACCGGAATGTATCGGTGCATTTCACCAGAAACTTCTATGTTTTTTATTACCGTATTTTTATATGCTTTTAATCCGCAATTGAAATCGTTTAGTTTTACTCCAGAAATTCTTCTTGCTGCCCAATTGAATAATTTTGATGGAATATTTTTAAATACAACCGAATCATAGCGTTTTTTCTTCCAACCAGAAATTAAATCAAATCCTTGATTTTGAACTAAATCGTACAATTCTGGAATTTCATCTGGACTATCTTGTAAATCGGCATCCATAGTAATAACAACATCACCTAATGCTTTCGCAAATCCAGCGTGTAGGGCTTGACTTTTACCATAATTGCGTAAAAATTTAATTCCTTTGATGTTGGAATTTGACTTTTGCAAATCTAAAATAGTTTGCCAAGACCTGTCAGTACTACCATCATCTATAAACAATACTTCATAAGAAAAGTTATGACTCGTCATAACTTTCTCAATCCATTTTGATAATTCGGGTAACGATTCTTGTTCGTTTAATAAGGGAATTATTAATGATATATTCATTATTCGTTTAATGGGTTTGTTTTACTTTTCATTATCGCTGCTATAATCATTCCAATTATTGAAGAAAAGATAATTGAAAACGCACTTCCTTTTATAATATTTGAAATAGTATATGGATCATTTTCTTTTAAAGCTATAATTGTTTCTTTCAATGCTTCTTTTGGAGTTCCAAATTTTTGCATCATTTCAACCGTTTTATTGATTGTGATTTCTAAAATTTGGTCTTTAGCAGCTGTATCAATAAAATTAAATAAAACATAATTAAAAATGTTTGCAATTACAATTCCGATTACACTGTAAATGAAATAAGAAGTAAAAGCTTCTTTAAAATTTATAGTTCCACCTAATTCTTTTTTTGCTGAAGAAACAACAAATATTCCAAGAGTTAAATAGAAAATTACCAATCCAAATTGTATCCAAGAGTTGACAAATAAGTTTATGTCAACAGCATACATTAATGCGGTTACAACAATTGAGATAATCCCACTAATAACTCCAAATTTCATTCCATTTTTTTTAATAACTTCATTCATAGCTTTTATTGTTTTAGTTAGTTTATAGATTAGTATCTTAATTTAAAAATTTGTTACACAGCTTTTTGAACGACTTCATATACTTTTCCGTCTTCAAATTTTAATGTTTTTGCAGGGTATTTCAATAATAAGGCGTAGTCATGTGTAGCAATTACAACTGTTTTTCCGTTGGCATTAATATTTCGTAATACTTCCATAATTTCAATACTCGTTTGAGGATCTAAATTTCCTGAAGGTTCGTCAGCTAAAATTAATTCTGGATCGTTTAATAAGGCTCTTGCAATGGCAACACGTTGTTGTTCGCCACCAGATAATTGGTGTGGCATTTTTGAAGCAAAATTTTCCATTCCAACTTTTTCTAAAACTTCATGAATTTGTGCATCCATTTCAGATTTGTCTTTCCAGCCAGTAGCCTTTAATACAAACAATAAATTTTCTTTTATACTTCTATCAGATAATAATTTAAAATCTTGAAATACAATTCCTATTTTTCTTCTTAAAAACGGAATGTCTTTTTCTTGTAAGGTGTTTAAATTATAATCAACAATTGTTCCTTCACCATCTTTTAAAGGTAAATCGGCATAAAGCACTTTCATTAAACTACTTTTTCCAGAACCTGTTTTTCCAATAAAATATAAAAATTCACCTTTTTGAACTTCTAAGTTAATATCAGATACTATTAAATTGTTTTCTTGATATATAGAAACGTTTTTTAGGGATAAAATCGTTTGACTCATAATAATATAATTTATTCTGTAAAAATATAAACATTTCAACGCTAAACAAAATTATTCAACTAAATAATTACAATTACAATATTTAAGATAATTTTTACGTTTATAATCATATCCTTTTGATATATTTGGAACTTAAAATGAATTCAATTATGAACAGTATTAAAACGCTTTTTTTAGCTTTATTTTTTGTTATACAAAGCAGTATGGCTCAGCAGTCAGCTATATATTTAAATCAAAATCCAGAGTATCATAAAGCTATTCAATTGTATAAAGAAAAGCAGTTTCAAGCGGCACAAATTTTATTTGAACGTGTTAAGAACACGAATCCATCTGAAGAAATTATATCCGATTGCGATTATTTTATTGCCACTTGTGCCATAAAAACCAATCAGCAAGATGCCGACGCTTTAATGGAATCATTTATTGAAAATCACCCAACCAGTACGAAAAGAAATTTGGCTTATTTTGAAGTCGCACACTATTATTTCGCTGAAGGAAATTATACGCAATCTTTAAAATGGTATGAAAATATTTATGAGCCTGAATTAGAAGTTGCTGATATAGATAAAGCTAATTTCCAAAGAGGTTATGCTAATTTTTCAATCAAAAATAATAATGATGCTTCGAAGTTTTTTAAAAAAGTAATTCAATCAGATGCATATGGAAATCAAGCCAAATATTATTTAGGATATTTAGCATACGAAAGCGACAATTATAAAGAAGCCAACGAATTATTTAATCAGGTTGCAGGGGAAGAAAAGTACAAAGAAAAAATGGGCTACTTTCAAGCAGATATGAATTTTAAATTAGGAAATTTTCAGAAAGCAATTGATTTAGGCGAACCACAATTGAAAAAATCATCCGCAATTGAGAAAAGTGAATTGTCGAAAATAATAGGAGAAAGTTATTTTAATTTAAAACAATACGATAAAGCAATCCCTTATTTACAAGCCTATAAAGGAAAAAACGGCAAATGGAATCATACCGATTTTTACCAATTAGGCTATGCTTTTTACCAACAAAAAAAATATGAAAGTGCCATTTTACAATTCAATAAAATTATTGAAGGAAATGATTTTTTAGCACAAAACGCATACTATCATTTAGCAGAAAGTTATCTAAATACCGATAAAAAGCAACAAGCTTTAAATGCTTTTAAAACTGCTTCGGAAATGGATTTTGATGTTAAAATTCAAGAAGATGCCGCTTTAAATTATGCAAAGTTGAGTTATGAAATTGGAAATCCATACATCTCAACGCCTGAAATTCTTAAATCGTTTATAGAAAAATATCCAACGAATCCAAATAATCAAGAATTAAAAAGTTTACTTATCAATTCATACATAACTTCTAAAAATTATACAGAAGCTTTAATTTTATTAGAAAAAAATAAAACGCCTGAAAATAAATTGGCATACCAAAAAGTTACTTTTTACAGAGGGCTAGAAGTATATACAGATGGTAAATATCAAGAAGCTTACATTTTATTTAAAAAATCATTAACAGAAAATAAAGAGGCAAAAATTACAGCTCGTGCTACTTTTTGGAAAGCGGAATGTGAGTACAGTTTAGACCAATTTTCAGAAGCAGTTTTAACGTACAAACAGTTTTTAAATGATGCGGCAGCTTTAGAAACTCCAGAAAGTAAAACTGCTCATTATAATTTGGCTTATGCTTACTTTAAAATTAAAGAATATGAAAATGCTATTCCATATTTTAATGCATTTATTTTAAAAGGGAAAGACGATAAAGTCAGATTAACGGATGCCTATTTACGTATGGCTGATTGCAATTATATTTCCTCAAAATATTGGCCAGCTATGGATGCTTATAACAAAGCTATTGAACTTAAATGTGTAGATGCTGACTATGCTGCATTTCAAAAAGGAATGAGCTATGGATTTGTAAACAAAAATGAAAAGAAAATTGAGGATTTAAATAAATTTGTAACCACATACAAAACATCTCAATATATGGATGATGCTTTATATGAATTAGCCAACACCTATACCGTTGAAGAACAAAATGATAAAGCCATTGCTACATTTGATGTTTTAATTAATACTCATAAAAATAGCGCCTATATAGCAAAATCAATTTTAAAGCAAGGCTTAATTTTTTATAACACAGATAATGACGATGCTGCCATTACAAAATTTAAAAAAGTGGTAGCAGAATTTCCAAATTCGCCAGAATCATTTGAAGCTGTTTCTACAGCAAAAAACATTTACAAATCAAATGGAAATATACCAGAATATGCTGCTTGGGTAAAAACACTTTCTTTTGTAGAAGTTTCCGATGCAGAATTAGATAATGATATGTATGAATCGGCAGAAAAAAAATACTTAACAAATAATGCCAAACAAGCCATATCTGGATTTACGAGTTATTTGGTGCAGTTTCCAAATGGATTACACGCTTTGAAAGTCCATTTTTACTTGGCGCAACTGTATTTTGCTGAGGCATTAGAAAAAAATGCAATTCCTCATTACGAGTATGTAATTGCGCAAGCCAGAAATGAATTTACAGAACAAGCTTTGGTTCGCTTATCAGAAATTCATCTGAAAGATAAAAATTGTGATGCAGCAATTGTAGTTTTAAAACAATTAGAAACTGAAGCTGAGTATCCACAAAACATAACGTTTGCACAATCAAATTTAATGAAATGTTATTACGAGAAACAAGATTATGCAAATTCTGAAATCTATTCAGATAAAGTATTGAAAAATCCGAAAATGGATGATAACATTAAAAGCGACGCACAAATTATTATTGCACGTTCGGCAATAAAAACAAATAATGAAGTCAATGCTAAAGTAGCGTACGCCAAATTGCAGAAAATTGCAAAAGGCGAATTGGCTGCAGAAGCATTATATTACGAAGCTTATTTTAAAAACAAAGAACAAAAATTTGATGCCTCAAACAAAGCCGTTGAAAAATATTCAAGTACGTATTCGGGTTATAAATATTTTGGTGCGAAAAGTTTACTGGTAATGGCAAAAAACTATTATGGACTTAAAGATAGTTTTCAAGCCACAGAAATTTTACAGAGTATCATCGATAATTTTGCAGAATTTACTGATGTAGTAACAGAATGTCAAACCGAATTAGAAACTATAAAAGCCGAAGAAGCGAAGACGAATTCGTCTGTTACGGAGTAAGTGTCAAGTATAAAGTAAAAAATGCAAAAGTAAAAAGAAATTACGAACCTTGCGAAAACTTTAGCGTCTTTGCGGTAAAAAAAAACATATATGAAATCAAAGATTCACGAACACCAAAAAAACAATACAAATTGCGTGAGTAAAAAGTTAATTTTTAGTATCATCGTCCTTTCAGCCTTTCAAGTAGGTTTTTCTCAAAAGAAAGATGAAAACATTGGAAGTGAAGTAGTAAATATTGTTAAACCTTACACGCCAACCATTTCTGATGCGTTTAAAGTAAAACAAACCCCTGCAGTGGAGGAAGAAGTGATAGAACCAAAAATTCCAATCAAATTTCAAATATTTTCATTTCCGGTAGCATCTACATTTTTACCTTCTAAAGGAAAAGCGGCTGACGTGGATAAAGAAATACTAGAAAAGGGTTTTTCAAATTATGTTTCTTTAGGTGCGGGTAATTATGGTACTGCAAATGCTGAAGTGTTTTTAACACACCAATTGAGTAAAACCGATTATGTTGGCGGATTGTTTCAACATATTTCCTCTCAAGGTGGAATTGGTGGCGTAATTTTAGACAATAATTTTTATACAAATGCATTTGATGTAACTTATGGAAGCAGAAATAAAAAAATAAGTTGGAATGCCGACTTAGGAATAAAAAACCAAGGAATCAATTGGTATGGTTTGCCAAAATATTCATTTTTTGATGCTTCAGTGGTGAATACTATTGATGAAAAACAAGTGTATAACACAATTGCAATTAGTGGAAAAATGAGCTTGAAAGACAGTTTTTTTAAACAAGCTTCATTGCAGTTCAAACATTTTTCAGATGCTTTTGGTTCAGCAGAAAATAGATTTTTTATCAAACCAAATTTTGATTTTAATGTAGTTGATCAAAAAGTGAAAACTGATTTTGTTTTGGATTATGTAGGCGGAAGTTTTGATAGAAGGTTAATGGCAATGAATTCTGCTTATAATTATTCTTCATTGAATTTAGGTTTTAGCCCAAGTATTTTATACCAACAAGATGACTTGTCAGTTGAAATTGGTGCAAAAGTTTTTTATGCCAAGTCTGCAATAGATCAAGAAAATAACAAGAAAATATTCTTTTATCCAAAAGTAAAAGCATCGTACAAATTAGTAGGAGATATTTTATTGGCTTATGCGGGAGCAGAAGGAAATTTACAACAAAATTCGTATGCGGATTTCGTAGATAATAATCCGTTTGTTTCTCCAACGTTATTTATTGCACCAACCAATACTAAATATGATTTATATTTTGGTTTGAAAGGAAAACTAGCCAATGCCGTTGCTTTTAATGTTAAAACCTCCTATTTAAATCAAGACAATAAAGCCCTTTTTGCAGCAAATTATTTTGATGTTTTGTCAACTAATCCAAATGGATATGCTTTTGGAAATTCTTTTAATGTAGTTTACGACGATTTGAAAACCTGGTCTGTTTTTGGTGAATTAAAGGCAGATTTTTCAAAAAATGTGGCCTTCGGAATTAACGGAACATTTAATACATTTACTACGAATACGCAAAATGAAGCTTGGAATTTACCAAAACTTCAAGTGGCAAGTTTTGTGGATGTTGAAATTAATGAAAAATGGAGCGCTGGTGCTAAATTGTTTTTTGTTGGAGCACGTCAGGACTTAGTAAGTGTACAAAATGACGCCACAGTTTTTCCATTTCTTTTAGATAAAAGTGTGGTGACTTTAGATAGTTATTTTGATTTGAATGCGCACGTGGGATATAAATTCAGTAAAAGATTAAATTTCTTTTTAAAAGGAAATAATTTAGCCAATCAGCAATATAACAGATGGGCAAATTTCCCTGTACAAGGTGTACAAATTTTGGGTGGTGCGAGTTATAAATTTGATTTTTAATCCTAAGTGATAGTTTCGAATGTACAAAATAATAGTATTTTTCCTATTTCCGCTATTTGTTTTTTCGCAAAACATTAAAGGAAAAATTACAGATGCAAATCAACAACCAATTGAAGGTGCATCTGTTTATTTAGACGGCACAACCATTGGAACGGTTTCGGATGCGGATGGTTTGTTTGAAATTACTTCAAAAAGCAAATACAACACCTTATTAATTGTCAAATTTATGGGTTATGAAGATATTTATGTATCAAATCCATACGAAAAAGAATTTTTTACGTTCGTTTTAGTTCCAAAACAAAACGAAATTGAAACGGTTTTAGTTGTTAAAGACGGTTTTACAAGAAAGCAAAAATTACAACTTTTCAGAGAGCAATTTTTAGGTGTTACAAAATATGGAAAAGCGTGTAAAATACTAAACGAAGATGCCATTGATTTTAATTACGATTTAGAAACTTTTACCTTCACGGCATCTTGCCCAGAACCTATAAAAGTAGAAAATCCATTGTTAGGTTATGTTATTGATTTTGATTTACAAGATTTTTATGTGAAATTTAATTTTAAAACCATTAAATCGATTAATGCCATTCAAAGTTTATTTTTAGGGACTGTAAAATATACAGAAACTAAGATTGACGAAAAAATTATAAAAAACAGAAACGATGTTTATTTTGGTTCAGCCGTTGATTTTTTTAAGAGCATAATTGATAATTCTTGGTCTGAAAAAAAATTCATTCTATTTGAAGACAAATTTAGTGTTAATCCAAATGATTACTTTAAAGTATTGAAAAAAGAGGATTTATATGAAGTTACGGTTACTTCAACAAATAAAGTTTCTTTTTCAATTGGTGGGATTAAAAAAACTAATTTTTATGCCGATTTTAATCTTTTGTATCGCAAAAAACGACAATCACGCGTAATATTTAAAACAGAAACTTTTTTTGTAGATAGTTTTGGAAATAACTCACATAAAGATCAAATTGTTTTTGGTGGCGATATCGGACAACAAAAAGCAGGAAATACCTTACCTTTAGATTTTGAACCAGAAATTCTTGAAAAAGAAGTCGAAAAAAACAAATAAAATCAAACCTACTTTTAATTCAGAATATTCGAAAATGCCAAACTTCAAGCTAAAAATACTTTCTCATTATCAAATAATACTTCAAGATAAAATTGATATTTATCAAGATTTAATTCAATCTTTAACTGAAGATGCGCAAAATGATGCTAAATCTTCGGCAGGTGATAAACACGAAACTACATTGTCAAAATTACATATCGAACAAGAAAAAATTGCCAATAAGTTAAAAGAAGCAATTGAACAACAAGTCATTTTATCAAAATTAGATATCGAACAACCTTCAAATAAAGTTATTTTAGGAAGTGTAGTGACTACAAATCATTTAACAGTTTTCATCAGTACCGCTTTACCTAAAATTACAATTGATAATCGAGCTGTTTTTGCCATTTCTCCACAATCGCCATTAGGAATTCAGATGATGCATCAAGCTGTGAATTCTGAATTCTTGGTAAATCAAGTTCAGTATAAAATTTTAGAAATTCTATAAAAAATTACGGTTTTCTTATTCAAATTTTACAAAACATATAATTTTCTTGATTTTTAAAACCCCGTTATTTTGCGTTTTAAGACGTTTTCTTACTTTTAACTGTTTTTGATTGGATTGAAAAAACATCAAAACAGCATTTTTGACCCTTTTTAGCGCTTTTTAGAAAAGATTTTAGAAATTAACAAATGTTGATAACTTAAGGTGTTTTGCTGGTGCAATATCTTGGCTTTTTTTAATCCATTCGTTATATTTGTTTGTTATAAAAATGTTTATTTAGCACAATTATTATGAGTGAAGAAAATAAAAAAGGGAGTTATTCAGCCGATAGTATTCAGGCATTAGAAGGAATGGAGCACGTAAGAATGCGTCCATCAATGTATATTGGAGATACTGGAGTTAGAGGTTTACACCATTTAGTTTATGAAGTTGTAGATAACTCTATTGATGAAGCATTAGCGGGTCATTGTGACACTATTTATGTGGCAATTAATGAAGATAATTCTATATCTGTAGAAGATAATGGTCGTGGTATTCCTGTAGACATTCACAAAAAAGAAGGAATTTCTGCTTTAGAGGTAGTTATGACTAAAATTGGAGCAGGAGGAAAGTTCGATAAAGATTCATATAAAGTATCTGGAGGACTTCACGGAGTGGGTGTATCGTGTGTAAATGCACTTTCTGACCACTTACGCGCTACTGTTCACAGAGATGGAAAAATTTACGAACAAGAATACGAAAAAGGAAAAAGTTTATATCCAGTAAAACAAATTGGTACAACTGACAAAAGAGGAACTATCGTAACCTTCAAACCAGATGCAACCATTTTTACACAAACGTTAGAATATTCATATGATACTTTAGCGGCTCGTTTACGAGAGTTGTCTTTCTTAAATAAAGGAATTACTATTACTTTAACGGATAAAAGACATTTGGCTGAAGATGGAAGTCAACCCGTTGAAACATTTCATTCTAAAGAAGGTTTAAAAGAATTTATTAAGTTTTTAGACGGAAACAGAGAACCTATTATTTCTCACGTAATTAGTATGGAAAATGAGAAAGGTGAAATTCCTGTGGAAGTAGCCTTAATTTACAATACTTCTTATACTGAAAATATTTTTTCATATGTAAATAACATTAATACTCACGAAGGAGGAACCCATTTACAAGGTTTCCGTATGGGATTAACGCGTACGTTAAAAAAATATGCTGATGCTTCTGGTTTATTAGAAAAATTAAAATTTGAAATTGCTGGAGATGATTTCCGTGAAGGATTAACAGCAATTATTTCTGTTAAAATTCAAGAACCACAATTTGAAGGACAAACCAAAACCAAATTAGGAAATAGAGAAGTAGTTTCTCCCGTTTCGCAAGCTGTTGCAGAAATGTTAGAAAACTATTTAGAAGAAAATCCTAATGATGCTAAAACCATTGTACAGAAAGTAATTTTAGCAGCTCAAGCCCGTCACGCAGCGAAAAAAGCTCGTGAAATGGTACAACGTAAAACCGTAATGGGTGGCGGTGGATTGCCAGGAAAATTATCAGATTGTTCGGAACAAGATCCAGAAAAATGTGAAATATACTTAGTAGAGGGAGATTCTGCAGGTGGAACAGCAAAACAAGGTCGTAATAGATATTTTCAAGCCATTTTACCATTAAGAGGTAAGATTTTGAATGTAGAAAAAGCGATGCAACATAAGGTGTTTGAAAACGAAGAAATTAGAAACATATTCACAGCTTTAGGTGTTACAGTAGGTACTGAAGAAGACAGTAAAGCATTGAATTTAACAAAATTACGTTACCATAAAGTAATTATTATGTGTGATGCCGATGTCGATGGTTCTCACATTTCTACCTTAATTCTTACCTTCTTCTTTAGATATATGAAGGAATTAATTGAAGGCGGACACGTGTATATTGCAGCACCACCATTATATCAGGTTAAAAAAGGAAACAAAAAACAATATGCTTGGAATGATGACCAACGTGATAGAATTTCTATGGAAATGGGAGGAAGTACGAGTATTCAACGTTATAAAGGTCTTGGAGAGATGAATGCAGAACAATTGTGGGAAACTACAATGAATCCTGATTTCAGAACTTTCCGTCAAGTAACAATTGATAATTTAGGTGAAGCAGATCGCGTTTTCTCTATGTTAATGGGTGACGAAGTGCCACCTCGTAGAGAATTTATTGAAAAAAATGCTGCTTACGCTAAAATTGATGCGTAATTGAAAAAGTTAAGCATTTTAACAAGTCTGTTTGTTTTTGTTTTTTCAAATTTTGGATCAGCACAAACCACAACACAATTTGAACAAATAGGGTATCTTTTAGAAGATGCCCTTTTGTATTCCAAGCAATATTTAATTCCTGCTACCGATGCAGCAGTTTATCAAGCTTCTTCTGCTTGGATGAATTCTGCAAAGAAGAAAGAAAACTGGGAAATAAATGTAGGAATTCATGGGAATGTTTTTTTTGTGCCAAAATCGGATAGAAGTTTTACTATTTCGAATTCGGATTTTCAATTTTTGCAATTAGAAGGAACAGAAACTACAGCTGTAGTGCCAACCGCTATTGGAAATGATGACACTCATTATTTAATTGGAGATTTAGATGGGCAACAAGTCCGTTTAAAAACTCCAAAAGGAGTGAATCAAGAAACGATAACGTATCCGTATTTAGATGTATCTCTTGCTTTGCCAAGTGGAACAGAAGTTATTGGTCGTTTTTCTACTAAAACCAATTTAAAACGTGGTTATTATCAAGTGTATGGTGTTGGTTTAAAGCACAACATTAGTCAATATTTCCCGAGTTTAGAACCTAAAAAAATTCATATTTCTGCCATGTCTTTTTATTCAAATGAAGATATTAGTTTTGATTTTTTAGATGTTAATACTTCGTATGGAAATTTAGGTATTAATAATTTAAACGGAATTGTAGATACATTTCATTACCAATTAGCAGTATCTAAAGAAATCAATAAATTTGAAATTTTAGGAAGTTTTATTGTCAATAGCAGTATGTTTAATTATGTAGTAAGTGGTGAAAAAGGCGCTATTGAAGATATAATTCCAGCTCAACAAATAATTAACCAATTGCTAGATACCATTGAAAAAAGAAAAACCAATTATATTGGCGAAATTGCCGTAAATTATAGTTTAAATAAGTTTAATTTTCTAAGTGCTTTTGCTTTCGGTAAGTTTTTTAATTATAATTTAGGTGTTTCTTATAAAATAAATTAAAAAAAGTCCCGCCTTAAGATAAAGACGGGACTTTTTTATATTATTTCAACTTGTAGCTCAGGCTCTCGAAGTTAGAAGTTAGGCGACAATTCGTATTTTTTATAGAAATTATCTAAAGCTTCCACCACCTCATCTTCGTTATCTACAATTTTAAATAATTTTAAATCTTCAGGTGAAGCATTTTTAAATTTGTCAATCATTACTGATTGAATCCAATCCATTAAACCCGACCAAAATTCAGTTCCTACTAAAATAATTGGGAATTTGGCTATTTTTTTAGTTTGAATTAAAGTAATGGCTTCAAACATTTCATCTAAGGTTCCAAAACCACCAGGCATTACTACAAAACCTTGAGAATATTTTACAAACATTACTTTTCTAACAAAAAAGTAATCGAAATTTAAGTTTTTATCTCGATCAATATAAGGATTAAAATGTTGTTCAAAAGGCAATTCAATATTTAAACCTACAGATATTCCTCCACCAAGGTGTGCGCCTTTGTTTCCTGCCTCCATAATTCCAGGTCCACCACCAGTAATAACTCCATAGCCCGCTTTTGAAATTTTATACGCTATTTTTTCGGCAAGTAAATAATATTTGTCTTCTGGTTTTGTTCTTGCTGAACCAAAAATAGATACACAAGGACCTATTCTTCCCATAGTTTCGTATCCATTTACAAATTCCGACATAATTTTAAAAATAGCCCAAGAATCGTTTGCTCGTACTTCATTCCAAGTTTTTTGTTTTAATTTGTCTTGGATTCTTTCTTCTTCATTTTGGTATATTCCACTCATATTTTCAATATTTTATTTTAAAAAGTAATCTAAGATAATTCTTTTTTCAAAAACTGTGCCGTATAACTTTTTTTATTTTTTATAATTTCTTCTGGTGTGCCTTTGCATAAAACTTCTCCGCCACCTTTTCCGCCTTCTAAACCAATGTCAATAATATAATCGGCAAGTTTTATTACGTCTAAATTATGTTCAATAATTAAAACGGTATTTCCTTTATCTACTAATTTATTAATCACATCCATTAAAATACGAATGTCTTCAAAATGCAATCCAGTAGTAGGTTCATCTAATATATAAAAGGTGTTTCCTGTATCTTTTTTAGATAATTCTCCGGCTAATTTAATTCGTTGTGCTTCACCACCAGAAAGTGTAGTGCTTTGCTGTCCTAATGTAATATATCCCAAGCCAACATCTTGAATGGTTTTTACTTTTCGATATATTTTTGGAATCATTTCAAAGAATTCCACAGCTTCATCTACTGTCATATTTAACACGTCTGAAATGGATTTTCCTTTGAAACGAATTTCTAAGGTTTCTCTGTTAAAACGTTTTCCTTGACAAGTTTCGCATTCTACATAAACATCGGGTAAAAAACTCATTTCAATAGTTCTTACTCCAGAACCTTCACAAGTTTCACAACGTCCGCCTTTTACGTTAAAGCTAAATCGACCTGGTTTATAACCGCGAATTTGTGCTTCGGATGTCATTGTAAACAAACTTCTTATTTCTGAAAAAACATCGGTATATGTTGCCGGATTGCTTCGTGGTGTTCTACCAATCGGACTTTGGTCGATATCAATCACTTTATCCAAATGTTCTAAACCTTCAATTTTTTTATAAGGCGCTGGTTTTTTCACAGCGTTATAAAAATGTGCATTTAAAATAGGGTAGAGCGTTTCGTTAATTAAGGTGGATTTTCCGCTTCCAGAAACACCAGAAACACAAATTAATTGCCCTAACGGAATTTCTATAGAAACATTTTTTAGGTTGTTTCCTGTTGCGCCAGATAATTTTAAATACTTGCCATTTCCTTTTCTACGTGTTTTTGGAATTTCAATTTTTAGATTTCCATTTAAATATTGCGCAGTAATTGTATTTTCTTTTAATAGTTCAGCAGGTGTGCCTTGGCTAATAATTTGTCCGCCATATTTTCCTGCTTTCGGACCTATATCAATCACGTGGTCGGCACGTAAAATCATATCTTTATCGTGTTCCACCACTAAAACCGAGTTGCCAATATCGCGCAAACTTTCTAATGATTTTATCAATCGTTCATTATCACGTTGATGCAATCCGATACTTGGTTCGTCTAAGATATACAAAACACCTACCAATTGCGAACCAATTTGAGTGGCCAAACGAATACGTTGCGCTTCTCCGCCAGAAAGTGTTTTGGAGCTTCTATTCAAACATAAATAATCTAAACCGACATCTAGTAAAAAATTAATTCGAGCGTTGATTTCTTTTAAAATTTCAAATGAAATAGTAACTTGTTTGTCGGATAGATGATTTGGTAAATCGGAAAACCATTGTTGTAATTCTACAATATCCATTTGCACTAAATCGCCTATGCTTTTTTCGTTGATTTTAAAGTACAAAACTTCTTTTCGTAAACGAGTTCCGTGACATTCCGAACATTCGTTTTCATCCATAAATTCTTTTGCCCAACGTTTAATACTTGCCGATTCGGATTGTTCAAACTGATTTTTTATGAAATTGGATATCCCTTCGAAGTCAATTTTATAATCTTTAGTAATTCCCATCACTTTCGATACGACTGAGAATTTTTCATTTCCACCATACAAAATCATATCCATGGCTTCTGCAGGAATGGTTTCTATGTTATCTGTAATCTTAAAGCCGTATTTTTCACCAATAAATTCTAATTGCTTAAAAATCCAAGTGCTTTTATATTCGCCTAAAGGTGCAAAACCACCTGATTTTATAGATAATTTTGGGTTAGGAATAATTTTTTGTAGATTTATTTCGTTTACAATACCTAAACCATTACAATTGGAACAAGCTCCTTTTGGTGAATTGAAGGAAAAATTATTAGGTTCTGGATTGGGATACGAAATGCCAGAGGTAGGACACATTAAACTTCTACTATAAAACCGAACTTCTTGACTATCTTGTTCAATTACCATCATAATATCATCACCATGATGCATAGCTACTTTGATACTTTCGGTTAATCGTTTGTCGGTGTCCTCGTCTTTTTTTACAGCTACTCTATCAATTACAATTTCAATATCGTGTGTTTTATAGCGATCTACTTTCATACCATACTCTAAATCTTTTATCACTCCGTTTACACGAACTTTTAAAAAACCGTGCTTGGCAATTTGTTCAAATAATTCTCTATAATGTCCTTTTCGAGAACGAATTACGGGAGATAAAATATTTATTCTTTTCCCATCAAATTCATCGTAAATTAATTCTTTAATTTGATCATCCGAATAGGAAACCATTTTTTCGCCCGTGTTGTAACTGTATGCATCTGCGGCACGTGCAAATAATAATCTTAGAAAATCGTAAATTTCTGTAATAGTACCAACGGTAGAACGTGGACTTTTATTGGTTGTTTTTTGCTCAATAGCAATTCTCTCC
>CAZQGY010000027.1:24927-35672 GCA_964593435.1 uncultured Flavobacterium sp. | reverse complement strand
ATACATTGTGTGATGAAAAACACCCAATCATTCTTGAGTCTATGAAATTCCCTGCGCCAGTAATTGGTATTGCTATTGAGCCAAAAACTAAAGCAGACGTTGATAAGATGGGTATGGCTTTAGCTAAATTAGCTGAAGAAGATCCAACATTTACAGTAAGAACTGATGAAGCTTCAGGACAAACTATTATTTCAGGAATGGGTGAGTTACACTTAGATATTCTTGTGGATAGAATGAAACGTGAATTCAAAGTTGAAGTAAACCAAGGTGAACCTCAAGTGGAATACAAAGAAGCATTTACTAAAACTGCAACACACAGAGAAACATACAAAAAACAATCTGGAGGTCGTGGTAAATTCGGTGATATCGTATTTACATTAGAACCTGCTGATGAAGTGGACGGTAAAATCCCGAAAGGATTACAGTTTATCAATGCAGTAAAAGGTGGTAACGTTCCTAAAGAATATATCCCTTCTGTTGAAAAAGGTTTCCGTGAAGCTATGAAAACAGGTCCTTTAGCAGGATACCAAGTTGATAGTTTAAAAGTAACGTTAACGGACGGATCTTTTCACCCAGTCGATTCAGATGCGCTTTCTTTTGAATTAGCAGCTAGAATGGGTTATAGAGAAGTAGCAAAAGCTGCTGGAGCAATCGTATTAGAGCCTATCATGAAAATGGAAGTTATTACACCAGAAGAAAACATGGGAGATATCGTAGGTGATATTAACCGTCGTAGAGGTCAGGTGAATGACATGGGTGACAGAAACGGTGCTAAAACTATCAAAGCAGATGTGCCATTATCAGAGATGTTCGGTTATGTAACTACATTAAGAACATTGTCTTCAGGTAGAGCAACTTCAACTATGGAGTTTTCACACTACGCTGAAACACCTGCTAATATTTCAGAAGCGGTAATTAAAAAAGCAAAAGGTAACGCTTAATTCTTAAGAAAATGAGTCAAAAAATCAGAATAAAATTGAAATCTTACGATCACATGTTGGTAGACAAGTCTGCTGAAAAGATTGTAAAAACTGTAAAGAGCACAGGTGCTGTAGTAACGGGTCCAATTCCATTACCAACACACAAAAGAATTTTTACAGTATTACGTTCTCCACACGTAAACAAAAAATCTAGAGAGCAGTTTGAATTAATGTCATACAAAAGACTTCTAGATATTTATAGTTCTTCTTCAAAAACGATTGACGCGTTAATGAAATTAGAATTACCAAGTGGTGTTGAAGTAGAAATTAAAGTATAACTTTATTTCAATATAATTAAAAAACCGAGTTGAAATACTACTCGGTTTTTTTATATCATCAAGGAAAAAAATACTAGATTTTTGTTGTTTTTAAAAATAAGTTAACATTTATTTTTGAGAATAATAAAATATTCATATATTTGCACCCTTGAAAAAAATCAGCAATCGTGCTGAAAATCAATGTTTAATTAAATAATATGTATTTATGTCTGGGTTAATCGGAAGAAAAATCGGTATGACTAGCATCTTTGACGAGAATGGAAAGAACATTCCATGTACCGTTATTGAAGCTGGACCATGCGTTGTGACCCAAGTCAGAACCAATGCAGTTGACGGGTATGAAGCCCTTCAATTAGGTTTCGATGACAAAACTGAAAAGCATACAGTAAAAGCTGAAGAAGGTCACTTCAAGAAAGCCGGTACTGCTGCTAAGAAGAAAGTTGTTGAATTCCACGGTTTTGAGGAGGAGTTTAAGTTAGGAGATTCAATTGATGTAAACTTATTCACTGAAGGTGAATTTGTTGACGTTGTTGGAACTTCAAAAGGTAAAGGATTTCAAGGTGTTGTAAAACGTCATGGTTTCGGTGGGGTAGGTCAAGCCACTCACGGTCAACATAACCGTTTACGTGCGCCAGGATCTGTTGGAGCATCATCTTATCCTTCTAGAGTATTCAAAGGAATGAGAATGGCAGGAAGAATGGGTGGAGATAATGTAACAGTTCAAAACTTAAAAGTATTGAAAGTTGTTGCAGAGAAAAATCTTTTAGTAATTAAAGGGTGTGTACCAGGGTGCAAAAACTCTTATGTAATCATTCAGAAGTAATGGAAGTAAAAGTTTTAGATATCAACGGAAAAGAAACAGGACGTAAAGTAAATCTTGACGATACTGTTTTCGCTATAGAACCTAACAAACATGCTGTATATTTAGATGTTAAGCAATACTTGGCTAACCAAAGACAAGGAACGCACAAAGCTAAAGAAAGAGCAGAAGTTGCAGGTAGTACACGTAAAATTAAAAAACAAAAAGGTACCGGTACTGCTCGTGCAGGATCAAAAAAATCTCCTTTATTTAAAGGTGGGGGTACTGTTTTTGGACCAAGACCAAGAAGTTATTCATTCAAATTGAATAAAAACTTAAAAAGATTAGCACGTAAATCTGCTTTTTCTATAAAGGCTTTGGAATCAAATATTCTTGTTGTTGAAGATTTTACTTTCGACACGCCAAACACTAAAAAATTCATTAATGTATTGAGTTCTTTAGGGTTAGAAAACAAAAAATCTCTATTTATATTAGGTGATACAAATAAAAATGTATATTTGTCGTCGCGTAATTTAAAAACAACTTCTGTTGTAACTAGTTCGGAATTAAGTACTTATGCTATTTTAAATGCAAAAAGTTTAGTTCTTTTAGAAGGTTCAATTGAAGCGATAGAAGCTAATTTAAGTAAATAATTCAGATCATGAGTGTTATTATCAAGCCAATTGTAACTGAAAAGTTAACTAAAGATGGTGAAGTTTTTAACCGTTTTGGTTTTATAGTTGAAAAAACAGCTAATAAAGTACAAATCAAAAAAGCTGTTGAAACAGCATTTGGTATTACTGTAGTTGCTGTAAGAACAATGAACTATAGAGCTGATAGAAGTGTAAAATACACAAAAAGCGGATTAATCAGTGGAAAAACAAATGCTTACAAAAAAGCAGTTGTTCAAGTTAAAGAAGGAGAATCGATAGATTTTTATACTAATATCTAATATACAACAATGTCAGTTAGAAAATTAAAACCTATTACCCCAGGTCAGCGTTTTAGAGTTGTAAATAGCTTTGACACTATTACAACTGATAAGCCGGAGCGTTCATTGATCGCACCGAAAAAAAACTCTGGAGGTAGAAATAGTCAAGGAAAAATGACCATGCGTTATACAGGTGGTGGTCATAAACAAAAGTATCGTATTATTGATTTTAAAAGAACAAAAGCTGGAGTTCCTGCTAATGTGAAAACAATCGAATACGATCCAAACCGTTCAGCATTCATTTCATTATTATATTATGCAGATGGAGCAAAAACATATGTTATTGCACAGAATGGTTTGCAAGTTGGGCAAACTATAGTTTCAGGAGAAGATGCTTCACCAGAAATTGGAAATGCGTTACCTTTAAGTAAAATTCCATTAGGAACAGTTATTTCTTGTATCGAATTAAGACCTGGACAAGGTGCAGTAATCGCACGTTCGGCAGGTACATTTGCTCAGTTAATGGCTAGAGATGGAAAATATGCAACAATTAAAATGCCATCAGGTGAAACAAGATTAATCTTGTTAACTTGTTCGGCTACAATTGGAGCAGTATCTAACTCTGACCACCAATTAGTAGTATCTGGAAAAGCAGGTAGAACTAGATGGTTAGGAAGAAGACCTAGAACAAGACCAGTAGCTATGAACCCAGTTGATCACCCTATGGGAGGTGGAGAAGGACGCTCTTCAGGAGGTCACCCACGTTCAAGAAAAGGTTTACCAGCTAAAGGTTATAGAACTCGTTCTAAGGTGAACCCGAGTAACAAGTATATTGTAGAACGTAGAAAGAAATAATAAGATATGGCACGTTCATTAAAAAAAGGACCATTTGTACACTTTAAATTAGAGAAAAAAGTACAAGAGAATATAGAAGGTGGTAATAAAAATGTTGTGAAGACTTGGTCTAGAGCATCTATGATTATTCCAGATTTTGTAGGACAAACTATCGCTGTTCACAATGGCCGTCAATTTGTTCCAGTTTATGTAACTGAGAATATGGTTGGTCATAAATTAGGAGAATTCTCACCAACAAGATCGTTTAGAGGTCACGCTGGTGCGAAAAATAAAGGTAAAAAATAAGAAGTCATGGGAGTTCGTAAAAGAGAAGCAGCTGACGCAAGAAAAGAAGCTAATAAGCAAATTGCGTTTGCAAAGTTAAATAACTGCCCTTCTTCACCAAGAAAAATGCGCTTAGTTGCGGATCAAGTAAGAGGTCAGAAGGTAGAAAATGCTCTTAATATTTTAAGATTCAGTCCAAAAGAAGCTTCAAAAAAATTAGAGAAATTAGTTTTATCAGCAATCGCCAATTGGTCAGCTAAAAACGAAGGATCTAGTATGGAAGACGCGGACTTATTTATTAAAGAGATTAGAGTTGATGGTGGTATGATGTTAAAAAGATTACGTCCTGCACCTCAAGGTAGAGCACACAGAATTAGAAAACGTTCTAATCACGTAACCGTGGTTTTAGGAGCTATCAATAACACACAAAGTAATTAATTAACAGTATGGGACAAAAGACAAATCCAATAGGAAACAGACTTGGTATCATCAGAGGATGGGACTCAAACTGGTATGGTGGAAATGATTACGGGGATAAAATCGCCGAAGATTATAAAATCAGAAAGTATATCCATGCACGTTTAACGAAAGCTAGTGTATCAAAAATAATTATCGAGAGAACTTTAAAACTTGTAACCGTTACTATCACTACTGCTAGACCTGGTATTATTATCGGAAAAGGCGGACAAGAGGTAGACAAGTTAAAAGAGGAACTTAAGAAAATTACAGATAAGGAAATTCAAATCAACATTTTCGAAATCAAAAGACCAGAATTAGACGCTTACTTAGTCGGTAACTCTATTGCTCGTCAAATCGAAAGTCGTATTTCTTACAGAAGAGCTATCAAAATGGCTATCGCAGCAGCAATGAGAATGAACGCAGAAGGAATTAAGGTTCTTATTTCTGGTCGTTTAAATGGTGCAGAGATGGCGCGTTCTGAAGGTTTCAAAGAAGGAAGAATTCCATTATCAACTTTCAGAGCAGACATTGATTATGCATTATCTGAAGCACATACTACTTATGGTAGAATGGGTATCAAAGTGTGGATCATGAAAGGCGAAGTTTATGGCAAAAGAGATCTTTCTCCTTTAGTAGGTATGGACAAAAAAGGTCCAAAATCTTCTGAAAGAGGTGGTTTTGATTCAAAAGGAAAAGGCGGTAAACCAGCTCCACGCAAAAGAAAGTAATTTTTTAAATTAAAGACAAAATGTTACAACCTAAAAGAACAAAATATCGTAAGGTACAAAAGGGAAGAATGAAAGGAAACTCTCAAAGAGGGCACATCCTTTCAAACGGAATGTTTGGTATTAAATCTATGGATTCTTCTTTTATCACGTCTCGTCAAATTGAAGCATCTCGTATTGCTGCAACTCGTTACATGAAAAGAGAGGGTCAATTATGGATTAAAATATTTCCAGACAAACCTATTACAAAGAAACCACTTGAGGTACGTATGGGTAAAGGAAAAGGGGCAGTCGAATATTGGGCTGCTGTTGTAAAACCAGGAAAAATTATGTTTGAAGTAGGTGGAGTGCCTATCTCAGTTGCTAAAGAGGCTTTACGTCTTGCAGCACAAAAACTTCCTGTAAAAACTAAGTTTATCGTTGCTAGAGATTTCGAAGCATAATAAAAATTAATTATGAAACAATCTGAAATAAAAAATCTATCTGTAGCTGACTTACAAGCAAAGCTTGTTCAGGTAAAGAAAACGTATAACGACCTTAAAATGGCTCATGCTATTTCTCCAATCGAGAATCCGCTTCAAATGAGAACATTAAGAAGATCAGTAGCAAGAATTGCTACTGAAATTACTAAAAGAGAGTTACAATAATTGTATTCTGCTGAAAGATGGAAAAAAGAAATTTAAGAAAAGAAAGAGTTGGTGTTGTTACTAGTAATAAAATGGATAAATCTATTGTTATTTCAGAAACAAAAAGAGTAAAACACCCTATGTATGGTAAGTTCGTGTTAAAAACTAAGAAATATGTTGCACACGACGAAACAAACAACTGTAATATTGGTGATACTGTAAGAATTAGCGAAACGCGTCCTTTAAGTAAAACTAAATGTTGGAGATTAGTTGAAATCATTGAAAGAGCTAAGTAATTATGGTACAACAAGAATCAAGATTAAAAGTAGCAGATAACACGGGAGCAAAAGAAGTTTTAACTATCCGTGTTCTAGGTGGAACGAAACGTCGTTACGCATCTGTAGGTGATAAAATTGTAGTTTCAATAAAAGATGCAGCTCCTAACAGTAATGTTAAAAAAGGATCTGTTTCAACTGCAGTTGTAATACGTACCAAAAAAGAAGTGAGAAGAGCCGATGGTTCATACATTAGATTTGATGATAACGCTTGTGTATTATTAAATGCTGGTGGTGAAATGAGAGGTACTCGTGTTTTTGGTCCAGTAGCTAGAGAACTTCGTGAAAAACAATTCATGAAAATTGTATCATTAGCACCTGAGGTGCTTTAATTCTCAAAGAAATGATGAAAATTAAAATAAAATCAGGAGACCTAGTACGTGTTAATGCTGGTGATCATAAAGGACAAGAAGGTAAAGTTTTACGTGTAATTCGCGATAAAAACAAAGCTGTTGTGGAAGGATTAAACATGGTTTCAAAACATACGAAACCAAGTGCAAAAAGCCCACAAGGTGGAATCGTGAAAAAAGAAGCTCCTATTCATATTTCTAATTTAGCATTAGTAGACTCTAAAACCAAAGAGACTTCTAAAGTAGGATTTAGAATGGATGGAGAAACAAAAGTAAGATTTTCAAAAAAATCTAATCAAGTTATATAGTTATGGGATACTTACCAAGACTAAAGGAAGAATATAAAAGCAGAATAGTTGCTGCTTTGAAAGAAGAATTTGGTTACAAAAATGTAATGCAAGTTCCAAAATTGGAAAAAATTGTTATTAGCCGTGGTGTAGGTGCTGCTGTGTCTGACAAAAAATTAGTAGATTATGCTGTTGATGAGTTAACTAAAATTACTGGTCAAAAAGCAGTTGCTACAATTTCAAAGAAAGACGTTGCATCATTTAAACTAAGAAAAGGTATGCCTATTGGTGCTAAAGTTACTTTACGTGGTGAAAGAATGTATGAGTTTTTAGATAGACTTATTACTTCATCTTTACCTCGTGTAAGAGATTTTAGTGGAATTAAATCTACAGGATTTGATGGAAGAGGTAATTATAACTTAGGAGTTTTAGAACAAATCATTTTTCCTGAAATTGATATTGATAAAGTAAACAAAATTTCTGGAATGGATATTACTTTTGTTACTTCTGCTCAAACAGATAAAGAAGCAAAATCATTATTAACTGAATTAGGTTTACCTTTCAAAAAGAACTAAGTTATGGCTAAAGAATCAATGAAAGCCCGTGAGGTTAAAAGACAAGCTGTTGTAGATAAATATGCTGAGAAAAGAAAAGCTTTGAAAAAAGCCGGAGATTATGAAGCATTACAAAAATTACCTAAAAACGCTTCGCCAATTCGTTTACACAATCGTTGTAAATTAACTGGTAGACCAAGAGGGTATATGCGTCAATTTGGTCTTTCACGTGTAACATTCCGTGAAATGGCAAATCAAGGTTTAATACCAGGAGTTAAAAAAGCTTCTTGGTAATCTCGCAAAAAGTTATTACTTTTGCAAACCAAAAAATAATTTTAATTGATTAAAGGTTCAGGAAGCGAGTGCTTCCTGAAAACCATAATCGCAATTTTATACATATGTATACAGATCCAATTGCCGATTATCTTACTAGAGTAAGAAACGCAGCTAGAGTAAATCACAAAGTGGTTGAAATTCCTGCTTCGAACTTGAAAAAAGAAATCACAAAGATTTTATTCGATCAAGGATATATCTTAAGTTACAAATTTGAAGATGCTACCGTACAAGGTACTATCAAAATCGCTTTAAAGTATGATAAAGATACTAAAGAGTCAGTAATTAAAGATATCCAAAGAATTAGTAAACCAGGTTTACGTAAGTACGCAAGTTCTACGAACATCCCAAGAATTTTAAATGGTTTAGGTATTGCTATCGTGTCAACTTCTAAAGGAGTTATGACAGGTAAAATGGCTAAACAATTAAATGTAGGTGGTGAAGTAATTTGTTACGTATACTAATTTTAAAGACTATATAAGATGTCAAGAATAGGTAAAAATCCAATTGCAATTCCAGCAGGAGTAACTGTAGAAGTGAAAGATGCTGTAGTTACAGTAAAAGGAAAATTAGGCGAGCTTACTCAGGAATATTCTGATGTAACGATCAAAATTGAAGATAACAATGTTATCGTTGAACGTGCAACAGATCATAAGAATGAGCGAGCGAAACACGGGCTATATCGTTCATTAATCAATAACATGATTGTTGGAGTAGCAGAAGGTTTCACAAAACAATTAGAATTAGTTGGAGTAGGATATAGAGCATCAAACCAAGGGCAAAAATTAGATTTAGCTTTAGGTTTTTCTCACAATATAGTACTTGAAGTAGTTTCTGAAGTAAGTGTAGAAACCATCTCAGAAAAAGGTAAAAATCCGATAGTGAAATTAACTTCATTTGACAAACAATTATTAGGACAGGTTGCTGCTAAAATCAGAGCTTTCCGTAAACCAGAACCATACAAAGGTAAAGGGGTTAAGTTTGTTGGTGAGGAAGTAAGAAGAAAAGCAGGTAAATCAGCTTAAAATATAAAGTTATGTCATTAACAAAATCTGAAAGAAGACAAAGAATACAGTTCAGAATCAGAAAGACTGTAAGCGGAACTGCTGCTCAACCTAGACTTTCTGTTTTTAGAAGTAATAAAGAAATCTATGCGCAAATCATAGATGATGTAAACGGTGTTACTTTAGTTTCTGCTTCATCGAGAGATAAAGGAGTTTCTACAGGTACTAAAATCGAAACTGCAAATGCAGTTGGTAAATTGATCGCTGAAAAAGCGCTTAAAGCTGGTGTTTCTACTATCACTTTTGATAGAGGAGGAAACTTATACCATGGACGTGTAAAATCGTTAGCTGAAGGAGCTAGAGAAGCGGGACTTAAATTCTAATAAGGTATGTATCACAATTATAAAAACGTAGAATTAGTGAAACCAGCAGGTCTTGAATTAAAAGATCGTTTGGTTAGTGTTAATCGTGTTACTAAAGTAACTAAAGGTGGTAGAGCTTTTGGTTTTTCAGCTATTGTTGTAGTTGGAGATGAAAACGGAGTAGTAGGTCACGGTTTAGGAAAATCTAAAGATGTTTCTGAAGCAATTGCGAAAGCAGTAGAAGATGCTAAGAAAAATTTAGTAAAAATTCCTTTAAGTGGACAATCTGTTCCTCATGAGCAAAAAGGTAAATTTGGTGGTGCTAGAGTATTCTTAATGCCAGCTTCACACGGTACTGGAGTTATCGCTGGTGGTGCTGTACGTGCGGTATTAGAATCAGTTGGTGTACACGATGTATTATCAAAATCTCAAGGTTCATCAAATCCTCACAACGTAGTAAAAGCAACTTTTGATGCTTTGTTACAAATGAGAAGTGCTCTTACTGTTGCAAAACAAAGAGGAGTATCTTTAGATAAAGTATTTAAAGGATAAATCAAGGAGATATGAAAATTTTAGTAAAACAAGTTAGAAGTAAAATCAACTGTCCATTAGACCAAAAGAGAACGTTAATCGCTCTTGGTATTAAAAAAATGGGTCAAGTTGTTGAGCACGATGCAAGTCCTGCTGTCCTTGGAATGGTAAATAAAGTTAAACACTTAGTTTCTGTAGAAGAAACTAAATAACAATACATGTTATGAATTTAAGTAACTTACAGCCAGCAGAAGGTTCTGTTCACAACCAAAACAAAAGAGTAGGTAGAGGTGAAGGATCTGGTAAAGGTGGTACCTCAACAAGAGGTCACAAAGGAGCCAAATCTCGTTCTGGTTATTCAAAGAAAATTGGTTTTGAAGGAGGTCAAATGCCTCTTCAACGAAGAGTACCAAAATTTGGTTTTAAAAACATCAATAGAGTAGAATATCAAGGTATAAATCTTGATACGTTACAAGGTTTAGTAGAAAACGGTGTAATCACTGAAGCTGTAGATTTTACAGTATTTGTTGATACTCGTTTAGCTACCAAAAATAGCTTAGTAAAGATTTTAGGTAGAGGTGAGCTAAAAACAAAGTTAAAAGTTAGTGCTCACAAATTTACTGCAACTGCAAAAGCGGCTATCGAAGCTGCTGGAGGAGAGGTAGTAATTCTTTAATTAATATCACTATGAAGAAATTTATAGAATCATTTATCAATGTTTGGAAAATAGAAGAACTAAAAAATAAAATTTTAGTGACTCTTGGAATTTTACTTGTGTATCGTTTTGGGTCACAAGTAACATTGCCAGGTATTGATTCAACAAAATTGCAAAGTCTTTCTAATCAAACAGAAGGCGGTATTGGTTGGTTAATTAATGTGTTTACAGGTGGTGCTTTCTCGGAAGCTTCTATCTTCGCATTAGGTATTATGCCTTATATCTCTGCATCGATTGTAGTTCAATTAATGGGAATTGCTATTCCGTATTTACAGAAACTTCAAAAAGATGGTGAGAGTGGTAGAAAAACAATTAACCAAATTACACGTTGGTTAACTATTGCAATTACATTGGTTC
>CAZQGY010000027.1:0-24917 GCA_964593435.1 uncultured Flavobacterium sp. | reverse complement strand
GTTCAAGGGCCAGGTTATATTTTTAATTTAAAACAAACCTTACCTGCTGAAGCATTTGTAAATCCTGATTTCTTTACTTTCTTCCCTTTATTTGGGTCCGTATTAATCATCGTTTCGGGAACTATTTTCGCAATGTGGTTAGGAGAAAGAATTACAGAAAAAGGTATTGGTAACGGAATATCGTTATTAATTATGGTAGGAATTTTAGCTAGAATGCCAGAAGCATTCATGCAAGAATTTGCAACTGCAATTAACAATGGGGGACCAATGAAAATCATTATTGAAGTAATTATTTGGTTATTAGTTATTATAGCTACAATATTATTGGTAATGGCTTTGAGAAAAGTTCAGGTTCAATACGCAAGAAGATCAGTTTCTGGTGATTTCGAATCGGATGCAATGGATGATAATAGACAATTTATTCCATTAAAGTTGAATTCTGCAGGTGTTATGCCAATTATTTTTGCGCAAGCAATTATGTTTATACCTGCTGCATTAGCTGGATTATCTAAGTCTGATACGGCTTTAAGCATTTCAAATATGTTTAAAGATCCTTTCGGTTTAGTTTATAATGTAGTTTTTGCCTTATTAATTGTTATTTTTACGTATTTTTACACCGCTATTACGGTGCCAACCAATAAAATGGCAGATGACTTAAAAAGAAGTGGAGGTTTCATTCCAGGTATTAAACCAGGAGCTGAAACTGGTGATTTTCTTGATAAGTTAATGTCTTTAATCACATTTCCAGGTTCATTATTCTTGGCTTTAATAGCAGTGTTCCCTGCTATAATCCACGGGTTGTTAGATGTTCAAGGTGCATGGGCTTATTTTTATGGTGGTACTTCGTTAATTATTATGGTCGGAGTTGCAATCGATACGATTCAACAAATCAATTCATACTTGTTAAACAAACATTATGATGGTTTAATGAAAAGTGGTAAAAATAGAAAAGCTGTCGCTTAATTAATTATGGCAAAACAATCAGCAATAGAACAAGACGGAAGCATTGTAGAAGCATTATCTAATGCAATGTTTCGAGTGGAATTAGAAAACGGACACGTTGTAATTGCTCATATTTCAGGTAAAATGCGTATGCATTACATTAAGTTGTTACCAGGAGACAAGGTTAAACTTGAAATGAGTCCTTATGATTTGTCTAAAGCTAGAATTACTTATAGATATTAAATAAGCAATAAGCAATAAGCTTAAAGCGTAAAGCTTAAGTGTAAAGCATATCGCACAAAGCAAATTAAGATGAAAGTAAGAGCATCAGTTAAAAAAAGAAGCGCAGAATGTATTATCGTGCGTAGAAAAGGAAGATTATACGTTATTAACAAAAAGAATCCTAGATTTAAACAAAGACAAGGATAATTATGGCAAGAATAGCAGGGGTTGATATCCCAAAAAACAAAAGAGGAGTTATCGCTTTAACATACATTTTTGGTATGGGTAAAAGTAGAGCTATAGAGGTTTTAGAAAAAGCCAATGTAAGCCAAGATAAAAAAGTATCTGATTGGAATGATGACGAAATCGGAGCAATCCGTGAAGCCGTTTCATCATTTAAAATCGAAGGTGAATTACGTTCTGAAATTACATTAAACATTAAACGTTTAATGGATATCGGATGTCAAAGAGGTATACGCCACAGAGCGGGATTACCTTTAAGAGGTCAAAGAACGAAAAACAACTCGAGAACAAGAAAAGGTAAAAGAAAAACTGTTGCTAACAAGAAAAAAGCAACTAAATAGTAAATAATATGGCTAAGGCAACTGCAAAAAAACGTAAAGTTATCGTTGAGTCTTCTGGAGAAGCACATATTAGTGCTACTTTTAACAACATCATCATTTCTTTAACAAACAAGAAAGGTGAAGTTATTTCTTGGTCATCAGCCGGTAAAATGGGTTTCAGAGGTTCTAAAAAGAACACTCCGTACGCCGCCCAAATGGCTGCTGAAGATTGTGGAAAAGTAGCTCTTGAAGCTGGACTAAAAAAAGTAAAAGTTTACGTTAAAGGTCCAGGAAATGGTAGAGAATCTGCTATTAGATCAATTCATAACAGTGGAATTGAAGTAACTGAAATTATTGATGTTACTCCAATGCCTCATAATGGATGTCGTCCTCCAAAGAGAAGAAGAGTATAACAATTAGTATAAAACAAAGGTAGGAATTTAGATTATCGAAGGAAAGACCTTAATTCATAATCCCTACCTTAAATTAAAATTTGTAAAATGGCAAGATATACTGGTCCAAAAACAAGAATCGCCCGTAAGTTTGGTGAAGCAATTTTCGGAGAAGATAAAGCTTTCGAAAGAAGAAATTATCCTCCTGGTCAACATGGTTTGGCAAAAAGAAGAGGTAAAAAATCTGAATATGCTGTCCAGTTAATGGAAAAGCAAAAAGCAAAATACACGTATGGTATTTTAGAGCGTCAATTCAGAAATTTATTTGAAAAAGCAGCTGCTGCTTCAGGTGTAACAGGTGAAATCTTGTTACAACTTTGTGAAGCTCGTTTAGATAATGTAGTGTACAGAATGGGTATTGCACCTACTCGTAGATCTGCTCGTCAATTCGTTTCTCACAGACACATTACAGTTAATGGTGAATTGGTAAATGTACCTTCTTACCACTTAAAACCTGGAGATGTTGTTGCAGTACGTGAAAAATCTAAATCTCTTGAAGCAATTGAAAGCTCTTTGGCTAACAATTCTGCTGTATATGAGTGGATTACTTGGAATAATGATACGAAACAAGGTACGTTTGTAACGGTTCCTCAAAGACTTCAAATTCCAGAAAACATTAAAGAGCAACTAATCGTTGAGTTGTATAACAAATAATAATTGACATTAGTCGAAGATATGGCAATATTTAATTTTCAAAAGCCCGATAAAGTTATCATGATCGATTCTACCGATTTTGAAGGTAAATTCGAATTTAGACCTTTAGAACCTGGTTATGGATTAACAGTTGGTAACGCTTTAAGAAGAGTTTTACTTTCTGCATTAGAAGGTTTTGCTATTACATCTGTAAGAATAGAAGGGGTTGAACATGAATTTTCAACAATTTCTGGTGTAGTAGAAGATGTAACTGAAATTATCTTAAATCTTAAACAAGTACGTTTCAAACGTCAAATTGAAGATGTAGATAATGAATCAGTTTCTATCTCACTTTCTGGTAAAGATCAAATTACAGCTGGTGATTTTCAAAAATTTATCTCTGGTTTTCAAGTTTTAAATCCAGATTTAGTAATTTGTAATTTAGATAGCAAAACAACTATCAACATGGAACTTTCTATCGAAAAAGGTAGAGGATATGTTCCTGCTGAAGAAAATAAAAAACCAAATGCTCCTATTGGAACAATTTTTACAGACTCTATTTATACGCCTGTAAAAAATGTGAAGTATTCAATTGAAAACTTCCGTGTTGAACAAAAAACAGATTACGAAAAATTAGTTTTCGAAATCAAAACGGATGGTTCAATTAATCCTAAAGATGCATTGACAGAAGCAGCTAAAACGTTGATTCACCATTTTATGTTGTTTTCTGACGAAAGAATCACTCTAGAGGCTGATGAAATTGCTCAAACTGAGTCTTATGATGAGGAATCATTACACATGAGACAACTATTGAAAACTAAATTAGTAGATATGGATTTATCAGTTAGAGCATTAAATTGCTTAAAAGCGGCTGAAGTTGATACTCTAGGAGACTTAGTTTCTTTCAATAAAAACGATTTAATGAAATTCCGTAATTTCGGTAAAAAATCACTAACTGAATTAGATGAGTTAGTGGCAAATAAAAACCTTACTTTTGGGATGGATTTAGCAAAATACAAGTTAGATAAAGAATAATTCATTCATATTTTGCTCTCCAAAGCGGATTGATGCAAGATGAAGATAAAATAATTACGTCATGAGACACGGAAAAAAATTCAATCATTTAAGTAGACAAACAGGTCATAGAAAAGCAATGCTTGCTAATATGGCATGTTCTCTAATTGAACACAAGCGTATTAATACTACTGTAGCTAAAGCGAAAGCTTTAAAACAATTTATTGAGCCTCTTGTAACAAAATCAAAAGAAGATACAACGCACAACAGACGTATTTGTTTTTCTTATTTAAGAAGTAAATATGCTGTAACAGAATTGTTTAGAGAAGTAGCTGATAAAGTGGCTGATCGTCCAGGTGGTTATACACGTATCATTAAGTTAGGAAACCGTTTAGGGGATAACGCTGATATGGCTATGATTGAACTTGTAGATTTTAATACGATTTATTCAACTGCTAAAAAAGAAGTTAAAAAAGCTTCTACTCGTAGAGGTAAGTCTAAAAAAGCAGATGAAACTGTAGTGGAAACTCCTGCTGCTGAATCAACTGAAACAACAGAAGCTTCTGAATAATCATGAAACATTTGATTTAAAATAATTAAAAAAGGATAAACAAATTTTTGTTTATCCTTTTTTTTTATAAATACTATAACGTAATTTTGCAATATAAATAAGGTAACTCAAAATTTGAAGCTTATCTATTTTTTAAAACTACAACAACTGATGAAATACAACAACAAACAACAAGCAGTTCTTTTACTTAAAGACGGTACTATTTTCTACGGAAAATCAATTGGAATTTCAGGTACAACTTTTGGAGAAATCGCTTTTAATACTGGAACAACAGGCTATCAAGAGATATTTACTGATCCTTCATATTTTGGGCAAATTATGGTCACAACCAATGCCCATATAGGTAATTATGGCGTAAATGTTAATGAAGTAGAATCAGATACTGTAAAAATTTCTGGATTAGTTTGTAAAAATTTTAGTATGAACTATTCTCGCGAAGCGGCTTCTGAAAGTTTATATGATTACCTGGAAAAACAAAACTTAATTGTAATTTCAGATGTTGATACTCGCGCTTTAGTTAGTTATATCAGAGATAATGGCGCTATGAATGTAATTATTTCTACAGACGGAAGTTCAATTGATGATTTGAAAATTAAATTAGAACAAGCACCTAATATGGAAGGTTTGGATTTAGCTTCGGTGGTTTCTACTAAAAAACCTTATTTTTTCGGAAATGAAAATGCTACATACAAAATTGCCGCTTTAGATTTAGGAATTAAAACAAATATCTTAAGAAATTTAGCAAAACGTGATTGTTATATTAAAGTGTTTCCATATGATGCCACTTTTAACGAAATGAAAGCGTTTAATCCCGATGGATATTTCTTATCAAATGGTCCTGGAGATCCAGATCCATTAGTAGCTGCGCAAGAAGTAGCAAGAAGTATTTTGTCTGAAAATAAACCATTGTTTGGAATTTGCTTAGGACATCAAGTGATTGCTTTAGCAAATGGAATTTCAACTTATAAAATGTTTAACGGACATAGAGGAATTAATCATCCTGTAAAAAATCTGGTAACGGGAAAGGGCGAAATTACTTCTCAAAATCACGGATTTGCTGTAAACAAAGAACAATTAGAAAATCATCCTGATTTTGAATTAACACACGTTCATCTAAATGACGGAACCGTTGCAGGTATGAAAATGAAATTTAAAAATTGTTTTTCTGTTCAATATCATCCAGAAGCAAGTCCTGGACCTCATGATTCAAGTTACTTATTTGATGAATTTATTACAAACATAAAAACTTCTAAAAACTAAAACGTTATCGTTTATAAGTTTTATACTAATTACGAAATTCGAAAAAAAATATATTTAACTTTGTTAAGTTAATAATAAAGAATTTAAAAAATAATTAAATATGAGTATAATAATTAAAGTTCACGCAAGACAAATATTAGATTCAAGAGGTAATCCTACTGTTGAAGTTGATGTAATTACAGAAAATGGAATTTTAGGAAGAGCAGCAGTTCCATCTGGCGCTTCAACTGGCGAACATGAAGCTGTTGAATTACGTGACGGCGGAAAACCATACATGGGAAAAGGTGTTTTAAAAGCTGTTGAAAATGTAAATGCGACTATTGCGTCAGAATTAGTTGGTATGTCAGTTTTTGAACAAAATGCTATTGATAAAATGATGATTGAGTTAGATGGTACGCCAAATAAATCAAATCTTGGAGCTAATGCCATTTTAGGTGTTTCATTAGCTGTTGCAAAAGCGGCAGCAAACGAATTAGGTATGCCTTTATATAGGTATGTTGGAGGTGTTTCTGGAAATACTTTGCCAGTTCCAATGATGAATATCATAAACGGTGGTTCGCATTCAGATGCACCAATTGCATTTCAGGAATTTATGATTATTCCTGTAAAAGCTACTTCATTTACTCACGCGATGCAAATGGGGACTGAGATTTTTCACAACTTGAAAAAAGTATTACACGATAGAAATTTATCAACAGCTGTTGGTGATGAAGGGGGTTTTGCACCTAATTTAGCTGGTGGAACAGAAGACGCTTTAGATACGATTAAATTAGCAGTTGAAACCGCTGGATATTCCTTTGGAGATGATGTAAAGATAGCTTTAGATTGTGCGGCTTCTGAATTTTATGTAGATGGAAAATACGATTATACAAAATTTGAAGGCGCTGGTGGAAAAATTAGAACGTCTGAAGAACAAGCTAATTATTTAGCGGAATTGGCTTCAAAATATCCAATTATTTCAATTGAAGATGGTATGTATGAAGACGATTGGAAAGGTTGGAAGTACTTAACAGATAAAATTGGTAACAAAGTACAATTAGTTGGTGATGATTTATTTGTAACAAATGTAGACAGATTGTCTCGTGGTATCAAAGAAGGAATTGCCAATTCAATTTTAATTAAAGTAAATCAAATCGGTACGTTATCTGAAACAATTGCAGCTGTAAATATGGCACATAATGCAGGCTATACTTCAGTAATGAGTCACCGTTCAGGTGAAACAGAAGACAATACCATTGCAGATTTAGCAGTGGCGTTAAACTGTGGACAAATTAAAACAGGTTCTGCTTCTCGTTCAGATCGTATGGCAAAATACAATCAATTATTACGAATTGAAGAAGAATTAAACGAAGTAGCGTACTTTCCAGGCGCAAATGCTTTTAAAGTAAAATAATATTTGTCATACTGAACTCGTTTCAGTAACTCACAAATTTCCTTAACAGAACACCTTTTGGTCTAAAAAAACCATTTAGGTGTTTTTTTTTGAAGCTTTAATTTTTTGCTCAGTATTTTTGAAAGTTATATTTAGCTATTTTTTAATTAGTTAGAAAAGTTTCTTAGGTTCAATATTCACTATAAATTTTATATATACCTATTGTGCAATTTATCTATACATTAATTTTAAAATTCAAGAAATAATTGTTAAATTCGCAACTAAGATTATTATACTTACAAAATATACATATTATCATGTCAAAAAATGCAATTATAGAAATTAATGGAAACAAATTTGAACTTCCTGTTATGGTGGGAAGCGAAAATGAAACAGCTATTGATATTAGTAAATTAAGAGATTTATCAGGTGCAATTACTTACGATCCAGGATATAAAAATTCTGGTGTTTGTAAAAGTGATATTACGTTTCTTGATGGTGAAGAAGGGATTTTAAGATATAGAGGGTATTCTATTGAAGATTTAGCTGCAAAAGCGGACTTTTTAGAAGTTTCGTACTTAGTAATCTTTGGTGAATTACCAACAAGAGAACAACTATCAGATTTTGAAACCAACATTCGAAAATATACTTTAGTTAATGAAGAAATGAAAAACATCATTGATGGTTTTCCAAAAACAGCTCACCCAATGGGCGTTTTGTCTGCATTAACAAGTGCGCTTACAGCTTTTAATCCAAAAGTAGTAAATGTTGAAAATGAAAAAGAAATGTATGAAGCCATTTGTAAAACTATGGGTAAATTCCTAGTTTTAGCAACCTGGACATACAGAAAAAGCATGGGATTCCCATTAAATTATTACGATAATACGATTGGTTATGTAGATAATTTTATGCAATTAATGTTCAAATTGCCTACAGGACCTTACAATGTTAACCCTACAGTTGTAGCTGCATTAGATAAATTATTTATTTTACACGCAGATCATGAGCAAAATTGTTCAACTTCTACAGTTCGTATGGTAGGTTCTTCTCACGCAGGATTATTTGCATCTATTTCTGCAGGTGTTTCAGCGTTATGGGGCCCATTACATGGTGGTGCAAATCAAGCCGTATTGGAAATGTTAGAAGCCATTCAAAAAGATGGTGGTGATGCTGATAAATATTTAGCAAAAGCAAAAGATAAAAATGACGAATTCCGTTTAATGGGATTTGGACATAGAGTATATAAAAATTTCGATCCGAGAGCAAAAATCATCAAAAAAGCAGCTGATGAAGTTTTAGCCGAGTTAGGTGTGAATGACCCAATTTTGGCTATTGCCAAAAAATTAGAAGAATCTGCTTTAGTAGATCCGTATTTCGTAGAAAGAAAATTATATCCAAACGTTGACTTCTATTCTGGTATTATTTACCGTGCATTAGGAATTCCTACAGATATGTTTACGGTTTTATTTGCAATTGGTCGTTTACCAGGATGGATTGCACAATGGAAAGAAATGAGAGTGAATAAAGAACCAATTGGTCGTCCAAGACAAGTGTATACAGGTCATCCATTAAGAGATTTTGTAAAATTTGATGACAGAAAATAAATTAAAAAAATCCCGATTTTATTGGGATTTTTTTTCAACTAATTTCTAATTTTTAAGAAGTCTTTTATTAGTGAAATTTAATTTTCTCTTACTTTATTCATTAAAAATACGTTGCGAATTGCCGTCTTTGCCATGAATTCAAAAATATATACGTTTTTACTTGACAACGCCTATCTCACAATCGTATATTTGCACACGGTTTAAAACATATAAACTTTTAAACCCTAAACTTTTAAACTCAATATATGAAATTATCACACTTCCAGTTTAATTTGCCAGAAGAATTATTAGCCGAATTTCCTTCAGAAAATAGAGATGAATCTCGTTTAATGGTTATTCACAGAAAAACAGGTGAAATTGAACATAAGATGTTTAAAGATATTATTGATTATTTTGATGATGGCGATGTAATGGTGCTTAATAATTCTAAAGTTTTTCCAGCTCGTTTATACGGAAATAAAGAAAAAACAGGTGCAAGAATTGAAGTTTTCTTATTAAGAGAATTAAATGCAGAACAACGTTTATGGGATGTTTTAGTTGACCCAGCACGTAAAATTAGAATTGGAAATAAATTATATTTTGGCGATGACGATTCGTTAGTTGCTGAAGTTATTGACAATACGACTTCTCGTGGAAGAACATTACGTTTTTTATATGACGGATCGTATGAAGAATTTAGAGAAAAATTAATTGAATTAGGTGAAACACCTATACCAAAATATATTAATCGTGAAGTAACTCCAGAAGACGCGGAGCGTTACCAAACTATTTACGCTAAAGAAGAAGGTTCTGTAGCCGCACCAACTGCTGGTTTACATTTCTCTAAGCATTTAATGAAACGACTTGAAATTAAAGGAATTAATTTTGCGGAAGTTACTTTACACGTAGGATTGGGTACTTTTAATCCAGTTGAAGTGGAAGATTTATCAAAACATAAAATGGATTCGGAAGAAATGGTGGTTACACAAGAAGCGTGTGATATTATTAACGGAGCCAGAACGAAAAAAAATAAAGTGTGTTGTATTGGTACTACTTCTATGCGTGCCATGGAAAGTACAGTTTCTTCGATGAGAACGTTAAATCCATATTCAGGATGGACAAACAAATTTATTTATCCGCCATATGATTTTAGCTTAGCAGATGCTATGGTTTCCAATTTTCATACACCAAAATCAACTTTATTAATGATGGTTTCTGCCTTTTGTGGTCATGATTTAATGAAAAAAGCATATGAAATTGCCATAAAAGAAAAATATAATTTCTACTCTTACGGTGATGCGATGTTAATTTTATAATTGATTATCTGAACTTATTTTAGTTTCTTAAAATATAAACCCAACGAAATGTTGGGTTTTTTTATATCTTATTTTTTTGTTACTTTTACGCTTTAATACCTACTAAAAATGAACTTTCAAAATACTAGAGATTTCGCAATAAGCTTAGATGCTCAAGATGAATTAAAATCGTATAAAAACGAATTTTATTTTCCACAACATAACAATCAAAATGTAATTTATTTTACTGGAAACTCATTAGGATTACAACCAAAAATCACCAAAAAATATGTTGATGACATTATGGATGATTGGGCAAATATGGCTGTAGAAGGTCATTTTTATTCGGAAAAGCCATGGTGGGATTATCATGAAAGATTTTGCGAACCGTTATCTAAAATTGTTGGAGCAAAGCCTTCAGAAGTAGGCGTAATGAATACATTAACTGTAAATTTACATTTACTTTTAGTTTCTTTTTACCAACCAAAAGGCAAAAGAATTAAAATTTTATGTGAAGAAAAAGCCTTTCCTTCAGATCAATATATGTTGCAAAGTCAAGTGAAATTTCACGGTTTTGCTCCAGAAGACGCTATTGTTGAAATCAAACGCAGAGATGGTGAATTAACAACTCGTCCAGAAGATATTTTAGCAAAAATTGAAGAGTTAGGAGACGAGTTAGCGTTAGTTTTTATAGGTGGCGTTAACTATTATACAGGTCAAGTTTTTGATATGAAAACTATCACCGCAGCTGGACATAAAGCAGGTGCGCTTGTAGGATGGGATTTAGCCCATGCTGCAGGAAATATTGAATTAAATTTACACGATTGGGATGTCGATTTTGCTGCGTGGTGTAGTTATAAATATATGAATTCTGGTCCAGGAAATGCTTCTGGATATTTTATACACGAAAAACATCATACAAATAAAGATTTAGACCGATTTGCAGGTTGGTACGGGCATAATAAATCTCGTAGATTTTTAATGGAACCCAATTTTGATGCCGTTGAAGGAGCTAACGGTTGGCAAGTGAGTAACTTACCCGTTTTATCTTTAGCGCCTTATTTAGCAACTGTAGAAATGTTTGCCCAAGTAGGTATGGAAAAATTAATTGTGAAAAGAAATCAAATCACTTCTTATTTAGAATTTATTCTACATGAAATCGATAAAGAAATCCCACAAGCGAATTTTGAAGTCATCACGCCTTCTAATCAATCTGAAAGAGGTTGTCAATTGTCGGTATATTTACACGGACAAGGTAAAGAATTATTTACCTATTTAATGCAAAATGGTGTGGTTACAGATTGGCGCGAACCAAATGTGATACGTTTAGCACCAGTTCCATTTTATACGTCTTTTGAAGACATTTATAATTTTGGACAAATTTTGAAAAAAGGAATTTTAAAATAAATGATTATTAAGTTTATAAAATATTTTCAGAATAAATTATAACGTAATAATCTATAATCCGAATATCCAAAATGAATAAACAACAAAAAATAGAAAATTTCGATCCATCACAACCTGGTTTAGCCGATGCTACCGTTTTTGGATTACCTTTTACAGCCGAAGAATCAGAAATTATTGTTATTCCTGTGCCTTGGGAAGTTACAGTGAGTTATGGAGCGGGAGCCTCTGAAGGTCCTGCTGCTATTTTTGATGCTTCTTTTCAAGTAGATTTATTGCATCAAGATTTTCCAGAATTATGGAAACTCGGAATTTATATGGAAGATGCGCCTCAAGATTGGGCAAAAAACTCTGAAAAATATAAAAACTTAGCGCAACCTATTATTGAAGCTCTTGAAAATGGCGAAGATGTAGAAACGTTTCCTGCTTTAATGGAAGATTTGCATAAAATCAATACAGCATGCAGAACGCTTCATTCCGAAGTGAAAGAAAAAGTATTATTTTGGCAAAATAAAGGAAAAAAAGTAGCCCTTTTAGGAGGTGATCATAGCACGCCACTTGGTTATTATGAAGCTTTGGCTACAAAACATGATAGTTTTGGTATTTTGCATTTAGATGCTCATATGGATTTACGCGTAGCTTATGAAGGTTTTACCTATTCACACGCTTCAATAATGTATAATACATTACAAATTCCTCAAGTTTCAAAAATTGTACAAGTCGGAATTAGAGATTTTTGCGAGCAAGAAGTAAGTATAGTGAAAGAAGCTAAAGGCAGAGTTATTGTCCACACAGATGCTGATATGAAAGCGAAAGCCTTCGAAGGACAAACTTGGAAACAACAATGTGAAGAAATCATCTCGCAGTTACCACAAAAAGTTACTATATCTTTTGATATTGATGGAATGTACCCATGGTATTGTCCAAATACAGGAACGCCTGTTCCAGGTGGTTTTTCATTTGAACAAGCTACTTATTTATTTAATTTATTAGCTAATTCAGGTAAAGAAATCATTGGTTTTGATTTAGTGGAAGTAGCACCTGGAGAAAATGACGATTGGGATGGAAATGTAGGAGCAAGAATGTTGTTTCACATGTGTGGAATTCTTGCAAAATCTCAAAAACTAAACGTTGGTAACCGCGTTCAGTTTTAATAATCAAACAAAAACGTATTTTTTTAAAACTACATAAGTAGTAAATAGTATATGTCAAAGCAAACGCCAAAAAAAATTGCAATAGTAGGTTCCGGATTAGTGGGTACTTTATTAGGAATTTATTTAAGAAAACGAGGTCATACTGTTCATGTATATGATAGAAGTCCAGATATTCGAAAAATGAATTTTTCAGGACGTTCTATTAATCTTGTTTTGTCAGACAGAGGTGTAAAAGCGTTACGCGATGTTGGTTTGGACCAAGAAGTTTTAAGTATAGGTATTCCGGTTGAAAAACGTGCCATTCACACGGAAAAAGACACCGTTAATGAACAGTTTTATGGAAAAGATGGCGAAGTAATTTATTCGCTTTCAAGAGGTCTGTTGAATAAAAAAATGGTCGATTTAGCTGAAAAAGCTGGAGTCGTTTTTTTCTTTGAAGAAAAAGTTTGGGATGTAGATTTAACAACTGCAACAATTTCTATAGGTGATTCTGAAAAAGGCGAGTGGACTACACATGATTATGATATTACTTTTGGTGCCGATGGCGCTTTTTCTCGAATCAGGCATAAAATGCAACGTCAAAGCATGTTTAATTATTCACAAGAATTTTTAAATATTGGCTATAAAGAATTAAATATACCTGCCAACCCAGATGGTACACATAAATTAGATAAAAAGTCCTTGCATATTTGGCCTCGAGGAAATTTTATGTTAATGGCATTGGCTAATTTAGATGGAAGTTTTACCTGCACACTTTTTATGCCTCATGATGGTGAAAATTCCTTTGAATCCATTGAAAGTAAGGATCAATTAGTTGGTTTCTTTGCTAATTATTTTCCTGATACTAAAGAAGTAATTCCAAATTTAGTAGAAGATTTCTTCAAAAACCCAACAAGTTATTTAGTAACAATGAAGTGTTTTCCTTGGACATTTAGTGATAAAGTGGCGCTTATTGGCGATGCTTGTCATGCGATAGTGCCATTTTATGGTCATGGAATGAATGCGGGATTTGAAGACATTACCGTTTTGGAGGAAATGTTTGAAAAATATGGAGATGATTGGGCTAATTTGTTAAATGATTACGAAAATTCTCGAAAACCAAATGCTGATGCTATTGCCGAACTTTCGTATAGAAATTTTATGGAAATGAGCTCAAAAACAGCAAATACCAATTTCTTATTGCAAAAGAAAATAGAAAAATGGTTTTCAGATAAATACCCTCAATTGTGGGTGCCATTATACTCTCGTGTTACGTTTAGTCACCAACCTTACTCAGAAGCTTTAGCAATTGGAGATAGACAAAACGAAATCATGCAAGAAGTATTGAAAATGGAAAACATTGACCAAAATTGGAATAGCCATGTTGTTGAAAATAAAATTATTGAACTTTTGAAAAAATAATTCCTTCCGAAATTTCAGAAATCATTATCAGAAAACGTTTTTTTTATGATTTCGAAACGTAAAAAACAAGCCTCATTACGTTGTTTTGAAACATTAAAACTATTTGATTTTATAAAAATAAAACAAAATTGTAAAAACTTTACAATCTCTTAACATTAAAAAAACAATTAATATTATAAATTTTTTGAATAATTGTTAAATAATTACCTTTAATATTGAAAATAATCTTACTATATCTCTTTTTTGGTATGATTGTTGCATAATTTCAAAAAGTTAATGTAAATTTTATGAAATTAGTTTTTTTTTCAAATCTAATTCACATAAATTTGCGACTATCAAAATAAAATTGAAATCAAATAATTAATCAATTCAAACTAAAAATTTTAAAAAAAATGGGACAGGATTTAAACGTTTCTGTAGAGAACAAAGGAAGCAAAGGAAGTAGTGTTTTTGCATCTTTAACTATTGTTATTTGTATAGTTATTGGAGCTTTATTATGGAAATTTGTAATGGGAGCACCAGCAAACTTCGTTAAAGGTGATCCAGCTGGACAACCTTTACCAGGAAACTATTTAGGTATGGTTTTTAAAGGAGGTATGATTGTTCCTGTGTTAATGGGATTATTATTAATGACTATCGTTTTCTCTGTAGAAAGATTTATCGTTTTGAAAAAAGCAGCTGGAAAAGGAAATTTAGATAATTTCGTAAAAGGAGTGTTATCTCAAATTAAAACTGGAGATGTTCAAGGCGCTATTGCTGCTTGTGATGAACAAGAAGGTTCTGTTGCCAATGTTATAAAAGCAGGTTTATTAAAATCGGAGCAAGTTAAAAAAGATGGTTTAGATGTAGATACAGCTACAGAAAACATTACTAAAGAAGTAGAACAAGCTACATCATTAGAAATGCCAATGTTAGAAAAACACTTAACTATTATTTCTACTTTAGTATCAATTGGTACATTATTAGGATTATTAGGAACAGTATCTGGTATGATTAAAGCATTCGCTGGATTAGCAGAAGGTACTCCAGATCAAGCAGAATTAGCAAATGGTATTTCTGAGGCGTTAATTAACACGGCTACAGGTATTTCAACTTCAACTTTAGCAGTTATCGCTTACAACTATTTTACTTCAAAAATTGATACTTTAACTTATTTTATTGACGAAGCTGGTTTCGCAATTTCTCAAGCTTACAAAAGAGCTAAAGGAAGCAACTAAGATTTCATAAAATATTATTAAGTTAAAATAAAGTAAAATGGCAAATATAAAAACATCTAAAAAAAGCACAAGAATAGACATGACGGCCATGTGTGACGTTGCGTTTTTGTTATTGTCCTTTTTTATCATGACAGCAACATCAAAAGTACCTGAGCCTAAGCCAGTAGATACGCCTGCTTCAACAGCAAAAGCTAAATTGCCAGAAAGAAATTTAATGACAATTACAATTGGTGATAGCGCAGTGTATTTAGGAATGTCAGATAGAGAGACAAGACTTGCGGCGTTGGAATCAATGTCATTAAAATACAACGTTGATTTTACTGATGCAGAGAAAAAAGATTTCTCTTTATTAGAGTCATTTGGTGTTCCTTTAGACGAATTGAAGTCTTTATTAAAGCTTAAAAATGCAGAAAGAAACAAACCAAATGTTCAAGCAGGTATTCCCTATAAGGGAGATATTTCTGATAACGAACTTTCTGATTGGGTTTTTTATGCAAGTGAGGCTGTAATTTTAGAACAACAAGGTAGAGGCGTAGAGAGAATTAAAGAAATTGAAGTAGCTATAAAAGGTAATTCTAAAGAAAAATATCCTGTTGTTAAAAGAATATTTGATATTCTTCAAAAACAGAATGTGAATAATTTTTATTTAGTAACTTCACTAAGAGATTCAGATTTTTAATTAAATAAAAATACAACATGGCAGAATTAAATACCGGTGGCGGTGGCGGTAAAGGCGGTAAAGTAAGAAGTAAAAAATCAAATCCAGGCGTTGATTTAACAGCGATGGTTGATTTAGCTTTCTTGTTAATTACTTTCTTTATCCTAACGACCACATTGTCTAAGCCACAATCTATGGATTTGTCTTTACCAGACAATACGGAACTTCCTCCAGATGATTTACCTGAAACTCCAGCTTGGAGAACATTAACTGTTGTGTTAGGTAAAAATGATAAGTTAGTATACTATATTGGTTTAACTGACGCCCCATACATGGAAGATGGTATAGATGGTAAACCAAAATTAGAAAATTATGGTGGTAAAGGAATCAGAAAAGCAATTTTAGCACATAACAAATATGTAGTTGAACATGTTGATGATCCTAATAAAGAAGGTTTAACAGTTCTTATAAAAGCGAGCAAATCGGCAAGTTATAAAAACGTAGTTGATATACTAGATGAAATGGCCATTATTAAACCACGTTCTTATTCGATTGTTGATGTAACTCCAGGCGACTTAAAGATGCTTGAAGACAAAAAGATAAAATAACTTTAATTATAGTAAAATGAGTGGAAATGTAAACCTTAGCGATGCTAGTTTAATTGACAATATATTCGAAGGACGTAATAAAAGTTATGGTGCATACGAATTAAGAACAAATAGTTCAAAGAGAACAGTTTTAGCATTAATTGTATCTTCAATATTTTTTATCGGATTGGTTTTTGCACTTTATCTTTCTATGAAAAGTAAAGACAAAGACGAGGAAGTAATTACTAAAGTAGAACTTAAAAAAGTAAAAACTCCAGTAAAGAAAAAAGAAGAAAAGATTCTTGAAGAAATTAAAAAAGAACCTGTTAAAAAGGTAAAATCTGTGGTAGACATTGTTAAAAATGTACCTCCTGTTGTAGTTGCTAAAAAAACTACTGATAAAGAAATTCCTCCTACAGATGATTTCAAAGACAAAAAAACAGGTTCGGAAGACGCAAAAGGTGATCCTAATGCATCTAAACAGAAAGAAGGAGAGCAAGCTGAAGAAGAACAAAAAGGAGATGATACAGATTACAATCAAATTTTTACTTCAGTGCAAGTTCAAGCGTCGCCTCCAGGTGGTATGAATGCATTTAGAAAACAAATTGCAAGTTCATTCCGTTTGCCAGAAGTAGATGAAACTACAACCGGTACTGTTATTGCAAAATTTGTAGTTTGGGATGATGGATCTATTAGAGACATCCAAATTGTAAAAGAAAGTCCTGCAGGATTAGGTTTAGCTAAAGAAGCAACTAGAATCTTAACTAAATCACCAAAATGGACACCAGGTGTATATAATGGTAGAAGTGTAAAACAATACTATACATTACCTATTTCAATTCAAATTACTGCTTCAGAATAATATGAATTGGTTAAATAAATTAAAACAGAAATCGCCCAAACAGCGATTTCTGTTTATTTTAGGACTTTTAATATTCTGTTTTTATTTGGTTTTAGCATATTTGGTTACTTTTTGGGATAATTTTCCTTTAGAAGTAACTATGACAAGAAGAAGAATATTTGGAGGCTTATTAGTTTTATACGCTAGTTTCAGATTTTACAGATTAATAAAAAAAGAGGATGAAGAGTAAAATTAATCTAATTATATCCATTTTTGTTTTTACAATTTTAGTATTTTTTTCGTGTAAAAAATCTGAAAATAGTACTGAAGACGAATCTTATGTAAAAGGAAAAGCTGAAATTTATGTAGATGAATCTTTGTTGCCAATTGTGGAAGATCAAGAAATGGTTTTTGAAAGTAAATATCCAAAAGCCAATATAAAATTAATTCCTCAAGCAGATTCGGATATAGTAAATTTAGTATTACAACGTAAAATTGATATTGCCGTTCTTTCACACGAATTGACTAAATCGCAAGAAGACAAATTAAAAGCTATTGATGTAATAGGCAAAAACACCCCTTTTTGTTCAGATGCTATTGCACTTGTAGTAAATCAAAAATCTTCAAAAACTACAATTACAGTATCTGAAGTTTTTGAAATATTAAAAGGCAAAAACACCGATGTTCAATTTGTTTTTGATAACGAAAATTCTAGCACATTAAGTTATTTAATGGAAAAAGCAAATGTTAAATCATTATCAAAAAATGTAACGGCTTTAAAAAGTAATTTAGAAGTTATTAAATTTGTATCTGAAAATAATAATTCAATTGGTTTTGTGGGAGTAAATTGGTTACTAAATCCATCAATTGAGTTAGAAAGCACAATAAAAGAAGTTAAAGTTTTAGCCGTGGGCAAAAGTATTCAAAAAGCGGTAAAACCTACTCAGTCATATATTGAAACAAAAGAATATCCATTTACAAGAAAAATATATCTGTTAAATTGTCAAGGAAGAACAGGTTTAGGCATGGGTTTTGCTTCTTTTGTAAAAAGCGAAGTTGGACAGCGAATTATTCTAAAATCTGGATTAGCGCCAGTTAAAATTCCAACAAGAGAAATAAGAATTGTAAAAAGTAATAAAAAGAAATAAAGAAGAAGAAATGAGAACAATTATTTTATCAAGTTTTGTCACTATTTTATCTGCAGTTGCAGTAAATGCTCAAGATTTAGAGCAAGTAAAGAAAACAATCGATGCAGAAAAATTTTCTGAAGCTAGAAAATCATTAAAATCAATGGTTGAATCAGCGCCAGATAAAGGTAAAAATTACTTTTATCTTGGTCAAGTATATTTAGCATTAGAAAAACAAGATTCGGCAAAAGTATATTTTGAAAAAGGTAAAGTAGCTAAAGATGCAGGACATCTAAATTTAATTGGTTTAGGACAATTAAATTTATTAGAAGGTAATTCATCTGCAGCAGAAACTAATTTTACTTCTGCATTAGCAATTGCTAAAAAGAAAAACACAGAAGAACAAATATTCATTACTCAAGCTTATTTAAAAGCAACTAGCCCAGATGCTTCTAAAGCTTTGGCGGCAGCAAAATTAGCCGTAGCAAGTGATCCAAAATCAGCTTTAGCGCAAATTGCTTTAGGTGATGCTTTGGTTGCCAACAAAAATATTAACGATGCTTATGTGGCTTATAGAACTGCAGGAGAACTTGATAAAACATTATTAAGAGCGCCTTTGCAATTGGCAATTATTACAAGAAATGCGCAAGCTTTTCCAGAAGCGTTAAAAGCATTTAATGATATATTGGCAATTAATCCTAGTTACGGACCAGCATTTCGTGAAAAAGCAGAAACTAATTTAGCTTGGGCGTATGCAAAAAAATCACTTTTCGAAGAAAAAATTGCGGCCGCTTTAGAAGATTATAAAAAGTATATGAGTTTAACAGATGTTTCTACAGATGCTAAAATTAAATATGCTGATTTCTTAATCTTATCAAAAAAATGGAAAGAATTAGAAGCGGAGGCATTAGCTATTCAAAAATTAGATAAAGTAAATCCAAAAGTGTTTAAGTATTTAGGATACGCTTATTCTGAAAACGGAAATCCTGAAGGCGCTATAAAATCTATTAGTGAATATATGTTAAAAGTAGATGCTAAAAAAATAAATGGTAAAGACTACTTGTATTTGGCTAAAGCAAAATTAGCTACTTCAATGGATGATAAAGGAATTATTTCTAATCAAACTAAATTTAATGAAGCTATATCAGATTTAACAAAAGCAGCAGAATTAAATCCAAATTTAAATACAGAATTTACAGAAATTGGAATTAAATTATATTCTGGAAAAGCGTATTTAGAAGCTGCAAAATTATTTGAATTGGCGGTGAAAAATACAAATTCAAAAAGTTATAGTCGAGATAATTTTTTATTAGGAAATTCAATTTTATTCTATGCAGAAAGTAAAACAGCGGCTCAAAAAGCCGCATTAACTGCAGAATTTGTAAAAGCTAATAATGCGTATGCAGAAGCAATTAGAATCTCTCCAAACACACAAGATGTTTATTTTTACAAAGGACAATTAAACAGAGTAATTGGAACTCCAGAAGCTAATGCACAAGCTGTTTTAGATTATGAAGGATATGTAAAAACAGTAACTGCAAAAGGCGAAACAGAATTGGCAAAAGCAGCAGTAAAAGAAAATCTTTTTGAAACCTATTCATTTATTGGAGCAAATTATGCTACAACAGATAAAGTAAAAGCGATTGAAAATTTCAAAAAAGCAGCAGAAATAAATCCAAATGATGTGTTCGTAAAAGAATCATTACAAGCATTAAATAAATAACAAACAAAATAATTATTTAAAACCGATAGCGAAAGTTATCGGTTTTTTTATGAGTTATTTCTAACTCTTAAACTTTTACCGTTTACCCTTTACCTTTTACTCTAAATAAATTACCTTTGCACCCAATACATAAAACATGCTTAATAAAGAAACTCAAATATTAGTAGACAAAGGCGAAATGCTTCCTTTAATGGAAGAGTTTTATACCATACAAGGCGAAGGGTTTCATACTGGAACTGCAGCTTACTTCATTCGTGTGGGCGGTTGCGATGTGGGATGTCATTGGTGTGATGTTAAAGAAAGTTGGAATGCGGATTTACATCCTCCAACTGCAGTAAAAAATATAATTACGAATGCAAAAAAATATGCAGAAACGATTGTGATAACTGGAGGAGAACCTTTAACATGGAATATGAATCCAATTACAGAACAATTAAAAAAAGCTGGATTAAATGTTCATATTGAAACTTCTGGCGCATACGAAGTAACAGGAACTTGGGATTGGTTTTGCTTGTCGCCAAAAAAAAATAAACTACCTGTAGAATCTGCTTATGCAATTGCAAACGAATTGAAAGTTATAATTCACAACAAACACGATTTTGTTTTTGCCGAAGAACAAGCAGAAAAAACAAATAAAAATGCCATTTTATTCTTACAACCCGAATGGAGCAAAAAAGAAGAAATGACACCGCTTATTGTAGAGTATGTTATGAACAACCCAAAATGGCGAGTGTCTTTACAAACTCATAAATATTTGAATATACCGTAATAAATTCCAATATTAAAAATTCCAAATTCCAAAATTGAAACTTAAATTTTTCACCATTTTTCAACACGGATTTAACAGATTTTAAAATTTCTTTGATCTGTGTTTCAAAAAATAGATTTTGTGTTTTTTGGGATTTTAAATATTGGAATTTGGAATTTTTTTATTGGAATTTGGAATTTATATTGAAAGTCTCGCTAAATAATCAAAATGTTCACCTTCTAAAAGTAATTCGCATTTTAAACCATTTGCAATAGCAGCATTTTGAAGTGTATTGTAATCCAAATACAACCAAGGAAAAGTGCCTTCCGTTTCTCCTTTATATTGCACCGTAAAAGTCAATTCGCCATAATAACCTTCTGCAGGAATACAATAGGCGCCATCTTCATCTTGATCGTACATATAAATTAGATCTGAAGAATCAATTAAAATCTGTCCTTCCTCTTTCAATAACGATTTTAATTTCTGTAAATATTTGTCAGTTTCTTTTAGGGTGCCAAAAATCCCAGTTCCGTTCATCAAAAGAAGAATCGTATCGAATTTATTTTCTACATCTAAATCTAAAATATTGGCAACTTTCACATTTTCTATGCCACGAAGTTGACAAGCTTTCACAGCATTTTCCGAAATATCAATGGCAGTAACCTCTAGATTTCTTTCGTTTTGTAATGCTAATGCATGACTTCCAGCACCACAACCTACATCTAAAACGTTTCCTTTTGCTAATTGTAATGCTTTTTGTTCCAATACTGGCATTTCATTATAGGTTCTAAACAAATAAGAAACAGGCATTTCATCTGCTTCTGAAATCGAAGTTTCAGTAACTAAATCTTCTGGTGAATTATTCGTTTGGTAATCTAATATGGCTTTTCCGAAAAGGTCTTTCATCGTTATATTTCAAAATTCAACATTCGTTATTCTTAAATCTATATTCAAAATCGTAACTTTGTAGTTCATTCAGACAAATTAATAATGAAGCCATCGTTAAACGAAATTCAAAAGTTAGCCAAAGATACACATATTGAAACTAAAAAATATTTCGATAAGTTAAAAAAACGGGTACCAAAAAATTTAGATTATGTAATGCAAGATTTACATGATGCTGAATTTAAAAAAACCGATTGTCTCGATTGCGCTAATTGCTGTAAAACTACTGGGCCGTTATTTACAGATGCTGATGTGGAACGAATTGCAAAACATTTTAAGCAAAAGCCACAACAGTTTATCAGTCAGTTTTTACGAATAGACGAAGATAATGATTATGTGTTGAAATCAGTGCCGTGTACGTTTTTAGAGTCGGACAATAAATGTTTTATATACGATGTGCGCCCAAAAGCGTGTAGAGAATTTCCGCATACCGATAGAAAAAAGTTCAATCAAATTACGGATTTGACTTTACTAAACGTAGCGATTTGTCCAGCAGCGTTTAATATTGTAGAGAAGATGAAAGTAAAAATGCCTTTGTGATTTAGTTGTAAATTAAATATTTCTTTCTCATTTCTTTAAAAGTATTCAAGTCAGTTTCCCAACTTTTTCTAATTTCCTTTTCAGAAACACCTTCAATTATTTGTTCTTGAAGTTTTTTAGTTCCAGCCAATTTGGTAAAAAAATCATTAAAAAAGACAGTTTTATCAGAAGTATTGGCATATGCTTTTATTAGCCATTTCAACTCTAAACGACTCACTTTTTTGATTTTAGACAAATCTTCTCCATAACATAAAATGTCTTTATGCATCGGTTCTTTTGCTCCAAAATTCGGAATAGGAGTAAATGAAAAATCAGTTTTCAGTAAAAATGGCGAACCGTATATTTGAAATTGTTTTTCCGTGCCTCTTCCCACACTTACATTCGTGCCTTCAAAAAAGCACAAACTCGCATATAAATTTATCGATTGATCATTTGGTAAATTTGGTGAAGGTTTTACGGGTAAGCTATACGGCATATCTCTTTTGTAATTGGTACAAGGAATTACGGTTAAATTACATGTCACACCATTTGCTAACCATTTTTCTCCATTAATCATTTTTGCATATTCACCAATAGTCATACCGTGTAAAACCGGAATGGGATGCATTCCTACAAAGCTTTTATGTTCCATTTCTAATACGGGTCCATCAGTAATACTTCCATTTGGATTGGGTCTGTCTAAAACTAAAAGTTCAATATTGTTTTCTGCGCAAGCTTCCATCACATAATGCAAAGTAGAAATATAAGTATAAAATCGTGCACCCACATCTTGAATGTCAAAAACAATAATATCAATATTTTCTAACTGTTCGGATTTAGGCTTTTTATTATTTCCATATAACGAAATAATAGGTAAATTGGTTTTGATGTCTTTCCCATCTTTAATTACTTCGCCTGCGTCAGCGGTTCCTCTAAATCCATGTTCTGGCGCATAGATTTTTTGAATACTAATATTTTTATTAAGTAAAAAATCTACTATAGAAACTTCTTTATTTGTTGTTTTAGCTTGAGGATCAATTCTTGGATCTTGTACATATATAATATCAATTGATTGATATTTGATAATTCCAGTAGGATTCGTAACAATTCCAATTTTTTTATTCGCCAATAAAGGTAAATATTCTTTGTAGTTTTCGGCACCTGTTTTTAGGGCTAAGTTTTTGATTTTTTGGCTTGTTGTTTTGGTTACTATTGTTTTCGACTTTTGACTTTCGACTTTTGACTTTTTCACAGATGAACATCCAAAAGAAAATAATAGTATTAAAATAAATAAAAACGTATTTTTGAACTCAAATTTCATAAGTATATATTTTGAATTTAGAATATTTTATTGCGAAACGACTTATTGTTTCAAAAAGTTATAAAAGTAGTGTTTCTTCACCAATTATAAAAATTGCTATTTGGGCTATTGCTTTAAGTATTTTTATGATGGTGCTCTCAGTAGCAACAGGTATTGGTTTGCAGCAAAAAATTCGTGAAAAAATTGCAGCGCTTAATGGGCATATCATCGTTTCAAATTTTGATGATAACCAATCTCAAGTAACTGCAGAACCCTTCGATTCTAAAACATTGCCCATTTCTCAATTAAGAAAAAATAAATACATTACTCACGTGCAGCCCATAATTACTAAAGGAGCATTAATTAGAACCAAAACTGATGTTGAAGGCGTTGTTTTTAAAGGGGTAGGCAACACCTATCAGTGGAATAATTTGGAAGATTTTTTAGTTGAAGGAAAAATCCCTACCTATAAAGAAGGCGACATCAATCAAGTATTGATTTCTCAGTTTTTAGCCAATCGATTAAAATTAAAAGTAGGAAATTCGTTTACTACCTTTTTTATGAAAACACAAGGTAAATTGCCAAGTGTTCGAAAGTTCACCATTTCCGGAATTTATAACTCTGGTTTTAAAGAGTTCGACTCCTCTTATATAATAGGTAATTTAGAACATTTACAACGTATCAACAAATGGGAACCATCTCAATTTGGAGCGTACGAAATTTTTATAGACGATTTTTCAAAATTAGACGAACGCGCACAAGATATTTACAAAACCATTCCGCCTACTTTTAATAGTGTGTCTATTTCTGAAAAATATTTCAGTATTTTCGAATGGCTAAAACTTTTCGATTTTAATATTTTAGTCATTTTAATCATTATGATTGCCGTTGCAACCATAAATATGGTGGTGGCACTTTTGGTTTTAATTCTCGAACGCACTCAACTAATTGGAATGTTAAAAGCGCTCGGTGCTAATAATTGGTCCATCCGAAAAATATTTTTATACAACGCAGCACATTTAATTTCAAGAGGTTTACTCTGGGGAAATGGAACTGCAATTGTGTTGTTGTTTATCCAAAAAAAGTTTGAAATCATCACGTTAAATCCAGAAAGTTATTATGTATCATCGGCTCCGGTTGATATTAATTTTCTGCATATCGCACTTTTAAATGCAGGAACAATTCTTATATGCGTCTTGATTTTATTAATTCCATCTTATCTAATTACAAAAATATCTCCAATTAAAGCGTTGAAGTTCAATTAGCATCAATTTCCTGCTCTCCGCTATATCTTTTTGCCTATTGGTCTTTGAAAATAAAGCCCACTATTCAAAAAGTATGCCGCTGCGATCTGGTGTATGAACTATTTTTTTAAGTTGTGAATAA